>JBGSIA010000080.1:0-233668 GCA_041751935.1 Pirellulaceae bacterium | reverse complement strand
CTGTCTGTTCCGATTGGATACGTGAAGTTACCAAGCGGCGAAGTTGCATTCGATCCTGACGAGCAAGCTCGCGCCATGGTGCAACTCGTTTTTGAAAAATTCAACTGCATCGGATCGGCCTATGGAGTATTTCAGTACATGCATAAACACCATTTGAAAATGGGCTTTCATATTCACAAAGGTGTGCGCCGAGGTGAGCTTGAATGGCGACTGCCAACGCACATTCGAGTGATGAACATCTTGCGTCATCCAATCTACGCAGGAGCGTATGCCTACGGGATGCGAAGAAACAACAAAATGCATCAGGACATGGATTCCCTCGAATCCAGAAGCTGGTTCTTAGCTCCCGAAGAGATGGGCGTTTTCATTAAGGACAAGCTACCCTCGTACATCTCCTGGGATCAATTCGAAGCCAATCAGAAACAGATCGCGGAGAATCGTTCGAGCCACAAAAGCAAAGGCACTCCGCGACGTGGCCATGCACTGCTGGCGGGTTTGATTACTTGTGGAAGATGCCAAAGAAAAATGGCGACCAGTTACAAGTCCGATAAGTTGCCTTGCTATGCATGTAATGAATTCGTTCGCAATCAAGAGATTGGCGGGCATTGCGGTCGGATGGCCACGAAATCACTTGACGAACTCGTCTCACAGCAAGTGCTCAAAGCAATTGAGCCAGCCGCCTTGGAGCTCAGTATCGCGACGACTGCCGACATCGATTCGGAGCGCCATCGCCTCTATCGACAGTGGGAATTACGTCTGCAACGTGCAAAGTACGAATGCGAGAAGGCAGAGCGGCAGTATCGAGCCGTTGAACCAGAGAATCGACTTGTCGCACGCACGCTCGAATCGGCATGGGAGTCCACTCTCGCAGAAATGCAGAAGTCTCAAGAGGACTTTCGACGATTCGAACAAGCAACTCCCAAGCGATTGGCCCCAGAGGAGATCGCTACCATTCGTAAGCTTTCAAGTTCAATCCCAAAGCTTTGGACGAGCCAGTCGACGACGCCTGAGGATCGCAAGAGGGTGATTCGCGCGATGATAGACCAAATTATCGTCGTTCCCGATCTTGAGCACGAAAATGTCGATGTCACGATTATCTGGCATGGTGGCTTCCGCAGCCAACATTTGATCTATAAGGCCGTTGGAAGCTATGAACAACTCCAAGACTATGATCGCCTGTGCCAGAGGATTCGTGAACTACACGCCAGCGGTTGGCACCATCCAGCGATCGCTGCACAACTCAATCAAGATGGATTCGTGCCGCCACGGCGTCGAGGTGTATTCACCTACCAAAACGTTGGGGCGCTGATTCGAAGTCTGGGCCTCAAGGGCGAGCTCTTTCAAACTCAAACGCTACTTGAGAATGAATGGTGGATACCCGACCTTGCGAACAAGATCGGTGTGGTTCAGCAACGAGTCCATTATTGGGCCAAACAAGGCTGGGTTCACTACCGAAAAACGAACTCGGGCAAGCACTGGATCGTCTGGGCTGACAAAGATGAGATCACAAGACTGAGAAAGCTAAGTAAAACAAGCAACTCGTACACTGCCAAAAACAATCCAGATCTCGTAACGCCCAAAACCCGATCTTGCCGATGCAATTCGTAACGCTTTGCGTCCATGCCAAACTTCTGTTACGGAACGAAAACAGGGATATTGTGATGCCTAAATCAAGCGACTTGAGGCGGGCACCTACCAACTCAGTTCATTGGACCTCACGCAGTCGTCATTGGAGATCGACCGCGCCACCCTATCCATGCTACTCTCGGGCATCGACTTGAACTCAGCGAAGCGTCGCAAACGTTTCAAAGCTGGGTAACACCAGCTGTCACTTTTTTGGGAAAATGCACACGCAAGATGAGTCATCATCTTGCGTTTTTTTGTGCATTCGCGACAACGTATCACCATGTCAATTGAAGCATCACTGCCGCATGATCTCGCCGCCTGACACGCGTTGATCGAAGAACAAGACCGCATCAATAAGAGTCATGCGCGTGACAACGAAAACTTGAAGTATGATATTGAACAGCTCAAGCGATACATCTACGGACGACGCAGCGAGCGTGATGTTCCTGATTCGTCTGAAATATTTTTTTTCGGCGATGAACCGTTGCTTATCGTTGAACAGGGAGACGACGAAGAGTCGGTAGACGAGCAGCATAGTCGCCGACCTGGCAACCCAAACGCCGCGGATTTCCCGAGAACATTGCACGTGAAGTTCGCACGATTGATGTTCCCGAAGCGGATCGGTTATGCCCGGGCCGTGGCGTGCCGATGCCGATTATCGACACGGAAGTTCGTGAGCGATTGGAATACGAACCGGCGAAGATGGTGTTGTACCAATTGCATTATCCCAAGCCTGCGTGCGGCCCGTGCAAACAAACAGTGATCGTGGCTCCGCCGCTAGTGGCTGATTAAGACGGTGCCTCGCTCAGCAGCGGATCGTGTTACGGTTTCGGCGTGACAGCGCAAATCATCTTGGGCAAGTATGCCGATCACTTGCCGCTGTACAGACTCGAAGATGTGTTTGCTCGCGCTGGCGTAGTGATCCCGCGCAGCACTCAGGTTGGTCTACTCGATGTGGCAACTGATTTGCTCCGTCCGCTGGTCCCTTACCTAACGTCGTTGGGATGGATGACACTCCCGTGCGACTCCAGGTCCTTGGCATCAAAGGCAAAATGCGGACGGCTCGGTTTTGGTTTTGAAGAGAGCAAGATGAAGCTCCTTCCCTTTGCCCGAGCTTTGTAGAGACAGGGTTTCACAACACGATTGAAATGAGCCGATTTCAGCGTGCAGCAATCCCACGTCGATGGTGGATGCAGGCTGACGAAGTAATTGAGAGTTCGTTGCGAGGACTTCAGCGCCATCAAAGTGTCGTGATCCCGGGCTGGCGCAATCGATTGATTAGTTTCGGACTGCGTTCCCCGTGGATTAATCCGCTCATTGTCGCACTTGTTCACTCTGGCCAAAATCGAGCGGGCACAAAACAGACAGTTGGTTAATCGATGAGCGAGTGCAAAGTGTCAGTCGATCGCACGATGCGTTGACACCAAATTCCGCAGTCAATCTCTTGAAGTTGACCTCGTGCTGCGAGAGTGATTTTGGCTCGAGCCCATCGTTTTGGGCGTTCGGCCTCAAACTCTCTCGGAATTGCTTTCATGTTCGGACGCGACCGTCGCACGGAGCGTCAATGAACAGCCGCACGCAATTTGTTGCAGCAACTTGCTACACAATTAGACAGCCGAGTTTCCGCTCGGTTGTGGGATGGCTCGCTCATCCCGCTAGGCCAGACAATTGATTCGGATCTACATCTCTCGAAATGTGTCGTGGAATCGTTCGGAAATAATGAACGCTGAGAAACGTAGTGATCAGCAGAGAAGACGACGAAACGAAAACAGACGTCCAGCTCAACAGATTAAGAAAGTCAACTTGGCCGGTCGTTGTATTTCGAAAAATTATGACTCCAACATAGCCGAGATAGCCCATCGCGTCCGCAAGGTACATGATATAACCAATCGTACCAACCTCTCGAAACGCTGCGAGCATCCGCTCAAATACGGTAGTATGAAAGGCGACGTAGGGAATGTACGTCCCGAAGCCAAGAAGCACCATAAACGGCATCGGTGCGAGCACGCCTGACTCTTGTCCGGCAATGGCAGCAAGGACGATAGCAAAACCCATTCCCAATAATGCGATCGAAGACAAGAACGCAAGTCGATTGTTGCGAATCAAAATCGCTAACCCACTAATAAAAACTACGCCAATCATCACGCCGAGCTCGGAACGAGCGAACACATCCGGCTCGTTGTAGACTCCTAGATCCTGCCATACTTCAACGGCAAAGTCATCGCGGATGCTGCGAACAATTGTAAGCAGCACGTAGATCGCAAGGAGCCCAACCAGACCGACCCAGTGACGACAAAAAAAACTCCGGCGCTGTGCTGCGTTCATCGGCGCACGCTTTGAACGCAGTAGTTCATCGTCCGACGACGGAGGTGGGATGTGTGAGAGTAACCAGACAAACGCCAACAACGGAAGGACGAATATCAGCCCTGTCACGAACGGCATCCAGAATGCATCGACTTGATAGTCTTGAATCAGACTCCGCCCAACCGATTTCACAACACCGGATGCCACGATGAAGCTAGCGCACAAGCCAGCTGACAGCGACTCAGTCACTTTGCGGCCCTCCAGGAATCCGAGCACGAGTCCGAACACCATTCCTAGTGGCAATCCATTGACGAATAGCCAAATAAAGTTCCAGGGAACGGGGGTGACAGCGAACAGCAACAAAGCTATTTCTGCGACTGCGATGAGCACCAGGATCGAAACGGCTCGATGTCGAGGACTCATCTCCGAAACAACTTTAATTCCAATGAACTTGGATAGCGTATACCCCGCGACCTGGGCTGAAACAAGAATCGTCTTGAAACCAATCCCCAGCCATACTTCATCTTCGTAGGTGGCAGCCGTAAAGGGCTTGCGAAACGCGTACATGCAGAAGTAGGTGCCAAACGCAGCAACAATGCAGTACGTTGAGAACAAAGCCGGATTCGCTTTGGCGAGTCGCTTGCTGATCCAGCTTCCGTTATGATCCATCGAAAATTTGGTTTGCAATTGTGACGAAGTTGATTTTTTGTCGCCAGGTCCACTGGCGAACATTTGCATCGTACCTTGTGTTTATCAATTGAAACGGTCGAGATTGTGACTTTGAATCATTTTTTGATGGAGTTTGATCCGAGCAGCCGTGAATTTACACGACAAAAACTTCCCGACTTCCGAATTCGCCCGGGTGAGTTACTTGTCAAGGTGCTCTGTTGTACGATTTGTGGCAGCGATCTTCATACGTTTTGTGGTCGCCGCAATGCACTAAAACGTTGCATACTGGGACATGAAATCATCGGCTCGATAGCTGGATGGTGCAACGGGGAAGTTCCGCGAGATTTTCACGGAAATGAACTCCGTCTTGATCAACGCGTAACGTGGGTCATGGCGGTCGGTTGCGGCGTGTGTTTCTACTGTCGAAAGGGACTTAATCAAAAATGTGAGTCACTGTTTAAGTACGGACACGAACCCAATGGCCATCACATTCTAAATGGCGGATTGAGCACGCATTGCATCTTAGTTCCCGGCACATCTCTCTTTGCGATACCTGATGAGCTTTCTGATGAAGTGGCCTGTCCCGCGAACTGTGCGACGGCAACGGTTTCTGCGGCAGTCAGAACTATTGCACAAACGCATCCATTGGTCGGCGCCACCGTTTTAATTACGGGCTCTGGCATGTTGGGCCTAACGGCTGCGGCTCAACTAAGTGACATTGGCGCTCGGCATATTGTTGTTGCCGATCCGAATTCAGAAAGGCTGGAGTACACCAAATCTTTCGGAGTCACACACACCATTTGTGCGACCAGTAGCGACGAGATTCAGGCCGTTCTATTTTCAATCACTGAAGGGCGTGGTGCTGATATGGCGTTGGACTTTGCAGGAGTGAGCGACGCGGTTAAGACCTGTTTAGCATCGATCCGGATTGGTGGTTGCGTGCTGTTGGCCGGTTCTGTGTTTCCTGGAGCGGACATTCCTCTATCGCCAGAACAAATCGTTCGCCGAATGCTCACTATCCGAGGATTACACAACTATCTCCCCAAGGACCTTGACCACGCCTTAGATTTTTTACGACGCGTTCACGGTCGATTTCCATTTGACGAACTCGTCAGCAAGACATTCGCACTCGAGCAAACGCAACGAGCTTTCGAATACGCAAACCAATATCAACCAGTAAGAGTCGCGGTGAAGCCCGAGTAACGGCTGCTGACACGAAGCATGGCGAAATCTATAAGTGACGCATTTTTCGAAGCGGCGTCGATTTTTGGTCGGTGTTTCGGGAGTTGGCGACTGGAAGTTGCCACCGCTTATTTTTCTGCGATGCTAAGGTTGCATTGTCATTTGCAGGGAGTGTTCAGCCCCATCGCGGTTGATAATAAATGAGACTTTCTCGCCAGGTCGGTAATGGTTTAGACCGAATGCGAGAAGTTGCGTTTCTGTCATCAAGTTTCTTTGTCCGGCGAATTCGATAAGAATATCACCACTCTTCAATCCCGCTTTTTTAGCAATTGCGTGAGCACCATATTGACCGACGTGTTTGGCTCGCAGCCCCATTTTGTCCTCAGCCAGTCCGAGTCGATCTCGATCTTCTGGTGAAATCGACTCGAACACTGCACCTCCCGTCGCCATCCTCCGCAAGTTCCATGATGAGGCACGCCAGGAAATGTCGTCAGCACGACGCCATCCGTCGGCAAGCATGAGTGTCAATTTCTTTGTCTCGCCACCACGAATGATCGTACAGTCAATCGCATCACCGTCAGTTTTGGCGTGATGCAGTACCCACTGGATATCCGCCGCAGAAAGGACAGGTTGGTCGATTAAGTGAGTGATTACGTCACCTGCTCTCAACCCTGCCATTTCTGCAGCAGAGTTGTCGGCAACCGATTTAATGTGGCCAGCTTTAGTAGCATCGAGATTCAGTCCCACCACTTTCGGGTGTGGGTACGGGAATAGAATGTATTCCGGCATTCTGTCAGCATGCATACGGTAGTATTCCCGTTGAGCATCACCAATTTGATGGCAGTGGATGCAGCTTTTTGCAATTTCACCGGAGGAAGCAAGTTTGTCTTGATAACGATCGCTCAAAGAGGGGAATTTTTCCGGTGATGGGAATTCAAGCGGCTGCCCACGCTTTCCGATCAGCGACAGTTTGTTGGAAGGATAATCTTTATGAAGATCCAACGCCCCTTGAAGTGCTGCTGCAAGCCCAGCGAGTGAAACATCGCCAACCCATTCAGTTCGATGCGAACGAGTGCCGAATCGTCCATAAATCGTGCCCTCCGCATTGAGTAAAAATACAGCGAACGACTGGTCAAAATCATACTGGAACAAATCCAAATCAAGACCGTTCGTGGAGACCAAACGTACTCGAACAAACTGTTCCAACAGAGGCCGCAGCACCGGGTCTTGGTCAACAAGATGATCATCAAGTTTGACGCATTCCTCACAGGGCACACAGCGAAGCACAACGACAATCGGTTTACCTTTCTCCGCTGCGATGGTTCGAGCTCGTTGCCAATCGTTGTAGATCCAAAACCCTTCGCTCTCAACTCGGCGCCGATCCTCACGAACCTTTTCTTCACGAGTTTGGGCTGATGCTTGCAGTGTAGCGAGCATTGCCAATCCACCCCAGATCATCAAGCATGCTAGCGGCGTTACGCGAATCATGACTCAACTGCGCCTTGCATTCAATTGTGATTTGGATAGAGCGATTACTTGTCGGAGGTGTCAGATGAATCTGAAGGTTCCGTTCCAGACTCATCCGTAGGCGATGACGGATCTACATCAGCTTTAGGTTCGTCAGCTTCCGCTTTCTCAGCCTTTTCCTTCTCGGCTTTCTCTGCATCAGCCTTCTTCTTGTCGGCTTTCTTTTTCTCGCGTCGGGCCTTGGCTTTTTCCGCCTTGTCCTTATCGGCTTGGGCCTTCATTTCTTTCTCTTTTGCGGCCTTTTCCGCTGCATCTTTCTCTGCAGCGGCTTTCTCCATCGCGGCTTTCTCCGCTTTCTCCTTTTCAGCCTTTTCCTGAGCTGCTTTCATCTCGGCTGCTTTCGCTTCCGCTTCGCGCTGCCGTTCTTCTTCAGCCAGTTCTTTGCGGCGCTGCTCAGCTTTTTCCTTCTGGACCAATCGTACTTGCTCGTACGCATTGGCATCCACGTTGCCATCTTGGCCCATCATTTCGACGAACGTCGTCAAAGGAAAACTCTCTGGCAACTCTTCGGAATCGATAGCAATCATGTAGCGCCGAATGGATTCGAACAAATCTTGTGCTGAATCATCAATCGTCAAGATTGGATAGACATCAAAAATGTCCGCCCAAATCACGAATGCTTGCTCATACAAATCAATTGCCGTGTCCAGCTCAGCTTCGGAGTTTGCTTTCTCGGCTTCGAAAATCAAACGTCTTGCTTGTACCGTCCGTTCTTCCTGTTCGGCTTGGGCAAGCGTTGCCCAGTAGGGATAGTTGATCTGATTGCGGTACCCCGTCGTTTTTAAAATTCGCTCATCAATATCTTTTACTTCACTTACCAGCTCAATCGCCTGCAACCGAGCGGACGGATCCGCTTGGGCGACGACTTGATCCAAGTTGGGAGTGAGGTTTTTCTCCCAAGCTTCTCTTTGAACTCGCTCGTCAAGCGACAGTTCCGACGCTGGTTTTTTTACCAACGTCTTGATGTCTTCGGGGAGCGTATCAAATATTTCTTTTTCCGCTTTGTCGTAAGCACCGCCAGTCACCTTGCGGAAGCTTTCTAGGCGTTCTTGCTTTTGCCGAAACAGTTCGTCGAGTTGCCCGAGCTTGATGGTGAATGGAGCTGTCGTAGGAATGCTGCGGTTGCCAAATGACGTCCAATCTTCGGATGCCAGTGACCAAGCATTTTGGGCGCTAGCATCAAGTATTCCTTCACTTTCGATTGCCTCGGCGTGCTTGATTCTCCACTTAGGTCCCGTCTCGTAGAAGTTCAGTGGGGTCTGGCGACGAATTTTGACACCGGAATCTACTAGGTCATAACCGTGGTTCAGCCACAGTCGACCAACAAGCCAATTGTCGGGTTTTCCCAGTGGACCACGAGCTTCGGGGCTATCAACGGCGATGTTTTCTTTCAGCAGAGACTCGTGCAATAAATCGTCATCGGAGAACAGTCGACGAAACTGAGTTTTCTCGTCGGACATTCCCATTTTTGCTCCGTAGAACCAGCCGGTATACCAAATCAATCGCGGGGCATTGCGGTTTTGACGCACACCGCGAGTCAGATACTCCGTGCCTTCGCGCACCATTTCGTAACGTTGTCTATAGTCATCAAACTCCGTCGAAACGTTGTAAGCCAAATTATGTGCTTGGAATTCCCATACCTTATCAAAGTGTGGTTGTAGCAAAGCAATTTGGTTCAGTGTTGCTTTTAATCGGTCCCATTCATGCATGACCTTGTAGTCGTGCGAACGATTCCACAACAAGGTTGCCGCAACTCCGCGCAGCCCCAACGAAGCGAGCTTCATCGTCTCGCTAGCGGGGCTGATTTCGCCTAAGTCACTTTCAGCAATATTGTATTGGACTCGCATCTCGGCCAAAGTGCCGCCACGGTCGGTGCCCCCGCCCGCCGGTTGGCCGAGCAGATACAACGGCAGCAACATTGCCACCAACACCACGAGGTAGATGAGTTTTCGTCCCAACGCCACTGTTCGGTTCATGCCGCGATCTCACGCGATTTTAAGAAGAAGTAACTAACTAAAAATGCCAACACGCAATAGCCGACAGTGGCAAAAGCATGACGCGCCAATAACGCTCCAAAAATATCGATTCCACTTGCCGCGTATTCCGCTGTACCCACCATTTTGGGAAGGTTGGGCAGAGACGTCGCGATGGCGTCTAGCGTGTACACGATACCGGCGTCAGCGGTCTTGATCACCTTTGCCGCCAGCGTATCGACATCCAGTTCTGTCGTCATCGCATCCTGTCTCAGAATACGAACCATCGACTCAATGGGTCCACCGCCGCGAGAAATGCCAGCGTCGATGTAGTGCCGAGTGTCATAGACTTGCTCGGCAGAAAATCCCATCAGCACACAAACAGCGGTCGCAACCATCGCCACTGGACCGCTCAGAAAGGTGCTGAACATGACTCCAAATGCAATGACCATTGACATTTGCAACCAAATCGACGCATAAGCTTTGGTGAGGTTCCAGGCGAAAGAGTTTTCATTGGGTCGCAAATAGATACTGCTTTTGGTCGCACCAAGGTACTGGCTACGATTGAGGCACTTGAGGATGATTTGAAGTTCCCCTTTTTCGTTGACAAGGTCGCGAAAGACATTCAACGTTGGCAAACTGCTTCCCTCGCCATTGCCCGCCGAATCGTCACCCCTAGGGGAAGAACCTGTGCTGGTTGCCACATTATCCGCGCTGCTTTCGATATCCAGCGGCAGAACTTTTTCGTCAATATCGTACTCGTCGACGAAAAACGGAATGGGAACGCTTTCGATCGGCTTGTCGGGGTGCTTGAGCGTTAGTGAACCTTGGAGGACTTGCTCGATATCTCCTTTGAAGCTTCGATAGGCACGAATGGAAATATCAATCGGCAAACCATTGGGATACCGCTCAGGTGTTACATCGCTGAACGTAAAGATGGCTGCCCCAAGAGTTCCGCCTTCAACGTACCCGTGCTGGATCTTGCGAGCCTCTTTCGTGATACCAACGAGTCGAGACAAGCCAGCACTGCCATAGCCACCGGCAAGCTGCTCATTTCCGACATCGATCCCTTTTGCATCGACATTTCCGCTTCGGTCAAGAAACTCGATTTCGCCATACGAGGGGACGCGAGCGCGAAGTGCACCTGTCGGAGGTCCGATCACGAATGTGCCGTCGTTTTCTCGACGCACCACATGACGGTGTCCACGGACAATATCGGTCAACCCAACACCGTCTTCGTCAATTGAAAAGGAGTGTTTATGAAACTGTACGTAGTCGGTCTCGCCAATAACACGTCCATCGTCGGTGACTTTAGCTTCTGTCACTTGAGTGTGTGTATGCCGAAGTCCTCGAACCACAAACACGTAGCTGGCAAGTCCCATGGGAATCAACATCAACGTGCCGACACCAATGAATCCAATCATTCGGCCGAGTACGATTTCGGTTGCTCGCACGGGCTTGGTCACGATCGTATAGATCGTGCGGTTCTTAATATCGGCGGGAAGCGAAAACGCACTGATGAACAACGCCAATGCTAAAATCAAATAGTTTGTCGCTGTGAGCACAAAACTAATGTAAAGTCGAGCTGGATCGTCGCTTTCGGGGTTCAAATACCAACCGGCAAGCAACAGAACGACGACGAACAAACCGACAACAAACAGCACCTTGCGGCGGATCGCTTCTTTGAACGCCAAGCGGGCGAGGGCCATCACCCGACGAGCGGACGTTCCTGGCAAATCAAATCGCAAGAGATCACGCGTGGAACGAGCAACGGCGTAAAAACCTTCTCCAGGTCCATACCTTGCCGAGGAAATGATGTATCCGATGATCAACCCTAGCACGATTGCCAGGACGATCAGCACAATTCCTTGGAGCAACGCACTTTCAAGAAACGCATCTGGCCGCAGCAGCCACTGCGAAAATGACCAAAAATCATCTGGTTGCAACGACATCTTTACGCACCCTCCGACGGATTGCCGTTATCGCTTGGAGTGGTGTCCGTAGCGGTCGCCGAAACACGACGAGCGCCGGGGCGTGCTTCGCTTTGGCGGACGATACCAAGGAACAAGTCTTCCATTGTCGCCGTGGGGTTGTCGATCGATTCGACGGTTCCGCCGTGGCGGCGAATCACGTCAGCGATTTCAGCCTTGGCAGCGTCGCTTAACCCGCGAGCATGCACTTCGGTCACGTCCTGGACCTTCAACAAATCCGTCACACGCCCCAATTCTTTTAGCTCGCCCTGGTGCAGAATCGCAACTCGGTCACAGACGTCCTGTACATCCGCAAGTTGGTGGCTGCACAACAACACCGTCTTGCCCTGGTCCCGTAATGAAAGAATCAAATCCTTCATCTCGCGAGAGCCAATCGGGTCCAAACCCGTGGTCGGTTCGTCCAGCAGAATCAAGTCAGGGTTATTAATCAGCGCCTGGGCCAATCCGACACGGCGAGTCATCCCTTTACTGTACTCTCGCAATTGCCGATGCCGAGCACCCTGCAGACCCACGAGTTGTATCAGCTCATCGACTCGCTGTTTACGGTCGGCCCCGGACATATTGAAAAGCCGACCGTAGAAATCGAGAGTCTCTTCCGCCGTCAAAAACTTGTACAGGTACGATTCTTCGGGCAAGTATCCGATTCGTTCGTTCTTTTGCGTTTCGGAGGCGTCTTTGTCGAACACCAGAACTCGTCCACTCGTGGGAAAAAGCAGCCCCAAAATCAACTTAATCGTCGTGCTTTTCCCGCTCCCGTTAGGGCCAAGCAAGCCGAAAATTTCGCCTGGCCTCACTTCAATATCGAGGGATTTAAGAGCGTGAACTTTCTTGCGACCCCAGAAATCGCGGTAAATTTTGCTCAGGTTGCGGGTTTCAATGACGACGCCGGCATCGGATGCTGGGGTTGACGGCGATGTCGACACAGTGGGCTGGGCCAGAGTTGCTTCGTTTGCCACGGACAAACCATTGATGTGAAAAAAGAGCGGAACAAGGAAGATCAAGTTTTTACGCTACGCGGGTTCCATGATAACGGTTCACACGCTTTCTTATCGGCACAATCAAACGCCGCACCCTATCCTAAGGCCGACCCAGTCCTAAGGCCGATCCCTTCGGTACGTTGTCAAGACCCAGCGCAGGGTTCGCGAAACGCAGAATCCTCTATGGCTGGCTTTGGTACTGGTGAGGCGGATGTTATCGTAGCGAATTATTAAGAGATCGTTTCGGGCCTCAAAGTCGAACTCGTAGTGCCGTACCCGTGACCGGACCCCACCCCGACGTCCCTCGCCAACTCGCCACCAGCCCCCCAGACGCTTCGGCCCCTGGCCAGGCAGACCCCGCGTATGCGTCGGCCTTGGCCTTCTTGTACGACCGCATCAACTACGAAAAATCGGCCGGCAGCGGCGGAAGATTCCCGTTTCGGTTGCAGCGGATGCGAACGCTTTTGGAGCGATTGGGACTCCATAAGTATCTGTATCCATCAACGAACCAACCGGTCGCTGTCCAGCAGCCCGAAGTGCCCTTAGTACATATTGCCGGTACCAAAGGCAAAGGCTCGACCTCGAATATGGTCGCGGCAATACTCAGCCAGGCTGGATACCGCACAGGTGTCTATACGTCCCCACACCTGCATCAACTCGAAGAACGTTTTCAAATTGATGGCCAGCAATGTACTTCGGATCAACTCGTTAACTTGGTCGCCGAATTGCAGGTGGCGACAGGAAGTGATGCCCGAAAAACAGGCATTTCTTCTGCCGTTGATGAGGACGGTTACTCTTTTTTTGAACTGACCACGGCGCTGGCGCTGTTGCATTTCGACCACTCCGAATGCGATTGCATCGTACTGGAAACGGGGCTGGGCGGGCGCTTGGACAGCACCAACGTTTGTTCGCCCAGCGTGACCTCCATTACGTCGATTGGATTGGATCACCAGCATGTGCTAGGAAATTCACTCGCCGAAATCGCTACCGAGAAGGCTGGAATCATCAAAACAGGCGTGCCGCTTGTTTGCGGTGTCACGGCAAATGAGCCACGTAGAGTTATTCACGATATTGCGGCGTCGAAACAGGCTCAAGTTTTTCAACGCGGTCGAGATTTTGATTTTACTGGTGAGCCAACTTCATCGTGGGGGACATCGCTGCGTTTTGCCGGACGCACTCCGCCGATGAGAGACGTTTTCAACCTGCGGCTGTCTCTCGAAGGAAGACATCAAGCTGGGAATGCTGCGATCGCGCTGGCGATTATTGACTTACTGATTGACCAAGGGCTGTCGGTCAGCATTTCGACTCAGCAACGTGCGCTAGCGGGACTTCAGTTCCCAGGGCGAATCGAACGTTATCAGTTGAGCAACCAAGTTCTGGGCATCGTTGATGCCGCACATAATGAGGATTCAATCGCGGCGCTTTGTGCGGTGCTCCAGGATCGTCGTGGTGACCGCCCAATTTTTGTAGTGTTTGGAACAAGTCGTGACAAAAATGTCGATGTGATGCTAGATCAACTTGCGCGAGTTGCGAGCAAGTTTGTACTTACCCAGTTCCGTGGGAACCCACGATTCTTGCCCTCAGGCGAACTAGTGCGATGGGTTCCGCCAAGCCATCGTGAGGCCAACGTCATTGTTGATGATCCAATCGCAGCTTGCGAATTGGGGTTAAAATTCGCCTCCCCCGGCGGCATCCTCGTTGTGTGTGGCTCGTTTTTTCTCGCAGCCGAAACAAGGGGCTGGATGGATGACATGATGAGGCAATCATTGCATTAGCCACCATGGCGTCAGCATTGACTACGGCTTGTTTTCCAGCCTTTCCAAGTGGACAATCCTCTCGTCAACACGTCTGAGCAGTGACTGAACAACGGCAATTCGAGTATCCAGGTCCGCCTTGAGTTCACGTTGCAAGTCGAACATTGCCACCTGCCATCGCTGTGTCTCAAGCGGGGCGTCGGCCAGTGGCAAAGAACGAGTCGATTGCGCCGCAACCTCAACACTTGCGGACTGTGCGGTTCGTGCGTCGCTTCGCAGACGTTGACGAGAGGCAATTTGACGTCGAACCAAAACCCAGCCAAGCAACATGAACCCGGCGACCAGCATCAACTGGGGGTTCGTTATAATACTCGCGGCAAGCATGAGTCACCTTGGTTGTGAATGAGCGAATTCAACCTTGAAGTTTGCCACCTATCAGCAATGCTGGAGACGGAACAATGCAGCGAATCGAGTTGCCCGTGCCCAAAGCGAACTCAACGTATCGGATATTCCGAAATTAACGATTCACGTCCACTTCCGTTTCGATTCTTGGGCGACCAGAGCGAGCAAGCGTCCGAGCTGACAGTCCAGGTATGGCATGCGGTGGCATCGGAGTCACAGCCGGGGATCGTTGAACGTCATTGTGAGTGTTGGCTCGACGACGAAGATCGCCAGCGAACGTTGCGGTTGAAACGAGATACGACTCGCAACCAGCACGTGATCGGTCGCGGCATGATGCGCCAGTTGCTCAGCACTAGCGGTGTCCATCCCCAGTCCATTCGATTTGCAACATTGCCACACGGGCGACCGATTGTTCAGTCGCCCGCGGAGCTGCGGCGTCCATTCAATGTGTCACACACCGGTGGACTGGTGCTCGGCGGCCTCGTTGACGCAAATGCTCCGCTCGCAGTCGATCGAGAAAGCGGTGACGGGCTAGTGGGGGTGGATGTTGAGCGAATTGATCGTTGCACGGATGTTGCCTTGGCCGAACGATATTTCTCGGCGCCCGAAGTAGCTTATGTGCGGTCGCATCGCAATGTTGACGCCCAGCGTGAAGCATTTCTGAGAGTCTGGACCTTGAAAGAATCGTTCATTAAAGCGATCGGCACAGGACTATCTACACCGCTTGCTGACTTTGCCTTTCGCGATATTGAGTCGGACGCACCCTGGATTGAGATGCTCGACCCGCGATTGGAAAGCGAAGTTCATTGGCGATTCTTTCCGTTCGTTCCGCGTCCTGGGTTTATTGCTGCAGTGGCGGTAGGTTGCCAGCATCGCGAGACACCAACGAGCATTGAAGTTCGCTGCTTCGAAGATCTGTTGGCTTAACTGCTACGGAATCCAACGTCACTTTTTTTGCTAATGCTAAATGACGGCTGCTAAGTCGGCGAGTTGAACAGTCGCCCGGCCTTGTTCCTTTTCCAAGTACGCGCGTCCGAACTTGACGTTCACGTGGTCCCAAGGAAGCTTGGCCAACAAGTCGTAAGGTTGGTGCACTTGCTGGTGAATATCGATGTCGCAGTCACGCAGCGCTTGCCACCAACGTTCAGCGTCGAGGTGTTCGGTCCAGCCATCCATTCTCGCACCCCGCTGCCAAGCCAAACGAATCGCTCGACCGGTGCGTCGATCGCCGCGGCTAAGGACACCTTCAAGCATGCTTGTTTCGATGTCGTGACACTTGATATTGATACTGCGGATGCGGCGGCGACTCCACAGGTACTTGTGTGCCCAGGCAAAGTACTCGCGTGTTTGCATTCCATTCCATTGATAGGGGGTGTGCGCTTTGGGGACGAAATTGCTCACGCTTGCGGTCACCCGCGCGAATCGTCCAAGCACTTCTTTGCCAATCGTCGCAATCTCTTCTGCCAGATCGACGATACCGTCCAAATCGATCTCCCGCTCGCCCGGTAATCCAATCAGAAAGTACAACTTCACGCTTTCAAAGCCATTCTGAAAAGCGACTCGACATCCCTCTGTCAGATCGGAGTTCTTGATTTTCTTGCGAATTTGTTCACGCATATCATCGCGAGCAACTTCGGGCGCCAGCGTCATCGAACTGCGACGGTCACTGCTGATCAACTGTGGCAAGGTGCGAAGCTGTTCGTTCACGCGCAGGCTGGGGACGCTGATGTTGACGTCAAGCGGTTTAAAGACTTCATGCAAGCGTATCACAAGCGGCTCGAAATGCGGATAGTCACTGCTGGAGAGTGACAACACGCTGATCTCGTTGTAGCCAGTATTGCGGTAGCTCTCGATTGCCGCGTCAACAATCGTTTCAACTGCGCGAATACGCAGAGGACGCTTGATGACCGTGCTCTGACAGAACCGACATAAGTGAGGACAACCGCGCATGATCTCGATCGCAATTCGATCATGCACACATTCGATGTAGGGAACAATCGGTTTGGTCGGCAGTGGGATGGCATCCAGATCGCCGATCACACTGGGGGCGATTGTTGCTGGCACGTCATCTCGCGTGCGATGAATCGCGACAATTCGCCCTTTGGAATACTCGGGTTCATAGAATCTCGGGACATAAGCGTACGGTAAACGCTTGGCAACGATGGCCAGTGCTTGCTCACGTTGTTTGCGTCCCTGTTCTCCGACAGCGAGTGTTCCATCGTCGGCGCGATACGATTGCTTGAGTTCCAACCACAGTCCAATAATCTCCGGTAGCGCTGGTTCTCCATCGCCTGTAACCAGCACATCAAAATAGTCGGCCATCACTTCTGGATTTTGGCAGCAGGGTCCGCCAGCGAGTAGCAGCGGATCGTTCAGGGTGCGGTCAACGGATTCCAACGGGATGCCGCCCAAATCGATCATTGTCAACACGTTCGGATAGGCGACTTCGTACTGCAGGCTCAAACCCACAACGTCGAATTCACAAAGTGCAGTAAAAGTTTCCAAACTGTACAGGGGAATTGAATTCTCTCGCAACTTCGCTTCCATGTCCTGCCAAGGTGTGAAGACACGTTCAGCACACCAATCCTGGCGGCGATTGATCAGCGAATACAACACCTGCAAACCGTGGTGACTCATGCCAATTGTGTAGGCGTCGGGGAAGCCGAGACAGATTTTCCCAGTCAGCTTGGAGTGGTCTTTTACGACAATATTGCGTTCACCACCAACGTACTGGGCCGGTGTTTGGACGAATGGCCAGACTCGCGACTCGAGTAGTTTGCGCCGTTGTTGGTTGATCATGTGGGGGAGATCCGTTGGGCTGGGTGAGACTTCACGCTAAAGTGTGTACGGAAACCACAGTACAGTGCAAGGGAAAGAACGCTCGTGAGTGAATTTGAAACGGTTGGAAAAGTCAGCGATTTCGTTGATGGTCAAGGAAAAGCGGTAGTCGTGGATGGTCGCATGGTTGCGGTATTTCGCAAAGGAAACGAGTTTTTTGCGATCGATGACCTGTGCCCACACATGGGGGCGTCCTTAGCCGAAGGTCATGTTGAGGAAAATAGCGTGACCTGTCCCTGGCATGCATGGCGGTTCTGTATCAAGGACGGGACATGGGAAGACAATCCGCGAGTGAAGGTGGATTCGTTCGAGGTTCGTGTCACTGATGGCAATGTACAGGTCAAGCCTCTTGAATAAGGACGCTCGGGACTATTTGTACTTCGATTGCGATAGCTTAAGTTGTGCGGTTTAGGTTTTCTGCCGCCACTTTTATTGCCTGCTCATGATCACCTCCGGAACCCTCCTCTTTATCTATTGTCTGCTGATTGTGGTGGCATCAGTTGCAGGTGGTCGACTGCCCAAACTGATGCGGATGACGCATTTGCGAACCCAGATGCTGATGAGTGGGGTAGGCGGGTTGATGCTGGGAATTGCGATGATGCATCTGTTGCCACATTCAAGCGAGATGTTGGGGTCGAGCGCCAAGATGGGCACGGGGGCTCTAATCGGACTGATTGTAATGTTCCTGCTGATCCGTTTGTTCCACACTTGTGAGCATGGCGCATCGATCGATACGGTGGCGGTGGACCATTTGAATTGCTCCCACGATCATGCGCTTGTTCATACGCACGCAAGCGACCATGATCATCAGCGAGGCGAAGTTCATGTGCATGACGATATCCACAAGCATGAGCGTTCTGATCCGACTGGGTTGAGTTGGGCGGGGCTGTTTTTCGGTTTGGCACTGCACACGCTTGTTGACGGTGTGGCGCTGGCAAGTAGTGTGCTGGCGGATGTGCATCATGGCTCCTGGCTCGGGCTTGCTGGACTGGGAACATTTCTGGCTGTCGTTCTGCACAAGCCGCTCGATGCGTTCGCGATTACTTCAGTGATGAATAAACAACGCTGGTCGTCGGTGGCGCAAAGTGCTGTTAACTTTGCCTTCTCTCTCGCTTGCCCCGTAGGTGCAGGACTGTTTTACGTGGGAGCGACCAGCTTCGCTGACGGCGGCGCCTCACTTGGCTGGGGACTAGCGATCTCTGGCGGTTTTTTTATCGGTATCGCGCTTGCAGATTTGCTGCCCGAAGTGGCGTTTCATGATCATGACCGCGGCAAGTTGACCACCGCCTTACTGCTTGGTGTTCTAATCGCTGTCTGCATTGAAAACCTGCCAGGACACCAACATGGCTCGCATTCGCATACCGAGCATGTCGAACAAAACGGGCACTGAACTGTTCTCGTAGACGGGAAAACGTCCAGGCAGGCTCATCTTGAAATATTGCACGTACCAAAGGAGGGGAGCATCTAAAATTTTTTAAAAAAAAGATTGACAATGAATTGAATAGCCCTAAATTCACCGACAGCTGACTGAACAAAACGGTTTCGCTCAGCGTGGGGTTCGTTCGCTACATGCAACATGAGCCTCACAGTCTCTGTTGGTAAAATTCTCTATATCCTTAGGTGCTCTCTAATCTGTGAAGGGGTAGTTCAATGAAACGAATGATCTTGGTGCTGTTGTCGAGTGTTCTCCTTGTAGGTGCAGCTTCTAGCTTATTAGCGGATGAAGAAAAGGCGTCGGCAAAGAAGCCGTCAACAAAGCAGGCTACTGAGAAAGACAGTTCGCCTTCAGCAGCAAAAAAGACAGCAAAATCCGTAGCGAAAACTGAGAAGTCCTCTGGAGGACGCCTGCCTCCATTCTTTGCATCACTCGTTGATGCTGAGCAGCGGGAAAAAATTTATGAAGCTCAAGAAAAGTATCGCGATAAGATCGCCGCGCTACGTAAACAGATCGAAGCTCTCGAAGCTCAGCAAATGTCCGAAATGGAAGCCGTGCTGACTGCAAGCCAGCGGAAGGAATTACAGTCACTTCGCGAGGCGAATGAACCGGCTAAAGAAGAGTCAGGGAAGAGCAAGAAAGCTGCGGCTAAAAAGAAATCCGAGAAGTCTGAATAGACTTTTGTACCGCTTTGATTTATCGCAAACGACGTCCTTGGAGGACAAGCCATTTCCCTGGCCGATCTCACCAAGACGTCGTTTGAATATCGAATCGTTACAAACACTCAATACGCTTTGGCAAAGATCGCCATTTTTTCCGCCCGTTTTCCTGTCGCGAAGCAGGTCCCTTTCGCTTCGTTGTCGTCATCGGGAATGCATCGAATCGTGACCTTCAATTCTTTGAGCAGTGGCTGTATCGAATCCTCGTCAGCGAAATGGCATTTTGCAAACCCACCGTGAATCTCTGAAGAATCCTCGGTTGTCGTGGCAAAGAATGAACGGAAGTCTGCTTCATTGGTGATCGTAACGGTATTGGCACGTCGCAGTTCGAGAGCGTTATTGTACAAATCAGACTGGATCTTTCCTAGTAATGCACCAATCGTTTCGATCAATTGACTGCGCGATATTGACTCGCTTTTTTCAACCGTTCGCAAGCTGACAAAGACACTGTCTTTCTCAATGTCCTTTGGGCCAACCTCAATGCGAATCGGGACGCCACGTTTGACGTGATACCATTTCTTCTCGCCACCTCGAATGTCGCGGTCGTCAATTTCCACTCGCACCGCGCTACCGGCGAACTGCTGTTGCTGCAACGCTTGGCGAAGCGTTTCCACATTCTGGATTACTTCACATCGTTGCTCTTCGTCACGATAGATTGGCAAAATCACAACTTGTGCTGGTGCCAATCTGGGCGGCAACACGAAACCATCATCGTCACTGTGGGACATGATTAGCGCTCCGATCAATCGTGTGGATACTCCCCAACTTGTGGTCCACGCGAATTGGATGTCACCGTTTTGGTCTTGGAATTTAATTTCTTGAGCTTTCGAAAAGTTTTGTCCGAGAAAATGGCTTGTGCCCGCTTGCAGCGCTTTATGGTCCTGCATCATGGCTTCAATTGACAGTGTTTCGACGGCACCAGGAAATCGCTCCGCTGGCGTTTTACGACCAACAATTACCGGCATCGCCATCCAGTTCTCTGCAAAGTCCGCGTACACTCCAATCATCCGTCGAGTCTCTTCCATCGCTTCTTCGGCTGTTGCATGAACGGTATGACCCTCCTGCCAAAGAAACTCCGCAGTCCGCAAAAACATTCGCGTCCGCATTTCCCAGCGGACGACGTTGGCCCACTGGTTAATTAGAATCGGCAAGTCACGGTAGCTTTGTACCCATTTGGCATACGTCGCACCGATGATAGTTTCACTGGTCGGACGCACGATCAGTGGTTCTTCAAGCGGACCAGCCGGCCGCAGCCCGCCCTGACCATTTGGTTCCAGCCGATGATGAGTGACAACGGCACACTCTTTCGCGAACCCCTCGACGTGCTCAGCTTCCTTTTCGAGAAAGCTCATCGGAATGAACAGCGGAAAGTAAGCGTTCTGGTGCCCCGTCGCTTTGAACATGTCATCCAATGCTCGCTGCATATTCTCCCACAGCCGGTAGCCCCATGGTTTGATCACCATACAGCCGCGGACGGGTGAATTTTCGGCAAGATCCGCGCCACGAATCACTTGCTGGTACCACTCGGGATAGTCTTCGCTGCGTGTAGGGGAAATAGCAGTCTTAGGAGCCTTGGCCATTAGCAAGTCGTACCGACGGTAGGGAACAGCGGAGGAAAATACTGACAGAGGATCACAACGCGAAAGCTCGTTGAGTTCTCAAGCGGCTCATTGTGCGTCGAGTGTTGCTGCATGGAAAGTCCCTGTCCTGCCGTGAATTACCGAATGCACAGTAGTTAGGCCAACAGCTCGCGGGGAATGCCTCGGCCAAACCAGCAGCTATGACAACGTCAGGATAAATTCACCATCGCTGAAAATCGCATCGATTGCCCTCGAAGCGGAGTCCGTCGAAGCACTCGATGGCACACTGACATCCAATGATGAAGAGTTCAATTGCAAAGCTGTTGGTGGAGAGGGCAGCGAGGAACTCCAATTGTGGATCTCAATTGTCTCAGCCTGCTGGCTATCGGTTTCGCGATCGACGGGTGACTTCAACTCACGTGAAGGGAACATCGTCGATAACGGCAAGGCCATTTCGCCTTCGAGTTCGGTCTGGCCCTCCAGCGTTTGACGGTAAAGATCGTTGATCACCAAGAGAGCGTCCAATGCGCTCACAAGATTGTCACCGCTACGATCCAGGTACAGGCCGGGCCACTGCGGAAGATTATTCGGCTCCACCAAAATTCCAGAGTCGGGATCGGAGTAGAGTCGACGATTCAACTCGAATACGATTTCCAGTGCGTCACCAGCGGTAATGTCACCACTATTGTTGACGTCTCCTGCAACGAGAAAATTCTTCCAGAGATTTTCGGTTTGGGCACGCACGGTTTCATTTCCTCCCATCACACTCTTGGCCGTCAGCATGAACTGACCATCGACAATGACTGGATGGGTCATTCTCCAGTCGGCTGCGTCGTTCATGATGAGTTGGTTGCCAGCCGCTATGACGACTTCTAGCGGCATCTCCGCTTGCACCAACCGTGCGATCGACAATCGATCAAGGATCAATTTCGTTTGATACTCACTCGACAGGTCGATGCGATTGAATCCACGGACGTCAACCTTTGTACCTGTGAAATCAATCTCGCCATCGATCTCCATGATCATCAGGGTGTTGTTTCCCGCTGGGTCCGCGATCCGCGATCCGTCGAGAGGCTGCGTGAAATCACTCGCTCGTATCACCGGACTGATTTCTGATGGAACACTTATGGCTGCCGAACCTGACGGACCATCTACTGGATTGAATAAAATATACGCTGCGTGTTCATTCGCATGATTGCGTTCAATATCCTGTTCCTGGTCCTCTTCGATCGCTAAGAAAAGCCGACCATTAAGAGGGCTACTTCCATACAATACGGCCCAGCCGCCATCGCTACCGTGCATACCAGTTTGGCTGGCGATAGCGGACGCTGGATTCGACAGCGTCAACGGGTAGCTACTGCCCTGATTCTGCACACCATCGATCTTGCTTGCTCCCAAAATGGCACTGTAGCCAAAAGAACCGATCGTACCGCTTCCTTGTTCAATGACAACGACGCCAAGCTGTTCGTGGGCGCGGCTCGTTGTCGGATCAGAACCGACATGCTTGCCGACCCAGACTGCGTTATTGCTGACCGGATCAAAGTCGGTCTTTCCGCGTGACCAGAATACAGACCATTTGGGATCGTTAAAGCTCATGACTTGGCCGACGACGACCGGATTGGAGTAGCTGTTGGACAGAGCACCGGTCACGTTCTTGCCGACATAGGATCCTTTGGCGTCAGTCGTGGTCGCCACTGTTTTGAACGCTTCCATTTTCACGCCGTCGCGAGCTTGCGTGTAAACGCCCGCTTCAACAACCGTGTAATGCACCGGAAAAGAAACGTTTTGGTTTCCACCCAAGGTTCCCGTTTGTTGCAGCATAATCTCAAACGTATTGCCACTTTCCGCGTTGCGAATTCGAGTCGTTACCGAGGGCTTGCTCTTGTCGGTAACGGGAGTCGCAACGACGACCATATCGTTGTAGGACTGGGGCAACGTGACGGTCGTCCACCCCGTTGTGCTAGCGTTAACAATCGCTGATTGCAACTTTGCTGGGCCACCTACTGTAGTCCCACCACCGCCACCTAGGTTGCCGTTAAAGTATTTGGATCGCAGGTAGTCTTCGACTTGTTGTCTCTCAGCAGTAGTCAGCGCTCGGTCATAGACAAGAATTTCGGCAACGGTCATATTCAGCTGAGGGTTACCGTCAATCTCTGCGCCAATGACAATCTGTGATTCGGTACCAGTTCGCGTATTGTAGGCATGGGTGCGAGTGTCGATCTCCACGCCGTTTTTGTAGTGTTTTAATTGGTTGGATTGCAACACTGCGCCTTGGATCAGCCACTCTTGTCCAGAGCCAGCTACCCTACTGATAAAATCATTCGCATTGCCCCATCCTTGAACGGCGAGGTTTCCGTTGGGCGCAACAGTCGTACCAAATGTTTGATTAGTTGCCGGTGCTCCGTAGGCAAATCCGCCGTAGCCATTGTCGTCATACCTGGCGACCATAAAAACGGTGCGATCACTTGACCCGCCAGGCAAACCATTGGCAATTCCAACAAGTCGGTCACCAACACCATCGAAATTGATCACATCTCGTCCGTTGAGTGCATTGTTCACCCATTGCGGATTGCCGATTGAGGTCAGGTTGTTACCCAGGCCTGAGAAATCGCTCCACTGTGTTACTTTTGTTCCTGATTTGGTAACACCGGATTCAGCATCCAAACGCAGCGTTAGTCCTTGCGTGATCAAGTCTGAAGTACCACCCTGTGTGTATTGTGCCGTCAAGTTCGAATTCACCGTGGGTACAGTGAATGTCAACGTTGGGCTGGTCGAGTTGTTGCTCCAACGCGAGAAAGTGTACTGAACACCATTGTGAGAAACACTTGGCGGTACACTTAGTGTGTGCTGGAAGTTGATCGCCGTATCAAGAACAAAGTTTCCCGGACGCGGTATACCATCGAGTGTGTAGGTCAGCACACCAGGAAAGTTACTGCCGATATTGACGTTAACTTTTTGGGGATATATGCGATTAATCTTGGTTGTGCTGATTCCCTGGCTGTCAACAACTTTCAACTCAATTTCAAAGCCGGTGCTGTCCGAAAAATCGTGTCCCGTGACAGGAATTTCGAACTGCACGGTGGTGCCTGCGACGTTACTGATTTCAGGATGCGTGTGGGCATTGTGAATGAATCGAACTGACCAATCATAATTGCTGCCGTTTAGCGGACCATCGTCGATCACGATCGCAGACAACGTTAGTGTATCGCCAGCACGGAAAGTTGAATTGTCCGCAGGCGATATGCTTTGAATCACTGGCGCTTGCCCGACGGTTATCAAAATTGGCTCCGAGACAGTGGTCTGGTTGCCATCAGAAACTTGCAGTGTGGCCGTGTACGAACCTTTACTTTGATACGTGTGGCTGACGTTTTTCTGCGTCGACTGTGTGCCATCGCCGAAAACCCACCGATAAGTTAACGGATCGTTTTCAGCATCCGTGGCATTTGCTATAAAGGTAACTCGCAAGGGCGACGTGTCCCCAACGGTTGGTGTCGCAGTCGCGGAGGTTATGACGGGAGCTTGATTGCTGCCAGTACTGTAACGAATTCTATGAACTTGTTTGGTAAAGTAATCAACATAGTACAACATGCCATCCTGCCCGACTTCAAATGCAACGGGGGCAACCGGGGTATCGACGAACGAAAATGCATCGACTTGAGTAGTCGCCGGATTTGCGTCAATGACTCGACCAGCAGTATCAAACTTGAGATATCGAATCCAACCCGACACGTAGTCACCAAAAAAGTAGGCGCCTCGGTACTCGTTTGGGTACTGGCTGCCGCGATAAACAAGTCCTCCAGCGATCGCGCCACCATTTGGCGTTGCTGAGGTGTGCCCGTAGTCGAAAATGGGGTTGGTATGGTTTGGATTATTTGAAACACCTTCGACTTGATGCCATCCATAATTTGCCCCCGCTACACCTAAATTGACTTCTTCACGTGCGGTGCTTTGGATATTGCCACCGACATCACCAATAAAGAATCGATTGGTAGGAATGTCCCAGCTTGCACGGAACGGATTTCTTAAACCATAGGCCCAGACTCCCGGCAACGTTCCTGTGGCACCGCTAAACGTCGGGTTGTCGCCTGGAATCGATCCATCCGGATTCAGACGCAGAATTTTGCCCGCCGCCTTGGTTAGGTCCTGTGACCTTGCCGGTATATTCCACATGTCGCCAAGAGTTAAGTACAGCTTCCCGTCGGGTCCAAAATCCAAACCGCCGCCGTAGTGACAACATTGTCCGTTGCCCGCACCTGACACTTCGGGGTCTTGCCAGATGACCACTTGTGAATTGGGATTGGCCTTGCTGGTTTGAAAGTTATGAGTGAACCGCGATATCTGGACTTTCTTGGTAACCGAATTTGAAAAGTAGACATAAAAATATCCGTTTGTTGCGAAATTCGGATCGATCGCGATGTCGGTCAGTCCTCGCTCTTGGTTGCTTTGGACGTTGGGAACCGTCAAGTAAGCCGACGCCGTCGGGACGGCGACACGCGGATCAAAGATTTTAATCGCGCCCGTTTTTTCCAAGACGAGCATTCGACCGTCGGGCAAATTGGTGAGCGACAACGGCTCTGTCGGTAGCGTTAATACCAACTCGTCGGTAAAGGCCGCTTGTGTATGAGCTCCGATGTATTCTTCGGTAAGGTAGCTTTCGACCTGACTGCGGAACGCGGGACTAACTGCGGTGTCGTAAACGAGAACTGCGGCTAAATCGAATTTTATATGGCCAAACTCTTTTATCTCCTCGCCCAGTACGAGACGAGACGCCGACGTACCGTTGATTGACGCTGTATTGCTTAGATTGGTGTTGTAGCTGTGTGCAAACGAAGCGATTTGCGATCCGTTGGCGTACAGAGTCGCCACGTTGCCATCGACGACCGCAGTGAGAACTTGCCAACCAGTGGTTGGCCCCGCTGGAGGCGAATAGGTCAAGTGAGACGAAACAAGATCGTTCCCTCCACCCCACCCCGTAACGATTGCTTTGCCCTCGTTCGTTCCCGGCCCAGCCGTGCCAATCCCGAATGCTTGATTCGCTACACCAGCGCCGTAGCTGACACCTCCCCATGCCGCAGCATCATGGAACTGCGCGACGATAAACATGGTGCGGCTTGCGTTGCCTGTGGGAAGTCCAGAGATTCCAACGGTTAACAATCGCAAAAGCCGATCATCCAATCCGTCAAAGCTGATCGCGTTCTCGTTGGTCGGAGTCTTTACTACTCCAAACTGCGGACGTTCGGAACCGGTGGCGATAACGTGGTTTCCGTTAGCGGATTGATCTGTCCATTGTGACACCAGCCCACCATTTGCAACGACTCCGTGAGCAACCTCGAACTCCAACACTGGCGTACCAGGGGCGTGCATTACTCGACGATGTTCCAAGCCCTCCACCAATAATCGTCGATGATTCGTCCGCTTGAGCTCTCGACGTGCAGCAGCAAGTGCATTCATCTCTAGCTGGCCTTCTGTTCAAATCAAATGTAGGAGTGCTGCACTCGGCAGGCCCTCCCATGGCCTTACCAAAAAGCGCGGCAGTTTGTGTTTGGAGTAACATCGTTATTGCAACTGCAACGCAATGCGACCCTAGAAAATAGAACTAGGCTCTAATGGGGCTCTGTCGCACCCTGTCCTTCGATTTGGTCGCGATTCATGGCCTTTCGAGGGGGTGGCGATTGCTTTGGGATCCTTGTTTTTTGCCGATCCGTCACAAAAATCGAGTTCCCTGGGGATCGAAGGCACGGCAGCGATCATGCGACGGATACGATTTGGCTGACCGCATGGTTTAGATCCATTCGGACGAGTGACGGCTCATTCATGACGCCAAGAAAGTCACGGAATTCAGTTTCGACTAAGTCCCGCTTGAGCGCCAATCGTTTTCGAGCGGCACATATCGGATCAGGCAGGACTCGGTCGGCCGTAGAAGAATCCTTGAGCAAGTTCAAATCCGAGGTCTTTGCAGACTTCAGCTTCAGCGGCTGTTTCGATACCTTCGGCGAGTGATCGGATGTCGAGGTCGCAGACCATTCTGACCAGAGTGCGAAGCATCCGTAAGCGGTCCTCGTCCGCTTTGTCAATTCCTCGAATGAGACCAATATCGAACTTGACATAGTTGGGTCGCGCTTCGATTAACTCGGCTAATCGTGCTTGTCCCGATCCAAAATCGTCATAGGCCAAACCAATTTCCAGGTCCCGAAGACAGCCGTGAATTCTCTGCATCATCGTCGGATTGGTAACTGCCGACTCGTGGATCTCCAAAACCAAGTTGCAGTTGCCGGTCAGTTCCCTGGCGCGCCGCAGCGAATCAACTAGGCCCGTGATATCTTCGAGTTCTCGAGGATGAGTATTTACAAACAAAGAGGGTGAATCCGGTAAATCACGTCCAACGCGGATTCCTTCCCAGCGCAACAAGCGACTAAGTTCGACTTCCAAATTCAGTTGCTCAGCTGCTTGAAACATTGCTCCGACAGATTCAAGACCAAACACGCTACCACGTCCAAGGACTTCATGAGCATAGAGTGTTCGATCGGCGATGCGCACAATCGGTTGGAAGTGCGGTTTCACGAGACGCTGGCTCATCAGGCGATCAAATTGAACCAAAGCCAATGCTTGATCACAAACATTCTCAGCAACCGTGCCTGCAGTAAAACCTGTCGCCGATTGCCTGCGAACCCGAAACGGAGCTTCGGCGAAATGGATCAGGTCTTCATCTTCGACCACGATTTGCCGTTCAACTCTTGATCCATTAATGAACGTCCCGTTCGTGCTAGCCAAGTCTCGCAGATGAAGTTTTCCATCTTCGATCCACAGCGCAGCGTGATTGCCGCTGACCGTCTTGAATTGCAGTTTCAACGCAACACCGGATTTTCGACCGACAATGAATGGGTCGCCATCAACGGGTAAGTGTTGGACCACATCACCGGGGCCAGTGGAGCCGCTGAGAAACCAAACATCCTCGGCAATAGGATTGCTTCGGCGAAGGCGTTCCAGTGTGGCGTTATCAATCGATGGCATAGCTATCGGATTCTTATGTTGAAACAACTCGTAGTAGGGGACAGCCCCTGGGGAAACCCTATTTTCGGCGAAAACGCTTATGCGATTGCAAAAGAGGCCAACCCCTTATCGTGTCGAACGACCGTTGGAATCGGTCTTCATGGCAATCGTAGGTCGGGAATCGAGGCATGTCAGAACGCCGCGAAAATAAAAAAGCACGAACTTGAAAGTGAAGTTATTTTCTGAAACTTAGTGATTACAAAACGTCAACAGCGTACAAATCGCGAGCTAGTTTTGTGCGGTCGCCAGTGAACGGAAACGATTTACTAGGCTTCATAAATCCTACTATACGCACAATCGTTAATCGACATGGCTTTGCTCAACAGCGATACGCACACCATCGAATCTGGAATGCTCGGCGGCCTGCTTACGGACGATACATTCTGGCCGACACAGCCAGGCAATTTGCATGAAACCGGATTAACAGAAAGCTATATCGAATCTCTGTTGATGAAGACACTGTTGACCGGCGGCACACTGCATGGTCGTGGTGTCGCGGAGCGTCTCGGTCTACCCTTTCGTGTTATTGAGCCAATGATTGAGGCTCTCCGGACTCGAAAATTGGTGGTTCATGTCCGTCCAGCATCCTTCAACGATTACTACTATTCACTCACCGAAGCGGGGCAAAAACGAGCACATGGCTACATGCAACAATGCAGCTATGTGGGAGTCGCGCCGGTTCCACTAAGCGACTACATCCTCAGCGTCGAAGCACAAGCCGCTGGTTTGGACCCGATTGATCGCGACGAGCTTCGTGCGGCACTTTCGAGTATTTCCTATCAAGATGAGTTGCTTGATTTAATCGGGCCAGCAATCAATGCCAACGCTGGGATGTTTTTGTTTGGCCCTCCAGGTAACGGCAAGACGACAATCGCGCAATGCTTGACACGTTGTCTGGGGCAAGAGATTTGGATTCCCGCGGCCATCTATGACGATGGTAACTTGATCAAACTGCAAGACGACGCCTACCATCATCCGACGCCGATTCCCGAAGCAGACGGGCAATTGCTTAAGGTCCAGGAATGGGATCGGCGTTGGGTTCGAATTCAACGACCCACCGTGATCGTTGGCGGCGAATTGGTGATGGACAATTTAGAAGTTCGCCATGACCCGCGGTCGAATATATGTGAAGCTCCATTGCAGATGAAAAGCAATTGCGGCTGCCTATTGATTGATGATTTTGGACGTCAGCGGATCGCCCCCGAAGCCTTGCTGAATCGCTGGATCATTCCGCTAGAGAATCGGCATGATTATTTGACGCTTCCCACAGGAAAAAAGATCCAGATTCCCTTTGAGCAACTGATTTTGTTCTCCACGAATTTGGAACCCAGCTCGCTGGTGGATGAAGCTTTTCTAAGGCGAGTTCCTTACAAGGTTTTCGTGGACGATCCTTCAGCAGCGGAATTCCGCAAGATCATGCAGATGGTAAGCCGCCAACTTGATTTTCCGGACACGCCGGCTGCTGCCGAGCATTTACTGGCGTTCTACGAACGGACGGGCCGGGCGATACGCCGCTGCCACCCACGTGACGTTCTGAGTCAAGTCGCGAATTATTGCAAATATCGCAAGATCGCTCCGGTGATTCGGCCAGAGTACCTCGATCAAGCGTGTCGTAGTTATTTCGGTCAAATTTAATTCACACTATCGTTAAACCATAGCTTTCGATGACCACAACTCACCCACGAAAAATTCAAGCGGGCTACGAACCGATTGCTGGCTACACGCTGGAACAGTTGATCGGTCGCGGTGGCTTCGGCGAAGTCTGGCGTGCTGACGCACCCGGCGGACTGAAGAAAGCCGTAAAGTTCGTTTTCGGTGCAACCGAGCAGCATCGCGCCACGCGAGAATTGAGATCTCTTGAAAGGATCAAGGGTGTCCATCATCCATTTCTGTTGACGCTCGAACGTTTTGAGATTGTTGACGACCAACTCGTGATTATTACGGAATTAGCCGACGGATCACTTGAAGATGTTTTTAATCGTCACCGTGAGCGTGGCTCGTGCGGTGTTCCCCGCGCCGCGATGTTGTCGTATATGCACGATGCCGCTGATGCGTTGGATTATTTGCATCAAAGTTACCAATTGCAACACTTGGATATCAAGCCAGGGAACCTGCTGTTAGTTGGCGGTCACGTTAAGGTCGCGGACTTTGGCTTATTGAAAGATTTAAAGGATGAAGATTGTAGCGTGATCGGTGGGCTGACGCCGATTTATGCACCGCCAGAAGTTTTTGATGGTCGACCGAGCGTCCACAGCGATCAGTACTCACTTGCAGTGATGTACCAGGAATTGTTGACCGGAACACGTCCATTCGGTGGTCGGACGATCGCCCAGCTTGCAACACAGCACGTGAATAGTTCACCGGATCTGGAGCCTTTACCACCTAGCGATCGTCCTGTCATCGCGAGGGCATTGGAGAAAGATCCGCAACGTCGTTACGACAGTTGTAAAGAGTTCGTTGATGCTCTCAGAAGTCCGCGTGGGCGGACATCAGTATCGGGACGTGGGGCCGAATTGCATGGTGGCGATACCGTCACCGGAAATGCTCCGTTTGACGGTATGTCAAACGATGCGGTCGTCCAAGATTTACCACAGCTCAAAGCGGATAGCTCAAAGTACTTGGTTCGCATTACGGGTCACGCGTTGGTGGTCGCGATTGGAGGCACCGGTGCCGATTGCTTACACAGTTTGCGTGGCCGCGTGGGCAAACTTTACGCTGCCAGCCCCTTGGATTTGCATAGCGTACTGATAGATACTGACGCGGAGACAATTTACGCAAGTGGATTGTCTGAAGCATCGGGAATCGTTCCACCTTGTCAAACGATTCATACTCCGTTGAAGGCCCCGATGGAATATCGACACGAGGGCGCGGAGCGTCTGGCAAGCATGTCCCGTCGTTGGATTTATAATGTGCCGCGTAGTAGAACGACCGAGGGAATGCGTCCGCTTGGGCGTCTTGCTTTGGTTGATCATGCGGCCGACGTAGTGCAAACATTGCGACATGCGATTTCACATTTGGCTGCGGTATGTGGTGATCGTACGCCATCGATTTACTTGGTTGGCTCACTTTCCGGTGGTACGGCCAGTGGGATGTTTGTCGATATTGTCCACTTGTTGCGACATCTACTCGACGAATCCGGCTTGGAGCAGGCGACGGTACTTCCGGTTTTGTCGATGCAGTCATTGCGACCCGATTCGAATCGCCCCTTAGGAATTCACGACTCTTGCGCTGCATTATTGGAAATGCGGCATTTCATGCAACCGGGTAATGGATATCCAGGAGACCCCGGCGCTGGTTTTCCGAGATTGCCTGCTGCAAGAACGCCTCTTAAGAATGCTTACATCGTTGCCAGCTCGCCACAACAAAGCGTATCAACTACGGTTGAGACGATCGTTGATTACATTTGGGCGAACTCGACAGGTGCTGGTGCATTGCTTGCTGCCTCGCGAAAGACTGACGGTGATGAGCAAAGTACGGAATTGGGGGCACCGACCATTCGCAGTGTCGGTGTGGTGCGATTGGGTGCTGCTATGGCATTCGAAGAGAAAGTACTTGCGCCCGCAACCGTTCGTTTGCTCCTTTTGCGATGGCTAGGGCGGCCTGCTGAAGCGAAGCCAATCGCCGTACCACTGGCCGAGCGATTGATGCGTCGTTGCAACTTGCAAGCTGAATCTGTTCGAGAGAGTATTCGATCTAACTTTGGTGCTGATGCCCTTGAATGTCGTTCGCGAATTCTTTCCGCGCTGAAGCAGCTGCCAGCCGGAGCTGCAGGAAACCCGGTGAGTATTCAAAAGACCATCGAGAATTTGGTAGAATCATCCATCGGCCAGTCGTATCTGGAATCCCTGGTCGCGTCGAAGATCGCTTCATTGCAGCAAGAGCTGTCGATTCGATTGCAGGACCGACGTATCGATATTACGTCTGCGATAGAAGCCGTGCGGCTCTTGATCGAGCAAACAAAATTGCAAGCTAACTTACTGGTTGAGGCATCGGTCTGCGGCGGCTCATCGTGGCAAACAAGAGATCTCCACACGATCGACACAAGTTGTGATTTCGCAGAGAAAGCGTTGGATGAATGGTTGACAAAAGCAACCATCGATCGATTGCAGGTCATCGCCGACAGTTTTTCCAAAGTCAGCGGCAGGTTGGTAGAGGTGGCGACTTTGTTGGCGCAGTCCGTCCACCTATTGAACCAGGATGAGGCGGTAACAAATTCAAATCCCTGGAATCATCTGCCAGCCGAGATCGCTAGCCGACTGGAGCAGACTCTTGGTCATTTGCATCAACGTGTTTCCACACCCTGGTTAGTTCGCTTAGTGCTTCAATCCGAAGCATCAATGAACCCCGCAAACTTATTGAGCGGTGTAAACGAGGTCGCATCGAAAGTGGTCAAGGCGACGATCGAGTCGATTACTCCTGCTGGATTCAATCCATTAGGGGAAGGGCCAAGCGTGCCGCATTTACCTGCTCAAGTCAGCGATTCGTCGCCGCTTAGCGCTACGTTGACAAGCTCATTGAATAGGCAGTCGACTAGTGTCACCGAGATGCACTCAACTCACATCACTTCGGCAGGAAATAGTACGACGACTCGACCAGTAAAAGCGAAACCGCAATCGCCAATGGAGGTCGCCCTGTCAACGGCGCGTCCAACCTTGCTTGCATGCGGCGGGCGTCAACGTTTGATTTTGATTGCTGGTTCCGAGTCGGAGCGACTGACGCTGGAGAAAGAAATCCGTGCGATTCATGCTGGTGCGCTGACCGTTGCAGTGATTCCCGGAATGACGCCCATGTTAGTTCACGAAGCTCAGCAAATAAAACTGGATGACGTGATCGGACGGCTGGCGATGGTTGCCGCCGGAAGCCATCAAGTCACACAGCGTCTGCACGCGAGAAGCGACGTTGATTTTTCTTGAGGATCTGCTGCGCAGTAGATCGCCGCCGATCGTCAAGTTCCAAACTCCAAGGCGATGGATTCAGACGGAACGTTTGGACTGCGGAATAATCCAGGGCGGCATCCGCAAGCCGAAGACGCGTTTATGGCGATGGCAAATCGTTTTTTTGCCGGGGTAGGTATTGATGCCACCGACAAATACAATATCGGCCTTCCCAAACGCCGTAACCTTCTTCAAGAGTCTTCAGTCGGTGTCCGAAGCCTGGAATCCTGGAATCGATTATGCCGACCTGACGGACGTCGGGATGCGTCGCGCGAACAATCAAGATTCGCTGGCTTGTTTGCCGGCGAAAACAATTGAACGATTTCGCTCGCGTGGACATTTGTTCGTTGTCGCTGACGGAATGGGGGCTCACGCTGCAGGCGAATTGGCCAGTCGCATGGCCACGGAGCGAATTTCGCTTCACTACTATAGGTCAAATTCGTCTAGCGTTTCCGAGGCGTTGCGAGAATCGGTTGATGAAGCGAATACCGAGATTCATCGTCGTGGCCAGCAAAATCCCGAATTTCACAACATGGGGACGACCGCCAGCTCATTAGCGCTCACTCCAGAGGGTGCTGTCGTTGCCCATGTGGGAGATTCCCGAGTTTACCGCCTGCGGGGTGCATCGTTTGAGCAACTAACGTTTGATCATTCCCTGGTTTGGGAAATGGAAGCAAGCGGACAGGTACTCGCTAATAGTCCGCTACGGCATTCAATTCCCAAAAACGTGATTACTCGCTCGCTGGGGCCGAACGCTGAAGTTGCAATCGACGTTGAAGGGCCGTTTCCAGTTCACGTTGGCGATACGTTTTTGCTCTGTAGTGATGGATTGACCGGCCAAGTTGAGGATCACGAGATCGGTGCCATAGTTGATTGCATGCCCGCCGCTCTCGCAGTCCGAGTGTTAGTCGATTTGGCGAACCTGCGCGGTGGTCCAGACAATACGACTGTAATCATTGTTCGCATCGAAGATGACCAACATTTTATTGCCAAAATCGTACGCAACGAACCTCGCTTGCATGAAAAGGTTTCGCCGGTGTTGTTGTGTTTGGTTGCGCTTTGTTTCTTAATGGCAACCGCGATGGCTGCAACGGCAATGCTCGTGACACCGGCGGACTCGGGAGGCTGGTGGGGAAAGATGGTGGTATCACTACTGTGCGGTGTGGTCAGCGCAGGTGTTGCGGTGTATCAGCATCGAGAGTTTACGCGGAAAAACTCTCGTGATTCGACATCTTCGTTCGCTGGTGGAAATGGACCTTATCGTCGGTATAGTGCGGCTGCAACCAAGGAGTTGCATCAAAAAATGTCGGGCACTGTTGAAGCACTGCGCCAAGCTGCGACAACGAAGCAGTGGTCGTTGGATTGGACGAAAATAGATCAGCTTCAAAAGGAGAGCTTGGACGCGTTGTCCCAGCGACAACCCAAGCAGGCGATTCGACTGGAAGCTGAAGCAATCATCGAAACGATGCGGCAATTACGCGAAGAGAACAACCGCGACGACCGTGACGCGGAAATCGATTACTAACAGTATGGCTTGTCGTTAGATGGTCATCTCCGTCGCCTTTTCATCGCGTGTGGAGAACCACACGATGAATCCGCCGCAGATAGCGATCGCCGTTGCGCAAAGGATCCATGTCCAGGGCAAATGAGCCTTGTCGTCAAGCGACTTGCCAAGAAACGTGAACTTTTCGTGGTAACGGGCGACTAACTCCAACAGCCCGTTGTGAATCAAGTGCATGAGCATGCCTGGAATCACGCTGCCGGAACGATAGGCGATCCAGCCCAGAATCAATCCAAGCAACGTCGATGGAACAAATCGTTCGACCAACAACACGTTGCCCGTCAACACGTGGAATAAACCGAAGACGATTGCCGTGACCAAGATCACGCGAGTCGGCGACAGCGATTTCGAGAGTGCGGAAAACAAGAACCCGCGAAAACACAGCTCCTCGATCACTGCGGGAGTCAATGCCAGAGTGGCAACAAGCAACCACGGTGAAACTTGCTTCCAGGCCGCCAGTACTTTCATGGTCTGCTCGATGCGCTCGTCGCTGAGTCCACCAATTCCTAAAGAATCAGCTATAACGAAGGCCTCATGGGCGACTGCCCAAGCTCCGAAACCCAACAACAAACAGCCCACAAGTGTTAAGATCCGTGGTCGACTGAGCCGAAACGTTGTTCGAAATCGATTTCGCCCTAGCCAGGCGGCGATTGCAGGCACTAAGCCGAATGTGGCAATCAGCGCCAACGCATTGAGCACCAACTGTGAAGCGACGGTAAGAGATTCACGGTTTGCTTCAAGCCACTGCATCAATGAGTTGGAAACAACAAAGTAGATTGGTACCAGCAGAGCGAGCATCAGAAGTGCTGCGGACAGGCTCGGCACCGCACTGGCTCGTTCTGGACGCCGCAGGATCGATCCAATCGATTGTTCGCTCGTTCGCAGCACCGCGTCGGATCCGAACAGCTTCGACGCCACCGCCAATGCTGCTGCTGCGTAAGCCAATGTGCTGAGCACTGCGGCCAGCGTTGCCGTCGGTGTGATGGTACCGGCAATTAAATCTCGGGCAAGCAAAACGATATTGATCAAGGGGGCGATTGCCAGCGGACCCGTCAATCGAACGCCTGGCATCAAGGAAAACATCCCAGGAGTCAACGACAGCAGCATGACGGGAATCAAATAAGCTTGCGCTTCTTTGAACGATTTGGCGAAACTGGTAAGTGATAATAGCAGCGCCGAAAAGAACGCACTGAACAAGATCAACAGCCCCAAAATCTGTAGCGCCGTCAACCAGGGAAACGTGCTCTGCCCGGTCAGCATCGGCAGCAACCTCGCAAAGTAGAGCGTCGTGAACATCGCGATCAAGTTGGCAATGGCCGTCAACAGCGCTACGGTCACGACGGCAATGTACTTCGCAAACAGGACGTATCCACGTGGAACCGGTGACGCCATCAATGCTTCCATTGTGCCCCTCTCCCGCTCGCCCGCGGTTAAATCGATCGCTGGATAGACGGCCCCCGTGATGGTCATCAATACCAGCACGAGCGGTATCACCGTCGCCAGCATGGATGTCGGTTCGACATCGCCCATATCGCGCAGCTCAATCGAGAGTGGCTCGCGGTAATTTGCTGCGGCTTCGGCTTGCCGCATTCGCAACCATTGCAGTCGCTCGATAAGAATTCGTCGCGCTGCCTCGCTCGCGGCATCACCTTTGAATGATATTAACGTGACGACCGGGACAACGTCTCTTAGGTCAACCTTGGCGACCAAATCAATTTCGTTTTGCATCAACGACTGTTCTGGCGTCAACTCACCGGTTCCGATCACGCGAAACATCGCGATGGTATTTCCACTCGCTTTGACGATTGGGTCGGGCGGTTGGCTCTGTGGATCGGATAGCCAACCATTGAGTAAGTTGGCTTCCACTTCACTCTCCACACCCACCGTGTAGCCTGATTCGGCGGGCGCGCCGCTGGAGAGCAGGAAGCGATTGAGCGCCATGCTTAGTAACGGATAGACCAGAAGCGGCATTAACAAAAGCGTCATGATCGTTCGGCGATCACGTAGTGTCTCTTTCAGTTCCTTTTGGCACAGACGCAGAATCCGGCCACGCATATTCGCTTTCGGCATCTGCGGTCAACTCCTCATCAGATCGACGAACATCTCGACAAGGTGCTCGCGGCCAGTCGACAACTGCAACTGCGACAATGTCCCTTCGTGTTGCAAATGACCACGGTGAAGTAGTCCAAAGCGGTCGCACAAGCGTTCGGCTTCGTCCAGTCGATGCGTACACACAACGACCGCTTTGCCGATCGCTCGCAAGTGTTCGATGTAGTGGAAGATCGTTTGCACGCCAACGACATCCAGGCCACGGGTCGGCTCGTCGAGCAACATCACCGGTGGATCGTGGATCAGGCCGCGGACCAGCGTCACACGTTGCCGCTGGCCGGTGCTGAGCGAACCGGCGCGTCGATCCAATAAAGGCTTGATTTGCATCAATTCGGATAGCGACTCTGTCCGCTCGGCTGCCAACTGCGGATCGACACCGTACAAGTCCGCAAAGTAAAGCAGCATTTCGCGAACACTCAACCAGGGATAAACTCCGTCGTTGGCGGAGACGAAACCGAGTCGTGACTTTACTTCGATCGGGTCATCCGCAGTCCGCACGCCGTTGACTTCGGCGTACCCAGAATCGGGCTCGACCAATCCAAGAATCATCCGCAAAGTTGTCGTTTTGCCAGCGCCGTTTGGTCCCAGCAAACCGTAGACTTCGCCCGAAACAATGGTAAACGATAAATTGTCCACCGCGCAGACTTCACCTCGCTCGAGCGGAAAGAGTTTGGTCAGCGAGTGGGCGATCAGCATGAAGTGGCGGCGACGGAAGCGATTGGTTCAAGTCTCGATGGAGTCAGCTCAAAATAACCCAAGTCCGTTGAGATAGCGACGAGAGGTAATTCCAAAACGGATCGTCGCAAAACGCGTTCCGCCCATTGAACACGCAATTTGAACACTCAGCCATCCGTTACTGGTAAACTTGGCGACAGAAAGGACCTGATGCTTAAAGACCGCCTCCAAACTTCTGCCGTTTTGATCACGATAATCGTCGTGCTTTTGTTGCTGGACGTTCGATGGTCTGAGGGACGATACGGCGCCTTGGCGCTACTGCCCTTGCTCTTGTTTTTTGGTCTGGGAACAGCTTGGGACGCAGCGACATTGCTGCGGGACAGCGGTCGAGCGATCTCGCGGTGGGTAAGTTTACTTGGCGCCCTAGTGGTGATGTTCAGTGCCTATGTTCCGGTGTTATGGGTCGTTTTGGGAACGAGTTACCCAGCCGATTGTCCGGTCGGCAACCTGGGCTGGATCGTTATTGGAAGTGCAGTAACCGTCTTTGGGATTTTAGCGATTGAAATGATTCAGTACGGAAAAGGGCCATGCGGTGCAATCGATCGCATCACTGGAGCCGTTTTTGTGTCACTGTATGTTGGAATCCCCATGGCGCTGCTGGCGGCCATTCGATTGCTTGGCAGCGGAAAGTGGGGTCTCGCCGCCCTGTTGACATTAATTGTTGTCACCAAATCGTCGGATATCGGAGCATATTTCAGCGGTCGAGCACTGGGCGGACGCGTTTTCGGGGCGAAAAAATTAATTCCCCGACTGAGTCCAGGAAAGACCCGCGAGGGGGCGGTAGGAGGGATTTTAACCAGTACAATCAGTGCGTTCGCTTGCCTTCATTGGCTTTTTCCGCTCATTGCCAACGTCTCGCTGCATCCTCCGTGGTATGGACCATTGATAATGGGGCCTGTTCTGGCCGTAGCGGGTATGGGCGGCGACTTGGCGGAATCGCTCGTTAAACGAGAATGTGGGGCGAAAGACAGCGGACACCTCCTTCCTGGAATGGGCGGCGTCTGGGACGTGACCGATTCGCTGTTGGCTGCGGCGGTGCCGGGATTCCTCTGTTATGCAGCCGGTTTAGCGGGGCACTGAACAAAAGAATCTCAAGAATTTTGACCTTGCCCGATAGCCATTCGTATAAAATCCAACACCAGTGCTACAACTAATCCCATACAGGCCACTGAATGACTGAAGCGACACTGTCGATTGCGAATCCAGACGAGGTTCTCGTGCTGTTTGGCCCGCGTGACCAACACCTTCGCAAATTACGACGATTGTTCGACGTCAGTATCACCCATCGAGATGGCCGCATTCGAGTATCCGGCGAGGGCGAGGATGTCCATCGCGCTACAAGAACTTTGGAAAAATTGCGGCATATTTCTCGGCGCAAGGGCGAACTCAGTCTCAGCGACGTGGATTCGGCGGCAATTGAGGAAGGGGCGGTAATTGAAGGCACCCCGATACCGATTTCTTCCGACGAGATACAAATTCAACATGCGGGCCGCCGGGTCAAGCCACGAACGCCCGGCCAAGCTCGTTATGTGGACGCGATCCATAATCACGACTTGACGTTTGCCACAGGTCCGGCGGGCTGTGGCAAGACATATTTAGCCGTGGCAACGGCGGTGGAAGCACTCAAAGCTCGCCAAGTTCGCAAGATTGTCCTGGTTCGTCCCGCAGTCGAAGCGGGCGAAAGTCTGGGCTTCCTCCCAGGCGACCTGCGTGCCAAACTGAACCCGTACTTGCGGCCGTTGATGGATGCGCTCCAAGAAATGATTGACTATGACCAGGCCAGAACGTTGATGGAGCAAGACGTGATTGAGGTCATTCCACTTGCTTACATGCGTGGGCGGACGCTCAATGATGCCTTTGTGATTTTGGATGAAGCTCAAAATACCACGGTCGCACAAATGAAGATGTTTCTCACCCGAATGGGCGAACACAGCAAGATGGTTGTCAGCGGTGATACCACTCAGTTGGATTTGCCGCGTGGGGTGACCAGCGGGTTGCGCGATGCATTGTCGCGTTTGTCCAAAATGAAAGAGATTGGCGTCGTGCGATTGGACGGCAGCGACATTGTTCGCCACCGGCTCGTTCAGCGAATCGTGGAAGCCTATGAAGACGAACCCAATCGCGGTGCTTCGGAGGATGCCGAAGGCTCGAACTGATCGCTTGTGCGGGTCGTTTTGAGTCACTGTTATGAGCGCTGCAAGCAAACAGCGAGGCCGCCAGGAACGAATCGAGTCGTTGGGGATTCCCAAACCGCGGTTCGTGCAATGGTGGGAACGTAGCAACAAAGCCGATTGGTCGGTGCGTGTGGTGATGGCTGCCGTTGCGGCTGTGACCATGCTCGTCTGTTGCCAAACGTGGCGACCGCCGTTTGCCTACCGTACCGGATCAGTACCAGCGCGCGATCTGATCACTCGGGTTACGTTCCAAGTTCCCGACGATGCGGCGACGGAGGTGCTGAGATCACAAAAACGCCGGGATGTCATGGCGTTCTACAGTAATCGTACTCAACCGATCACCCAACTACGCGGTGCGCTCAAGGACCAATTGTTCCTGATTCTTGGTGCGGCGTCCTTTGACCAAATGAATGCCGAGGACCGCAAGGCGTTCGCTCAATTCTATGCGGGTGACGAGACCGCCGAAGCGGGTGACACACCGGCGGATCGATTCGCATTGTTTAAGAGTGTATTGGCGGACGACCCCGAGTTGCAAAAGGTTGACGATGCCGTTCGCAATATGTTGCGGCCCGTCGACGAACACGGGTTGTTGACAGCGATGCAGCACTCCATCGATCAAGGCAACCAGCGCGTCATTCGTGTTTACCCGGCGGGCCAACCCGGTGATGCCGAGCCTTTTGAGCTAAGCAAAGTGCGAATAGCCCAAGCCAAGATTGATTTGCAGAAGAGTCTCGCCGAACAATTTCGTTTGCATTTTCCCGGTGACCCAGGGCAAACGGTTGCCAAGATGATTGGTGAATGGATTGGTAATCGTTTACCTGATACGTTGACGTACGATGACGAGTTAACTGAAACGGATCGCCAGAAAGCAGCGGCGGGCGTAGAGCCCGTATTGACGACCTTCTATGCCGGCGACTCGAAACTGGCTGATGCTGGCAAGCCGGTTGGTGCTAAGCAAATCAGTTTGCTAAGGCGGGAGTGGGAAGAGCTTACAAAAAAGATGCGGTGGTCCGATTCGTTGACACGGATGGCTGCCTACGCGGGCATGATCAGTGCCTTCTATCTCTTGTGCGGCACTTACATTTTCTTTGTGGATGATCGCTCGCTGATTCTTCATCGAGGGAAGCTTGCCAAGTTGTTGACCCTGATGACCGCCGCAGTGGTGCTCAGTTACTTTGCTTCGAAAGATCAGTGGCGTGGCGAGCTTAGCCCGCTGGTTTTCGCCTCGATCATTGCCGCCGTGGTCTATGGCCGCGAGCCCGCGTTGCTGTTTATGGCCGCCGCGTGCTTAAGTGTGACGCTGTTTTTAGGTGCGGACCTTGCGGAACTGGTAATGATGGCTGCTGCGTGTACCAGTTGCACTTTGTTGTTAGGACGAATACGCAGTCGTACGCATTTGTTCTACGTCGGTCTTGCTTCTGCAGGAATCACCTTTGCGACTGTCATTGGGGTCGGTATCGTCACCGGCCAAATGCTGGCGGCCGGTGAGTTAGGCAAAGAACTCGAGCCTGGTTTTCGCGGCGTCGGTTTCGAGTTATTCGTTGGCGGTCTGCTCCGCGAAGCTTCCTGGGCGAGCGCGAGCATTTTGGTTTCGGCGACCGCGATGACAGGGTTGTTGCCGCTGGTCGAAAAAGCTTTTGGCGTACAAACGGATTTAAGCCTGTTGGAACTTGGCGACGCCAGTCACCCGTTGCTTCGACGTCTCGCTCAACGTGCACCTGGAACCTACAACCACTCCATCAACGTCGCGTCAATTGCCGAAGCCGCCGCTGATTCGATTGGTGCCAACGGTTTGCTTGTGCGTGTTGGTGCATACTTCCATGACATCGGCAAGATGTTCAAGCCGGAGTATTTCATCGAAAACCAAAGCCAAGGCATCAATCAGCACGATTCATTGCAACCAGCAATGAGCACACTGGTAATCATTGCCCACGTGAAAGACGGTGCCGACTTGGCACGTAGCCACCATCTGCCGCAGCCGATCATCGATTTTATCCTGCAGCACCATGGCACTACCTTGGTCGAGTATTTTTATCGTGAAGCGGCGCGGCGCAGCGAAGAGGACCCGAATGGCGAATCAGTCAGCGATAAAGACTTTCGTTACCCCGGACCGAAACCACAAACACTTGAAGCAGCCGTATTGATGTTGGCGGATACCGTGGAGAGCGCCAGTCGGACGTTGGTCGATCCCACGCCGGCAAGAATCAACGGCTTGGTAAATGCGATCTCACAAAAGAAAATGGCGGATGGTCAGTTCGACCATTGTGGCTTAACGTTCCAGCAACTCGACCGCATCCGGCAGAGTCTGGTGAAGTCGCTCACCGCGATTTACCACGCTCGTGTGAAATATCCGGGACAACAGTCGGCATGACACACTCCTCGGAAATTAGTGTCGAAATCCTTTTTGACGTGCACTCAAAACAGGCATTGTCGATGAATCTGCTTGATAATATCTCACATCGACTGACCGACGCAGCAATCCAAGCGGCACAGGCTCGCGGATTTGCCGTTGGCCAGATCGGAATCCGTATCTGCAGCGATGACGCGATTCGCGAAGTCAATCGACGGCACTTGACACACGATTATGCGACCGATGTCATCAGCTTCGGCTACGTTGCCGACCCACCCCGAGTGGAGGGCGAGCTTGTGGTCAGCATAGAGACGGCACAGCGGACTGCTGCTGGCCAGTCAGACTGGAGCAGCGAGAACGAGCTTTTGTTGTATGTGGTCCACGGTGTGCTGCATCTGTGTGGCATGGACGATGTCGACCCGTCGAGCCGTAGCGAAATGCGAGTTGTCGAACAACAAGTGCTAACTGACTGCGGAGTGTCCAGCATTGTTCGGTTCGGAGCGGACACCATAGAAACTTGCGCGGAGATTTGGTAAGTGAACGACCCGTCAATGTGGTGGTTGGTGTCAATAATCGGCTTCCTGTTCGGTAGTGTTGGAGGACTGGGAGTCGAGTTACTCGATCGATTCGCTGGGCGGCCACTGGAAGCGTTTTGTCGGCTGAGAAAAAATCGTGACCGTTTTGGCGCGCTGCTGGATCACCAGGACGCAGCGATTGCTGGCAGCGAATATCTGCGAATGATCGGCACGGTTGTCTTCTTGATCGCCGGTACGGGCGCGATTTTCACGAGTACTTATCCGATTACCCTACAGCGGCTTTTTTTGTGGGCCATCGCCGCCAGCGGATTGTTGATGTTGACGCACGTTTGGTTGCCGTCAGCAGTCACGCGTTTTGCATCGACGCCACTGCTGTATCACTCTTGGCCCTTTTGGCGTGGTCTGTCCATTGTCATGCGACCATTGTCGGCTCCCGGTGAACTTGTTGAGATCATGACGCGCCGATTGACCGGTACCGAAGAGAGTGCAGATGAAGACGAAGAGCAACTCGAAGACGAGATTCGCACGATTGTCACTGCAGGAACACGCGAAGGATTTTTCGGACCTGGCGTTCGCGAAATGATCCAGGGCGTGATGACGCTACATGAGGACACCGTGGGTCATATCATGACACCGCGCGGAGACGTCGAGGCGATTGATGTTTCAGCGCCTTGGGATGAAGTTTTGGCGTTGGTTGCCCAGTGCGGCCGCACGCGATTGCCTGTATTTGACAAGACACTCGATGAGATTGTCGGCGTGTTATACGTCAAGGATTTGCTGCCTTACTTGATGACCAACAAACAGCCGGAAAAGTCGCTAGCCAAGATTGCTCGTCGTCCATGGTTTGTCCCGAAAGATCGCAGTGTCGAACTGCTGCTGCGAGAGTTCTTGCACAGTCGTTCGCACATGGCAATCGTGCTGGACGAGTTCCAGCAGACGGCCGGTGTCGTGACCATCGAAGATGCCCTGGAGGAAATTGTTGGGGAGATTGTCGACGAGTCGGACGAGCACGAAGAGTACGGAATCGTGATCATCAATGAGTCCACGGCCGAAGTTGACGGTCGAGTGATGATTGACGATTTGAATGAAACACTCGATTGGGACTTGCCGGAGAGCGAAGACTATGAAACGGTCGCTGGCTTTGTGCTCTATCACACCGGATTGATTCCGGACGAGGGACAGCGATTGACGGTCGGCGAAACGCAGTTCGAGATTTTGAAGGCCAGTAACCGCAAGATCGAGTCCATACGCATCCACCACGCTTCGGTTACCGACCAAAAGGTGGGCTAGTCTCTCCAGCTTCTGCCACAATCGAGTGATTGCAACTGATTGTCGCTTCCGATATCCACCGTTACACTGGCACTCCAGCGGTAGGGCAAGCGGCGGCAAGTCGTACCGAGCATTATTTGAGTCGTCAATGTTTCACCCGCCTAGAGTTTCGGAATTTGCTCATGAGCACGCCCGCCAGTCCGGATAGTAAAAAAGTCGACTCCGCCCGACTGATTTACCGTGAACAAGAATTCAAGTTTCCCGTCGTCGAGGGCAGCGAGGGCGAACGTGCAATCGATATCAGTCGGCTGCGCAATGAATCGGGGCTGATCACGTTGGATGAAGGTTTCGTCAACACGGGAAGTACGACTAGCGCCATCACGTTTCTCGATGGAGAAAAAGGCATCCTGCGATACCGGGGCTACCCGATCGAGCAACTCGCAGCAAACTGTGACTTTCTCGAAACCGCATTTTTGTTGATCTACGGTGAGCTGCCAACGGCCGCCCAGGCAACCGAATTTCGCTGCGGTATTCGTGAACACACGATGATCCATGAGGACATGCGTTCGTTCTACAACGGGTTTCCTCGCGATGCCCACCCGATGGCGATCCTGAGCAGCGTCGTCGGTGCACTGTCGACCTTCTACCAAGACTCGATGGACCCCAGCGATCCCGACCAAGTAGAGATTTCGATTTATCGCTTGCTTGCCAAATTGCCAACCATCGCCGCGTATAGCTACAAGAAGTCGATGGGCCAGCCGTTCATGTATCCTAACAACGAGCTGAGCTATTGCGAGAACTTCTTGCGGATGATGTTTGCAACACCCGCTCGTGACTATCAAGTCGATCCAGACTTTGCCGAAGCGATCAATTTACTGCTCATCGTTCACGCCGATCACGAACAGAATTGTAGTACATCGACCGTTCGAATGGTCGGCAGCAGCAACGCGAATCTGTTTGCCAGTATCTCGGCCGGTATTGGTGCGTTGTGGGGACCGCTTCACGGCGGTGCCAATGAAGCATGCGTCAATATGCTGGAACAAATTGTTGCCGATGGCGGCAATGTCAAGAAATACGTGGACATGGCGAAGGACAAGAACAGCCAAGTGCGGTTGATGGGCTTTGGGCATCGTGTCTACAAGAACTTCGATCCACGAGCGACAATTATCAAAGCAAGCTGCGATAAACTGCTTGCGAAATTGGATTTGAATGATCCGCTGTTCGAGGTGGCACAGAAACTGGAAGAGGTCGCGTTGCAGGATGAGTACTTCATTGAACGTAAGTTGTATCCCAACGTCGATTTCTATTCCGGCGTGATCTATCGAGCTTTGGGAATTCCCGTTCAAATGTTTACGGTCTTGTTTGCCATCGGACGCCTTCCAGGTTGGATCGCCCACTGGTCCGAAATGCACAAGAGTCCTGGAAAAAAGATCAACCGTCCTCGTCAGGTATACACCGGTGCCACCAAGCGAGATTATTTGCCGCTTGAGAAACGATAACAAGAAACCATAGTAAAGCCCTTTGATGGATAAAGCGCTCCCACGCCGCGGCAGCGGAATTCTTCTGCATCCGACTTCGCTGTCCGCCCCGTATGGGATCGGTGATATCGGCGCCGCAGCGTTGCAGTTTGTCGACTTCTTGCAGGAAGCAAAGCAATGCTATTGGCAGGTGCTGCCGTTGGGGCCGACGGGATTTGGGCATTCGCCGTACGCCGCCAGTTCGTCGTTTGCTGGAAACTATTTGCTCATCGACGTCGATGCGATGGCAGCCGACGTGGGGCTCGATCGATTGCCGATCAACTTGCACGTTGGTGACGTTCTTTCGCAAGTCGACTACGATGCTGTGTTGGAAACAAAGCTACCGTTGCTGCGGCACGCGGCCAGTCGTTTTCATGTGCACGCTGGCCAACAGTTGCGAGATGAATACGAGTCGTTTTGTTCGTCTCACGGCGACTGGCTCGACAACTATTCGTTGTTTGTTGCCGTCAAACGCCACTACGACGCCGTCGCCGCCAAGGGGTGCATTGACGACGCGATGTGGAACTCGTTTTGGGACGCGGATATTGCTCGTCGTGACGAAGCGGCCATGCATCATTTTCGCCACGAATGCCGTGACGAAATCGCGATTCAAAAGGTGCTGCAGTTTTATTTCAATCGTCAATGGACGGCGTTGAAGCGTTACGCCAATGATCGTGGAATTCGCATCATCGGCGACATACCGATTTTTGTCGCGCTTGATAGCGCGGACGTTTGGAGTGAACCGGAACTGTTCCTTCTTGATCGTGTGCGTCGGCCAATCGTTGTTGCAGGCGTACCGCCGGATTATTTCAGCGAGACCGGTCAGAGATGGGGGAATCCGCTGTACGATTGGGACGCGATGCGTCAGAACCATTTCGACTGGTGGATGCGCCGCTTTGCCAGCATGCGGCGAATGGTCGATATCGTTCGAATCGATCACTTTCGTGGCTTCGAGGCCTGCTGGCATATCCCGGCCAGCTCACCAACAGCGGTTGAGGGCCAGTGGGTCGCATCGCCAGGGCGGGAACTATTCGAGGAATTCAACCTGCGGTTTGAGAACTATCCGATTCTGGCCGAGGACTTGGGTTTGATCACGCCGGAAGTCGACCTGTTGCGAACCGATTTTGAGTTTCCGGGGATGCGTGTCCTGCAATTCGCCTTCGACCCATTCGAACCGAATACCAATCAGTTCTTGCCGCACCATTATGAGCCACGGACTGTCGTCTACACCGGCACTCATGACAACGACACAACACGCGGTTGGTACGACTCCCAGAGTGCGGAAACGCAAGCAGCGGTTGTGAAGTATCTTGGCTGTACTTCAGGAGACATTGCTTGGGACTTGATCCGCCTAGCCACCAGCTCAGTAGCCCAGTTCGCTATTTTCCCGATGCAGGATTTGCTTTCACTGGGCAGCGAATCACGAATGAATATGCCTTCGACGATCGGCGGGAACTGGAGTTGGCGGCTCGAGCCCGGCCAATTGACGTCTGAAACCGCCCGTCGGATGGCGGAACTGACGACCCTCTATGGTCGTGGTTAAACTAGCGTCGTCATTGGATTTCACGAATCTGACCACCCTGGCGGCTGACGCTAGCGGCGTCGGGTGCTAGGCGACTCGCCAATCGCGAAAAGATTCGGTATTGCGTTGACCATCGGGTGGGGCCTAACCTCTTTTCAAATACCGGAACATTCCCGCACCCACGCTTGCGATTTTGCTGCCATGGAAGGCTCTTTTAATCTGATGCGGATAACATCCTGCACGCTGGTCTTGACGGCTATTGTGTGTGCACTTTTCCCTACGGGTTCCTTGGCCGATGAGGCTCAGTGGATTTGGGCGTCTGGAACACTGGCAGACGACAAGTTGGGAGTTAACGAAGTCTGTTTCTTTCGCAAACCGATCAACTTGAAGGTTCCGTCCGAGGGACGTATCGAGATTACCGCTGACGATACCTACGAACTTTACGTCAACGGACAACGAGTTGGCAGCGGCGGCAGCTCGCGGCAGATGGACGAGTACGATATCTCCGATCGTCTGGAGATTGGTCGCAACATGATTGCGGTTCGTGTCAAGAACACAACTGGCGACACAGCCGCGCTTGCCGCCAGAGTCTCCGTTCGTCCGTTGGAGATTGACAAATGGTTTACCTTTAGCAGTGACTCATCTTGGAAAACCAGCCAACAAGAAGACGAGCTCTGGTCCAGCGTTCTATTCAACGATCGGCTTTGGGGCACTGCCGCATCGTTCGGCACTTTGGGTGACACCTCGCCATGGGATCGACCCGAGCACGTTGCTGCGGACCAGGAGACCGAACAACGCGAACGGTTTCAAATTCAAAAAGGTTTCGGAGTGCAACGCGTACTTAACGATAAGCAGGTCGGTTCGGTCATCGCGATGGCGTTCAATGAGTTTGGGCACATCATCGTATCACAGGAAAACGGACCATTGCTTTTGGTTTATGACCGTGACGAAGACGGGGTTCCCGATCAAGTTCGCACGTACTGTGAAAGCGTCAAGTCGTGTCAAGGTATCTTAGCGCTCAATGGCGATGTGTTTGTAACGGGGATCGGCCCAGAGGGCTGTGCTCTTTACCGTTTGAGCGATCATGATCGCAACGGCACGCTCGAGGATGTCAAAGCGATTGTTAAGTTTGAGGGCCAGCCAGGCGAGCATGGCCCCCATGGGCTTAGATTAGGTCCCGATGGAATGATTTACTGCACCTTGGGCAGTTACGTTCAAGCAATAGGAAAAGTCGGACCAGGACAAACTCTGCGAGACAGTTATGAGGGAGATCTGTTACCGCGATATGAGGACCCGAGCGGTCACGCGCTGGATGTCAAGGCTCCTGGTGGGACGATCATTCGTACCAACATCGACGGCAGCGTTGTCGAAAAAGTTGCTGGCGGATTACGCAACGCTTATGACATATTGTTCCATCCGGCCGGTGGATTGTTCGTTCACGATGCCGACATGGAAGCGGATGTGGACACGGCTTGGTACCGTCCGACGATGCTATTTGATGTAACCGAAGCCGGTGAAATGGGCTGGAGACCGGGATGGTCCAAGTGGCCCGAACATTACTTCGACCGACTGCCGATGTTGCTGGATACTGGACGCGGCAGCCCCACGGGCGGCGTCTGTTATGAACACTTCATGTTCCCCGTCCGCTACCACAATACGATGTTCCTTGCGGATTGGGCCGAGGGGCGAATTCTGAACGTCAAGCTCAAGCCGCGGGGAGCTGGATACATCGCTGATAGCGAAGTTTTTCTCAAAGGCACGCCGCTCAATGTGACTGACATTGATGTGGGTCCGGATGGAGCGTTGTATTTTTGCACCGGCGGTCGCGGAACTTCGGGAGGCGTCTATCGCATTGTTTACAAAGGTGAAATTCCCGACCGGATCAAGAATCTTGGAAGTGGCATTGCTGCGGCAATTCGCCAGCCACAACTTGAAGCCGCTTGGAGTCGTCAACATATTGCATCCATCAAACGCGATTTGGGCGAGGAGTGGAGTCAACTAATCACCGGAGTTGCGTTCAGCAACGATAATCCGCCGCATTATCGTTTGCGAGCGATGGATTTGATGCAGTTATTTGGTCCCGTGCCCAGCGAAGAGCTAATGCTCGAATTGAGTCGCGCTCCCAACGAATCAGTCCGCGCACGAGCTGCGGCAATGATGGCCCTGCATCCTGGTGAGGAAACGCAAGAACGTATTTTTGAAATGCTCCAGGACAGCGACCCACGCGTCCGCCGCGCCGCGTGCGAAGCGATCCTTCGTGGCGGCGAATTTCCGGACAATGCTGAATCGGTGCTCGAGCTACTCGCCGAAGAAGATCGAACTCTCGCGTTTGTTGCTCGACAAGTTCTTCAAAGAATGCCGCCGAGAATTTGGCGAGACGACGTGCTGTTCACAAACGATACGCGTATCGCATTGGTAGGCATGTTAGCACTAATCAACGCCGATCCCAAGGAATCAACAGCGCTAGCAGTGCTTCAACGTGCTAGTGAGTTAATGACCGGCTTTTTGAGCGATGCGGATTTTGTCGATGCGATGCGACTCTGCGAAGTGGCGCTTCACCGTGGACAAGTTGATCCAAGTCTAGTCGTGCCGCTACGCGACCAGATCGCCGAAGAGTTTCCGGCTGGGGATCCACGGATGAACCAAGAAATCATTCGACTTGCTGCGTATCTAGGCGCCGAGCACATCGCGCCGCGGGCATTGGAGTTTCTTAAATCCAACGCGAGCGAGGCCGACCGAACTCTCGTAGCGATGCATCTACAGTTTCTCTCCAGCGACTGGACTGCCGAACAACGATTTCAGTTGCTGAAGTACTATGAGAATGCTGCGAACGATACTCAAAATAACTCGTTGGCCATGTACATTATGAACGTCACTCGCGATTTTGCCGATTCTCTTTCGGATGAAGACGTGCAAGCCATTTTGGAGCAAGGAGCAATCTGGAGAAACGCTGCTTTAGCGGCGATTTATCGATTGGAGCGGCCGATTGATGAAGTGACGGCAGATTCCTTGATGGCGCTGGATCGTGAGCTTGTCGCGGACCCACATGGCGGTGACGTCGAACGTCGCTTGCGCACTGGAATTATTGCGATGCTTTCCTCCACCAATAACAAGGAAGCGATGCAGTATTTGCGCAATATTTGGCGAAACGAGCCGGAAAGACGAAACATTGTTGCACTCGGACTTGCAGAACATCCCGACGGAGAAAACTGGGACTATCTTGTGCGAAGCTTGAATGTTCTCGACGAGAGTTCTGCTGACGATGTATTAGCCGCTTTACAGTCGGTTCAAGTTGCTACAGATGATCCGATGGCTTTGCGGCAATTGATCCTATTGGGCCTGGAAACCGAAGCCGATGGGAAGGATTTTTCCAGTGTCGAAAAATTGCTGGTGCATTGGACCGGAGTTCAGCCGCCTGCCAGTAAAAACAAATCGATGAAGACTTGGCAAAAATGGTTTGCTGAATCTCATCCCGACCGACCCATCGCTGTTTTGCCGATCGCCGAGGAAACACGATGGGATTTTGATCAACTTGTCGGTTACCTCGAAAGTGACCAGGGTAAATTTGGCAATCCCGCAGTGGGACAGGACGCTTATAAAAAGGCTCGATGCGCCGAGTGTCACCGATTCAATCGTGACAGCGGTGGCATTGGGCCAGACCTTTCAGACATTTCCAAGCGGTTCACTCGCCGAGAAATATTGGAGTCCATTCTCTATCCGTCTCATATCGTGAGTGACCAGTACGCGAGCAAGAAGGTGCTAACGCTCAATGGGAAACTATTTGTCGGAATAGTCAGTAACGGCGCCAAAGGGATGCTGTCGATTCGCGATTCAAACAATAATGTTACGCACATTTCCGAGCGTGATGTCGACCAGATATTGCCCACCAATAGCAGTGTGATGCCCAGTGGCCTGCTTGACGAGTTGTCGCTTGCAGAAATCAGCGACTTGATGGCCTACCTGGGTGTCGTTCAACCTCTTGAGGTTGCCACTCGACCCAAGAAATAGGCCACTTAGAATGAAAGCGACGCTTGCGGGATGTTTGCCAATCGCTGACTTATGTCCCGAACGTCGCACAATAGCGAGCACCTTTCCCGCAACCGAATTGGCGGCAAGTCAACCCGCTGGTTGTGAAGGAGAGGTGGCGAACATTTAGCTCAAAAAAGTAACGCTGGACACCCGCCGTTTCGCTTGCTACAACATATCGAATAATAGCGATATGACGACTTTCCGCGAGGATTGGCTGTAACTTGGGTGCCAGCAGCAATGTTAACTAGATATTCAAAAATGGTCCTGCCCTTGGGCGAGCCGTCTTTTCGGACCGGCTCTTGCCGAGATAACGTGATTCTGGCGAAATAACGTGCAACAAAGGAAGTGAGGCCAAATGATGTGGTGTGCAAATACGATGAGGCAACGGAAATGAGTACTTTGAAACGCAAGTGGTGGAGTACATGGTTAATATTGGCAGCACGTCTGGGTGGAGTTGTTTTTGGCTTGGGCATACTTGTGGTGACGATCGCTTGGCTTTCGGGGATGTTCGAGGAGAAGGTGTTGCCGGGTTGGTCGCAACGCGGCACACAGGTGTTGGCTGATCAGCCAACGGATATTGTTCACGAAGTCACGAAGGAACAGATCGAAGAAGCGGTTGGAACGCTGAAGGCATCTAGCCGTACAGTCGTCTCGTCCAAAGTGTTAGCGACGATCGACTCAATAGGCGTTTCGGCTGGAGATGAAGTTGTCGAAGGCCAGACTCTGGTCCAACTCGATGGCAAAGAATACCAGACGCGACTGGATCAAGCGAAGCAAGCCTTGCAAGCAGCAACGGCGCGACTGGAGCAGGCACGAAAACAATACGATCGTGTACAGTCGCTGATTCGCCAGAATGCTGCGTCTCCTGCCGATCAGGACATGGCGATACGCGATCAACAGGTCGCTTTGGCTGAGGAAAGTCGAGCCCAGCAGGCGGTAAGTGAGGCGGCGGTGATGTTGTCGTATACAACGATCATTGCCTCCAAGAGTGGCCGCATTGTGGATCGCTTCGCAGAATCGGGGGACATTGCCCAACCAGGTTCACCAATTCTCGTGTTATATGACGCAACATCACTACGGCTGGAGACGCCCGTAATGGAACACTCGGCAGTTAAGTTGCGACTCGGAGATAAGTTGCAAGTCCATATAGACGCATTGGACCGCGAATTCTCTGGCGTGGTTGACGAGATCGTGCCTCAAGCGGACGCACCGAGTCGGTCGTTCTTAGTCAAAGTTAGTTTACCCAAAAGCAATGATTTGTACGAAGGTATGTTTGGACGTTTGCGGATTCCAACCGGCGAGCGACGTCACCTTTGTTTGGCGACTGACGCAGTGGTGCGTGTGGGGCAATTGGAATTTGTCGATGTTGTTTTGGACGACGGAACCATCGAACGCCGGTTGATCAAGAGTGGTCAACTTGGGATGCCTGGTCGAGGTGAAGTGCTTAGCGGCTTGAAGGCAGGGGAACGAGTCGTGTTGCATGAGATGACTGACCGATGAATGACGTAGAGCAACCACCGCTGCTGACGCGAATTGTCGAGGCTTTTCTGCGCGGCGACATTTCGTTGTTGCTAATTGTGATCTCCTTGTTGTTAGGCGCGGCGGCGTTGTATTTGACGCCACGAGAAGAAGAACCGCAAATTGTTGTGCCGATGGCGGATCTGTTCATTTCCGCGCCAGGTCTATCTGCCGAAGAAGTTGAACGCCAAGTTACCGATCGCATCGAAAAGCTTTTGTACCAAATCGATGGTGTCGAATACGTTTATTCGATGTCCAAGACGGGACAATCGATTGTCACCGTACGATTCTATGTCGGTGAGGATCGCGAGGATTCGCTGGTCAAGATCTACAACAAGATCACTTCGTCCGTTGATGAGATTCCACCCGCGGTCGCCTCGTGGGTACTCAAGCCGATAGAAGTCGACGATGTTCCCATTGTGGTCGCCACGTTGTGGGCCGAGGACACCGCGCGTTATAGCGACCATGAGTTGCGACGAATTGCCGAAGAAGTCCAGCGAGAATTGCAGGCGATCCCGAATTCAAATCGAGTTCTAGTCCACGGCGGCCGACCTCGGAAAATTCAAGTCAATTTAGATGTTCAACGCTTAGCTGCGCATCAAACGTCGCCGTTGCAAGTTGCTCGAGCACTGCAGCTTAGCAACGTTACGGTGCGAGGTGGAGACTTTGAGCAGCAGGATAAGTTGTTCGCCGTTGAGACGGGAACATTCATTCGCAACGTTGACGAATTACAGTCCATCGTTGTCAATGTAGCTGGTGGCCGCCCGGTTTACTTGCGAGATATCGCGGAGGTTGTTGATGGGCCAGCTGAAGCAGAGACCTACAGTTGGATCGGCTTTGGCGCTGCCGATGAAGAGTACTCAACTAGGGATGAGGTATATCCTGCTGTCAATATTTCGGTCGCGAAACGCAAGGGCAGCAATGCCGTGCATGTCGCCCATGCGGTACATGACAGACTCGCGGCATTAGCACTGACACATTTCCCTGAGGGAGTCCACGCACGCGTCACCCGTGATTATGGTGAAACGGCGAATGACAAAGTCAACGAGCTAGTTGAAGGGTTGGTCGTTGCAATTCTGACGGTAATTGGCTTGATCGGGCTGTCGATGGGTTGGCGCCCGGCGCTCGTCATCGCGTTAGCGATTCCCGTTTGTTACAGCTTGACATTGTTCATCAACTTGCTTGTCGGCTACTCGATCAACCGAGTCACGATGTTTGCGTTGATCCTCTCGCTCGGTTTGCTCGTTGATGACCCGATCACCGACGTCGAAAACATAGCTAGATACTTTGCGATGAAGGTACTGCCGCCGCGTGAATCGGTGTTGCGAGCAGTTCAAGAAGTGCGTCCGGCGCTGTTGTTGTCGACGCTCGCGATCATTGCCAGCTTCCTACCATTGGCTTTTATTACTGGAATGATGGGACCGTACATGGGGCCGATGGCTCTGAATGTGCCGTTGACGGTTACCCTCTCAACGGTCGTGGCGTTCATCTTAACGCCCTGGCTGGCAATGGTCTCGCTGAAAAATCTTGACAACAGCAGCGGTGGCGACGAGTCGTTCAATTTGGAATCTCGCCCCCTGTATCGCGTCGCAAGCTATGTGCTTAAGCCAATTCTTACCGGAACATTCAAAGCATGGGGCGTGCTGTTGGTGATGGTTTTGCTATTGGCTGCTGCCTTGGTTCTGCCAATGCTGCGCGCTATTCCTGTGAAAATGCTACCGTACGACAACAAAAACGAATTTCAAGTGGTAATCGACATGCCCGAAGGGACAACGCTTGAGCGTACGGACACGGTTGCCCGTCGCGTGGGACGTTATCTGGGCGGGCTGGCAGAGGTTCGGGACTACGAAGTTTTTGTAGGTCTTGCATCACCAATGGATTTTAACGGCCTTGTACGACACTACTTTTTGCGTCAAGGAGCCAACGTTGCCGATATTCGAGTCAACTTGATTGGCAAAGATTTCCGCAAGCAGCAGTCGCACGAGATCTTGCTGCGCATTCGCGACGAAGTGACTCAATTGGGAGTGTCGATGGGAGCCAACATTAAGTTGGTAGAAGTTCCACCAGGGCCACCGGTGATGGCGTCCATCACGGCAGAAGTTTACGCACCGATCGACGCTCCCTATTCGAACCAGATCGCTGTTGCACGATCTGTGCAACAGCGAATGTCGGTCGAGCCGGGCATCGTGGATGCGGATATTAGTGCCGAGGACGACTTCGTGCGATATGTGTTCGAGACGGACAAAGCGAAAGCCGCGCTGTCTGGAATTTCAACGCAAGCGGTCGCAGAAACCGTTGACGCAGTACTGCGAGGGAACAAGGCAACGGTGCTGCACTTGCCCCATGAAGTGGAGCCGCTGTGGATTGAATTGAAAGTGCCGCGAGAGCATCGATCAGCAATAAACGATCTTGAAGAAATTTACGTCCAAGGCAACCAAGGCGAAATCGTTCAGCTTGGTTCACTTGGAAAGTTTGTCAGCGTGGACGAAGAGAAGACGATTTATCACAAGAACCTCAAGCGTGTCGTGTATGTGTTTGGTGAAGTCGCGGGACGTCCGCCAGCAGATGCTATTGTGGACATGGAGTGGGATCGAATTTTCGGAGCCGACGGAACATCGGAAACGGCTCGCAGCGCCGATGAGCGGACTTGGTTTGCTCCCGGCGGTAACGTGGCGTGGAATGTACCCGATGGCTATACGGTTGATTGGGCAGGTGAAGGGGAGTGGAACATCACGCTCGATGTTTTTCGCGACTTGGGATTAGCGTTCGCTGCGGCGCTGGTCGGTATTTTCGTCATCTTAATGTTCCAGACTGGATCGCGTTTGATGCCGGTGCTGATTATGAGTGCGATTCCACTCTCGATGATCGGAATCATGCCAGGCTTTTGGATCTTGAATTTGATCATGGACGCACCGATCGGCGGATATCCCAATCCAGTTTTTATGACCGCGACCGCCATGATTGGAATGATCGCATTGGCTGGGATTGTGGTGAGGAACTCGGTGGTGTTAATCGACTTCATTCATTTGGCGCAAGGTGAAGGTCATGACGTGAGAGAGTCCATCATCCGCAGCGTGGCGGTGCGTACGCGACCGATTTTGCTCACCGCCGGGACGACTCTGCTGGCGAACTGGGTGATCACGCTGGACCCAGTGTTCTCAGGTTTAGCGTGGGCGATCATTTTTGGTATGTTGACGTCCACCCTTTTCACCTTGATTGTGATCCCAGCGGCCTATTGGCTGTTGTATCGCGAAGCTGACGATGAAAAGTCCCGAGCGTAGCAACGTCATGCCGCGATGAACAACATCGATTGTCTTGCTCCTTGTGACAACGTCGTCTTGAATTTCGGCGGCGAAAGCTGACACGCGGTCTCCTCGCATCCTCGCATCCTCGAATCCTCGAATCCTCGAATCCTCGAATTTGAGTATTGATGCAGATCGAAACTAGGGGTGTTTGCCCCCATTTTGCAAAACAAATCCTGAACAACTCAGGGGACAAATTGACACATTTCCAAATGTTGTGGGTAAACTAGTGGACTCCGTTTTATGATGTGAATCATCCTCGCTTCTCGAGTCCAACATGTCGTTTTCTTCTTGGTCTGACCGAATTCGTATGCATCGCAAGGGAGCGAAACGCGAGCAAAGGCGTGCTGCGTTGAAAACGATCAGGGCACGGCGTGTGTTTGTGGAACAGCTCGAAGATCGGCGATTATTGGCGGTTACCGCAGCATTTGACTTCTCAGACGATGCCGGTGTCGCGACGGCGGATGGCTTTTCCAGCGGCGGACCCGCCGATCAATGGCATCTGTCGACAGGACGAGGATTGGACCCAGGGCATTCGCCGGACAATAGTTTTTATTTCGGCAATGGCGAAACGGTTGCTGGTGGCGGTTCCTATCAAGCCAATGCGGACGGTACATTGACATCGCCATCAATCGATCTTCGAGGTGCGACGTCAGCGCGCCTTCGATTCGACTATTTCCTGGATACCGAACCACAATTCGATCTTGCTCGCGTAAACGTTGTTAGTGGTGGCGTGACCACGACGATCGCCACGAGCGGTTCGGAGTTGTTGAACTCGACAAATGGATTTCAACCTGTCGATTTGGACTTGAGTTCCTTCGTCGGTGCCCAAGTTAATTTGCAGTTCCGTTTCACCGCCGATAGCAATGTGAATCGTGAAGGTTGGTACGTCGATGACGTAACCATCGATACGTTGATCGACGGAAATTGGCAACCTCAGGGCCCCTTCGGCGCAACCAATGGCCAAGTCGAGAATTTGGCGCCGGCGGATTATGTCGTTGGCGCCGTGCATACGGTACTGGCGCACCCAACGGATCCCAACGTGATGTACGTCGGCAGTGTTAACGGCGGCGTGTGGAAAACCAACAATGCGACCGCTAGCGTACCAACGTGGTCACCACTGACCGATCACTTACCGTCTCTATCGATCGGTGCATTAGCATTCGACTTCGCTGATCCAACGTTTCAAACGATCTACGCGGGAACGGGCCGCCAAAGCAGCTTTGGCCAACTCGGCAATGATCTCGTTGGGTTGTACAAGTCGACCAACGGTGGCCAGACGTGGCAGGTACTCAGCGACAGAATTCAAGGCTCGAATATCTCGGGTATCGTGGCCAATGGAGCCAACGTTGTCGTATCGGCGAATACAGCGGATTCGTTTGCTGTCTCCAGCGCCGACTACAGCGGTGTGGGAATCTTCCGCAGTACCGATGGCGGAGCCACTTTCACTCAGATCTCCGGAGGGGTCGGCACTGGGTTGCCCAACGGTGTCGCCTATGACCTAGTTTCCGATCCATTCAATCCAAACACGCTTTATACGTCAGCGGTCTTTGCTGATCTCGTTGGCGGCTTCAACGGTGTCTACCGATCGACCAATGGAGGTGCGTCGTGGAGTCGCGTGAGCAGCCCGGCGATGAACGCGTTGATCTTGAGTGGTGGCGGTGGAACGTCGGCAACCACGAACCTGGAATTGGCAACCGGCGGTTTCGGAGTAGTTTATGCAGCGATTATCAATAACGGTAACACTCCACCGGACGATCGTTTGGTAGGCCTGTTTCGCAGTACGAATAATGGATTGAGTTGGACGCAGATGGACACCCCGGTCACGAATGAGGGTGGCGTCGACTTTGGCGTCAGCCCAGGCGCCGGAAAGGGACCACAACCCGGATCCAATCCTACTCCTGCTCAACTTGCTGGTGGTCAAGGCAACATCCATTTCTCGATTGTCGCCGACCCCAATGACATCAACATCGTCTACGTCGCTGGCGATCGACAACCCGGTCCCGGACCTGAGATGGTACCTTTTCCTAACTCGATCGGTGCAACGGATTTTTCAGGACGAATTTTTCGAGGCGATGCGTCCCAGCCATTAGGCTCGCAGTTCGTCCACCTGACCCATAGCAGTTCGCTTGGGGCTGCCGGTGGTGGTACCGCCAACAGTTCAGCGCCGCATGCCGACTCGCGTGAGATGACATTTGATGCCAATGGAAATTTGATCGAGACCAACGATGGTGGTCTCTACCGTCGCACCAATCCACGAGACAACACGGGCGATTGGTTTTCGATCAGTGGAAACCTGCAGATCACCGAGACGCACGATGTCGCCTATGACAGCCTTTCCAACACCATCACCAGTGGCAATCAAGACACCGGTACAACCTACCAACCCAGTGCCGGCGCCCAAACCTGGGTCAGCCTATCCACTGCGGATGGTGGCGATGTGGCAATCGATAACATTTCACTTGCTGGAGTCAATCAATCGATCCGCTACACGAGCAATCAATTTTTAGCTGGATTCACGAAATCGACTTGGGATGCTTCTGGAACTTTGATTTCGCAAGTCAACCCTGCACTTGTCGGATTTGATACTGACAACGACGGAGCCTTTCGCACACCGGTTGAAATAAATGCAATTGACCCTCGACGATTGTTGATACAGGGTAACAATCAAGTGTTCGAAAGTTTGGATCAAGGTGATTCGGTAACATCGCTTAACGCAGCCCCCGTCACAGACTTGGTTCAGAATGCACTCAGCTATGGCGGTCGCAAGAATGGTGCAGATAACCCGGGTGTGATTTGGGCAGGATCGGACAACGATGTCTACCTACGAACGACACTCGGCGCGCCACTGACTATTACTCCTGTCCAACCGACCACGGATCTCGTGGTTGATTTGACAATTGACCCGGACGACTGGGCGAGCGCATTTGTAATCGATACTGATGACGTTTTCGCAACGGCTGACGAAGGGCTCTCTTGGAGCACGATCACCGGGAATCTGAGTTCAATGGCGTCGCGTTTCTTGAGCATCTCGTATGTTGCCAGCGCCGCACTGGATGCACTAGTCGTCGGCACAAACCGAGGTGTGTTTGCGTCATTGGCTGGATCATTTGGCACTTGGGTGCAACTGGGCAGCGATCTTCCCACCGTGCTGACCTACGACATGGATTATGACGCCACTGATGACATTCTGGTCGCTGGTACCATGGGGCGCGGCGTTTGGACGCTGCCTAACGTCACCGAGTTGCTCAATCCCGTGCCAGCGGTGACCACGGTCGACCTGAGCGCGACGGGCGACCTAGTCATCACGGACGCTAACGGCAATTTTTCAGACGACTTGACCATCGCTTCGGATACAACCAATGCTCGGTTTGTCATCACCGGTGCCCGCCAGACGATCACCTCGTCATTGCCCGGACAATCCGGCAGTGGCACCAACCTCGTGACCATTCCATTCGCAACCGTCACTGGTCCCAACATTCTCGTTAATACGCTGGGAGGCAACGATACGCTGCGAGTCAGTTTGGATAGCGGTAACTTTGCCAAACAGATTAACTACAAGGGTGGTGATCCGGCGAATGATCTGCAAAACAGCTTGCATATTATTGGCAGCACGGCTTTGCCCAACGCGATCTACAATTTCGCCGGTGTAGGCAGCGGAACAATCAGTATCTCCAACAATGCACAAATTACCTACAGCGAGTTGGAACCGATCACCAGCACCGTTCGCACGAATACCACGACGCTGAATTATACCGATGCTGCGGGTACGTTGACTGTGTCTCCGTCCGGTATCGGATTACAAGATATCCGCGTCGGATCGGCGCCCGCAGAGAGTATTTCGTTCCCTCGTCCGACAGATGCTCTAACAATCAACGGAGGAACGGCTGGAAACGATGTCAATATCGTCGGTGCTGTCGAAATGGGAACAGCAAACGTTTCCATCTCAGGTCGTGAAATCCGGTTGGAAAGTGCAGCGCTTACTACCGGCGGTAGTGGTGCGATCGTTCTCAATGCGACACGCAATGTATTTTTGAACGATAATTCGCATCTGGTTACTGTCGAAGGCAATATCGCGGTTAACGCCAATCAAGCTGTGTTGCCAGTCGTTGGCGATTTCACGGGTATTGATTTGGTTAGCTCGCGAGTCACGACGGTCAACGGGGACATTCTGCTCGCTGGACGTGGTGGCAATGAAGTAGGCGGAACCTTCAATGACGGTGTGCGATTGTCACAGTTCTCAAGCGTGGTTTCCATTGGCAATGGAAGTAATGCCGGAAATATCACGATCGCCGGTCGGGGTGGTGACGGCGACGATAACAACTCCGGAATATCAATCAGCGAAACGGGAACGAGTATCCGCAGCGTTGACGGTGACATCAGCATCACAGGAGCCGGCGGTAATGGTATAGGTTTTTCCAATTCCGGCATCTTAATGTCTGGTGGAACCATTGAATCAGGTGGTGATGGAAATATCGCCTTGGCTGGTATTGGTTCGATTGATTCAAGAGACGTTAGCGTTGTGCTGCCCAATGTTTCGTTTCTCGGTTCGACAATCGGGTCGGGGAATCTGACGATCACTGCTGATACGCTTGACATGGACGACATTACAGCCATTCAAGGTACGGGAGAATTAACCATCCGTCCGCGAACACCTGCGACGACCATCGGAGTGGGTGGCGGAGTTGGGTTGCTCGATATCAATGATATTGAACTATCAAAGATTGTAGATGGTTTTCAACGCATCACTCTGGGCGATGTGAATGCGGGAACGGGTGATGTACTTATTGATACGGCAACGTTTGCCGACAACATTCGAATCGTTGGCGCCAATATCGACATCAATGTTATTGACGCTGCGACAAATTCGGCGGAAGTCATTGCTCGTAATTCGGGTGCGATAACCAATGCGATGCCAACGGGAATCGACATCACCGGCGGAACCGTCACCCTGGACGGCCAGGTACGTCCCGGGGCAACAGTGGTTGATTCACCAGGCATCGTACAGGTTGTTGGTGATTTGCAGATCGCCGACAACAGTGCTTACGTTGTCGAAATAGGAGGATTGACGCCCGGCATCACCGCGACCGATCACGACCAAGTTGACGTCGTGGGATCCGTTGCCATTGGCAGCAATGTGACACTGACGCCGTTAAATGTTCCTGGTTACTTGCCAACGGTAGGCGATTCGATCGTGATCATCAACAACGATGGCACCGACGCTGTGACTGGAACTTTTTCTGGACTTGCGGAACAGTCCTTAATTTCAAATTTCTTTGGTAGCGTCTATGCGGCCTTAGTGACCTATGCAGGCGGCGATGGAAACGACGTCGTGCTGTCAGTCGTCCCCAACGTGAGACTTGCTGTCGATCTCGCTCAGATTTCGGAGACAGGTGGCCGCGCGACATTTACCGCAACACTTTCGGACGTCTACACGAGCGATGTAACGGTTGGCCTTGGATTATCGGGGCAAGCAACTCCGCTGTTGGATTACACCGTTAACCCGGCAACCATCACCATCACCGCAGGCCAATTATCAGGCTCGACCAGTGTGCGGGCCGTGTTTGATTCGGCTATTGAAAGCAATGAAACGATCATTGTCGATATTGTCTCGGTGACCAATGGACGGGAAGTGGCCACTCAGCGTGCGACGACGACGATCCTGGACGATGATTTCTTGATACCTGTGATTACGACAACGTCACCCAGTCCCACGAATTCATCGTCAATTCCCGTGGTTGTTGACTTTGGTGGGCCAGTGACCGGGTTCACCGCCGCTGACTTGCAACTTGCTGGTGGTACAGCGAGTAATTTTGTGGATCAAGGCAATGGGCAATTCACGTTTGATTTAGCCGTGCCCGTGGACCGAACTGTCAACGTCAACATCAACGCGGCGGCGGCCAACGATGCTGCAGGCAAATTGACGCTAGCTGCGGCACAGTTAAGCGTAACGGTCGACCGATTGCGACCAACGCCAGTTATCATAGGGCCATCTAGTCCAACAAGCTCCGACCCGTTCTTTGCGACGGTCAATTTCGGAGAGGTTGTAACCGGTTTCAGTCTTGGTGATCTTGTGGTGAGCGGCGGTTTCGCTACAGGCTTGATCAACAACGGAAACGGTGTGTTCACAGTGACAGTCGACGCGATCGGAGATGGCAGCGTCACGATGGGTGTCGTCGACAGTGCGGCGACTGATTTGGCGAACAACGCCAGTATTGCCGCGATCGATATCGCCGTCGATATCGATACGACTGGCCCCACACCTACGATCACAGGTCCAGCAAGCCCCACGAAGTTAACGCCATTTGACGTGGTCATCGACTTCGCTGAAGCGCCGCTCGGTTTTGTGATTAGCGACATCGCTGTCGCTGGCGGCGTGGTGTCCCGTCTGGTCGATGCTGGCGGTGGAAGATTCATTGCAACGATCACGGCGGCATCCGATGGCGTCGTGACCGTGAATGTCGGAGCAGCGACGGCAACCGACACGTTGGGAAATGATAGTTTCGCGGCAACGCCGTATTCGGTGACAATCGACACCCTGCGTCCGACCCCAGTACTTAGCGGTCCGGCGAGTCCAACCTCGACCGATCCTTTTGATGTCATTATTAACTTCGGAGAGGACGTTAATGGTTTTACACCCACAGACCTGGTTGTCGACAACGGTGTTGTTACTGCGTTCTCTATTAGTGGCAATGGACGCTATACGGCGAGAATCGACGCGATAGCCGATGGAACTGTAAACATCGCGGTTCCGACTGGCGCTGCGAGTGACATGGCGACAAACTCCAGCTTGGCGGCGATACCGTTAGCAATATCCGTCGATACGACACCGCCGACACCGATTCTTAGCGGCCCCACTAACACGACCGGTGCCTCGCTGGTTGCCGTAGCCATTGACTTCCGTGAAGCAGTAACCGGCTTTGTGATTTCGGATATCGTCGTGACTCGTGGAACCGTGGCGAACTTGATCGACAACGGCAACGGTTCATTCATCGCGTCGGTCATTGCGACTGGTGACGGACCGGTGAGCGTTGGAGTGAATGCAAACGTCGCAGCGGATCTGGCAGGGAATGTCAATTTAAGCGGATCTCCGTTCACTGTGACCGTCGATACTACACCGCCGACCGTTACTCCGCCCGCATCAATCATTGTTGAAGCGGATACGATTCTCGGTGCTCTGCGAAGTAGTTCGTCGATTACGAGTTTCTTGGCTGGCGTATCGGCTGCCGACGCCATCGACTCATCCGTGCTGATCACCAACAATGCGCCGGCGATCTTCCCAATCGGTGACACTCTCGTTGTCTTTACAGCCACCGATGATGTGGGCAATGCGGCGACGGGATCGGCATTCGTCACCGTGCAAGATTCAACCTCGCCCGTTTTGGCTCCGCCGCAGAGCGTCGTCATTGAAGCTGATTCCGTAGGAGGTACTACGGGCACCAATGCAGGTATCGTTGCCTATCTGAATGCAGCATCTGTCACGGATATTGCTGATATCAATCCAATCATCAGCCACAACGCGCCGTTATTTTTCTCTCTGGGAGACACTCTGGTCACGTTCACGGCGACTGACTTGTTTGGCAATTCGGTGCAACAAAGTTCAACGGTGACGGTCGTCGATAGCGTTCAGCCAATGGTGCTTGCTCCGCTGGGCGTTACGGTTGAGGGTGATACGTCAGGTGGGGTTTCCTCCAGTCGAACAGACTTCGTTACATTGCTAGCCTCCGCAACTGCGAGTGATGTCGTCGATCCCAACCCCAGCATCAGCCACAATGCGCCGGCCGTTTTCCCCGTCGGTAACACACTGGTTACGTTTAGCGTCAGCGATTTGTCAGGCAACGTGGCCACGGCAACAACGACGATTACGGTTGTCGATACAACGGCTCCTACCATTACGGCACCGACAGACATTACCGTGCAGGCAGTTTCTGGCGCTGGAACAAACGCCACACAGCCAGCAATCGCGACATTCTTATCGCGCGCGGTAGCGGCCGACATTGTCGATTCGAATGTCACTATCACACACGATGCTCCGGCGGTATTTCCACGCGGCGTCACACTGGTGACGTTCCGTGCAACGGACGATTCAGGTAACTTCACGACCGGATCGGCATCGGTTAATGTTGTCGACACAACCGGACCGGTCGTGACTGCGCCGGCAAGTATCGTCGTACAAGCAAACTCTACCGGCGGTGCCATGGCCTCGACGCCAGCGATCGTTGCGTTCCTCTCTCAAGCAACAGCGATTGACGCAGTTGATACCGTGCCGTCGGTGATCAACAACGCTCCATCGTTCTTTCCGTTGGGCAATTCGGTGATCACCTTCACAGCGACGGATGCCGATGGCAATGTCGGTACAGCGACCGCGAGTGTGCGAGTCCAGGACACCTTGCCACCGACGATCTCGGCGCCGGCGAGTTTGTCCGTCGAGGCTGATATGGTCGGCGGAATATTGGGCAACAGTCCAGCCATTCTGGGGCTACGTGCTTCCGTTTTCGCAAATGATATTGCGGATGCATCGCTTGCGATTAGCAATAACGCGCCCGCGTTCTTAACGCTCGGAGACACCACCATTCGCTTCACGGCAACCGATGACTTAGGCAACAGTGCTTTTGTTGATGTTGTCGTCTCCATTGAAGATACTGTCGGACCGACGATCACACCGCCAGCGGATATCACCGTGGAAGCCGACCAGGAAGGAGGAAGTAGTGCAACTCAGACGCTGATCGCCGCTTTCCTTACCGCGGCACAAGCGAGTGACATTGTCGATGCTTCGCCAAGCATTACACACAATGCTCCAGCGATTTTCCCGGTAGGAAATACGCCGGTAACCTTCACAGCGACGGATGCCTCAGGCAATACGACGACCGCCTCTGCGATCGTGACGGTGCTGGACACTGGTCTACCAACACTTAACGTTCCAGCACCAATCATCATCGAGGGCAATGTTTTTGGTGGCACCACGGCAGACAACCCCGCCATTATTGCGTTTGTAAGCGGTGGTACAGCAACAGACCTAGTCGATGGCGACCTGACGGTTACCACCGATGCGCTCGATCCCTTCTTTCCGTTAGGAGATACGCTGGTAATCTTCCATGCCCGAGATGCAGCGGGGAACGAGACCGTGCTCACAAGGACGATTACAGTTGTCGACACCACTCCTCCGAATTTGTCTGCAACGTTGAATTTGACACTTCCCGCAGATACCCCGGTGGGTGCTTCGGCATCACTTCCGGCGATCGTTCAGTTCCTCAACCGCGTGACGGCCACCGATATTGTCGAAGAGTTCCCGGTAGTTGAGAACGATGCACCCTCGGTCTTTCCAATTGGTACGACGCGAGTTTTATTTACCGCCAGCGACGCCTCAGGAAACCAACGTGTGACCAGTGCGTTGGTTACCGTGACGGCGACTTCCTCGTTCGATTTTGGTGATGCACCGACCGCAGCGATGAGCGGTTTCGCCGCGAGTTATCCGGTGACGCTCGCTCAAAACGGTGCTCGCCACGTCGTGGGAAGTCTGTTCTTGGGGCAAGGTGTCGACGGCGATAACGATGGCCAACCGGATGTGACGGCCGGAATCGCCAGCTTTGGTGGCGATGACAATGTCGGAACGGATGACGAGGATGGAGTGACGGCACTGGCAACTTTGGTGGCCGACGGGGATACGGGAACCTCATCGAGCTTGAGAGTTGTGGCGTCGCAACTCGGTAAACTTGATGCATGGATCGACTTCAATCGTGATGGCGATTGGGAGGACGCCGGCGAAAAAATCTTCGATAGCATCAATGTTGTTGCCGGAGATAATTTCCTCTCCGTTAACGTCCCTGCAGGCACATCGAGCGGTCTGACGGCAGCTCGATTCCGTGTCAGTACCTTGGGTTCTCTGTCGAGCACCGGTGCCGCAGCCGACGGTGAAGTCGAAGATTACGTGTTCCAAATCGAGAACAGCAATGTGCTAACACCGGTATTGGTAGACGTCATCGAGGGAGCGATCGTTGTCGCGCTCACCGACGGTGATGATATTGTGGTGACCTCGGGTTCGTTAGAAATCTTCCGTGGGCCGGCATCTGGCATTCGTTCACTTGTCGCTCGGGGAGGTGCCGCAAATGATTCCGTAACTTTAGATTTTGCCAGCGGTTTGGAAATTCCAGGCGGTGGTGTGAATCTACAGGGCGGTGCAGGCGCAAATGTGCTCACCGTTTTAGGTGATGCTGGAACAATCGATTTGACAAATCCGTCGATCAACGTCACTAACTTCGAACGATTTGTCTTGCCTCAAGGTTCCAACGCCAGAATCATTGTTGATCGAGCATCAATTGCTCGACTTTCACCAACACTGCGAGCGGGTGTGTTGCAGGGCGGGCCAGGTAGCTCGATCGTCGTTAGCGACGCCGCTGATTGGCGCATGACGGCTCCGGTCATCGAAAACGGAAATCTGTTGTTCACAGCGAGAAACGTTCTTGGCGGTGGCGAAACAATCCGCACCGGAATGTCCACGCCGTTTTACAATTTCTTGCAACCGGGTGATGTTGACAACAATGGCGATATCACATCAGCAGATGCGTTGGCTATTGTGTTTGAATTGAATGAACGACAGTTCTCCGATCCGGATACGAGTGTGCTGCGTAACATCGATCCTTTGACCGAGTTCGACGGTTTTTATCTGGACCGCAACCGAGACGGACTGGTCACGGCCTTGGACGCTCTGCTTGTTATCAATGATATCTTTGAGCGAGAGTTTGGTACTGGTTTAGCGAATGTGCTAGGTGGCAACGGTGAAGGAGAAGTCATTGCTACGGATGTTTTCAATACGGCATTCAACGATTTGCATTCCGAAAAGGACTCGGTTGGCTCAACCCTGCTGGGCGTAGACTCCGACATCGCGATAACACCGAAGATCGCTTCGATGAACGGGGCAGCCACAGCACCTACGTCGCAGTCGGTGACTTCTGCAGAGCGAGCAGTCACAGATCGCGCCGTCGACGATTTGCTTTCTGATGAGTCGTTCTTAGAAACACTCAAATTGTAGGGCAACCGGTCTGTGTTCAAGACATCGGCTCCCAACGCGATATGTGCCAGCCGCAGAATCGCTGCAATCGATACATTTGAGAACGTCTCGAGGATGCGTTTTCATTACTCTTGAAATAATCGGTCGACTGAGTCTCCGATGAAACCTATGTGAAGGTAGTGCATTTCCCACCACTACCAATTTCACTGTCGCTTCATCACGTGGTTTCCTGTTTCCTTCAACGAATGCGTATGGCAGCGCTCGACGTCCAAGCAGCGCTGGTCGCTGGTTCACGTCGTCGTCGAATGACCGAAATGGCCAACCGGCGCGAAGCACCGATGTCAGTCCTGTTTTATCATCGCGTCGCAGACGAGTACCCGAATCCGTGGTCGATTCCCGTACGCGAATTTACCAGGCATGTCCACTATTGTCGCGAGAATTTTGATCTAGTTCCCCTGAACGAATTGCAGCGACGGATTCGTGAAGCGGACTCTTCGCGTCCCAGCGTCACATTTACATTCGATGATGGCTACGCAGACAACTGCCGACACGCACTTCCGCTTCTGATACGTTACCGCATCCCCTGCGTGTACTTTGTCAGCGTCCAGAACATAAGGGACAATGTTCCATTCCATCATGATTTCACGGCGGGTGTTCCTTTGCCTGTTAACACTGTCGATGAACTGCGGGCAATGGCGGACGGAGGCATCGAGATTGGCTTGCACACGCACTCGCATTTTGATTTCTCACAGCCCTTTGACGAGGCAATTATTCGGCGTGAAATCACTGACGCGAAACACGAACTGGAGCATCTCGTCGGTCGACCCATTCGATACTTTGCTTTTCCATTCGGAATGCCCGAGCACCTACAGCCAGCTGCGATTCGTGCCGTTTATGAGTGCGGCATGCTTGGTTTTTGCAGCGCGTTTGGCGGGTACAACCTGATCGGAGGCGACTCCTTTCATATTCGCCGGATTCACGGTGACCCAGAGTTTTCCCGGCTCACCAATTGGTTGTCATTCGATGTACGGAAAGTTCGACGAGAACCTGTGATCCCTTATGAGCTTGGCAACAGCCACCAGTGCTTGGATCGTGAGAATCAATATGTTGTTTAATCGGTGTTGTAGCACGAGCCGACTGATGCCCCGCAGCGGTCGCGGACCGCTGCGATGTATGTTTATACTAACGAGCATGCCGGTTGGCGGTGCCGAAACGTTACTCGTGAGCTTGATGCGACGAATGGATCCATCGCTCATCATTCCGGAAGTCGTTTGTTTGAAACATCCGGGGCCTCTTGGTGAAGCATTACGAGACGAATTTCAGGTTCATTCGCACTTTATTGAACACAAGTACGATGTTCGCGTCTTGTGGCGATTGCGTCGACTAATGTTGGCGCGACGAACCGACGCTGTCATTACGGTTGGCGCTGGCGACAAAATGTTCTGGGGACGATTAGCCGCTCATTTCGCGGGCGTTCCTGTCATCGCGTCGGCACTGCACTCGACGGGTTGGCCAGACGGTGTAGGCCGATTGAACCGTATGCTTACACCAATCACAGACGCCTTCATCGGTGTTGCGGAATCACACGGCGAATTCCTTCGGAATTTCGAGAAATTTCCGGCATCCAAAGTCGTCGTGATTCGCAACGGAGTCGACTGTGATCGCTTTCGCCCCGATCACCAAGCAAGGCTATCGGTTCGCAAGGAACTTGGGTTAGACGTCTCGACACCACTTGTGGGAATTGTCGCTGCACTACGCCCAGAAAAGAACCATCCATTGTTCATTCGAATGGCAGCCGCCGTCACTCGCTCTTATCCAACGTCACACTTTGTGATTGTTGGTGACGGACCTCAACGAAGTTTGATCGAAAGCACGGCGCGCGACCTCGGAATAAGCGAAAGCGTTCACTTGCTGGGGACTCGAAACGACACGCCGAGGTTGGTTGCTGCACTGGATTGTTTTGCGCTCTGTTCGCTCAACGAAGCATCACCGGTATCGATTCTCGAATCGCTGGCGTGTGGTGTTCCCGTTGTTTCCACGGACGTTGGTTCGATTCGCGAGTCGATTCTAGAAGCCAAGACGGGCTATTTGGTCGCGAGCGAAGATTGCGAGTCGATGGTCCAGGCGGTGTCGCGAATATTGGCTGGACCCTCACATGGCCAGGCGATGGGAATCGCCGGACGTCAGCACGTCGTACAGACCGGCTCGCTCAATTCGATGGTTAATGGTTACCAAGACCTGGTAACGACGCTGTATGACGCCCGTGTTTACGCGACTTGTCAGAAAACACGTTCATTTGAAAACCCGGTCCTCCAAGGAGTAGCCGCGGCAGCTACAAAAAGCGTTTTGCACTAGTGCCCATTTTTTACTCGGGCGAATAAACTGGTCGCATGACGCTTACCAGCCATGTGATCGTAGTTGTTGCAAAGTTATTCAGTGGATTTACGGTTCGGTGGATTGACTGCCAACCGGACACGTGCCAGCGGATTTACTTTGCCAATCATACCAGCCACCTCGACGCCGTCGTGTTGTGGTCGGCTCTACCACGCGAACTTCGTCGAATCACGCGGCCCGTTGCGGCCAAGGACTATTGGACTGGCGGTTGGTTCAAAACGCACATTGCAAAATCGTTCAATGCATTGCTGATCGATCGCAAGGAGATCAAGGTCCATAAAAGCCCGATCGATATCATGATCAACGAGATGGGGGACGTCTATTCATTGATCGTATTCCCCGAGGGCAGTCGATCCGCAGGCGATGAGATGAGCGAATTCAAGAGCGGCCTGTACTATCTTGGTAAGAAACGACCAGACTTAGAATTGGTCCCCGTTTATATCGACAATGTCAATCGAATTTTGCCGCGAGGTGAGTTTTTGCCAGTGCCGCTGCTGAGCTGTATCACGATCGGACCGCCTATTTTCCTGGAAGCGGGAGAGCCCAAGAACGAATTTCTCAAGCGCGCTCGCGAATCCATTAGGCAATTGAAGGAACTTTGAGCCGCACAAAATCAGCAGTTCATGCATGCCTTTAACGCCGACAAAAACGTAGCGACATTTCGACGGGTCGCGCCGTGACCCATCAATCCGATGCGCCATGCCTTGCCGGCGAAAACGCCTAAACCTCCGCCGATCTCGATGTCGTATTCTTCCAGCAATCGCCGCCGCAACGCCGCCTCGTCGATCGCCCCAGGTACAGCCACACAATTAAGAGTGTACAACGATTGCTTGGGGATATAGGTCAGACCAAGTTGTTCGAGCCCGTCGCGAAGTAACAAGTGCATTTCGCGATGGCGAGCGATTCGTGATTCAAGGCCTTCTTCCAGCACGATTGAAAGGGCCTCACGCAACGCGTAGACCATGTTGATCGGTGCCGTATGATGATATGCACGACCGCCACCGCCCGTGTAATAGTTCTTCAACATCGAAACGTCGAAGTACCAGCTTTGGACTTTGGTCTTGCGAGCATCCATGGCGGCAAGCGCCCGCGGTGAAAAGGAAACCGGTGACAATCCGGGCGGACACGATAAGCACTTTTGAGTTCCCGAGTAAATTGCGTCAATGCCCCATTCGTCAACCTTCAACTCATGACCTCCGAGCGATGTGACCGCGTCGACAGCGAACAACATCCCAGCATCGCGAACGATTTTGGAGATTCCGACCAGGTCTTGGTGGGCTCCCGTGGAAGTTTCCGCATGCACGATTCCGAGCAGTTTTGATTTGGGGTACTTTTCCACTGCCAAAGCGACGGTTTCGTCGGTGATGGTTTCACCCCAAGCGGCTTCGACAACGTGAACGGTGGCTCCAGCACGCTCCATGTTGTCCTTCATGCGTCCGCCGAACACGCCGTTTACACACACGAGCACTTCATCGCCGGGTTCGATCAAGTTCACGACGACGGCTTCCATTCCCGCCATACCAGTTCCCGAGACAGGAAAAGTGAGTTGGTTCTCAGTTCGAAAAACCTCTCGCAACATTTGGCATGTTTCATCCATGTATCCAATGTACTGGGGGTCCAGATGCCCAAGTGTCGGCGCCGCAAGTGCCTTCAAGATACGCTGAGGAACAGTGCTGGGCCCCGGTCCCATGAGGATTCGCTCGCGGGGATTTAACGGACTGGGAAGGGTCATGGAGTATGGCCTTGAAATGAGTACGACCTATTTAGGACGTACGATAAGTCGCTCGGCACGCTGAGTAAATAACACTCATGCTTCGGTGACGTCGGCCAGTTCGGCATTCATACGCGGCAGGTAATTGAATTCCGTCTGTTCAAGCGAATCGTTCCAACGCAACCATTGCTTCAGCAACGTTGCTTCGGGGCTGTCCGGCCAGTTTGCCAGGATTTGTACGATATGCTGTCGAGCGAGTTTCGGATCCGTGACCGAGTCACCGACAGACCAATCGCCAGCATAGATCCCCGCCAGCATCCAATGCCCACGAAGTTGGGACTGGAGCGGCATGTCCTCGCTCGTCAATTCTTTGTACTTCTCGATCGCCTTGGCGGTATTGCGATCGACGAGCAATGCATAGTCAGCCTCGATCTCGGTAACAAAACTTGGGACATCGACATCGCTGCGTTCCCGAATCGCGCGTCGTAACGATGATTTCATCTCACGCATCAGTGTTTCAGCGGCTTCTTTCTGGCCAAGCTTAAACAGTCGCGTGGCTTGGTTGTAAGCAACGTTCGCAGCCAACCAGTGAGCCAACGCGTTTTTACCGTCCGCAGTGAGCGCGGCTTTCAACGATGTGTTGGCTTGCTCCAGCAAAGCGACCGACGCCGTATCGCCGGCCTCCAGCGCCAGGGACTGCTCCAGTGCTTCCATCGCGGCCAAAATCTCACGACTCGTCGACACGTCGTTGGCCAAAGGCTGGTTCAAAGTGTTGTCCAGCGACAGCGACTTCATCCTCGACGACAAAGTGCTAAAAGCTTCATCACCTGCCCCAAGTTCCTTTGACGCGGCAGTGAGCAAAACATTGACGAGCTTTCCCCGGTCACCGTCAAAGCTAATCTCCACAATCCGAGAGCCATCGCTGCGTCGGTAGGCCGCCGTCTGCACCCGTGCAGAGTTCGGCTCGACGCTTCCCCAGACGACATAGTCGACGCCAAGACGGCCTGCTAAACCGCGAAGTGATTGGTCCACTGGAATTCCGTCGCTGCGCAATCGCCGCAGTTGTCGTTCAATGTCCAACGGGCTAACCAAACGAACGCCGGGCAATTGCGAAAACCGATGTCGTAGTGCCGTGGAAACTTGTACCGCTTCGCTTTGAGGATTGAATGTCATACTACTCAACGGCGAGTGTGGCAATATTGCCAGCGACACCGGTTTTGTCATAGCCACCTGAGTGCCGTCGATCCGTTGCGCTGCGGCCAAGTCAATCGCCGTGATGGGCTCGATTTGAGCTAGTCCAACTTCGGGTTGCTTTCCGGCGTCAATGAGTGCAGTGCGAATCTCTGGATACGAAAGATCGAGCATCAAACCATCGGTGTTGCTAGCGAGCGTATTCATGAATCCGCGTGTTTCATCAATTGCCTTGTCGTAGGGTTCAACAACATCTCGGCTGCTCGTGCAAAGGATGCAATTGACTCGTATGTTTTTTTGCGTAGCCAATGCAACCAGCAACTCAGTGCCATAGCGACGATGTGCTGACGGATGTGCGGTGTCCGCAAACCCTTCGGCGTAAGGCGGTGCATCGCCGAAAAGCATTATCCAATGCTGGACTCGTGGGTCCTCTGTCCAAGGCAATTGAGTCAATGCGGTATGCAATCCGAGGTCCGGAAGTTCATGAAAAAACGGAGCGCCGCTTTCTGGCACGAGAGACTCGACTGCCTTGGCAATTTCTTGTTCATCGGAAGTGAATCGGGCGAGCGGAATACTGCATTCACCTGACGGAGACGCAGCATCGCGATAGATCACCAGAGCTGCGCGAACATCGTTTTGACGGTATCGTCGTAAATCATCGAGCATTTGATGTATACTGGACCGCACACCTGCCAACTCGGTTGCCATGGAATCGGTCCCATCAACGACGATGGCAACCTCCAGTTCCGCATCACCTTGATCAGCTAGGTCAAGAAAACTTCGCTGCAGCAATCCCATCGTTTTCCGTGGCGGAGCTTTGGTTGGCGAAAAAAGAGTCGACAGTGCGGCTCCCGCTGGCGTCTCCTGAGGTGGTGTCTCCTGAGGATTGATATCTTCGCGATTACTTTGGGCCATCGCGGCGCACGCGGAACTGAATGCAATCACCAGACTTGCTAAGATCAATCGCATGGTCGTAGCCCAAGTAAAAAGTTTAAGAATTTCGACGCTCAGCTGCTTACCTTAGCATAATTAAGAGGATACGTCGCGTTTCCAATCGCAGTGTCGGTTACGATATTCGTATCTCTTGCCTTTGTTCCACGAGACTCAGCATGTCATTTCCTCGTCCTTCATCGACTGGCAACGCACGTTCCTGGGCATGGTGCGCCTTTATGCTGGCGAGCATGATCTCCCAAGTCACTGCACAGCAGCCACCGGTGCAGACACAACCCAAAGAATCGCTACCCAGCGAGGCACAGCTTCCCGCAGAAGTTGTCACTCAACCGCCGACTGAACAAGTGCTGCCTGGGAGTAAGCCGCAGCCTGAAGTACCTGGTGCCAATATCAGCGAAGCCGTGCTTCCCGGTGGGCTTCGAGTTGCCAATGTCGGTGCTGACGGCACGGATTTGACGGGCCAGCTTCGACCGTGGTTGAGGTTAGCGCTCGACGGACACACAGGCGTAATTCGTTCGCTGTCGTTGTCTAGCGATGGAAAGCTGCTGGCATCTGGGGGTGAAGACAAAGACTTGCATGTGTGGTCGCCCCAAGAAACGCTGCCTGTAGGTTGGTTCCATCGCCGCACAGTCCGTTGGCCAGTGGTGCGTGGACCGCGCGGTCGAATCTACTCCGTAGCCAGTCGCGGTAACGAAGTCGCCATGGCAGGTCACGGCGCAGACGGAAAACTGGGTGAGATTTGGATCGTGGACGCCGTCTCGGGGGACTTAACTCGTACGTTGGTTGATGAGACATCGGGACATCGCCAGGTCATCACGTCGCTGGCCTGGGCGCGGGATGGTTCAGCACAACTGGTTTCGTCGGACATTACCGGAAAATTGATTCTTTGGCAGCCCAATGCCGCTACTGGATTGTGGACCAGTCGGGTGCTGGTTGACGAAGATCGTGTGACGTACGGTGAAGCCTTTCACGACGTCTTGAAACATCGCCGTGTGTTTGGCCCCGTTACTTGGGTCGGCAATCAAACGGTGGTTACTACGCGTTACACCGGAGTTTCTCAGAACGGAGCATTGGTTTGGAAGTTGCATCTCATCAATTTGGCAAATGGCGCATCAACGGTCATCGACGATATCGAACTTTTGGAGTACGCGATCGCTTTTGATTCAACTGCCGATGGTAGTCGCATCATTGTGAGTGACGCTTTCGGCAATACAATGCTGATCATGTTGGCCGCGGATGGTTCACCAGCGTCGAAAATGAAACTGGATGTCGGTCATACACCGCTGGCACTGAAGTTCAATGACGATGGATCGCGATTACTTGTTTCTTCCGTTGTTTCTGTGGACGATGCGGGCGTCGGAAAATCAGTCGTCCAGTGGTGGAATACACAGGCCGTGCCGCCAGTCAAGTTGAGCGAGATGGCGTTTGACGATCATGTGCGAAGCATCGTATGGCAGGCTGCTGGGCGTCAAGCCATCGCCGCTGTGGGCAACCGCCTAGTCGTGCTGGATATTGATGCCAATGACAAGTTTGTTGAGCCCCCGCGTGGCTACTTGCAAGTTCCCGCCAAACCGATCCAACGCGTCGCATTTAGTAATAACAGCGAAAGTTACGCGATTGCCATCGCTACCGAACGCGATGCAGCCGGAAATTCACAACTGAGCGACGTCTTTGAATTGGACGAAGTGCGGCTGTTGCCACGAGCTCGTCTCGAAGACGCGGACTACTTGCCAGCCCAGCGATTAGCAGCTCGCTGGACGATGAAAGCGAGTAAATTTGATCAAGGACGGCGGTATCAGTTGTTTGAAGATGATCAGCCTCGTGGTGTGTTGCCACTAATCGAAGAGATACACGGCCCTCCGACGGCAATCGCTACGCTTGAGGTCACAGCAGGTGACGACGAGACGGGAAACATTATCATCGTCGGTTCGGGCGGTCGAAACAATATCTACGTTTACGCAGCCGACGCAACTAATCCGCCGCGACTACTGCGCCAGTTCCGCGGTCATCAGGGAGAAGTGCTTTCGCTGAGTACTTCCGCGGATGGAAGTTACTTAGCCAGCGGCTCGTCGGACACGATGATCGGTGTGTGGAAACTTGACGATGTGCTGACTGCGAGTGAGACGGAGAATCGCTGGGGCGTTCAGTTTGAGATTGAGAACGCGGATGGCGGTAGTGGTCAGCTGCTTGCCGCCGAAGTTCGCGAAGATGGGCCCTTGTATTTTCGTGGAGTCCGCAGTGGTGATCGGTTAATTGGAATCAAATGGTCCAGTGACGATGGCAGTGAAACATTTGCCGAAAATGATGCGACAAAGATGTTACAGCAACTTCGCACATTGCCCTTCGATGCACTCGTCGTTTTCGAGTTCACCCGTCGAGGACGACCTCTTCCTGGCTTCCAAAGTTTTGCCGCATGGCAGCCGATCGCAACGTTGTTTGTGGACACGACTCGTGAATGGGCAATGTGGACGCCCGCCGGATTCTACAACGCTTCGTTCAACGGTCACTTGCGATTCGGTTGGCAGATCAATCGTGGTGTCAATCAATTGCCAGACTATTTTCGTGCTGCCCAGTTCCGCGAACTGCTCGAACGGCCCGCAACAATGCGACGGTTGCTAAAGGCAGGTAGCTTGGAAGCGGCGATGCGAGAAAGTGTAAGTGGGATTGGTCCGCCGCCTGGTGAAACAGCGATCGTGAATCAATATCGCAGTAAGCCGCGAATCCAGGTGATCCAGCCACAGCCGGGCGAAGTTTTACAGGGAGACGAAGTTGAGGTAATCGCGAATATCACCATTCCCAGCGGCGCATCGCTGGTTGATTTCAAAGTATTCGCCAGCGGAGTACCAGCGCTCGATCGCGAGATCATCGCGGATCAGATGATCGATGATCAGCGTGTGGCAACCTATCGTTGGAAACTGCGTTTGCCCAGTGACTCACGCATCCAACTCGAACTCGTCGCAGCAACCGAAGCATCGGCCATTGATCGTGTTGTGCTTGACTATGAGCATCAAACCGATCATCCGCCGCGAATGCCACGATTGCATGTCTTGGCGATCGGGATCAGCGAGTATCGGGATCGACAAATTCAGTCTCTCGATTTCGCGTCCCGCGCAACGGATGTGATCGCAAACCTGTTCCAGAAAAGCTCGTCGCCACTTTATCGAGTCACGACCGACCAGTTAGTTGATGCGGACGCCACTCGACCGATGTGGCGAGTGTATGCGGAACAAGCAGCAAAGGAGTTGGCGAAAACGGTTAGCCCCGATGATCTTGTGGTGATGTATTTGTGCGGTCACGGATTGCGAGACCGATTGACCGGGCAATGGTATTTTGTCACCGCCGATGCTCGCTACAACGATTTGATGAACGATCGTTACGGTGATTGTTTGTCATTCAATGATCTCGCGGCGCTATCGCAACTACCTTGTCGCAAACTGGCAATTTTGGATTCGTGTCACAGTGGTGCTGTGCAAACACTGATGCGGCCGGACGATCTGAAGAGTGCCTTGCGATTCCTGCAAGACGACGTCGTACTGACAATAACCGCCAGCGAAGGTGATGAAGAGGCTGCCGAACAGCGAGAAACAAAACTTGGTCGCTTTACCACAGAACTTGTCGCTGCACTTAACGGTGACGCCGACCGCGACGGCAACGGTGACGGAATCGTCAGCTTACGCGAGGCAATCGACTATGTAAGTCAAAAAGTGACCCAGGCTTCCGAAAGAGAGGGTGCGTCCCAACATCCCACGGCAAGCCCCGAATACTTGTTGCAAAGTTTGCACTTGCCGCTGACGGCTGTGGGCGTCCCAGCGGCGTTAGAACAACGGCTAGTTCAGCGGCAAGATCAACATTACCACAAGCTTCGCGACGGTTTGGGCAACTGCCGAGTGAAGTTTGAACGAGAGAAAACGGGCAGAATCGCTTTTCTCGGAGGTTCCATCACGGCATCCAAGGGTTGGCGTGACGAAACGATGGACTACTTCAAGAAACGATTTCCTGAGACTGAATTCGACTTTATCAGTGCGGGAGTCAGTTCATTGGGATCTGTTCCACATGCATTCCGACTGGAACGAGACGTCCTGGCTCGCGGCCCGTTGGATTTGTTGTTCGTAGAAGCGGCGGTCAATGATACAACGAATACCATCGACCCTCATCACATGCTGCGAGGTATGGAAGGCGTCGTCCGTCACGTACGGATGGCGAATCCGCTAACCGATATCGTCCACTTGCACTTCGTGATGCCCGAGCACATGGCGGACTACAACCAAGGTGTCGAGCCCCAGTCGATCGTTCAGCATGAACGAGTTGCTGCTGCGTACGGCAACGTGACGCTAAATCTGTCACTCGAAGTCACGGAGAGAATCAACGCTGGTGAGTTCACGTGGGACGAAGATTTTAAGAATCTGCATCCTTCAACGTTTGGCCACAAATTGTACTCCGACAGCATCGCCCGTTTGTTGGAGATTGCGTTTACACGGGAATTGCCTGATCAAGCCAAGCCTCATTTGTTGCCGGAGACTTCGATTGATCCCCAGAGTTATTATCGAGGTCACTTTGGGGATATTGCGGATGCCAGGATTGTAAAAGGATTCTCACTGGAGCAATCTTGGATGCCTGAGGACGGCAAAGGTACTCGCGCAGGTTTCGTAAACGTTCCGGCACTCGTGGCGATGAACCCTGGTGACGAGTTCGCATTCGAGTTTGACGGCAGCGGTGTCGGGCTGTTTGTCACTGCGGGTCCCGATGCGGGGCGAATTCAGTACAGTATCGACGGTGGCGATTTTTCCACGATCGACACCTTTACCCAGTGGAGTCCGAATTTGCATCTGCCGTGGGCCGTGATTTTGGCTGACGAGCTTTCGCACGATCATCATAGCGTCAACGTTCGCATTGCCAACGACCACGATCCTCAGAGTGTGGGCACGACGCTCCGCGTTTTTCATTTGCTTCTTAACTGATACCGAATTGAAAGAATAATAACGATGAAGTTTTGCCTGTTTGCAGTGTTGGTTACTGTCGGACTTTTTGTACCTGCTCTCGTCGCGGCAGACACAGCGCCGAATTTTGTGTTCATCCTATGTGATGATCTTGGCTATGGCGATGTTCAATGCCTGAATCCAAACGGCAAGATTCGCACTCCTAACTTTGATGCGATTGCTCGTCGCGGGATGACATTCACGGACGCACACAGTTCGTCATCGGTTTGTACTCCGACTCGCTACGGCATACTCACGGGACGATACAACTGGCGATCGCAACTGCAAAGTGGCGTGACTGGCGGGCTCAGTCCACGATTGATTGAACAGGATCGCGAGACCGTGGCTTCTCTACTAAAGAAACGAGGTTATTTCACTGCCTGTGTCGGTAAGTGGCACCTGGGAATGGATTGGGTGGTGTTGCCCGGCAAGGACGTAAACGAACTTTCAATCGAACGAGAGGATCAAGTCAACAACGTCGATTACACTCAGCCGACTACCAATGGTCCTAACAGCGTTGGATTTGACGAGTATTTTGGTATCAGTGCATCGCTTGATATGGTGCCGTACGTTTTCATTGAGGATGACCACGTGGTCGCGAATCCTACAGAGACGATGAAACTGGTGATGAACGCTGGAGAGCGAAAAACATTTTCTCGTGAAGGGCCTGGAACGCCTGGTTTTCGTGGAGAGGATGTCTTGCCCACACTCACCAAGCACGCGGTCGAAATCATCAAACGTCGCGCCGAAGCAGCCAATCAAGGCGAACCGTTTTTTCTCTACCTTCCGCTTGCTTCGCCTCATACGCCGATTCTGCCATCGGAGAGTTGGCAGGGCGCTTCCGGCATCAGCGCCTACGCGGATTTCGTGATGGAGACCGATGACGCGATCGGACAAGTCGTCAAGACTTTGGAAGATAGTGGTATTGCCGAAAACACACTGCTGATTGTCACCAGTGATAACGGTTGCTCGCCCAGTGCCAACTACCCACAGTTGGCAGAACATGGTCACAACCCCAGCCATCACTTCCGCGGTCACAAAGCCGATATCTTTGACGGCGGCCATCGGGTGCCCTACTTGGCTCAGTGGCCAGCAGTAATTCAGCCCGGCAGTCGGTACGATCACCTCGTTGGGCTGTGGGATTTCATGGCGACGGCGGCGGAGCTATCTGGAGGTTCGCTTGCCGACAATGCCGGTGAAGACAGTGTCAGCTTGGTTCCCGTTTTACGTGGCGCTACCACTGAACCAGTGCGAGATCACTTAATTCATCACAGCATCAATGGCAGTTTCGCAATACGGCAAGGGAAGTGGAAGCTGGAGTTGTGTCACGACTCCGGCGGTTGGAGCAATCCGCGACCTGCGAATCCACGAGCAAAAAAAGCGGCGACAAAGAGTTCCGAGTTACTGCCGCTGCAACTGTATGATCTAAGCCGAGACATCGGCGAGCAACACAATGTTATTGAACAACACCCCGAAATTGTTTCGCAACTGGTTGCCTTGATTGAGAAGGATGTTCATAACGGTCGCAGTACGCCGGGGACTCCTCAAAAGAACACCGTCGATCCTGACTTATGGAAATACTCACCACGACCCAACTGAAAAATCCGGGCTGGCCGATACCTAGAACATAAGCATCAATAGTGGGCGCTGAATCGATCGCCTGGAATTTTTAGCTCAAGTCGTCAATTTTGAGTTGACTCAAGTCAGCGTCAAGAATTTCAGGAGATTTAGCTGTGGGTGTCGCGGGATCACCGGAGGAGGTTTGCCGTTCGTTTTCCAGCATGGGTCGAACTTGGATTTTGCCGGCTTGAATCTTGGTGACGATCACGTGCGTGCCCGCATCGATCGGGACACCGATACTAACGGCATCAATTCTGTGACCGTCGATTAACACCAAGCCGCTAGGCAACATGTCGTTCAGTGCAATGCCGACACAGTGGATTAACTCCGATAGTGGTCGGCCATCGGGAAGTGTTCGCTGCAACGCGTTGGACGGAGTCACTTGCCCGGGTTGGCGATTCAAAACGCGGCGACCGATTGCCGTTCGAGGCCACACGTGAAGCATGATAGTGATGATCACGGGCGTTGTTCCCACGATGATTCCCAGCATCGCCAGCCCGGCGCCGGCGCTGTGCAACATTGCGGTTACGATTGCCGAGATACCTGCCACCGCAGCAGCTAACCCGAGCAGGCCGCCGCTGGGTACGAAGAACTCGATCAACAGCAACAGGTAGAACACCAAAAGGAAGAGTATCGAATGGACCGGCGGCATCAGTTTTCCACCGCCTCGACAACGATGCGATTTCCATGCACTTCGCGAACTCGCACGGGATCGCCAAGTTCGATCGCTCGCCCATCACTGATTACCGCTACGATCGTATCGCCAAAACGTGCTTTACCCGCAGGACGCAGCAGCGTTGTCGCAATGCCAGCCACACCGACCAAGTGGCTATAGTCAGACAATCGCTCATGTCGATCGAGCGTTTCAGGGTCTGTCGTCTCCATCACCATATCGCTCAAAATGGGAACGTGCGGAACCATCGTGCGGATCACAAAGAAACCGCCAATCAATCCCGCCACGCCTCCCAGGGCAAGCCAGATGCCTTGGGTCAGCACTTCAAGTTGATACGAGTTTCGTGGAATGACGAAAGTTTGACTCATCAGCACAATACCCAGCACGGTAAGGATCAAGCCGCCGATCCCAAATATACCGACGCCGGGCACCACGAAGATTTCAATTGCGATGCAAGTCAGGCCCAATCCAAGCGCGATCAGTTCCAGCCATTCCGCTGTTCCAGCGAGAAACTTCATCCAAAAATACAACGCGAAGCAAAGCATGGAAATAAAGCCGGGGATACCTAATCCAGGAGCACCGGCTTCGGCCGATAAAGCAAAGAATCCGATCATCAATAGGATGAACATCAAGCCATTGTTGCGTCCGATGCGTTCAACAAAACGAACTAACGGTCGATCAGCAATCGTCGGTGGTATGGCATCCAATCCGACATACCGCGCTGCTGACTCGAGAGAATCCACTTCCGCTTCAGCTAGCCCCAGCGAGATCGCATCCGTAGTCGTCAAGCCACCGGCAAGCTCAATACGCTCGCCGCGATGCCACCGCTGCAATTCCTCTTCGTTCTGTACAGCTTCGTTCTCTCCCGCATCGTTCTCTGCAATTTCATCCACTGTCGCAAAACGAATCCTACCGGTTTTGCGATCGGTGAATCGATAGACCTCAAGCGTTGGATCCAGCAGCCCGCGGATCAAAGCCGCAGGGCGCCGAGTCGATTGGGCAATTTCGTCGATCAATTCGCGGTGTTGTGCCACGTCTAATTTGGCAATCGCCTGCGAGCCTGGTCCTCCCAGGCGGGCATCAGTTTTCATCAACAGGGGTCGACAGGCGATAGCTACCAACGCCGCGTCACCGCGTGCTTCGCCGATGATCGTTGCCGCCGCAGTTTGCAGAGGTGGTTGGTGCAGCGCAAAGGACGCAGCCAAACCAGCGCTTGTATCGAGGCTGCCGCCACTGGAGTCAATCTCTACCAACCATGTATTGACCTCGCCGGAGTCGAGCGATGAAACAAGGTTGCTATGCCACCGTCGCGCCCGACCTTCGGCAATCGCGCCTTTGATTTCCACAAGGACGCCTCGCGGAATATCTAGTGCGGTTGTCGTGTCCACGGGAATCAGTTGCGCGACGTCTAGCACATCGCTGGCCTCCTCCAAAGTGTCAACAACACCGACAACGCTACGAATGTCCCGTAACTGTTTTGCTCGCAGTTCGAGCGGCGCGCCACTTTGTTTCCAGACATCTTCACTGAGCACACCGCCGGCTGCGTGGGGCGTTCGCAGTTCGTCGCCGGAAAGAATTGATCTCTGTCCGTCCACGCGAGTCACTTGCACCAGTTCCGCGCCGAGATCGAGCATTGAATCAATGACTGCTGGTGGAACCAAACCCCGCCGACGGGCGATTGCTTGATAGGTCAGAATTACAGGTTCGTCGAAGGAGCCACTGGAATCATTGACGCTACCCAATGCACCACCAGCAGAAACAAGCAGTTGCTCCGACGCAAGAGCGATCAATTGTCGATGGCCAACCAATTCACATTCGATGTAGGTGATCACTCGCAAAGATCGCAATTCATCGTGTTGAATCGCGCGTGCGACTTTCAAGGCGTCCTCAAATTTGGTCGCAGCCACACCTGGCTCGGCAGCACTCATTCGCAGCAGCACGGTCGTACGTGTGCCAGTACGAGTTGCGTTGGCTAAGCGAGTCAATTGCGAAATCAATCGGTCGGCTTGGCTCGTTTGGCTTCCTTCGCTGACAGCTCCGAGGTCTGCCACGACTGACAACCAATGGCCTGTTTTGATCTCGTTCGAGCCACTGTTTTTTGTCGCATCTGAGTCCTGAGCCAACGCTAGATTGCATCGGGGTAAAAGTAAGGTCACCGCGAGCACGACGAGCGTGATGCTGGGGCAATCGCAGCGACAATCCAATTTTCGGAACACGGGGCCACTTTCAAACGCACTGAAGGCGAAACGTCAACGGTTTCATTATAGGCAATTGCCAGCCCCCGTAAGGCCACTGCCCTCTCGCGGCCGACAGCTCCCTCTACGACTGCTGACCGGCGTACTTCAGCGCGCGAACAATGCTGGTGCGGACTGCTTCGGCGTCGACGTGGCGGGCAACCTCCAAATTTGGCAGCCATTCCGGCCGCAAACGCCGATCAAATACCGTCATCCCGCGAGTCAATTCGCCACGCGTTTCGACATTGGCGGCCATTTCTTGCCAACTGAACAGCTCCGGCTCCAAGACCGCGGTCAGCGCCGTGGCATCATAAAGCGGCACTAATTCGCGGCCCAACCGCTGGTGCGCCGCCCGAAACATGAAAGGGACGATTTTGTGCAGCAAGGAACCCACGCGGGTCGTGCGGTCAGGCAATTTGTCAAATAATTCCATACCGAAGGAGATTTGTTCCGTTACGTCCAGAGGAACAAGACTCTTGGTTGTCGCCGATGCAAAAACTTCGTTCGCGGCAATCGCGTCAAAGTGAAAGTTGAATTCGGCTGCTGCAGTAACGTTCCCAGGATGCGAGACGGCGCCACCGCTGATGACGACCTTGTTAATCAGCGGCAAAACGCTGGGGTCACGAACACACAAGCGAGCCAAATTGGTCAGCGGGCCGAGGCAGACTAGTGTGATTTCGTTGGGATATTTCCGTAATAATTCGGCTATTACCTTCTCGCTGGGTATTTGATGCTGGCGGTCGCTGGTTTGAAAATGACAGTCCCCCAGCCCGTCAGCTCCATTCAGGTAGCTATCATCTATCACCGGCGCCCCTTCCAGCGGCGTCGCTTTACCGATTCGCGGATAGCGGGCGGGGTCGAGCTGCCCGACGATGGCCGTCACATTGTTAGTTGCTTGGGCGGCGTCGATCGTGCCCGCAGTCGCCGTGATTGCCAACAGGTCCAGCCGCGGGTCGAAAAGTGCCATCGTGATCGCGATCGCGTCGTCGATTCCGGGGTCACAGTCGATGATTATTTTTTTTGTCATGGAGAGAGTTTAAGATCTGATGTCACTCTTTGAAACCGCAATCACGGCCGCTCGCCGTGGCCAAGATCTGCAAGCCGACCAGACCAGCGACCTAATTGACGCCATGCTCGGCGGGCGAGCCGCGGACGATGAAATCGGCCAGTTGCTGCTGGCGCTCCGGGAGAAGGGCGAGTCGGTCGACGAATTGGTTGGTGCGGCCATCGCAATGCGTCGGCACATGACCAAGATACCGCATTCGAATTCACTGCTTTTGGATACCTGCGGCACCGGCGGCAGCGGCAGCGGGACGTTCAATATATCCACCGCTGTCGCAATCGTCGCAGCCGCCTGTGGGGTGCCAGTAGCAAAACATGGAAATCGGCGGGCCACGTCGCTCAGCGGATCGGCGGACGTTCTGGAAGAACTTGGTGTGACGATCGAATCCGACGTCGATGCGGTTGCCCGACGACTGGATCATTCGGGACTTTGTTTTTGCTTTGCCCCAAAAATGCATCCTGCCATGAAGCACGTCGCAGCAATTCGACGCCGACTGGGAGTACGCACGCTGTTCAATTATTTGGGACCACTTTGTAACCCGGCCGCCGCGACTCACCAATTGCTGGGCACGAGTTCCCCAGAGATCCATCAGAAGATTGCCGCTGCGATCGCTCGATTGGGAACCACTCGCTCATTTGTCATTCATGCCGCCGATGGTCAAGACGAGGTTTCGCTCGGTTGTGAAACGTACGTTCTTGATGTGCATCATGCGACAGACGGACTGGGCGGAGAGCTACGTATCCGCGCATTGCAGTGGACTGCCCAGTCGTTTGGGCTGTCCAAGGTAGAACACACAGAACTCTATGCTGCTGATCCGGGGTGCAGCGCAGCGATTATCCGTCAGATACTTGACGGCCAACCAGGGCCACATCGCGATACCGTTGTCGCGGGTACCGCAGCAGCACTTGTCTTGGTGGGCATCGCCATGGATTTGCCCGCCGCCGTTAAGCTAGCGGCGGCGAGAATCGACGATGGTTCAGCGAAGGACAAGCTGCGGCAACTGCAATCGCATGATTGACATCAATTACCAAGATTGGCTCCGTTGAAGTTGTAGCTTGTGGTGAATGGCATGACACCATAAATGCCTTCAGTGAAGATTAGGCGGACCCAGTTGTCGAAGCGTTGAATCGGTTTGCTCGGTACAATGATGACATCACCATCGCGAACCCAGATCTCGTCTGCAGGCGTTGGACGACGGCCATAAACCGCACCCTGCAGGTCCAACATCGTCGAAATCAACCGCCAGTCTTCGGCACGCCGTAGGACGACGACTTGTCGCAAGTTAGCGCCAATACGATGACCTCCAGCAGAAGCAATCGCGCCCAACACCGTAGTCGGTCCGTCCAGCAAAATTCGATTGGGCAGATTCACTTCGCCCAGCACATGCACATAGTGGGGTGCTTGTTGTGTGAGCACCGGTTCGACTTCTAGTCCGACGACGACTTCTGCGTAACGAGCGTTGATCTCGCGTTTCAATTCGCTCAGTGAAAAACCTTGCACACACAACTCGCCGATACCCGGTAAACGAATCTTGCCATCGGGCATCACGCGGATGCTGATCGCCTGTTGCTGCAATCCACTTTGTCCGCCGACTGCTGCGCGAAGGTCCTCGGCCAACGTATTGGTGAGTACCGGCGTCACATCGATCGCGGGTTCGTCGAGATACTTTTCGTATTGACGCTCCAGCGATTCCCGCAGTTGCGCTACAGTCAATCCCGCCGCCTGGACTTGTCCCAACATTCGTACGGTAATTGTGCCATCGGGTTGGATGCGAAGTCCGCTCTCCAACGTGCCACGCGACAGATCACTATCGGCAATCGACTCGATCAGAATCGTATCACCTTGAGTCAAGCGATATGCACCCTGGTTCTGGCGACGCGTGATTAGATAGAACAGTTGCAATTCATCATTCGCCCTCAAGCGATACTCACTTAGGTGTGCCAACCGCGCTGGACCAGCGTATCCGCCGGGACCGTAACTGCCAAAATCCATTCGCCGCATGTCCGACCAACGAGCTTCGGTGCCACAGTGACCTTGGCAGTCGACGCCCATGATGCAACTCTGGCAACCGCCCAGGCAAGGATAACCACCCGTAGTGTTGCTGCAGCCGCATGTTTCTGATTTCGGGGCTTCGATCAAGTTTTGGTTCGCCAGCATGTCGTCGGGCAGTTCACTTTGCGCAAGTGACTTTGAACCTACGATTCCAACAACAATGACTGCGACCAGTAGCGAGCGAACGCAAAGTAACGAACGCTTCAATTGACGGATCATTTGGCGCCTCCCATGCGATGGAACAGACTGCGAAGCCGAAAGGGACTTTCAACAGGCTTTTGTTCCGGCGGTAGTGCGTCTTCGTTGGAAGATGGTAGCGATGGAATGCTGGTTTGATGCGGTGTGTTGCTTTGATTGAGTCGTACGCTTGCCAGTGATGCCGAGGTGGCCGCTGTCGGCAGGTCCATACTCACCGGAGATCCCATCACAACGGATTTGGATACAGAAGCGAATTGTTCGGGAGACAATTGAATAATCTCCGGGATTCGCGGCGCGGCATGGGGATCACCGAACTGCTGTTTTGCCGCATACCGCACCCGCGCTGCGGCATCCTCGTCGCCTGATCGATGCAGCACGTCCAGCAGCGAGAGCATTGTCTGCGAATCCTGTTGAATCGCCAGTGAATGCTCCAGTGCCCAGCGAGCTTCGTCGAATAATCCCGCGCGTGCGAGCTGTTGGCCCAAGGCGCTGGCAAGCATTGCATTTCCAGGCTGTCCCTGTAATGCCGCACGGCGTAAACACAATGCCGTTTCGTTGGGTAATGATTGCGAGTCATAACGAGCCAAACCGATGGCTGCAAGCAAATCCAGAGCCTCGGCGATCTCGACGCTCTTGGCGGCTAACGGATGCAACCGAAGACGAGCTTCGTTCAAGTAGCGGTCGATCGCTTCAGTCACAGTGGGCGTCGATTCGTCTTGATCCAGTATCGATTTTAGCACGCTGGTTTGGTGACAGCGAATCAATCGGCGGATCGCAACCGAGTCCACCGTACCGTACTTGCCGGAAAAATCCTTTGCTTCACGGATCGCAGCTTCGGCAATGGAAAGCTGGTCGGCGGCACTGTTGGAGCGGGTGACGTTGTCGGACGGGGCCGATACGTCAAGGGCTGCCGCTAAGTGTCGCAGCGCGTCCCAGGTCGAAGCTTCCGCCGAGGAATAGGCTGCGACACGGTATTCATGGTGTGCAGCGTCGAGTATCCGCCGCGCTTCCAGAAAGTGCGTTGTCGCAGTGACTGATTGTAGCCAGGGCGTTCGTACCGTCATTGGCTCAAAGCGAACATTCGACGTCTCGGGAATTGGCGTCGCGTTTGTTTCGGCCCCAAGCAACTGGACGGCCGTACGTGGTTTCGGAGCGTGCGACGAATCTGCGGAATCAGCGTTCGCTGGTGGTAATCGTTGAGGCGATGCGGATGCAAGCGCACGGGACTTGGTCGTTACGTCGGGCTTGGCTGCTACTCTTTCTGAGGCCAGTACAAAGGGATTGCGCTGTTGGGCTTCCGATTTGTGAACACCAAGAGCACTAAACAAAGATCCATAGATCACCATTGTGCAAGCCAGCAAGACAGCAAACCAGCTACGTCGCAATTGCGGCTTTGAACGCTGGCCGATGTGGTGACTTTGGCTATGATGATCCGTTCCGAGCACGCTGGCATCCTGTCCGTTGGCGGAGAACTGTCGCTGGAAGATCGGTTACAATGCGACCCGCTGGTAAACATCGGATGAGCGTTACGACCGGTGAAGTCGAAACGAGCCTGACACCGACGAGCATCTCTGGAGCAACGGAGTAAGCGGTACAACCGGCACAGCTTGCCATTCCGCCGAGTCGGACCCAAATCGTTTCTTGGACGGTGTTTGAACCGTTCACTAGGAATATCGTGAAACTCAGCCAGGGATAAAATCATCCTCAGCACATAGGGACTGGGCGAACAACTTCAATAGTTCTGCAATATGATCAAGGTCGGCCCTCGATACCGTCTCCACAGCGGAGTGCATGTACCGATTTGGAACAGCCACCAGCCCAGTAGCCACACCTCCACCGTGAATCTGCAAAACGTTGGCGTCGTTACTGGTTGCACGACCAATCGCCGCGAGTTGATATGGAATCGAGTTCAATTCAGCGAGTTCGATCAATCGCAAAGCAACCTTCGGATTGATATTCGGACCGCGGAAGATGACGGGTCCAGCACCGAGTCGAATATCGCCCTGCTGTTGTTTGTCGATCGTTGGACAGTCCGAAGCATGTGTAACATCGACGGCGATGGCGACGTCAGGCTGAATACTGCCCGCAGCCGTCCTAGCACCTCGTAGCCCAATCTCTTCTTGGACGGTGGCGACACAGTGCAAATGACAGCGCAACGGTTTCTCGTCGATCGCCGCGCGACGCAGCGACTCAATTACGGTCCACATGCCCGACTTGTTGTCCATGCCTGGGCCACTGACAAGTGCTCCAATCAACGGGCGATATTGCAGTTGCAGCGTGACGGGGTCGCCAATGCCGACGTATTGCTTTGCCTCTGCTTGATCCTTGGCACCGATGTCGAGCCACAATTGTTCAAGCTGCACGACTTGATCTCGCTCCTTACTATTGAGCAGGTGAATTGGTTTGCGACTAATCACCGCCGCGACAGGACCGGCGGCGGTCCAAATCGTCATCGATTGGCCAATCAATTGCTGAGGATCCCAACCGCCAATGGTTTGGGCGTAAACGAAACCTTGGTCATCGATGTACGAAACCAACATCCCAATTTGATCGCAGTGTCCGGCATACATGAGCCTTGGTCCCGCGCTGTCACCCAGCGTCGCAATTAGATTCCCATGAACATCGAGTCGAGTTTCACATGCATGAGGCGCGATGTATTCGCGGATCACTCGTTGAATTGGTTCTTCGAACCCGGAAGGACTGGGCGTGCAAACAGCTGTTTGAAAAAAGTGCGAGGCTTGTGGATCCATATCGTCAGTCCTGAGAAACGATTGAGATGTTGAAATAGGGAATCGAAAACAGCAGGAGAACTCATTGATACTGTTTAACGTAGGAAAATTGTTAAACTTGAGCGATCGGGTGTAATTTGAGGCCGCGTGGCATGGTCCCGAACATCGTTTTGCGAGCTTGGTGGTACCCAGGGTCAATAGCGTTTACGACAAATTTGCATCAGCCGCGATATTTTTTTCGCTACTGTTGACGGTTCGAGTTGGCAACGACAAGTCAGCCAAAGCGTTTCGATTGTGAAGATTTCGTCGTGATTTCCGTTGTCCGTAACCTGTCGCGATGCCTGTGACGCTGGTTCCGAATCAGCACGACGTGATCACAGATTCGGTATTAACGCATGTTCGCGATTAAACACGCTAAAGAGTTGGACCCGTTTTACTCGACTATAACCCTTGGATAAGTGCCTCATGGACTGGGTTGCGAAAGTGACCGGTGGCAGTCTTGGTACCTGTCTGCTTAGGGGGGGAATCTCGGACGCGCTTTCGGTCCTCGCGACCGCAAACGCCTTATCAAAAGGCGGCTGCGTATGGTCGTGGGGGTCGAGCGAAAAACGTGCCCGTGTGACCAAATGTCGTCGAGCAATTCAGATCTAACATTGTCGCGTTCCTAGCGGAACGCTTCAATGTGACGTTCATCTGATTGATCATGACGGTTGGTTGCATGTGACTGTTTTGCCGCGGCTTCTCTCCGCCCGATCGCAAGCCCAAGTGATCGAACAATTGATTATTTAAACCAAAAACCGCGAGGATCCCGTTCGGACCGCGTCGCAAGATGCGAGCCGGTTGGCCCCGACCCAGCGTCATATCTCACGAACCCTTTCGAGTACCAGCGACCCACCGCAGGTATTCGGACGACCAATTCAGGACTGGTCGCAGTGGTTTATTGAGAGGCAGACGACGAGTGGGCCGTTAGAGTTGTGGTTACCGACGCACCATGGCTCTGAGGGAATATTAACGAGGCGTTATGGAGAACCTGCATATGAAGGTCTTCACTACTGGTCAGGTCGCCAAGATCTGTAAAGTGGCTCCGCGAACTGTTAGCAAATGGTTTGATTCGGGGCGTTTGAAAGGTTACCGAATTCCTGGAAGTCAGGATCGCCGGATTCCGCGCGAATACCTGATCAAGTTCCTTAAGGAGCACGGTATGCCCCTGGGCGACTTGGAAGACGAAGCGATGGCTAAGTGCCTGATCGTTGCCCAAGACCAGGTACTGATTGAAAACTTGAAGCGAGAACTTCCCCCCGAGAAAGCGTTTAAAGTGGCTGTGGCCGCAAGCGGTTTCGAAGCGGGTATTCAGGCCGAGAGCTTTAATCCCGACTGCATCATCGTCGACTTCTCGATCGGCAAGATCGAGGCCGTGCAAATTTGCCAAAACTTGCGCAAGAACATCGACTTTACCGAAGTGATTCTCATCGCCTTGCTGCCCGATGACGGACAACCGATGAGTTTCGATCGCAGCAGTATCAACGAAACGTTCAAGAAACCGTTCGACGCCCACTTATTGGCCGAACGTTTGCGAACTCTCGTTGGTGCCAAGAAAGAACTCGTCTAATCACGAGCGAGCCAAAGCGTCGCACATCTCTGAGTGGATGTGCGACGTTTTTTTTTCCGCCCCGCGAATCGCGGCCTTGCCGCAAGAACTGAACGCCTTCAGCAAGTTTCGCACCTGCTATACTTTCGCCGGGTTAATCCCGACTCCATCTATCCCTGGGCGGGATCTTTGCCATCAACCCAAGGACCGCCGTACTGCATGTACTCCGGCGGGTTCAATGTGCTGCCAAAATCTCCCGCCTTCCAGCCTGGAATGTGGCGTGGCTCGGCTCGAGCTGCGGAGAGCTGCTCCCACTGCTTTGCCCAACCCGGATCCTTCGTCGAAATCTCGCGAGTCTTGGGGTCAAGGAAGTAGACTTCGCCATTGCGATAACTTTGTGCACCAAGGATGACTACCGCGATCGCAGCAGCGCCCAAGTCCGGTGGATTGTTGCACTTCATCGGTTCACCCGCCTCGATGGCATCCAGCCAATTCGCGAAATGTGCCTTCGTCGTATCCGGTACTGGCGAGGTCGAAATGCGCTCGTCCTTGTAGTCGCGTTGGTGTGTCACTTGAGGACGTTCGGCGACGAAATCAAAACCGTCGAACCCTTCGCCATTACCAAACTGGAATGTTCCGTAATGTCCGCGAATGAGCTGATTGATGCGTGATGCTTCGTTGCACATCGTCGCAGTCACCAGCCCCTGGACGCCTTCGTTAAAGTCAGCCACGACGGTGGCCACATCGGGCACATCGCGTCCGTCGTACTCCAAGTAAATTCCTCCGGCCCCTACAACGCGCCCGGGAAGACGCAGCCCCGTTGCTTTTAGCATGGCTGTGGTGCGATGGACGAACAAATCGGTAAACATTCCACTACCGAAAGGCCAGAAGCGGCGCCACTGTGCGTACACCTCACGATCAAAGGGACGCTCAGGTGATAAATCGTTTTCCAGACCCAGCCAACGATTCCAATCGATTGATTTTGGCGTCATCGCCTTATCGAGCTTGTAGTACCGCCATTGGCCGACGTCGCTGTTGCGGAAATACTCCGTCTGGAAACCAAGTACCTTTCCCAGCTTGCCCGCTTGCAGCAATCCACGAACCTCGTCCCATACCGCCAAACTCGTCGACTGTACGCCGACTTGCATGACTTTGCCCGATTCTCTCCAAACCTTTTCGACGTTGAACGCTTCCTCAACCGTCTTGGTCATCGGTTTTTCACAGTAGACGTTCAAGCCGGCATGCAGGGAATCCACTGTTTGCTTGTGATGCCAATGGTCGGGAGTACCGATGCAAACCGCATCGAGATTCTCCTTCTCGAACATCTCGTGATAGTCGACATAGCGACCGGGATCCGTACCCGTTTCTTTCTTGATATAGTCGGCGACCTTGTCGCGTTGCACTTGGTAGACTTCGGCAACGCCAACCAAGTCGATCTTACGACCCTCGCGGTGCAACTCGCACAATTTCTTTACGTGCGCCCCAAAACCGCGACCTCCCGGGCCAATGAACCCGATCCGTAAACGCTCATTTGACCCTGCTGCGGCTTGGCTGCTGCGGGCACTCAGTCCGGTTAGCGACGCAAAGGTGGCGATACTACCGGTTGTTTTGATGAATTGCCGACGAGAGCCGTCGCGCGAGGTTACATCCGACGACGCTTTGTCGGACGAGGTTTGAGCGTGTTTTTGCATCGAAAGAGGGCTCCAAAAAGATGCGGGCGCGGAAATGCGTGTGGCGGGCGATCAAGAGGATACTAATGAATCTCATCATAAACAATCTTTGCGTCGAACCAAATTCTAAAGCGGCGGATCATCAGCCCACGCGTAAATTCGATTTCGACTTGTCCTAAACGCTGAAGTGGATCGATCGATGGTGGAAGTTGAAAAGCAAGCTCAGTGTGAATTTTCGTCCAACTAATGCGAAACCAAACGGGGGTCTGATCGAAGTAAATCGCCTGGCGAAACCACCAACCGGTGTACACAAACTTCGCAACCAGCGGTTGCTCAAAATCGATCTCCCGATACAAGAAAAATTTCTTGTCTAGTCGAGCACTTTCGGAAACAGCCCCTGGTTGGTCGGCGATCTCCGCTGCTGGCTCAAATGGGTTTGGGGGGGTAGGGTACGCCATCGCGAGGACCTAAGGTCAGGTTGTTCAGCAGAGGTTCACAAAATTTCAGTTTGTATTCATTGTATCGATTGAAAACTATCGCTCGATCCGGTACGATCACAGTGGATTCGTAAGCTACCCAGTTTTCCTCATCGTCATTGGCGAACCGGACGGAGGCGTAGCTTTGGTGGGTGTAGTAGGCTTTATAAAAGGCTATTCGATGAAAAACTGCTTAGCATTGTTGTGCGTAATGACGTTTTGCGCCACCGGTCGCTCGTTATTCGCTGTCGAGCTTCCTGCGGAAGCATTGGCCCTTGATCAGTGGGCGACTTTGAGTCAAGAGTCGACTTTAACTGGGCGAATCGTGTTACCCCGTACTGAAAACGAAACGGCAACGGCCGTGTCGGGTGCGAATGTCGTGCTGATTGGCGCAGGAAATGTCATGCGTCGAACTCGGACAGATTCGCAGGGACGATTCCAACTGTCCAAGACAAAGCCAGGAATTTATGCGATGTCGGTTTTCGGGAAAGGCGTCTTCACTTGCGGAGCCTTGCAAGTGGTGGCGGCGGACCATCCTGCAGCCGAATCGTTTCCTTCCGACATGGAATTCGTTGCCGCCAGAATCGATTCGACGCTGGTCAATTCAGCGATGATCCGCTATTTGCCTCCAACCCCCTCACAACCGCTAGTGGGAGAAATCGCGCATAACGATCTCGCGGGCATTGCCCGCATTATGAAAGATCGACACATCGAACGAATCGTTCAGCAGGCTGGTGGAATGAGAGGCAACATCGGTACTGCGGGTGCCGACAACGATCGTTTGATCGCGGCCGAGTCCATGAACGTGCTGGTGATTCGCAAGGGCGAAGAAGTTGCTCGGGCGATCACGGATCGTGCGGGACGCTTCGAAATAACAAATTTGCCATTGGGCGAATACTCGCTTGTCGCGGTTGGTCCCTCGGGTTTCGGTTGCGTCGGGTTTGTCCTTGTTGATGAAAGTGAACTGAATACACCAATCGCCTCCAGGCAGTCGACCGACGGACGTTTGGTGAACCAGATTGGTGGCGATTGCTGTGAATGCTGTTGTAGCGAGTTTGGAATGCAGGTCGCCCCATTGCCCCAGGTCGTGGAAAGTGTCGGTATGTCCTTCGACAGTAGCTACATGGGCGAAAGTGTGATGGACGGGCAAATCGTGGACGGGGGCATGGTTGATGGCCAAGTCATGGATGGACAAATCGTTGACGGCCAGATCGTTGATGGCCAAATGATCGACGGCCAGTTTGTTGACGGCCAATTCATTGACGGTGGAGTGCCTCTTGACGGTGGATTTGCGGATGGCGGCTTCGGTTCACCAATCCCAGGTGGCGGTTTCGCGCCTGGCGGCGGCGGATTTGCTGGTGGCCCCGGAGGGTTTGGACCCGGCGGCGGCGGATTTGGCGGTGGAGGCGGTTTTGGTGGTGGAGGAGGCCTGTTCGGTGGTGGTGGCCTCGGTGGTTTGGCTTCGCTCGGCGCTCTTGGTGCCGTGATCGCTACGACCGCAAGCCAAAACGATGATGCGAGCGTCGCAGTGCCCGTGATTATTTCTAACCCGAATGCAAACTAGAGTCTGAATTTAGTCTACGGTTAGTACTCACTACTGAACTCTTTCAGTCACAACGAACATGAAAAACCGCAGTGAAATCGCTGCGGTTTTTTATGGCACTTGTCGGATGCAGACAATCTCAAGTCACTACGAAAAAGAATTCGTTAGCGTAGGCGGCGAAGCGAAATCATTTTTGCTATGATCTGACGTTCAATCTCTCCCCCTTTCGCCCCGCTTTGAGAATTGCATTAACGTGGAATCGCCTGTGAGTGATGAGTTGGCGAACAAGATCGCCTCAGCCAAAGAACTTCTTGACGAACAGACCCTGCGAATTGTGCACTGGCATTTCAGTGACGAGACCGGTAGTCCGTTCTGGCTTGAGAAAAAACGGTCATTGAAGTTTGATCCGCTCAAAGACGTCAAGGGTTTTGAGGACTTAAAAAAGTTCGATGACTTTGAAGATGAGTGGTTGCGCGGTGGACCAATCGAACGCTGGATTCCCAAGGGCCATCAAGGTAAGCCGACCTATGTATTTGAAACCGGTGGCACAACGGGAATACCTAAAAGCCGAATGGTGATTGAGGACCATTGGAAGGACTACGAAAATTTCAGCAACACGCTTCCGGACAAGTATTTTCCGAAAGGTTCAAACTGGCTGATGCTTGGCCCAAGTGGCCCGCGCCGGTTGAGGCTGGCGGTCGAACATTTGGCCCAGTATCGCGGTGGGATCTGTTTCTGTATCGACCTCGATCCGCGCTGGGTTATCAAATTGATCAAAAAAGGCTGGATGGAACACCTTGAAGAATACAAGAAGCACTGTATCGATCAAGCCATTACCATTCTCACCGCCGGGCACAGCATCAAGTGCATGTTCACGACGCCCAAGTTGCTTGAATCATTGAGCGAGGGACTGGAGGCGCGCGGAACGAGCATCGCAGATGTCGGTATCACCGGAATCTTTTCCGGGGGTACCGAGTTTACGCCCCAATGGACCCGCTTTTGCGTTGAGGAGTTGTTAGGTGGATCGCCCGATGAAGGTGGTGTTTACATGACGCCTACCTATGGGAACACATTGATGGGACTGGCGTGCAGCAAACCGATATCTGCAGCCGATGGCTACAAGATTAGCTACTACGCTCCCCAGCCTCGCGCTGTAACGGAAGTTGTTAAGTTCGATAATTACAATGAGGTCGTCGGTTATGGCGAGACCGGTCGCGTGAAGCTGTATACGCTCACAGACGAGTTCTTTGTGCCCGGATTTATGGAACGTGATGAAGGTGAACGCGAAGCTCCCTTTGATACCTATCCGTGGGACGGCGTCAGTGGCGTCCGCCCCTTCCATGAAATCGCCGGCGCTACGACTGTCGGCGTCTATTAGCTTCTTCTGGAACGATTAGTGTCGGTTCGATGCGTCAAATTGGATCGATCCGTAAAATCTTCTCCAACACGCACTTACTAAAATCATGATTACCTTAAGTCCTCTACGCTGGGGAAAACCTTACCAATCGCTGGACTTTCTGGACGTCGTTCACTTCGACACCGGTGAGCCAATTGCCAAAATCGGAACCGTTGGCGGTGGTATCGTTGGTCGGGATATGCGAACGGCGTATCAAGCTCGCGAAGCCTTGCTTGGATTGACCACCGATGAATTGATCGAATGTTGCAAGCGCGCCGCCGTGCTCTTCGAGTCGTCAACACTTTCTGTCGGTGACTCTGCGCAAACGGTCGATGATTTCGTTCACCAGCAAAGCGCCAGCACCGGGTTGCCGGAGCACATGTGCCGCTCGAATATGGCCAAGAACAGTTTCGTTCTTAGCCGTATGGACGAAATTCTACAGTGCCTAACGCGCGGTTTGGATCTGTCCATTCTTTCTCGTGGATTCGGCGAAGAGGGTCGCGGAGTTATCATCAGCTACCAAGCGCAAACACCGATCCTGGGAGCCGTGCTGCCGAACAATTCGCCGGGTGTGCATACGTTGTGGTTGCCAGCGATTCCGCTTCAAATCGGCTTGGCGTTGAAACCAGGTTCTCAAGAACCGTGGACCCCGTATCGGATGACTGCAGCGTTTATCAAAGCGGGCGTGCCAGCGCAAGCGTTTGGTTTGTATCCCGGCGGTCACGACGCGGGCGGTGCGATCATGACCAAGGCGCCGCGGAGCATGATTTTTGGTAGCGCTCAAACGGTTGCCCAGCACGCGGGTAACCCACGAGTGTCAGCTCATGGACCAGGGTTCACAAAGATTCTGATCGCAGATGATGTCGTCGACGATTGGCCGCAGTATCTCGATATGATGGTGGAAAGTGTGCTCAGCAACTCAGGACGCAGTTGTATCAATTGCTCGGGGATCTGGGCCAGCCGACACACTCGTGAAATCGCCGCTGCAATCGCCCAGCGAATCGGACCGGTCGACGTGTTGCCACCAAGTGATCCGAATTCGCAACTTGCGGCCTTCACCGTCCCGGCAATGGCGACCGGAACGTACGCGATGGTGCAGCAGGACTTAGCAGAAGCCGGAGTCACGGACATGACCGCTGCATTCGGCGAAAAACTGATCGAGCGAAAGCACTGTGCTTACCTTCGCCCGATGGTCGTTCACGCGGATTCGCCCGATCGCGCGGTGGCTGCGAAAGAGTACATGTTCCCCTTCGTTAGTGTTGTCGAGTGCCCGCAAGCGGAAATGCTGCGTCGTATCGGTTCAACACTCGTTGGCACTGTGTTGACAGCGGACCCCACGTTCATTCGCGCTGCAACGGATTGTGTCGATATCGATCGCTTAAACATTGGTCCGATTGCGACCAACCGCTTGAATTGGTTGCAGCCGCACGAAGGCAACATCATCGACTTCCTCTTTCGCTCGCGTGCTTACCAAGTCGCCGACATGCCGGTACTTGCTGCTACGTAACATTGCGGTCTGGGCGTAGCGATTTTAACGGTCCTACGTCGTGAAATTCGCAGCTTCGTTTGGCTCCGGTTCAAATGCGAGTCACTAAATCGGGAAAGAAACGTACCTTTTCCGATGAGTCGTTCCGTTCATCCAACCAATCTGCGTGTATCTCCCGACCGAACCGAGGTCGGAGCCGTTGAAGATTTGTCGGTTGGTGCTCCAAGATCGCTGCTCGACGAAGCTGCCACGCCTCCAATCTTCGCCGAACACAAGAGTTGGGCTGATGATCCCCGCCTTCCGGCGTGTTTGATCAGCACGATTGTGCATACAATCGTTTTACTCTTATTGGCACTCTGGACGTTGCCTCCGGTTGGCGATGGGCAGTCGTCAATTTTGGTCACTCTTGGACCTCCGACGGAAACCGTGCGGACGGACGTCGCATCAATGTCCACCGTTGTCGAGATGCCGCTCATTGCGACAGAGGATCGGACGGTCAGCGTTGAGACGGTCGGTATCGACGGAGTATTAAGCAATGCGGCAACAGCGAAACTCGCTCCTCTTAACGCGGTGGACTCGTCGTCAACTCCAGTCGAGAATTCGCTGCCTCCATCTTCGGTAACTCTACAAAATGCGATCACCAAACTCGATAGCTCGCAAATGGCTCTTGTTCAGTTGCCCACGCATGGCAGCTTAGAAGGGCGTACGCCAGCAGAGCGACTTCGGTTGGGCGATTTATACGGAGCTACTCCAGCAAGCGAAGCCGCCGTGGAGCTGGCTCTCCAGTGGTTGGCCGAACATCAACGTCGTAGCGGTGCATGGACGTTTGATCTGACAATCGACCCCTGCGACGGTCGCTGTCGCAACGGGAAAAAGCTCGACGATGAAACACCTACGCCGACGACGGCCGCCACCGGCTTGGCGCTACTCGCTTTCCTAGGCGCTGGCTACACACACGAAGAAGGTAAATACGCAGACGTCATTAAACGAGGCTTGTACTACTTGCGTTCCGCTGGTGGCGAGACTCAAACAGGTAGCGATTGGCAACACGGCAGCATGTACGGACACGGGATTGCGTTGATGGCCGTCGCTGAAGCTACAGCCATGACCGCGAATAAGGGTGAATTCGACGCTGAGCTTCGTGAGTTAACTCAGCGCGGTACGAATTTCACTTGCGGTGCCCAACACGCTAGTGGTTCCTGGGGATATGTTCCGGGAAGTCCAGGCGATACGACGCAAACGGGCTGGCAAGTCCTGTCGCTTGTCGCTGCCCGGCGATGCGATATTGCATTACCAAGCGTGACTCTCTCACGAGCAAAAAGATTCCTCAAGTCAACTTCGCCTGAGAATGCACAATACTCTTTTGGATACCAGGGGCCGCCCGGCGAACCAACCACCACGGCAATCGGCATCACCTTGATGTTGTACTTGGGTGATTCGCCGCAAGTGACACCGTTTTATAACGCACTGACCGAGATGGCGCAGCGCGGTCCGAAACTCACCAACGTTTATCACGATTACTATGCTACGCTCTCGCTGCACCACGTGCGGCATCCCATGTGGGACCCGTGGAACGCAAAATTACGCGACCACTTGGTTGCGACCCAGGTTCAGACTGGCCACGAGCGAGGCAGTTGGCATTTTCCTGACAAGTGGGGCGATATCGGCGGGCGACTGTACACGACGGCAATGAGCGCGATGATACTCGAAATCTATTATCGGTATTTGCCCATGTATCAATCGATGGACACGTTTCCGTTGTGACTTAGAAACGGTAGATAGACAAGTGTCGACGCTTTACGCATTGTCGGCTAAAAGATGACAACTTTTTTTCTGGTCGATGCTTATAATTTGCCGCCGCTTTAACCAGCCAACCCTGGGTAGCGTTGTTGAAGTTCTTGCTTGGCTTCGGCGGCCCGTTCCGGCTTGCCAACTTGTGGCCATAGTTGAGCCAACTTGGCGAGCGCCTCGGCATGCATTCTAGGATCTGACGAGAACATCAAATGCGTATGCAAGTAGGCCATCACGGCACCTTCGAGATCGCCGGCGGCTTCGTAATTAGCGCCTTGTGCATTGTAGATCGCAGCAGCAACTTCGACATCGGTAGCGTTCAAGTCAGTAATCAGCGTTTTTACCAACTCAATGCCTTCCTTGGTTTTACCGATTTTGGCCATCGCCATCGCCTTTCCGGCCTTGGCCAGCTTTTGCAACCGAGCCGCCTCGACTGATTGCACGCTCAGCCCGGCGACCTTATCAAACTCTATGCTGGCGGCATCAAGTTCACCTTTTTTGAGCAAGGCTAGTCCCGTGAGATAAACCGATTGAATTTTTGATTCCACCGATGGCGCGGAGCGTAAGGAACCATAGTATTTCATGGCCGCATCATAGCTATCGGTCGCTAGCGCCAAGTCGCCGAGTAATTTGGCGGCCGAATAGAAGTGCCAGGAATCTGAGAACTTGCCAACGAATGCCAACGCTCCTGCCGCGGCAGCTTTCTTATCTCCCTTGCCGGCAAGCGCCAGTTCGCCTTGCGAGAGAATACGATAATAGATCGCATCGGCTTGCACGATCTCGCGTTTCAGCGATGTGGGGTCCAGCGACGTGAGAAGCGGCAAAGCTTGGTCGTACTGACCATCCAGTGCGAACTCTCGACCATTCGTTAGCGGTGCGGGGTCCCCTTCGAACAAGATCTTTTTGATTTGATCCGCAGCAATGTCTTGAGTGTTCCCACCGCTCTTGATCGTGACACCGCTTTTGGTCACGTTTTGGATTTGGCCACTAATCGCCGTGCTGCTATTTAGCGTGTAGACACGATCAAGTTGAGCAAAGGCAGGGGCGCAAGCAAACGCGCTGAGCACCATTGCTAAGCAGCATCGCAATACGAGTGATGCAATCTGCTGAAATGTTGTATTCATAGAAAAGTTGTTGATGCAGGAGTTGGATTCGTTGCGTGATTCAAAAATCGAACATTGTCTGGTTATTTCATCGGAGGCAGACCCTCGGGTTTGCGGCCCAATCTTTTTTGAATTTCTTTTAACAGTGCATCGAACTCTTGTCGCTTCGCGGCGCCACCCATCTCAGGATATAGAGCTGCAACTTGAGTGATGTCGCTCACTGCCCGCTCCATCTCTTGTTCACTCTTATTCGCGCTGCCCATCAAGAAGCGACACTTGGCAACGTGGTATCGAGCATCAAAGAACATTTCCGAAAACTTCGGATTGCCACTGGTTCGCTGACTGATGACACCCCAACCCCAAATCGTATTTTCTTTCTTGGGGTGATTGGGGTTCGGACGAGTACCAGCCAGTGCCGCCTTGTAGATTAATCCAGCGCGAGCCGGATCCGTTCCCGCCCATTGTTCATAAGCCGTGGCCGCCTCGACTTGGGCGTCAAGCATCATTGGTTTTTGAGTCAATATGTTAGCCAAAACCTCGACTGCATCTTTATATCGACCCAAAAGTCGGTAGCTACGGCCCAGTTGATAGTCCACTGTGAGCGGAAGATCCTTGGCATTGGCCTTCAAATTCTCAAACGTTTCCACAGCGGAAGTGACGAGGTCTTTGGCTTGACCGGATGCCACACTCTCGCCCGGAGCCATCGCTGATTCGCCCATCTGGCTCAAGGTTTGTCCGACCCATAACAGCGTGTCTGGGTCCTGAGACGACTGGGCAATGCGGTCCAAGAAAACGCGGAAGGCATCGATCAGTTTCGTTTTGCGATCCGGCGGAGCGCTATCGAGTTGCTCGCGGATATTGCGAGCCATTCCCATATAGATCGGTACAAGCTTGGCTTGAGCGTCATCCCCGGTGATCGACTTTCGCAGATTTTCCATCGCGCTGGTTGCCCGGTCGAGCAGCTTTTCCGCATCGCCCTCAGGGCTGGTCATTCGCGAAACGACGGCCTGCAATTCCGTTGCATACAAATCGCTTTTGAAGGTCTCGCTCGGTGCACCTTGTTTGTCAACCAGCTTCAGCGGACCAAATTTCGAATTGTCGAGCGTCTCGAGGGCCTCCTTGTCTTTTTCAAGACGCATGTAAATTTTGGCCAATACAAGGGCGGCTTGAAGCGCTTCTGGATCAACGAGCTTTCCGTCGGTTCCCTTTAGCCCTGCATCGAGAGAAGCTTGAGCTTCATTCAGTAACGATTTAGCTTGTTCCTCGTCACCATCCTGCCGCGACATCACCGATTTATTCCACAACAACTGGCCCATCAGTCGCTCGTAAGACGCTCGTTCACTGCCGCTGGGCATCTTCGCAACGAGTTGTTTCGCCTCATCCCAACGATCTTTCCCCAGCGCGAGGCGGATCATGATTCCTTGGGCCACGGCAGCTTGCGGATCATTGGGCCAAGTCTTCGTTAGATACTCACCTAAGTCACGCAGTTGACCGATTAACCCCGTGTTGTCTTGGTCACCAGCTTCAGTTAACAGATACTGCAGCGAGGTTAGCCCAATCAAACCGCCGCGGAGGCCAGTATCATTGCCAGGTGATTGAAGCGCCAGAAATGATCCAACGACTGCCGACTCGCGGTATCGTTTTTCTTGAAATAACAAGTACGCAAGTAACTGACGTGCTTGATTGATCGATTCAACATCCGTTTCGACTGTGACCATCGACATCCCGCGGCTAAGGATCATCACCGCGATGGCGCGAGTTTCCGTGAGCTGTTTCTGTAGCTCTTTGACCTGCTCTATCGCTTTGGCGTCTTTCTCAATCGTTGTCAGATTTTTCTGTAGAGCCTCAGCAGCTTCATACAACTGAATTGCCGACTGTAAAGCTTCAGCAAAACTCTTTGGGTCCTCGGCTTTGGGCAGTTCAACCTCGTCCTCCTTGGAAATGCCTAAATCAGCAAGGATTGTCTCCGCTTCGCTTAGGTGAGTGCCCGGAACTTTACTAGCAGCAAATAACAGCTGTCGCCCGTTGGTCTGGGCTCGTTTCGCGTCGGGCGGTTTCTGGCTTTTGTCTGCGGCTTTGGCGAGGTATGCCTTGGCTAAGTCCACACGCAACTGCTGAACACTTTGCGATCGCTTCTCGTCGGGTCTCGCTGTATCGAGAATCGGCTGGCCGCGATCGATTGCTTGGTCAAACTTGGGCTCTTTGTCGGTCAAGTACAGCTGGATCAAGCCGCTGGTCGCTTGAAACTTTGCGTCGCGAAGCGGATCGGCTTCCGGTTGCTCAAGCATCCGGATGTAGCTGTCCAAAGCCTTCTCTCGGTCTCCTAAGTCCTGCATGACTTGACCGCGGTAGAGCATGGCAATCGCGCCCTGAACGTAACCATCGTATTTGTCGCTCAAGTCGGTGAACGACACGAGAGCTTCGTCGAGCAAATTCTTTCCATCCTTCGCAGGATCGTCGAATGTGCGGGCAGCCAGCCGACGACTTTCTCCTGCATTCAACTGTCCTTGTAGAAACTCAGCGCGATACGTATCTCGCTGAGCAGCCTTTTCCGGTTCTTTCGCCGCATCAATTTTTTGACCCTGCATCGCTTTGAGCTCTTCTCGCAGGTTATTGACGATTTCGTCGAAAGTTTTAGCCGCAGCAAGATAGGACTCACGAGCCGCTTTGCGTTTCTCATCGTCCACCTTGCCAGCCATCAATTGTGCGGCCCGGACCATCTGCAGCTTGCCCAGCTGCAAGCGGGCCTCAGAGAGTCGAGGGTGGGAAGGTAGCTTCAGAAACTCGGTGAGTTGTTGTTCAGCAGCCAAAAAACTCTCATCTCGCGCCGTCGCGGTACGAGCAACGACAGCAGAGTCGATAAAAGTATGGGCTTTCTCCAACGCGATAGCCTCGCGAAGCTTAGCATCCACCCCCGGATAATCATCCAGCCGATCCAAATACGTGATGGCGATGTCAAAATAACCCGCCGCTCGCAGGCGCTTGAGAAAATCCTCTGCCGGTTCTCCTTCCGCCCGAATATTCGCAGTCGGCCAAAAAGCGAGAGCATACAGCACACAAATTGCCGCAATCTGTGGTGGTTTTTGTGCTCGTAACGCACCATCCTTGCTGGGCATAATACACATTCCACGTCTAAGAACAGCGAACGCATGAGGCGTTATCCAGGGTGTGCGACCTGCGTACATGGACTTCATCAGTAGAAGGAAACGAGAATGGACGACAACCGGACACAAAAATATTGATCGCCACCTAGCTCCTAGGGTAAAGCGACGCTAGCAGTCCTTCAAGCGATTGCCCCTAACACTTACGATTCTGTTATGAGAATTCCTTCCGAGTTTAGCGATGACAACTTTTATCGGCGTCGCTTGGGTCGCCCCCCGAGTGCGGGCCGCTGTGCAAGCCCAACCCGGCGATTGGTGCGATTAATCGTCAGTTTAGTGCTGATCGTGTTTCTGATGCGTCATGCATCACGACCCGAAATCTACGAAATATTCTTCGCTGCACCACTCACTTCCGTTCAAATAAACTCTGCAAATATCAAGAAAAATGATTCCCGGTTGCGTGATGAACCGACGGTTCACGCGATTCCTGAAGCTGGTTTGCTGCCGCCTGCGGAGGATCGAGTTGCCACTTTCCGGTCGTCGATGCTGCGTGTGATCGATGGCAGCGTTTGGCGAAATGCCGATTTTGACGCTTTTTACGCCGCGCTCGCTTGGCCAGAGGTGCTGGCAAGGTTGCCGCACAGCCGCACCGGCGTTCTGCCGCTGCTGCAGCAGCCTGACGTTTATCGAGGCCAGCGAATCACGGCCGCGGGAAGCATCGCCCGTTACGAACGCGTCGTAGCCAGCGAGAACGTTCATCATATCGACCACTACTGGCAGCTCTGGTTGCGACCCGCCGATGGCAGCGAGCGGCCGGTGCTGGGCGTCGTGGCAGAGCTACCCCCAGAACTCGAGCAAACATTGGTTTCAGTGATGACGGTCGAGACGATTGCTGATGGTGAGGTCATTCCGCCCAGCCGTGCGCCACGAATTGAGATCGAAGGTGTTTATCTCAAGCGGTTGACATATGCCTCCGCGGCGGGTCCCGAATTGGCACCCGTCATCGTGGGGCGTGTCTCTGCGATGGCTGTTGCAGCGGCCTCACCTACGGATTCGACGGTTGCACAGACAGAGGATAGTTGGCTGGACCGCCGGCCAGGGTTTGTGTTCGTGGCGACCGCGCTCTTTGGAATCGTCGTGGCAATTCTTTTAATGCGGAGAAGCCACGCCGCGTCACTTCGACTGCGGGCGTTGCGCGACCAACAACACCCCAAGCGGCTGCCCATTTGGAAAAGGACGGAGAATGATCCTGATGATGAGACTTAGTCTGTCGCTGCCGCTGGTGATCGTCTTGATGATCGCCACCGCGGAATCCAATGCCCAATCGGCACTGCCTTTACTAAGCGGTTTCGATGAACAGCGAATCGCAGCAATTTTCGCTCAACCGAATGAAGTTAACCAAGGCGAACTGGCCAAGTTGTTGTATCGTCTCGACCATCTGGATGCATCGTCCCTGAATAGCTTGGCGGATGAACCGTCTGCTGTCGGTGATGTTGTCTCGTTCGCCGGCAGCGTCCGCGAAGTGAAGCGAATGTCGGTTCCTCAAGAGCTTGTAGAGTTTCTTGAGTTTGACCATTTCACGAAAATTGCGGTGGAACTTGAGAACGATGCGCAAGGCCTCGTCTTTTGGTTGTATGTTCAAGACGCGCCTCAACAACTCGCCCTGGGTGATCGTGTTTCAGCAACGGGCGTCGTGCTACAACCGGCCGCTGCGGTCCAAGTAATATCGATTGCATCATCCTCGCTGCATTGGACGCCCGCGAATGCCCAAGGATCTGGACCACAGTTGCTTGCCAAACTCGGCGTTGACCTCGCTGCGGTGTTGAAAATCGCTGAGAGAAATCGTCAGCCACTGCAAAGCAGCGACGCGGATGCGTTCTATTCGATGATGGCAGCCGCCAAGGCGATCTCGTCAGTTGACGCGTCCACGCCGCAACGGGTCGAGCCCGCCATGTTGCTCAAGCAACCCGGCGATTTTGTCGGTGCGTGGATTCGCCTGGAGGCGGAAACGGTTCGTGTGACTCGAGTTGTGGTTACCGATGCACAGCGGCAACAGCAATTAGGAAGCAACGAGTATTACCAAATTGATGCGATTGGCGATCTCGACAACGTCGTCATTGAATTACAACGCACTGAGGGTGAGCCGGTCCGATTCGAGAATCGCTATCCCGTCGTCTTGGTCACAGCTCAATTGCCGGATTTTTTGCAAAGTCGAATGAATACGCCTAGTGGCGAAGCGTCTGGTGTTGAACTGATCACGGTTCGCATGGAAGTGGACGGTTTTTTCTTCCGCTTGTGGAGCTACGAGAGCGACCGTATGAACCGTGATGGCAAGGGCGAACAAATTGGTCCGCTGGTAATCGCGTCTCGGTTTCGCAGTTTACAGATCACCGGCACAGACCCAATCGGAGTTTCCAAGATTGGCTACATCGCGGCCACCGGTGTCATCCTCGGAGTGGTGTTTGTGTGGGTGTGGAATCGCCACAACAGACACGTAGATGCTGTCGCCCGATCTGATAAAAACAAACCTCAGAAAATCGACTTGGATCTATAACTAGCGATAATCCTAAGTCCGCAACTCCAATCCATTTATCGTGCCAGTACTGGACGCAAACCTGTCGATTTCCAAACCAAGTTGTTGCAAGATTGTCACATACAAATTGGGCAGGGGATAATTATTCTTGCGATCGAAAGCAAGGTGACCGGCATGACGATAGCGTCCACCAGCTAAAATCACCGGCATATTGCGATTGTCGTGGTTGGATGCGTTACCCAGGTTGCTCGTCAGCAGTACCGAAGTCTGGTCGAGCAGATTTCCATCGCTTTCATTGACGTCACGGAGTTGGCCCAGGAACGAGCCCCAGCGTTGGATAATCGCACCCTCGACGAGTGCGAGTTGATCCAGTTTCGTTTCGTCCAAACCATGATGACTGAGAGCATGGTATCCCTCTTCCACTCCCTCGATCGGGATCACACCGCCAGCACCCGGCAGGTGCAAGGTGATGTAACGAGTCGAATCAGTCTGTAAGGCCAATTTGATAACGTCGCACATCGTTCCCAGCCTGGCGATGATGTCGTTCGGATTTCCAATGTCGATCGGGGCACGGACGTCAACTTTTGGTTTGGGCTGTTGCGACCAACGTTCGGTTTCCGCCATTCGTTGTTCAAGCTCGCGAACGCTTGTGAAGTACGAATCCAAACGGTCTCGGTCGCTTGAGCCCAGTTCGCGACCTAATGATTTTGCATCGTCAGCAACCAAATCCATGATGCTGCGGCCTTGGCGAACGCGAACCGCTTGGGCTACACGTTGTTTTTCAGAATCGTCGACAAACAAACGAGCAAACAGCCTCGACGGCGAATCAAGGGCTGGTACCATGGCACCGTTTTCGGTGTACGAAGGACTATCGTTGCCGCCGGTACTCAAAACCAGAGACGGAAAGCGTGTTTCGATGCCTCGATGTTTTGCTAAGTATTGATCCAGCGAGATTCCGTTCTTGGCGCTGCCTGCGGTGCCAATCGGAGTCGCCGTCAGAATGCTCGCTTCGGCGCGGTGTCCTCCATTGACTCCCGGATGCGATGAACCCGATACGAGTGTCAATTGATCACGCAAGTCGGCAAGTGGTTCAATGTAGCGTGACGGCGTGAAATTCATGCCTGCATCTTGCGGAAACAAATTGTCGCTGACCAACCCCAGTCCCATGGTCACGGCAACAAATCGTCGGGGGGCCGCAGTGATTTCGTCACCAGCAAATGCTTGTCGCATCGCACTGAGCCAGGGCAGTGACATGGCGACGCCCGCGCCCCGAAGAACACTCCGACGGTGCAACTGTTTGCGAAAGTTGAAACGAATTCGCTTGTCTTGGTAGGTCATTCTAAAGTCCGTCAATCGTTATTTCTTGAGGAAAATGGGGCTCGTCACGGTCGAGACCAACAGGGATCTCAATCCGTAATCGTCGTCTTTGCAACGGTTCACAATATCTCGAATTGGCTCGCGGTCACTGAACGAAGGTGCCGCTCCGGTGCCAAAGGTCAGTAAGTGTTCAACAAAGTTTCGGGCAATTGGGTGAACATCGGCCAGAATCAGTTCCTGGAATCCTTCGAAGTCCGCAAAGTCTCGCCCATCCGCCAGCGTGTAGCTGGTATCGATCGCAACTGTCGGTCGCGGTCTGCCGCCATCCATGCGAAAGTATTTTGTTCGGAATTGGCCCGCCGGATCAAACTTCTCCAGCGCAAAGCCCGGCGGATCAATCTTGCGATGGCAACTCGCGCAATTCGCGTTGTCCCGATGTTGTTCCAGTTGCTCCCGAATGGTCGTCGCGCCGCGAATATCCGGTTCAATCGCAGCAACGCCCGCAGGCGGAGGTGGAATGGTTTCACCAAGCAGTCGCCGTGCGAGCCACAAACCACGCAGCACCGGGGAAGTGTTTGTCCCATTGGCGGTTACCTTCAAGATCGAGCCTTGCGCCATCAGCCCTCCGCGATGATCTTGGGGACTCAAAGCTACTTTGATGAGCGAGTCGGTTTGAACCGGTTGCTCGAGTTCATAGTATCGTGCCAGACGGCTGTTAACGAACGAGTGATTCGAGTCGATCAGTTCCGCGACGCTGGCGTTTCGCTGCAACATATCAGCAAGGTACATGCGTGTTTCTGCTAACATCGCATTTTGGACAACTTGATCAAAGTCACTAAACAGCTTGCGATCGGGTTCGGTAAACGCAATGTCGCAAAGGTCCAACCATTCATCAGCAAAGCGATGAAAAAACTCATTGCCTCGGGATGTTTTCAACAGCCGCTCCACCTGGTTCTCCAGCACTTGCGGATTTCGCAGTTGATCCGATGCCGCTAATTTCATAAGCGTTGCGTCGGGCATCGAGCCAGTGAGAAAATAGCTCAGTCGATTAGCGACTGCATAAGAGTCAAGTTCGCCCGGCAACTCATAAAAGTAAACAAATCGTGGCGAGCAAAGGATCGCCCGATAACAGGCCTTGAGTGCATCTTGGGGCGGCTCGCCACTGGCAATCAACTCATGAAATATCTCTGCATAAGGTTGCCACTGTCCTTTCGTCAACGGTCGACGAAAGGCTAGTTCTGCAAAGCGAGCGATTTGTTGTTCCGCTTTCGCCTTGGCGACTCCCGACGAGAACCGAACTTTGCCAACGGTCTCGAATTCGTCTGCGGCAACTCCAAAAATTCGGATCCGAACGTCGTCAACGCTACCGCCTGGAAAAACTCGCTGGATCTTGATCCAATCCAAGGCCACTCCCGGCACATTCTGTGGACCACCTTCGCCGGTGCCGACTTGACCGCCAGAAAATTTTGCGTCCTTGAGTGTTTCGTCGCCGGGACGAATCTCCAACATGTGTCCCTTGGGCAACCACGCCAAATAAGTCCTTTCCTTGGGCGTATTCTCGGCTTCAAAAGCACCTATCCAGCTCATCAAAGGAGCGCCGGAAATACATTTACCGCTACGGACCGTACACCACACGCCAAGTTCTTTCGGTTTTTTTACGGCCGAGGCACGTACCGTAAACTCGTACCACCCATCTTCTCGCGAAGTCGTTGATGGCAAGCGACCGTAAAATATCAATCCACTGGACCAAGTGACTGCCTTGCCATCGATCAGCTCCGGTTCACGGCAACGCTGACGACTGTTGCGTCGTACCAATCTTTCGGCATCAAGAGTCGCGTCGTCAGTATCTGAAGAGCCATCTACCCGACTAAACGCATAATCCAATGCAGCGTCAACAATCGTCAGGTGCGATTGAAGTTGAAAATGCGACATCGGTTGCCCGTCCGCGATCGTTGTGTAACCGCCAGTACGCGGGTCAGCTGGAACGAGCGATGCAAGTGGAATGTCGATCGCCATCAGGTCATGCAAGGTGCGCTCGACCTGGGCATTGGTCAGCCGTCGCAAGGGAACACGACCTGCGGACTTCTGCTGCTCGGATTTGAATTCGATAAGCCAATCCGAGGTGACCTGGTTGAACCCATGGCGATCACTCGGGGTCAACTCAGAGCTTTCTGGAGGCGGCATTTCACCATAATTGACCCGATCGACAATGCGAACCCAAGTTTGCAGAGCCACAGCGTCATTGAGATCATTGGACAGTTTTTCCAGATCCAAACCGGCTTCAGCACTATCGCCTTGGTGGCAATCGATGCAGTGCTGGTCGATGAACGCCATTACATTTTGAGGCGGAACAGCAAACGTTCGCTGGCAGTGAAATATTTGCTGACAGATTACTGTGCCAAGCACCACCGTTTGCCAGCGGGTAGAACGAAAAGGCAGCATGCTTCTGGGTGAAATTGAGGGTGGGTTACGTCCGATTTAGAATCGGCACGAAGGTTCTAGGCGGGACGTCCATTGTATCGGTTCAACCGGATCCAATCCAGTTTGGTTATGGCCCGAATCCGATACTGACTAAAATGCCACTACTTCGAGCCCCACCAACTGGTATTCCACCGTGATTCGACAGTACCAATGGTATTCGAATTCAAACAACTTCGAGCATCCAATCCTTGCCCCGTGCTAATCTGCACGTTGTTTACGGCCTATTTCGTCCTGCGAATTGCCGCCGGACGCACCATCAATCGAATGCCGGTAGCGTTATAGAGTTAGCAATCGCCGGTAAACGTTGGCGGTCTCTTGGGCCATCGCCCAATCGGAGAAGTGGCAAGCATGACGTTCGCATGCGGACTCGGCCAATTGGTTCCAGTCAACGTTACCGGTAACCAGTGAGCGTATCGCATCAGCGAGACTGACGCTGTCGCAAGGATCCGCCAACAGTCCGTCAATTCCATCGCGAATCGCTTCCGGCGTTCCCTCCACGCGAGTTGCGATCACAGGTAGCGCGGCGGCCATGGCTTCCAGCACAACCATCGGCAAACCCTCGCCAAACATGCTCGGCAACACCATCGCGTCGAGATTCGCCAACGCTAGCGGTACGTCACGCGTGAAGCCTACTCGCTCGATCCGTCGTCCAATCGCTAGGTTGGAGATCCGCTCGGTGATCGCACGTTCGTACTCTGTTGTTTCAAACGGACCGATGCACCGGAGCCGCACATCGTGGCCTTCGATGGACAACAGCGAGATCGCTTCAAGTACAATCTCCAGCCCCTTGCGAGGACGCATCAGCGCTACCATTCCGATCGTCCACCGACCTCCAGGTTTTGGCGTCGATGTTCGCTGAGGTCGGATCGCTGGTACACCGTTGTGCACGACGCTGATCCGATTTTCTGAAACACCACGCATCAGACAGTCGCGACGTAGGCTCTCCGATACCGTGATCACGTGCGAGCATCTCCGTAGCGACCGGGCTTCAATCCAAGCGTTGGCACGGTTGGTTAACTGGCGAGTCGAATCGCGTGACGCGGGGCTGTGGACGTGGTAGACCCACGGTACATCGGCGATCCGCGAAGCGATGGCGGCAAGCATCGCAGTCCGAGGCGTGTGTGCATGCAGCAAGTCGTACCGCTCACGTTTCGTGATATCAGCCACTCGCCACGCAGCGCGGAGATCGAATCGGTTTCGCATCGGAGTGCGATGGCAATGCCCCCAACTCCCCGATTGTTCCGCCACAAGCTCCGCGAATCGACCCGGCTTGACGCAGGCAAAGTCGGCTTGCACCCCGTAATTGGGCAGGCATCGCCCAAGATGCGACTGGACTCGCTCAGCTCCCGAAAAGTGCTCACCATTAACCAAATGCAACACGCGACACGAAGCTGCTGCGGAGCTTTGTGCCGCAGTGACGACCGGAATCGGTGTGCCGACAGGAAACGGTGTGCCGTCGGGAACTGATGTGCTGACGGAACTAGGTGAGGCGTCGTGAAGCATGGTGTTAGTCAATGAATGAACGGAGGGCAACGCACGAGCTGACAACTGGAGTTTGGCTCAAAGACACACACCGCGCTTCCAAACCGTCTAGCCAATCTCTTGCGGTTCCGCGAAGAGTTCAGATCGTGACGGTTATTCTGGCTGGTGCCGTCGCTTGCCCGGCTACGATGGATCAGCGGTGTCGATTAGATTGTGGGCCGCCTCGTTCCTATTTCTTTCCGTCCAGCCCCCCATGAACTTTTGAAAGCCAACATTGTCCTTCTGCCAGGCGACGGCATCGGTCCCGAAATCGTTGAACAAACGCGTCGAGTTTTGGCGACGGTCGCTGAAAAGTACGATCATGAGTTTCAGTTTGCGTCACACATGATCGGTGGTATCGCCATTGACACTTGCGGTGATCCGCTTCCCCAGTCAACCATTGACGCGTGCCGCAACTCTCAGGCAATACTGCTCGGAGCCGTCGGTGGCCCGAAATGGGATGACCCGACAGCCAAGACGCGGCCTGAAGCTGGGTTGCTGAGAATTCGGAAAGAACTTGGGCTGTTCGCTAACTTGCGACCCATTCGTATGTTCAAAGTACTCGCGGATGCATCACCGTTACGGCCTGAGATTATTCAAGGCACGGACATTCTCTTTTTTCGTGAACTGACCGGCGGCATTTACTTTGGTCCCTCCGGTCGCGAGGGCAGCGGTGCGACGGAGTCGGCGTATCAGTCGATGGTCTACAGCGTGCCAGAGGTCGAGCGAGTGGTACGGCTCGCCGCTCAAGCAGCGCGTGGCCGTCGTAACCATCTAACGAGCGTCGATAAGGCAAACGTGCTTGAACCGATGCGATTGTGGCGACAGGTTGCCGCGCGTGTGATGAAAGAAGAATTTCCAGACGTCGAGTTTGATGTCGTCCTGGTTGACTCGATGGCCATGCACTTGATCAATCGACCTCGCGATTTTGACGTCGTGGTCACCGGAAATATGTTTGGTGACATTCTCACCGACGAGGCGTCCATGTTGCCTGGGTCACTTGGAATGCTGCCCAGCGCATCACTAGGAAGTGATGGCCCCGGGCTGTACGAGCCGATTCACGGATCGGCGCCCGACATCGCTGGCAAAGGAATTGCCAATCCTCTGGCCACGATTCTCGCAGCCGCGATGATGCTACGCCACTCGCTGTCATTGACTGGCGAGGCGGACGCGATCGAAGCCGCCGTTGAGCGCGTGTTGGCCGATGGACTGCGCACTGCCGACATCGCTCGTGGCGCACAATCGATAGGCACCATCGCCATGGCCGATGCCGTGATCCAGCGACTCTAAACATGATGACACTGGCTCAAACCGCATCGACCGTATGGCTCAATTCGGGCACCTACATTCTGCTGGCCGTAATCTTGACGGCGCTCGGCATCGCGAGTGTCGTCGGAGTCGTGTTGGCAAGACGAGAAAACTTAGGGATCGAGTCGGCTCTCATTCGACGTTTCAATCATCGTATCCGCGTGTGGTGGATGATGGCGGCGATCTTGGTGATCGGTTTCTTGCTGCACCGAGTCGGTGTGGTGATTCTATTCGGGCTGGTATCGTTTTGGGCACTGCGAGAATTTATCTCGATGACGCCGACAAGACGTGGCGATCATCGCACACTGTTCTGGGTATTCTTCGTTTTTACGCCGCTGCAGTACTTGTTGATCGGCCTGGGAAGCACGCCGCCCCAGTGGCTCGGTGGGGCCAGCAAAATCGATTTCTATGGCTTGTACAGCATCATGATTCCGGTGTATGCAAGTTTGTTCATTCCTGCCCGCGCGGCAATCGCAGGCGACTACAAACGATTTCTTGAACGCAGCGCAAAAATCCAGGCCGGACTGTTGATTTGCGTTTACTCGCTGAGTTACGCTCCAGCGCTACTGGACATGAAGTTGGTTCGTACAGGCGGCGAAGCATGGGCCGGTAGCAATGTCAGTGTGCTGGTGTTCCTGGTGCTGATTGCACAACTTGCGTCCGTTCTTGAGCGCGCCTGGAGTCGGCTGGCCGGGCGCCATGTGATCGCCGAAAAAATCAATGCCTCGCGCACTTGGGAAGGGTTCTTTGGCTCGATGGTGACGACAGGACTGATTGCTGCATCTTTGTATTGGGCGACGCCGTTTTACCCTTGGGAAGCCGGTGTTCTCGGTGCTGTTGTAACTGTGATGGCAAGCGCCGGAACGCTCACCATGAGTGCGATCAAACGCGACCGAGGCGTGACCGATACAGGCACGCTCGTCCAAGGCCACGCGGGGTTGCTTGATCAAATCGACAATGTTTGCTTTGCTGCTCCCGTTTTCTATCACTTGACACGATTCTATTTCACCTGATGTCGATTTCTCTGTTTGATACTCACGCCCACTTGAACGCCGAGGACTTCGCGGAATCGCTTCCCGCAGTCGTCGAGCGAGCAAAATCCGCAGGCGTCGTTGGCGTCAATGTCATTGGAGTTGACGCGGTGTCCAGTCGCCGCGCATGTGACTTGGCAGCACTCTATCCCAACTATCTGTTTGCAACGGTCGGAATTCAACCGAACTACGTTGCCCAAGCATCGGATGATGACTGGAGAACCATCGAAGAACTCGCCGGTTATGCCGGCGTCCGTGCGATCGGAGAAACAGGCCTCGACAAGTACTGGGACGATTCGCCGCTGGAACTGCAGCGAGATTATTTTCACCGACACATCGAATTGGCGCGTGCCGTCTCGCTGCCGATAGTAATTCATATGCGAGAAAGCGGACGCGAGATTATCGATCAATTGCGCTCGCACATTCGGTTGCCTGTTGGTGTCATGCATTCCTTCACTGGCGATGCTTCGCTCGCCAATGAGTGCTTGCAACTGGGGTTGTACATCAGCTTTGCGGGCATGGTCACTTTCAAAAAGGGAGATAACTTGCGAGAAGTCGCAAAACACGTACCGCTTGATCGAATGTTGATCGAAACAGATTCACCCTATCTCAGTCCTGAGCCCCTGCGCGGCAAACGCCCAAACGAACCGGCACGAGTTGTACACACGTTGGCTTGCCTTGCTCGCGTAAGAAATCTTTCCATACACGAGCTTGCAGAGATCACCACCCAAAACGCAAGGCGTTTGTTGCTGCTACCATGATGAGCGAAACTCCCTATTCTCGCTTCGACTCCGAAAGCTTAATTCTTCGCGATGAGCTAGCAGTCGACCGTACGTTGCTCGCCAACGAAAGAACATTGTTGGCGTATCTGCGAAGTGCCGTATCGCTGCTAATAGCTGGGGTTTCGATCATGCACTTTGCTGGTGCCGATTGGTTTTGGTACGTCGGTATAGCATGCCTTCCCGTAGGATTCGTCACGGGCATCATCGGTATCACGCGTTACCGCGCCATGGCACATGCCATCGCCCAACTGCGTCAGCGGCCTGGCTAACCGGTACTCTCCAGCCACCGCCCCACCAAGTATTTTGCGGCAGCTAGGGGAGCGATCACTGCTGGCTGAATGTTAGGCCTCGAAGGCTATCGTCGCCGCTATTGTCGATGGGTGCTGCGAGTGCGCCGGTGAGCACGAAACCATCGACGGCGGCGCGGGCTTGAGCAAGCTGAGTTTGTGACTCAATGAATTGCAAATTGGTATCGAAGTAGCTTCGCCGAGCGACCAAGACCTGTACAAAACTTGTTTCGCCCGCCCTGTACGCCGTTTCCGCCAATTGCAATCCCTCGGCTGCATTGGGAAGAATCGAGCTAGAATACTTGGAAACGGCGGCGAGTGCTGAATCGTAGTCACCAGAAACAGCAGCTAATCGAGCTTTGATCGAGTTCTCAATCCGCTCGACCTCTTTTGAGGCGCGAAGTAACTCGGCTCTGGCGGCTGCAATGTTGCCCTGGTTCTTGTTGAACACCGGAATCGGCGCACCAACTTGCAAGTTGATAAGCCCCGAACCCGTTCCATTGTCAGTGCCTGCCGCAAATTGTACGTCCAGATTGGGTATCGGTTGCACACATTGGCGATCAAGATTGGCTCGAGCTTGGCAAACGCGAGTTTGAGCGGCTTGGTATTCGGGGCTGGAAGCTATCATCATCGCTGCGACCTTGGACCAATCCAATGGACTCTCGGATACGGGCAATTCACCCTCCAAGGTTACGGGAAGCATTTGTGGGCTTCCAGCAATCGCCGCAAGTTCTCGCCATGTCGACGCGAATTGGACCTCTGCCTGTTGCAATGCCAAATCGATTTCGTTCTTTTGTACTTTGGCCTGAACGACATCCAGTTGAGATCCTTCAAGTGCCTTCTTACGCAACTCGGCTAACTCCAATCCCTTGTCCGCTACCGACTGAAAATCTCGAATGAGCGTCACGCGTTGTTGTGCAGCCAAAGTGTCATAGAAATTGATTCGCACATCAGTTGCCACGCGATGCTTTTGTGTTTCCAACTCCAGCAGTTGCGAACGCAAAGCTTCATTGAGTACTCGTCGATTGAGGTTCAGTTTGTCCGCTGTGACGATCGTTTGTGAAACGTAGATCGTATGTTGGTCTGTACCCACATCCGCAATTTGAACGCCTTGGTAACCTACCGATGGATTCGCTCTCAGACCAACTTGAGTGCGATAGCCAGCGGCCTTCTGTGTCGTCGCCGCCAGTTCTTGAATTGTCGGATTGTTTCCCAACGCTAGCGCTTCGAAACTAGCTAGCGTCATTCCCGTCGCTGGAGAATCATCGGTATACGTCAATACCTCGGGATCATCGTTTGGTGATGGTATGATGACTGGGGCGTCCTGGAGCTTGCGGTAATCATTGACTTGCTGATCGTCCAAAATTTCAGCAGCAAAATTGACCTGGTTCACCACGTCCGCGTCATTGAACAAGGGAGATTGGCCGCTCGGTGCGATGGACTCTACCGTCTCTACAGAACGCTGTGCCAATCCACAATTTGTCCAGCGAGCGAGCAACGAAGTCGGACGAGTTGAAGAGCAACCGATAGCAGCCGTGGCCGTGGTGACAGCGAGTAGCGAGCGAAAAAAATAGCTTCGACGAGTCGACATAAGGTATAGCCAGAATTCGAGTCCAACGTCGTGAAACAGACCCCACTAACGTAGCCAATGATGTTGGCATCGCAGACCGAGGCCTAAAACGGTCCCTGTGCTCATCGGAAAGCGATGGTAGCGGTCGTCGCGAATAAACGCTCTTCCGCATCCATCTTTCAATTGGAAATCATTTCATCGGAACAATCGGTAGAGTCACCATTGCCGTTATGCGATAAACGGAAACGCGGTACCACAATCAGAAATCACGAAACGGTCCGCGTTGCTCAGCCGCGTCCCTGTCCCGTACCCAAGCCGCATCGCTAGCTTGAATCGTCACCAGAATGTCGGGACGCTGATTCGATAGGTTCTCGGATTCGCTGACATTTGATTGAAAATCGAACATCCCAGGGCTGCGATCGATATCCGCAGCGATTCGTTTCTTGGTTAAGAATGATGTTTGTGTCAAGAAAAGATCGCGAAAACCGGTTGCTGCGGGTCTCCCCCCAATGAGTTGGACGTTCACGTGCCTTGTTGTCGCTTGCTACAATCGTCGTCCGCCGCGCTGTCGCGGACTATCCAGAAATTTTCACCTTGAGGAGTCAACCTTGAAACAACCACATTTGCTCGAGTTTTGTTTTGTGATGGCCGCGTTTTGCGTTATTGCTTCACCAATCGCCTTCGGTGACCCTGTTGCAGCAAAGAGCGAGTTCAAATCAATTTTTAATGGTCAAGATTTGTCGGGATGGCACGGAGAAGGAACGATGGACCCGCGGAAGCTCGCTGCAATGCCAGACGACGAACGGGCGGCGAAAAAGGATGAGTGGCAAAAGGATGCTGAGCAGCATTGGACTGTCCAGGACGGTGAACTGGTCAACGACGGACACGGCGTCTATCTGACGACCGACGAGCTGTATGGCGATTACGAGTTGCTCATTGAGTACAAGACGATCCCGCAAGCTGATAGCGGAATTTATCTAAAGTCGAATCCGCAAGTTCAAATTTGGAATCACCAAGCGGAGAAACTTTCCGCCGGCCAAGATAAAGGCTCTGGTGGACTTTGGAACAATTCGCCGGGAGCCCCTGGAAAAGATCCGAGCGAAATCGCCGATCGTCCATTTGGCGAATGGAATGAATTTAAAATCCAGCAAATCGGGACTCGTACGAGTGTATGGCTCAATGGCAAGCACGTTGTCGATCATGCATTGATGGAAAACTATTGGGATCGCAAGGCACCGCTTGTACCTAAGGGGCCGATCCAATTGCAAACACACGGAGGTGAAATTCGATGGAGGAATATCCAAGTTCGCAAGATCGGCTCCGACGAAGCAAACGAGATTCTGCGGTCACACAACAACGATGGTTTCACTTCGCTTTCCAACGGCAAGGACTTGACGGGTTGGGCAGGGGCTCTGGACAACTATGAAGTGGTTGATGGCGCTATTCGCTGCAAGGCCGGTAAAGGGGGAGTGCTTTACACAACCGATTCCTATTCAGATTTCGTCGCGCGCGTCGAGTTTAAACTACCACCAGCGGGTAACAACGGCTTAGCGATCCGCTATCCAGGTACAGGTGATCCAGCTTATGCCGGTATGTGCGAGTTACAGGTTCTCGACACCGAGCACCCAAAGTATGCGAAGCTTGATCCAAGGCAAACGCATGGATCCGCTTATGGGATGATCGCCGCTCAGCGAGGTTTTCTCCGGCCAACTGGTGACTGGAACTTCCAGCAAGTAACTGTCCAGGGATCGAAGCTCAAGGTTGAGTTGAACGGTTCATTGATTCTTGATGAAGACCTGGCCGATTTGACAGAATTCATGGCCAATACTCCGCATCCAGGCAAAGACCTTCCGAGCGGATTCTTTGGTTTTGCCGGTCATGGCGACGCCGTCGAATTTCGCCATGTCGAAATCAAGTCACTCCAGTAGTACACGATAAGTCTTAGCTTTAGCGAAGATTTGACAAGAAAAAGCTTGTTGCTGCATATGAGCACTAGTACGTCGCAAGCTATCGAAGCAGTCTATAAACAATCGTCGCGGCAAGTCTTCGCGACGTTAGTTCGTAGTTTAGGTGACTTTGACTTAGCTGAAGACGCCATGCAGGATGCTTTTGCTGCGGCTGTAACTCAATGGTCGAGCGACGGGGTTCCCGAAAACCCCGTGTCGTGGCTGGTTTCTACGGGTCGATTCAAGGCGATCGATCGAATTCGTCGCAGCGCCAAGCTCGGTGAAAGGGCGAGCGACGTCAATGCTCGGCTGGATGCCATACGTGACTCAAACGACGCCAAGTGCGGGCGAACGATCGAAGACGATCAACTGCGTCTAATCTTCACTTGTTGTCATCCGGCAATCGACCCCAGCGTTCAAGTGCCGCTGACGCTGCGAGAAGTTTGTGGATTGACGACTGAAGAAATTGCCAGTGCCTTTTTGACCGAACCGAAAACGATGGCGCAGCGGTTGGTTCGCGGGAAAGCAAAGATTCGTGATGCTAAAATTCCCATCGATATTCCCGAGCTCAGCGAGTTACCGGAGCGACTGGATGGCGTGTTGTCGGTCATCTATCTGATCTTTAACGAAGGCTACTCAGCCTCCCGCGGTGAGTCGTTAACCCGGGCGGATTTATCGGGCGAAGCGATTCGCCTCTGCCGACTGATACTGGCTCTGCACGTTGATCCAGAAGCACGAGGGTTGTTGGCGCTCATGTTGTTGCACGAATCGCGACGTGAGACACGCACGGATGCTTGTGGTGACATTGTGCTGTTAGAAGATCAAGACCGCTCACGCTGGAATCACGCATTGATTTACGAAGGGAAGCAACTTGTCGAGCAATCGCTACGAAGCGGACGATTCGGGCCTTATACGTTGCAAGCGGCAATCTCCGCGGTCCATGCCGATGCCGTGACCGCTGACGCAACCGATTGGTCCCAAATCATTGCCCTTTACGATGTGCTCTTGTTGGTTAGCTCCGGTCCGGTGGTCAGGCTAAACCGAGCGGTTGCCGTTGCTATGCGAGACGGTCCAGCAAAGGGATTGGAATTGATCGAAGCAATTCTCGAAGAAGGAGGGCTTAGGCAGTACACGTTGGCCCGCGCGGCACGAGGAGAACTTCTGTTCCGTTTGGGCAAGATCAAGATCGCCCGAAACGCATTCGAGACAGCATTGACGCTATCGAAGCAAACTTCAGAACAACGTTTCCTGCAGAAGAAACTCGCCCAATTGCGGATCAATTGACGTATACGGACACACAGCGAGCTGCTCGAGTTTCATTGATTCTAAATAGGATTCGCAAAAGTCTGATACTCGCTGTCGATATCGTCGATCGCCCTTCGACTACTGGGTGGTTAGCAATGAGCGGGCAATAAATGTCCCGATTCTTAGATACGCTCAACTGCAGCGGCCGTTGGAAAACGCAACCAGACGCGTACAAAATAAACCGTGATCAAAGAAGGACTACCGAGGATTCAATATGAAGTTCATTTGCCTGGGATATGCGGACATGTCGAAATTTGCTGCGATGCAAGAAGCGGAATTGAAAGCGTTGATGGATGAGTGCTTTGACTATGACGATGTGCTGCGACGTGGAGGTCATTTTGTTGGTGGCGAAGCGCTGCAAGAATCGTCCAAGGCCGTCACACTGCGTTTCCTAAACAACGAAGTGCAAGCGACTGACGGTCCGTACGCGGAAACGAAAGAGCAACTTGGCGGTATTTTGATTTTGGAGGCGGAGAGTATGGAACATGCGATTGAATTGATGTCTAAACATCCAGGAGTGCGCACGGGGCCTTTTGAAATTCGTCCGGCTGATGAGATCGTCAACGCCTTGATTCAATCTCGAACCAATCGCTTGCGTGTGGATTAATCCCCGATAGTGAAGCGGTTGGCCAGAAGTAGACTTTAATTAAAACCAGAAAAGGAATCCGTCAATGAAGGTTATGGTGTTAGTCAAAGCGACCCCCAGTTCCGAAACGGGGACGCTGCCTAGCGAGCAATTGTTACGTGAGATGGGCCGGTTCAATGAAGAACTGATCCAGGCAGGAATTATGAAAGCCGGCGAGGGACTCAAGCCCAGTTCGGCGGGCCTTCGCGTTCTATTTTCTGGGAAGAACAGAATGGTCACCGACGGCCCCTTCGCCGAAACCAAAGAACTGGTTGCCGGATTCTGGTTATGGGAGGTGAAGTCCATTGAGGAAGCAGTCGAATGGGTCAAGCGTTGTCCCAATCCGATGCTTGAAGACTCAGAAATTGAAATTCGACCGCTATACGAAATGTCCGACTTTGCAGAAAGCGATCCCAGCGGCGAAGTTGCCAAGCACGAACAAATGCTCGTCCAGAGGATGGCTACTCAATCCAGTTCCCTTGCGCCGTACTTGTTCTTTTCAGGCCGCTGTGAAGAGGCACTTGAATTTTATAAGCAAGCGATCGGCGCACAGATCGGCATGGTTATGCGTTTTAGCGAAAGCCCAGACGCAGTACCCGAGGGCATGCTGCAGCCTGGGTTCGAGAATAAAATCATGCATTCCGACTTCACTGTTGGCAGCATGAAGGTCATGGCATCGGATGGCTGTGATGACAAGTCAAAATTCGAAGGGTTTCGCATGGCGTTAACGATTGCGACTGAATCTGATGCACATCGAGTCTTTGATGCACTCGCAGTGGGTGGATCGGTCGACATGCCCCTTGGGCCAACATTTTGGTCGCCATGTTATGGGATGGTCACCGACAAGTTTCATGTGGGCTGGATGGTCATGGTCGCCGACCCCACAGCGAATTGATCACGTCTGTACTCTGGTAAAGTGTCTGTCCCCAGAACCGATGATAGATTCTGCGGACACTGCCTTGGAAAAGTTCATGCGTTCAATGCGAGAAATCACTGAAATGAAATACATGTTGTTAATTTACGGCGCTGAAGAGTCTTGGACGGAACAGGAGCGCAAGGCGTGCATGATTGAGTCGATGGGAATCTGCACGGAACTCGAAGCCGAGGGGAAATGGATCGCCTCTTCACCTTTGCATTCAGTACAGACCGCAACCAGTGTTCGAGTCCGTGACGGTCAACGTCAAATCACTGATGGTCCCTTTGCGGAAACAGCGGAGCAACTTGGCGGCTACTACATCATCGACGTGGAAAATCTTGACGAAGCCATCGGGATTGCCGCCCGTATTCCACCAGCCAAAAAAGGCACGGTCGAAATACGACCACTATTTGATCTACCTGAACTTCCTCAATAAAAAGCGAATGCTTGAATGAATCACAACCCTGTCGGCTGGTTCGAAATCTACGTTCAAGACCTCGACCGAGCCAAGAAATTTTACGAAACGGCTCTGAATGTCGCGTTGACACGTCTGGAGTCGCCTATGCCTCAATTGGAACTGTTGGCTTTCCCAATGGATATGACTGCGAATGGAGCGTCTGGGGCGATCGTCAAAATGGAAGGGTGCCCATCGGGAGGAATGGGCACATTGGTCTATTTTTCCTGTGAGGATTGCGCCATCGAATCGTCACGCGTAGAGCCGGCTGGGGGTAAGGTCTGTAAGCCGAAGATGTCGATTGGCCAATATGGTTTTATCGCGTTGGTCATGGACACCGAGGGGAGCACATTCCGCAGACATTCGATGAAAGTTAGTTGCTAAGGTAAAGACCAACAGCACATCACGTGTGACGTTCAAACAACTGTATGCGGATTTTGAAACCAGCGCCACTAACTGCGTGGACGACTTTAAAATCGCCTGCCAGAACCGATCGCAGATGAAAATAGCTCGCAAGCTTAAAGTCTTCGACCGCAATCAGCTCGCATTTGTTTGCGTGACGCAGCAGTCCAACACGGCCGACTTGATCGGCAGGCGAATGTACGACAGTTGACACTTGAAAACTCTGCAAGTGAAAGTCCGAGGTGAAAAAACGGATCAATAAACTAGTCAGAACTATTGTTGTCAGCGAACTCTGTCCCAAAACGCACGTCGCCATGTCCAGCAAGTTCGTCTGTCCCCCCTGCCGATAGTCGAGGAGTCGAGAATTCGAACTCCAACTGCCAGCTTAGAGTCCGCTTCATCCGCTCGAGTTGTGATTGATAACGCTCCAAGTTTTTTTCCATATCGGTTAACTGGGCGACAAGTAGCTCAAATTCTACTTCACCACAAATGTAGCATTGTCCAACTCGTTGAAAGCCGAATCGGATGTAAAGGTCAATCACTTCTTTGCGGCCCATCGATACAATACGGCTCCCACCGTGTGCTGCGACCCACCGGTAGGCTGCGTACATCAGACAACCGGCAATGCGGAAAGAACGCCATGCGCGTGCAACCGTCAATGCTCGTATCTCATAAAGGCTGTCATCAAAGAGGAAGGATTGCTCTTCGCGACGTAGTTGCTTTTCAATTGAAAATCGAGGACTATTCGGCGGTGTAATCCCCACAAACCCAATTAATTCGGGCTCGGCCCACAGAGCCAGATAGACGCTTTGAACTTCAGGTGCATCAGGCAATGTGCGATCGAGTGTCGATTCGTATTGATGCAATTCATCTGCATAAATATCGTGTCGCAAAGAAAAGATGGCAGCTTTTGCATCGTCATCGGCTGCGGCGATGGACAACTGAGGTATCACGATAACCTACCTGACTTAAAGGTTTATTTAACTTTAGTTCCCGCCATTAATCAAAATTCGAGTGCGCAGAGTTGCCGAACTTTACTCTTACGTCCCCAGTCACGTGCGATTCTATGATTATCACTATGAAAAGAAGCCCGATGTGAGGCATATCAGTCTTTGGGCTTCCACCACCGCCGCCAGACGTAGGCCGTCGTGCATAGCATCGCAAATGCACTCGTGATCCGCACCACTTCTTTAGTGGAGTCAGAGTACACCGAAGAACTTATTCCGACAACGATGGCGATGCCAATGATCACGATTATCACAAGCGAGGCGGACAGAATCTGCGAAGTGGTTAGTCGATCGTGGCCTGGCTGTATCCGATTGCCTCGGGTTTGCAGGAAGAGGGTGCTTAGTCCGATCAACAGCATTCCCATGTTTGAACCTCGTGCCATCAACGCCGCTCCACCTAGTGCGCACACGGTGTACAACAACATATGGGAAAGCGGTACATCGTTCATCGTTGGGCCAGTGGTTGGCATGAGGAAAAGAATCGGCAATGCACTGATGATCACAACCAAGGCGAACTTTCCTCGGCTGTTAGGAGCGGGACGATCAACGCCTGAACGCATGAGCAATCGTAGCAGCTCTATCCAAAAGCAAGCTGGTCATAAGAAAAGAGCCTACACTCACCGCCAAGTATTTGCCAAACCGCAGCAAACAAGAAAATTTCTGCGGACCGCATCGAATCGGCAATTACTATCTCACGGCGTTGAAAAACAACGGCTTTGTGCGTGCGCATTTGCAGTTGTTAATGCTCTTTAAATGCAACAGTTCGTTCCCAATACTTCCGCGAAGGGCGACTTGTGTTCACTACTGAAGACGCTTCACAGATTGCTGATAACGCTGCTTGGACGGCACGGGTGACCGCGATTGAGTTTGCCGAACAGCGTATCGACGATTGGCGTCTGAGCAAACAGCTCCCCGCAGAAGTCGCGACCAACTGGTCAGCAGAATTGCGGCAGTTGCGCATACAAACGTTCTCGCAAGCCGGCAATTTGTTGCCACCAGTGGATGGATTCGTTCCACTGACGACCTCCGAGTCCGACAGCATCCAAACCTATCGAAATTGGAAGTTCGTACAGCACCAACTCGGTTAATTGAGAAACTTCCAACGGATTACCTTGACGCTGTACCATGATCTACAACGAGAGGTTATGGAGTCATTGCGGGCGATCGAACGGCAACTGTTGCAACAAGGCATTTCCTCTCAAGCACTGGAGCGTGATGTTGTTGTCGAAGCCACGCCGCTGGTTGGGCCTCGCATTGGTTCTGATTGGCTGTTACGCGTATTTGTATTCCGACTTAGTCGTTCGTCGTGTCGGTACCTACATCCACGCTGCCGCCGTAACGATTTTGTGGGCCGAGATTTTAATCGTCCAACTGCTCAATCTGCAAATGGGCGTGGATGCGATCATCGGTTTGTTGGCGGTTACATCGCTCGTGATCCATGTGCTGCAAGCGACAGTTTCACGCGACAGTCAGTACACCCGATCGTTGCCCACGTTCGGGTTGTTGTTGGGAATGCTGCCGGTGGCAATGGGTATGATCGTTTACATGCAACACGCTGGTCCTCGCGAGATTTGGGCAGACCAATTGCCACGTTGGAGTTTCGTGGCAGCCATGCTGCTATCCGCGTTGGCCTCGCGCGTCGGCGCTACGATCTATCAGAAGTTGTTACCGAAATACAGTCTTTCGTATCACTCTGCTGCCGGAGCATCCGTGATGATCGCCGCGGCCGCTGGCATCGCGATGATTGGCGGAATGCGCTGGGACGAACATGCACCCTGATGATGCTGATTCCGATCAGCCATTTGTTGGCTGCCCATTTTTCCGGCGAACGCGCACAGGCGAAGCTGCTCCGTTTGGTCGCGCATGCGGCCGCCGCGATCATGCTCCTTTCTTCGTTGGACTCGGCCTTCGCCGGACTGCGACGTGACGAATCGGGGACTTTGAACCTGAGCTTGGCCTTGTTTTTTATCGAAGCGGCAGTGTTCTATGGAATGGTGATGCGAATAGAGAAGCGACCTCAACTGGTTTACGTGACGACATGGATGCTGTGTGCATCCTTATGGCAAGTTCTGACGTATGCTGGTGTCGCGATGCAGATGTTTTCAACAGTCTTTGCTCTCTTTGGTGTCCTGTTACTCGTCGCCTACCGGTTATCGTTTTGGGAGCGCACCGGTGCCCAACAACTAGCCGAGCCGTTCTTTCAGGCGGCCAACGCACTGGTCAGCTTGGCGATGTTGAGTTCACTGTTCAAGTGGCTCGGCGATATGTCAAGCAACACCGATGCGGTTGTAAACTGGAGTCTGCTCGGCTTCGGTCTTGCTATGCTTGCTACCAGTTTCGTGGCCTTTGCAGTCGTCCGTCACAGCGGTTGGCGACGTTGGTATCTACTGATGAGCCTTGCACACGCCGCTGTAACGCTACTGACATTGCATCACATGATCAATCTGAACGTTTCACAGCAAATTGAATAGGTTGCTGTGGCCAGCGGTTTGCATTTCGGTTGGTATCGGGAACAAGATCGCGAAAGTGACACGGTAAGTATTTCCTTACTGTTCGGCTCGCTGCTTGCGGTATGTCCCTCGGCGATCGCTACGTGGGTCAATCGCACAGCTGGTGACTTCTCCTTTGTCAACGAATTTGGTTTCTTGATCGTCAGTATCCTGCTGTTGGCCAGCGGAGTCGTGTTGAGATTGAAGTCCACAACGATGGTGGGCACTAGCGCCACAATCATTTACTTTCTGACTCTGCTGATTTACGTGCCTTGGGGTCAATTGAATAAAGTAGCGATCGACATCACGATCGGCAGCGGATCGCTGTTTGGATTCGGACTGGCATTGGCAGTGTTCCGCGATCGGCTGTTGCTGTTACCGGAAAAAATCAAGCATCGCCAGGGCATGTTCCATGTATTGAGTTGGCGGTAATTCAAGCATGAGCGACGAAGGCGACATCGACAACGAAGAAACGTTCCAGCGTTTAATGATGGAGTGCGTCGACGCAATTCAACGTGGCGAGTGGATCGACCGCGAGCAGTTGCGGCGAAGTTATCCACTAAATGCGGACTCTCTTTGTGACTTTCTGGACAACGACGCCCTGCTAAAAAATGCTGTAGAGGTCGTAAATGAATCCACTGCCGGAACGCTTGCCGATTCTTCGTTCGCACCGACACTGGACTCGCAGGCAGTTCCTATTGCCAATCGTGTCGAATTCGATATTGGCTACCGATTGAAGTACATCGGTGAATACGAGGTCATCGACGAGATCGCTCGTGGCGGAATGGGGATCGTGTTCAAAGTTCGTCAAACGGCACTTCGCCGTATCGTCGCTCTGAATATGATTTTGGCTGGACGAGTGGCGTCGACATCGGAGATCGATCGATTTCAACGCGAAGCGAGAGCGGCCACGGCGCTGATGCATCCCAATATTGTCGGAGTCCACGAAATCGGCCAACACCACGGCCACCATTATTTCACGATTGATTTCATTGATGGCCAAAGTCTAGCCGTATTGCTGTTAGCCGCGCCGTTGACGCCGCAACGAACGGCTAAATTGATCAAAACTATTGCACTGGCTATCCATTATGCGCACCAGCAAGGAGTGCTTCATCGAGATTTGAAACCCGCCAATATATTGATCGATCATCTCGACCAGCCACACATCACAGATTTCGGATTGGCAAAAGCTCTGCTCGAAAACGAGTCTTCTTCTGACTTAACCTTCTGTGGGCAGATACTAGGAACGCCCAGCTACATGTCGCCAGAGCAAGCCGCAGCGAAACATCTACTGGTCAATGTCGCCAGTGATGTCTATTCACTTGGAGCGATTATGTATGCCTGTCTGACGGGACGATCGCCCTAAATTGCCGATTCAGCGGTCCACACGATCCGCCAAGTAGTTGAGAAAGAACCCGTGTCCTTGCGGCTCCTCACACCGAAAACGCCCAAGGATTTGGAAACGATTTGTTTGAAGTGCTTGCAAAAAGAGACTCACCGTCGCTATGCGTCTGCGGCTGAACTCGCAGATGATTTAAACCGCTATCTTGAAGGTCGTCCCGTTCTTGCTCGGCCGGTGTCACTTACAACGATGACGTGGCGGTGGACCCGGCGTAACCCTTGGATTGCTACCCCAACGGCAGTATCCCTGTTGTTACTCGTCGGTGGGACGATGGTTTCCAGCTATTTTGGAATCTTGGCGCAGCGACGCGCCGACGCCGAGTACCAGCATCGGATTCGAGCCGATCGTGAAACGCACTCTGCGAATGATGCACGTGCACGCCTGCAGGTCGCACTAGCGCAAGAAAAAGCTGCCCGCGAGCTCGCTGAAGTGGCCCTGCAAGAATCGCGATGGAATGCATACAAAATGAGTCTTTACCCAATGCTCGATACCTGGCGCGAGCAACAATTTGGCTTGCTTGAAACGGGGGCATTCGGTCAGATAGCAGCGAGCCGTGACGGGTAGCTCCGGATTGCTATCGGAGAAAAAAGGCGTCCGTGTCCCAATGGGTGTTTATGGTTTGCAGGCCAAACATCTCAAAAGGAACGGACGCCATGAAACAGATTAGCACATCAGTGAGCGTGCTTGAACAACTCTTCGGTCACTTGGAACTTGAGTTCGCAAGCAACTTGATCGCCGTCATCTGGAGAGTCCTCGCAGCGGTACAATCTTTTTTCTCGATCAGAGATCACACCCGCCAGCACCGACAAGTTCGAGCGACGGTTGGAACGTCTGGTTCGAGACCTTGCTCGGCTCATCATGCAACGAACCCTCCGGAACCTCGAATTGGTCGACCGCGATCAGACCGTCAGTTCGTTCAGCTTCGATGGCCAAAGTTACAGACGCAACCGCCGCACCACCAATACGATTGACACCCGCTTCGGGGCCATCTCGTTTGAGCGGTGGTTCTTTCATAACACACAAAGTGAGGGCTCCGGGGATCGCTCCCTTGGACGTGCGACTGGGGATCGTGGCCAAGCGGATGACTCCGGCATTGGCGGAAGTCACCGGTCGCTTGGCTGCGGACCTGCCACAGCATGCCGCCCGTGAGATACTGGCGGAGCGTTTCAGTGTCACGCCATCGGTCGAAGCTTACCGCCGCGTCGTCGCCGACTTGGCCACGCAAGTTCGCTCCGTGCCTGACGAAGAAGCGGTCAAGCAACTTGTCCAGGGATCCAAGAGGCCCGCCAGAGCGAAGGGAAATACGACGTTTTGTTGCAAGTCGGCCGCGACGGAGTGTTCGTGCAAACTCGCCCTTGTTGGGAAGAAGCGTCGTGTGGAACGATTGCCGTTTACGATCGCAATCGCCAGCGAGTCGGCACGATCTACTTGGGCCAGATGCCCGAGAGCGAACAGCCGACGATGACGCGGCGACTGACCGAAGTGATCCAGGGCGTACTGCGTGGCGCGGGATCGGAGGTGCTGAAACTTCGCTTCGTCACCGACGCTGGATGCCACCCACAAACGTACTAACGCGCGGTGCTCTGCAAGATGAAACACCCACTAACGAACCGACGGTTGAAGTGGACTTGGTGCGTGGACTTTTTTCACACTTGTGAATATGTTTCACAACTCGCCGCTTCGCTGTTCGGTAGTGGGACTGACGCGGCCAATCAGTGGGCCAAGCAGCAACGTCACACGCTGCGTCACGAGCAGGGTGGCATCAAGACGGTGATCGCCCGAACGGCTCAACGGAAACGACGTAGTGGACTCAAGGGAACCAACAAGGACTTCGCTCCGGCGCTGAACTATTTAAAGAAGTACAAGGGGCATATGGACTATGCGGAGCGAAAGAAGATCGGTGATCCAATCGGCTGTGGCATTACCGAAGCGGGATGCAAGGTGATCTTCAATCAACGACTCAAGCAATCGGGCATGCGTTGGCACCGAGCGACTGGTCAGTTTATCGTCGATCTTCGGACAGCGAACCGAAGCGGAATCTGGAGTCGCATCTGGCATCGATTAACTTCGTCGCAAGCCGAGTTACCACCGATCACTCAAAGATACGCACAAGAACTAGCCTCAAACTAAATGGAAACCATTGCTACTCAGCCGACTGCACCCATCGCTGATCATCTGGGCTGTAGCAAGTCGGCAGTAGCGGGAATGTTGCATCGCGGATTAAAGCAGCTGCGAGAATGCCTTTCGACAAAGTTAGCGTGACCTCTTGATCAAAGCGGTTGAAATAATTGCTGAAATCGTAGGAAATGGTCTCACCTTCCGAACATCTCCGGGTCCATTTCCGCGAATTTGGTTTTCGGTCCGATGGTTCACTGCAAGAAATTGAAACAGAGATGTGCGGAAAGTGAGGTATACGTTCGAGGTGCTTCGGCGATGTATTTAGCGGAGTCAAGGTTTAAATCAGTCGTCGATTGCCACGGATTGGTATCTGCGGCACTTTGGATTTGAGCCACTTCGAGTGTATACTGTGCGATCGCTCGTTCATACGTATTGACGATTGGTCGAATGGCATCAGCGTAAGCCATTTTCGCAAATGGCAATTTTTCACTGAGGAATCAATGAGGCTCGAGTCTATGCTTTTAAAATTGAGATTCTTGGTAGCCGCTTGCGCACTCTCTGGAACATTGGCCTCCATCGCAATGGCCGATGACCAGGAACGGGTTTCGCTTTTTAACTCCGGTGCTAGCGATAGTGCGACTGGCCATCCGGTTCGAGCAGACATTGAAATCAGTGGTGTTCGTCCCCATTTGACCACGTATGGTATTTACAGCCAGCACGGTGCGCATCTCAAAGACGGGCACAACGAGTGTGGAATTGGTGCCGTTGTTCCCTGGGCGGGCAAGTTGTGGATGGTGAACTACGCTCCGCATATGCCCAAGGGCAGTGAACACAAACTGTTTTCGATCGACGATCGTTTTTCAATGACGATTCATCCTGAAAGTGTTGGCGGCACACCGGCTGGGCGGATGATTCATCGTGAATCCAACCAGTTGCTCATTGCCCACTACCTCGTCGACGCGAACGGAAGCGTACGTGTCATCCCAATCGAAAAAATGCCAATCCGCGTCACAGCGATCACGCGACATTTGGTTGATCCGGCTAATAGGGTCTATTACATCGATATGGAAGGCAGCATCTGGGAAGCGAACGTTCACACGCTGGAAGTGAAGCGGCTATTCAAGAAACCGGTGCCTGGATGGCACGGCAAAGGAGGTTACATTTCGCAAGGACGATTGGTGATCTCAAACAACGGCGAACACGCTGCTGGAACCTACGACGACTTGCTTGTTGGCGGACACCCGGCGAATGCCGAGGAGCGTGGCGTGTTGGCGGAGTTCGACGGAAAGAACTGGAACATTATTGAGCGTTGCCAGTTCACCGAGGTCACAGGTCCTGCGGGCATCGAGGGCGGCAGTGACGGTGATGATCCCATTTGGGCGATCGGTTGGGACCGACGAAGTCTTCGCTTGAAGGTATTGGATAACGGGACCTGGTCGACATTCCTCTTACCAAAGGCCGCATTTTGCAATGATGCCGAGCACGGCTGGTACACCGAATGGCCACGTATTCGCGAAATCACCAACGGACGATGGATGATGGACATGCACGGTATGTTTTTCGACTTTCCTACGTCATTCTCGTCGTCCACCTCCGCTGGTATTCGCCCGATCGCCAGTCACTTGCGATACGTGCCGGACTTCTGTGCATGGAACGATTCGCTTGTCTTAGCCACCGATGAAACGAGCATTCAGGAGAACGTTCTCGCCGGGCAACCACAATCGAACCTTTGGATCGGCGAATACGAAGACTTAAAATCCTGGGGGCCCGCGAGCGCCTATGGTGGCCCATGGATTCTGGATGAAGTAGCTGGAATCAAGCCATCGGATCCGTTCTTGGTTGCTGGCTTTGATCGACGTGTGCTACATCTCGCGGTTGGTGGCAAGTCATTGTCGTCTGATGCGGACGCGTTTCGCGCCACAGACACACAGAAGATCTCTTCCATGCCTTCAAAATTTGCCGAGTTACCAAGAGTAACGATTGAACGTGGCGACTGGCATCAACCGGCTGCTGGTTTTGCGTTTGAGGCCAACGATGCAGTAAGAGTATTTCTGTCTGTCGATCGACGCGGTAACCCGAAGTTGCCTTCCGAGTGGAAGCTCACTGATTATTCATTGACCTGGAACGATACGTTTCATGACGCGATCTACGTTAGAGATTTTCTGGCGGGAACCATCACGATTCCAGCCAATGCAACCGAACATACTCCAGGTGCCTACGGCATGCCTCATCTCGCTTTTGTTTCGTCGCTCGATGGTCGCCCCGTGAATGTAAAGGGCCTGGGCAACGCCGTGGTGACGACTCCCAGGCTGAAACCAGCTATTAGTAACGACAATTCAACGCCGGTTCTATTTTCGGTACAGATCGACAAACACGGCGATGGCCAATGGAGCGAACTCGATTCGATCTCTGTGATGCCACAGAATTGCGTGAGTTATGTATTGCCCAATGCTCTCGATGCAGTTTGGTTGCGACTGGCCACCGACCGCGACTGTATCGCCACCGCCTATTTGCATCAAACGTCCAGCCAGTTCATTGATGGAACGACGTCCGAGCACACGAAGTTGTTCGCGGGGCTAGCCGGTGTTCAGGACGAAGCGATCGTTGGCGCGAAGGTGTACGCAGCCAAGCGAAACCGGAACTTGCAGGTCGTCACCAACCACAAGCAGCATTTCGAGTTTTCGAAGTCGATTTTCGAGTTCTTGCCTGCGCAAGCGGATGAAGCACTTGATGAATTGCTACGAGTTGCACCGGAGTTCACGATCGATGACGCATCGGTCATCATCAAGCACCGTGGCGTCAATCGGCGCTTGCCCAAGGGCAGCAGTGCCTACGATCAACCCTTTGTATCTGGCTGGCCGCGAGCAACGCGCGAGGTGCAGTCAGAGCGGCATCTCGCCAATATTCATGGAACGTTCTACGAGGTGCCGTTGATTACCAACGGCGCTCCACCAGCGTTTGATCTAATGCGTCCTGTAGCTAGTCACTCGAAACAGATCACGGACTATTGCTCTTGGAATGGGTTACTGGTTTTGGCCGGAGTTCGAGCGGATGCGGCTAGGGATGGGCACGTTTTTTCGGACCCTCAGCAGAAGGTTGCATTGTGGCTGGGTGCCATTGATGACTTGTGGAAGCTTGGCAAGCCGGTGGGTCAGGGAGGGCCGTGGAACCAGTCACGTGTCGTTGGTGGTCAGCCGTCGGATCCCTACTTGATGACGGGATACGATCGGAAGCGATTGACGCTACAAGCAGACACCGAAACCAGTGTCACAATTGAGATCGATATTGATCATCAAAGCGGTTGGCATATGTACAAAACAGTTCACTTGGAGCCAGGCGTCAAATTGCAATACGAGTTTCCCGCTGCGATGAGCGCGCATTGGGTACGCTTGACGAGTACGCATGATTGCGTGGCGACAGGGCAATTCTTGTACGACTAGCTGCTGGAAACGGCGGCTTGATAGGCGTTGGATAGCGAACCGATCACCGACGCAGAATCTCCGCACACGGAGAAAGAAAATTGATTGAAACTTCGGAAGCCGTCCAGAGCGTGATCGAAATACGCTTGCTGGACGTTTTTCAGGTAGCGGGCTCGAATATTTTCCGCCATTTCACAGACACCACCACCAATGACAAGTCGGTCGTAGTCGCCAATGTAATTGACCATGAGCAGAGTCATCCCGAGTGCTCGCGCTTGGTCATCCAGAAGTTCCAACGCCAACTCGTCTTCTGCTGAGGCATACTCCCGAAGTTGTTTTGCCTTGTCACGTATTGATCCGACTGTTGCGTTTAACGGATGATCGCGCCATTGTTCCAACGACAGACGATACTTCAATTGATGCGTTAAAGCTGTGAGTGAGACCGCTGACTCGCTGGCGCAGAAAGTGTTGCCAACTTTCAATTGTCGATCATGTTCGTAACGGAACGCGTCTGCCGGCAACAGGAGGTGTCCCGCATGTCCGGCGCGACCCTGCGACCCACGAACTGTTTTGCCGTCACGAACTTCACCGCCACCCAGCCCCGTACCAACAGCGACCATGAATAGAGAATCAAACACATCTCGCTGGTTCATCATCGGCGATTCATCCCAATGAATCGTGCCGGTCCGTACCGCGAACTCGCCCAGTGCAGCGGCTTGGCCGTCACCGATATAAGACACCGGAACATCGGTTGCCAATTTGTTGAATGCCTCTTGCAGACGCTCGCGAATCGGACAGCGATTCCATAACCGAGCATCTAAGTTGGGCGAAGTGAGCAATACTCCATCCGCCGTTGCCGGACCTGGAGTAGCGAGCGAAATGGATACGACATCGCTAGCGGAAGCATTGACCGAGGCAAGCTGCGCGACGATTGCCGCAATAATATCTTGGATTGTTGCCACCGGGCCATCGGCCGACCGCGTCGCAAACTGATCAGAAATAGTAAGAACTCGACGACCAGCATCGCCAACGGCAACCGTTGTGGTCGTACCTCCGACGTCAACTCCAACGTAAAGTGTCACTGCTTTCGATTCCTGTTGCGAAACGTATGTTGCTACCGGTTCTCAAACTATATCAGATCGCGCTGGGCGACCAGCACTACTATCTCTAGGCTGCGGTCGGTATTTTCTTTCCCTGCAGTTGATAAACATACCGCAGAACTTCCGCGACGGCGGTATATTGGTCGGTCGGGATGACGCCACCAATATCGACCGACCTGTAAAGCACCTGCGCCAACGGTTTTCGTTCAACGACCGGGATGCCATTCTCTAGTGCCAGTCGACGAATGCGTTGCGCCATGACTCCGGCTCCCTTAGCGACGACGATCGGAGCGGGCATGGTAGCCGGATCGTACTGGATCGCGATCGCTAGCTCTGTTGGATTGGTGACCACAACGTCGGCTTTAGGAACGTCGTTCTTCATTCGATCCATCATCAATTGACGTTGAATCTGACGTCGCTTTGCTTTCATTTGTGGGTCGCCATCGGACTCCTTCATTTCGTCACGCAGTTCCTGATCGCTCATCATCAAGTCTTGTTCGTGCTTCCACTTTTGAAACCCGTACTCAAACAGCGCCAACACCAAGAGGGCGAGTCCGATCCAAACACCCGTTCCAATCAAGCACTCGTACAACAGTTTGGCAATTTGAGGCACGCTCATCGCCGACATTTGCAGTACTGGTTCCTGGTATTCAAGCAGGGCCATGTATGCGACCGCTGCAATCACACCCAATTTGAACAACCCGAATCCCAGCCTCGCAACGCCCTGCAACGACAGCAATCGCTTAGCGCCCGACAGGGGACTTATGTTGCTCAGTTGGGGCATCAACCGCGCGGGTGAAAGGATCAGTCCTGTTTGCGTCACGTTGACTAGAATCCCAGCGACCATCATCGCCAGCAGCATTGGTACCGTCGCCACAGCCAGTTTAGCACTCATCCGCAGTAGCATGTTCGTTGCCGATCCGGTATCGGTTGACATCAATTCACTTGAGGACAGCGAATCGATCATCGTTTGCGCAATCATCTCAACGGCGGACCCGCCGAACATTGACAACGTTCCCAGGGCAGCAAGTAGGAACGCGGCGCTGCTAAGATCCTGGCTGCGAACAATTTGGCCTTGCTCGCGCGCCTGTTGTCGACGACGCTCGGTCGCGAAATGCTTCTTATCACCACTGCTATCAGCCATCGATATTTACTCTTGCGACCACAAGTCGCCCAGCGCCGTAGCGGCGTTAGTCAATTCATCTTGGAAAATCAGTCCTGCGGAACCAAGCGTCAGCGTCGCGACCACCAGCAATGTCAGCGCGTTGATGCTCAGACCTATCGCCAGCACGTTGATTTGAGGTAATGTTCGGCTAATAAGCCCGGTAATTAGGTTACTCAGCAGCAAGGCGGCAACTACCGGAGCGGCGACACGAACACCCGCAATCATTCCCGCACTGAGTTGACCTACCACAAGCGTCATCATCGAATCGGTGAATACAATCTGACCTGGTGGCAAAGCTTTGAAACTGTCCAATAGAATGCTGAGCAAAACGCGATGCCCGCCAGCGGCCAGCATCACTGCGGCTACCAACATCCCCACGAACCGCGACAGAGCAGGCATGCTGCTTCGGGTCGTCGGGTCAACAGCGTCGCCGAGCTGCATCCCACCGGTGCTGGTGATCGCTTCGCCGCCAAGTTGCAATCCCGTGATAATCAACTGGATCGTTGAACCAATCAACAACCCAATCAATCCTTCGCGTGCGACCGCGATAATTAACTCAATGAGATGATCAAAGCGAGGCAGTGTCTGGGGATCGTGACCTGCGGCAATCGCTGGCAATAGTAGCGCAGTCATCATCACCGCTAGCATCGCAAGCACTCGTTTAGGAACTCCCGTGCCAATCGCTGGAAGTGCGGTCAACAGCAAGCTCAGCCGGGTCAGTACCAATACAGCGAGTACAATGTTTTCGATAAGCCACTGAGCGAGGGGTTCCATTACGGCGATCCAGCATTCTCAAATACTGTGCGTGTGAATTCGACCATTCGCGACATCACCCACGGCAAACACGCGACTAGCACGGCAGCCATGGCCAGGATTTTGGGGACGAAGGCTACAGTTTGATCTTGAACTTGGGTCAATGCCTGTAGCAATCCAACCGTCAGACCCGCCGCCATCCCGACCAGCAAGAGCGGCGCGGCAATGATCACAGCCGTCAGCATCGTCGTGCGACACAAATCCATCGCAGTTGCTTGATCGATCATCGTGTGTGCCTTATTTAGAGATGCTTGTTAACTTGTGATGCGACGATTCCGAAATCGCTACGAACCCGGTAGTGTTCCGAAACTATTCATCAGCATGCCAACGACTAAGTTCCAACCATCGACCAGCACAAACAGCAGCAATTTGAATGGTAGCGAGATGACTGTCGGCGGTAACATCATCATTCCCATCGAAATTGTGACGCTGGCGACAACCAAGTCAACGATTAAGAACGGCAAATAGATCTGAAAGCCCATCAGGAACGCTGTCTTCAATTCGCTCAAAATGAACGCGGGTAACAGCACACGAATCGGGACGTCCGCATAACTGGTCGGCGTTGGTTCGTCGGTGTCCAGGTAATCGTAGAACAGCATGACGTCATCGACGTTGCCTGCGAAATCGATTTGCCGTGACATGAATTCTCGAATCGGAAGCGCACCTGCTTCATACGCTTCTTCGAGCGTCATCGAGACATCCGGATTCGTGTATGGCTCGATGGCGTTATCGTAAACTTGGTTCCATACAGGTGTCATCACAAACAAAGTCATGAACAACGAGATGCTGGTCATCACTTGGCTCGGCGGCAAAGACTGCAGTCCGATTGCTTGTCGCAGCAATCCCAACACGATGATGATCCGTACGTAGCACGTTGTCATCAACAACACGGCCGGAGCCAAACTCAGCACGGTCAACAGCAAGAGCACTTGCAGACTACTGGAAAGCCCCTCGGGACTTGTCCACTGTTTCGGTCCGCCAGCAATGAAGTCGAGTGAATTCTCTGGCAGCCGCATCGCTGGACGCTCGACGAGTTCCGGCCCGGCGGCAACCGACTGCAACGGGCCGAGTGATTTCATTAAGTCCGTGTCTTGCGCAGCAGCATGCGGTGTCGGTATAACGACAACCGCGAGATATCCAATCAGAATCCAAGCGAACCGGCTCAAACCAACATCCATCCATGGATCTAGAGGAAAAATCGTCTCTCATTGGCAGAATAAGCCAAAATGAACGTGCGACGAAAGAGCGATCTTATTGAGTGATGTTAAACGCGTGAAACTCGTTCGAAAAACCATTCGCTAATAAGTCCAGCACACGGATAGCAGCACTAACCATCATTGCTGCGTGATTCGTTTTCTTCCATTCGCGGTAGATAAGTCTTGTTTGGCTCCATGTTGTTTGCCCAGATTCGCGGCGTCGGGGTCGTGCTCACTACGTCCAGCGCCTCGCGTCATGCGTAGCGAAACCCCACATTCTAAACTCAGCCAATCCACGGCTGCCTGTTGTACGGCTAGCGTACGAGAGTGGATGAGTGCTCTTTCGCTAAGGCATTTGTCACTCGCGTCGACGGGCGTGATGTACTTTGGCAGCCCAGCAACGTAACCTTCGGCGTAGGAAGCACCACTGCCACGAGAATAGCAGCCGTATTGCAACTGTGCTGACGTGGCGATCGTCAGCAGCATCTCACGAAATAAAGCGAGGCAATTTCTCGCATCATCAAGTGGGCCGTAAAACCAGAACAGCGTCCGATGTCCTCGCACTCCAAAGTACCAACGTACCATCGGAAAGATTTCGGCGACGAGATAGGCGGCCAACGCTTTTTCCCAAGCACACGCTCGACGCCCATTGACCGGGCAAGCCATACGTGTGAAGCACATGCTGTCGACATTATCATCTTCCGTGATGTCTTCGCGAGTCAAGTTATGACGCAACATCAAGTTCTGCATCATCCGCAACGCATTCCGTTTCTCGCCTTCGGTGCTGGCCGAGTTGCTCGCGGTATTGTCCAGTGACCGCAGTCGATGCAGAACCTTATCAAACTCCTTCTGTGTCAAAGTCGGTTCATTGCTTACTCGACCTCCAGTCGCCACTTTCGGGAGCGTTGTATCAGATTCCTGGGCGGGCCTTGTCCAAAAGCCGCGCACGACGAAGTTTTCATCGTCGCTGGCGTCCCACGTGTCGTAAAGAACTCGATCGATCACTGTACAAAAGTGGCCACGATGATGCGCATGCACGCTCACTAAATGAACGATAACGGCGCCTTTGGGCAATAAGGCAGCATTGAATTTTTGATCCTGGCCAGAGGTAAAGCTCCAACCTTGACGCTGAAGGTACTCAGTCGACACATCAGTAAACACACCATTGCGAGGCGATTTGAGTGATGATTCGCCCAATTCGCTATACACGTCTCGGTAGCTCAGGCCTGTCGCGATTGCGATTGAACGCGTCACGCAGTCGCCGGCTAAGCCCACGTACCCACAGGCTGCCCGACCACCGTCGCTCCAAACAAATTCCATGATTGGTCCCCTTCCTTTGCGATTCCCGGCAATCCCAACGCATCGACGTGATGGACAATTGCTATATCAGCATCAAGTCAGCTCAACGAATAGCCGATCTTTTGCAAACGCTTACTCCTGCGGACAAAGAAAATTCAATGGTGTTACGCATGCAGCGAATGGACAGTGTCGCCCTTAGGCTGGCCGATGGCTTTGAGTAGGTCGCCGAACCAGGGAGCATCAATGTTGAATGGCTTGCCGCCTTTGATGCGATCGAACTCGATAGCTCGTAACTCGTCACCGCGATCTTCGTCTTGACCAACGACGCCGCCATCGCCAACAAGAGCACAGTCGACGGCCTTGCTGGCGCACTGGGCGATCAGTTCAATGTCCGCAGCATTGGCTCTCGCAGCGCGACTGAAGTAGCCACTTTTTTGCACCAACGTCTTCTCGGCACCAATCATTCGGGCGAACTGTTCTCCAAACCATTTTCCAGGATTAACGGTGTCGAGTTTATAGTGCCCGAAAGCATCACGTGGTACTTGTTCGCCACGCGATTCCATTTCTTTGACAATCGTATCGACGCCCGCGCCTTCCGAGATAAACACGTTCACGCAATCGATCTCATTCATGATCGAACGCAATCGATTTGCTTCACTTTGTAAATCGAACTGCATTTCCGGAACGTACACGCCATGAATTTCTCGACGTTGGCGACTCAATCCGATCTCCGGCACGAATGCCAGTCCGTCCAATCGCTGGCGATATTGAGAAGCGGTCGCGGCAGTCAGCCAGCCACAATTGCGTCCCATGACCTCGTGGATAATTAACATCCGCGGATTCGCGCTGTGTTCACCAACGATGTTTTCAAAGAACTTGGCACCTTCCTCGGCAGCCGTCCAAGCTCCCAAACTCTGCTTGATCGGAATAACGTCGTTGTCGATCGTCTTGGGAAGTCCGACAACCGTGAGGGCATAATTGTTGGATGCGAGAAAGGCAGCCAAATCTGCGGCCGATGTGTTGGTATCGTCGCCGCCGATGGTGTGTAGCACGTCGACTTGATCCGATCGAAGTTGCTGGGCGGCAACTTGCAACGGGTCTTGTCCTGCTTGAACTAAACCTCGCTTCAAACAATCAGCGACGTTCGTCAACTTGACACGGCTGTTCCCGATCGGACTGCCGCCATGCTGGTGCAAAACCTTCGCATTTTCACGGATCGCAGGCGTGACCTCGAAGCTGTCTCCTAGCAACAATCCCTTGTAGCCTGAGCGATAGCAGATGATTTTGACATCTGGAGCTTTCGCTGTGTAAGACTCGATCAAGGCGCCGATCGCCGACGAAAGACAAGGGGCAAGCCCCCCAGCGGTCAAGATCCCGACTCGTTTGACGGACATGATTTCTTCTCCCGATTGTCTGAGCAAAGGGCTGAGCCATTGGCATCCCAGCGGCTCAATGAACGATACAAATTAACCAAATTCGCGGAGTCCGTCGCGGGGGGAGACGCCTCAAATAGTTCGACGAAGTCTTGCCAAGTGAAAGTCGGAATCGAGTTATACTGAACCAGCCTCGGTAGGATGAACTCCCAAGCTTGCACCCGAGATACTCGCAACGAAGTTGGCTCAACCGCTAAGGCCGCCTAGGGAGTAGCATCGGTGCAACAACGAATGGTCGAGAAAGTGACCGGTTCGATTCCCACGAGGAACCCCGATTTTGGAGTGCGAATCGCTGGTCACCGACGAGATCAACGTGGCTCGCAATAACTTGGAACGACACCCTATCGAGATATGAAAATGAAACACAAAGTACTTATCATCATTGGCGATGCATCAGAGACCCTCGATACGATGTATCCGTATTACCGGCTGATCGAAGGTGGTTTCCAGCCCGTTGTCGCTGGCCCAGAGGTGCATCGATACCAGATGGTGCTACACGAAGTAAAACCGGGATGGACCATCACCAAGGAATGGGAAGGCTATACGCTGCAGTCGGACATTGCGTTTCGGGATATCGATCCCATGGATTATCTAGGCATCTTCTTTAGTGGCGGTCGCGCGCCGGAGTACATCCGCGAAGATGAAGATCTGATCCGTGTGACACAGCACTTTTTTTCTGCCGGCAAACCAATTGCCAGCGTCTGTCATGGTGTCGAAATTCCGGCGCGAGCCGGGTGCGTCCAGGGACGACGAATGGCGACGGTAGCGAAATGCAAGTTCGATTTGGAAGTCTGTGGCGGCGTCTACGTCAACGAACCCTGTGTCATCGACGACAACTTGGTATCCGGTCGCACTTTTCATGACAACGGACACTTTATCGGTCCATGGATCAAGCTACTTGACGAAGCCGCCTCGCGATCGACGGCAACCCCAAAGCAATCAGCAGCTGTGTCTTGAATCCGAATCAGCTCCATCCGTCCCGCCTTTCCACTCTCGTGAAATTGATTCACGTACTTAGATGGGGGCGGTTTGGAGTTGGCGCGAACTAAACGAGCCAACAGGCCCGGTGTGATTTATGACAAAAGACGCTCGTAAGTTTGGCAAAGATATTCCTGTGGAAACAAACAGAACGAGTGCTCGCGACTTGCTAGTAGTGATTGTGACGCCAATTGTTTTTCAGTTCGCCGCAGTCGATCCCGCAATTCCTCCCGCACGTCGGACAGTGAATCGCTCATCGCAGCATTCACTCGTTTTATTTCTCGGTGCCAAGCCGCCTTTTGACCGTGAGGCGGAATCGAACTCAGCAATTCCGACTTGCGATGGATCAACGCTGGGTCAATTGGGGCAAGTTCCGCAAATCGCTCCGCCGAATACAGGGTGTTTCGCAAATCACGCAGTAGTTCGGCTTTGGTCAACTCCGCGTCATGAGTCAGTTCAATGCCTGGCAACCGCACGGTTGCCGACATGACCATGAATTGGGGTGGAGTGATCTCGAAAAATGATTGGCTGATCGCATCGCCGAGTTGATCATACTTTCCGCCGCCAATGCCATGCAGAAACAGGTCGCTCAGAACCAGCCGCAGGTACATCGTTGTCAACAGCGCCCGCGGACGGATTTTCCAGTTCGAACATTGTGCATGGGCTAAACATTCCGCAGCGGCGTCTGTACCAGGCCGTTCGATAATGCATTCGCGTCCATTCCGATCGCTGATGATAAGCGAGCCATCGCGATTACGAATCCATGCCGCGCGGCGAACGGGCGAATCGTCACCGTAGATCCAAAGAGGTGCTTCAAACCAGTCGTCAACCTTTGCCAAATTTGGGACCGGATGAGCCGAACTGCGAATACCATGAGCGGTTCGGTACAACGATGCCGACCGGTTGTAACATTTTTGAAACCTTGGTAACTCACCCAGAATCGCCAGCAAGAATTTTGCGAACGCAATGCTGCGAACGGCGACGCTTAGTGGGATCTCAATCGTTTTTAATCCCAGGTTCTCTTCGAATGCGTGCCGAGCCTGAGCCAATGCGCAACCGGCCACAGCACAACGACGCAGTGCTGCTCGCGCATGATTCCAGAGCGGCACAACGCAAGGATCTTTGACAAGAGTTGACAGGACCCGAGCTACATCCTGATCGAATCCGTCAAACGTTTGAATGTTTTGCACAACCAATTGTTCGTAAGGAATGCCCGCGGCGCCCTCGTCGTAGGCGATAAGGCAACCAGTCGTATCACCGGTCGATGGATCAAGCCTAGGTACACGAATCGAGCGTCGCATCGCTACGTCGTTGTCGACGACCACATTAACTGGAATAGCGGCTAGTGATTGCGACAGTTGATGCAGCGCAAAATTTTTAAACCAGACTCCCGCATGAAACAATTCGGGCTGATGGCCCGCCATCAAGATTGGCATTTCACCCAAGCTGCGGCCCCGACATAATTCGTCGATCCATGCAGTGGATCGATACGCACCGGTGTAGCGAATGGAATCCACCAGCAATCGTTCTCGCGCGATGGTCCTCAGCGACGCCCACCAGGAGTCGTCGGTCCAGGTCAATTGCCGATTCGTGTCCGTTAATGATCGAGCTTGCGAAAGCGGCGGATCAATCAGCGCTGTCCCATTCGCCGAGGGCGCTCGATAAGCACGAAACGACTCGTCGGAGTAAGAAATCGATTGCATCAGCGGCAGGTAGGTCATGGGCGTCGGGGCATGGTGCGGCAATCAGTAACTAAATCAGCCGCCTTTTTCGGATAGGCTCTAACTACACAATGACTTGCGGGCACGAACTGCACGGCCTTCACGGCACGCTCGCTCTACTGCATCGTCAAGCACTCGATTGTAATACCGCAACCGCGTCTCGGCATGATCCAGCGATCCGCCGAAGGAGCGATTCAGATCCAAATAAATCAAAGGCACTGGAATCTCGATGACTCGCAAGCCGGCAGCTGCCGCCTCGACCCACAGCTCGATTGGCATTGCGTATCCAGGATCCGAAATATGAATCTGTCGCAGCGCTCGCGTCCGATACGCCTTGAACCCACAAAAAGCGTCAGTTAGTTCTAGCCCCAAACGACGATTCAACTCACCAGTAATGCGACGATTGATGAACATTCGCTCTGCCGGTGGTTCATCATCTCCCTCGTACTTTTTTAGGTAGCGGCTTCCCGAAACAATATCCGCCGTCGCTGCAGCCTCGATGAAACGTGGGATACGTTGAGGTTGATGTTGACCGTCACAATCGAGCGTCACTACACCATCGTAGCCCGCTTCGATCGCATAGGAGAATGCGGTCTGCAGCGCCGCGCCGTAGCCCGCATTCTGTTCATGCCGAATCGTATGCACGTCGCGACGGCGCGCTAGCACTTCCGCGGTGCCATCAGTCGATCCATCATCGACAACCAGTACTTCGCTCGCATACGAGAGCACTTGATCCAGAATGGGATCGACATAGGCAACTTCGTTAAAAACTGGCAGTGCTGCAAGCCAACGCTCTTTTGATGGCATCAAATAAAATCTCTGTTCATGAAATGGGAGTCGTAATCACACCAACTACGACGGATTGGCATGCCTCCAGATACGGCCTTCCTCGGTGCATCCACCGTGCCGTTAGGTCCAAGAAACGTGATTTCTTGGTCATTCGTCCAGGTTTTGCATTCTAGAAGTTGGCCTAGTTGCGTCAACGCTCAGAGTGCCGATAGCGGATCACGCTCTGCGCGGCTGGCCCAGATTTCCATTGCCGGAAAACTCTCTTTTAGGCGATCCGCCAACGTTTCCATCGCAAACCGCTCACTGGCGTAATGCCCCAAGAGTCCCAGAGATATGCCGATTGACTCAGCTTCCAAGCAAGTATGAAACGTGGCTTCGCCGGTCAGCATCGCATCGCATCTGCATCTTTTCGCTGCGGAGAGAAAACTGCCGCCACTGCCGCAAGCGATCGCAATACGAGAAACCTGCTTGTCCCGGTCACCGACGAGTTGAGGTGATTGGGCCTGGGTCAATCTCGCTGCTTCTTGCACCAGTTCCGCCAGCGACATTGGTCGTGGGAGCTCGCCATAGCGACCAGCGCCGATCGCTGCTGCGGATTCCGCTGGCTCGGGCGACTCTACCAGCGGACGGATATTGGCAAGTTGCAATCGGTTGGCCCACATCTGATTGATGCCACCGTCTGCGGAATCAAATGCGGTGTGAGCACTGTAAACCGCCACTCCGCCGCGAATGAGTTTCAGCAGCAGCACGGACGACGTCACATCGGTCGTCAAACGCTGCAACGGCCGAAAGGGTAGTGGATGATGAGTAACGACCAGTTCAGCACCGCGCTGAATCGCTTCGTCAGCGACGTTCTCCGAAATGGTCAAACAAGTCATCACGCGACAGACGGATTGCCGTCGATCACCAACAAGCAACCCAACGTTGTCCCATTCCTCAGCCAGCTTCAACGGCGCGATCCGAGACAGCTCACTGCATACGGTATCAACAACTACCACAGCGTTCTGCTCCACGCACCGCGCTTGCTCACTTGGGCGCAATCATACAAATCATGCGTCGACCATGTTGCTGAGGTGACGTTTCGACTTTGCCAACGGCGCTGAGCGTTTCGATGACCATTTCCATGACCTTGCGGCCTTCCTCGATGTGTGCCATTTCACGTCCACGAAAGAGCACGCTGACTTGGACCTTGTCCTTGTGGGTAAGAAACTTTTCCGCCTGCCTTACCTTAGTACGAATATCTTCGTCGCCAGTCTTAGGACGCAGTCGAATTTCCTTCGTCTTGGTATGAGCTTGGTGGTGGTTTTTCTTCTTATTCTTGTCGTACTTGTATTTGCCGTAATCCATGATCCGGCAAACCGGAGGCCGCTCGTTGGGAGCTACCTCGACGAGGTCCAGGCCCGCATCGCGAGCCCGCTGTAAAGCATCGTCGGTGGAAATAATCCCCAGTTGCTCACCGGTCTCACTCACTACCCGAACGGGAGTGATACGGATTTGATTGTTAATTCGTGTTGAATCGCGGGTCTCGGGTTGAACAGAACGTCGTGCCAATGCCACCAAGAAAGTCATCTCCGGTCGGATGATTTCCGACTCAAAAAGTTTGGAACGTCTCCCATTCGTCGCTACTACGAACAACAAAATAAGAGTGGAAAAGTTTAACTGCCAAAAGTGACAGCCAACGGCGGTGAGTGTAACTCATGTGCGAGTCGCGTACCAACTAATTCGGCGATTCGTCAAGAGCAAACGCCAGAGTATTGGAGCATTGTCCTACTAACGTCAACAGAGAAATGCAGGAAAAAAACGATTTTAACGACTTGAAACTGGCTTGACGGCCCGTCAACTCCCCTCCAGACTACCGAAACCGATCAATAAAACGCTCGATTCAACCCAGACGTACTTGCGGGCCGATGGACAATAGGTACGCTTGTCAGTCAATCGCAAACGCATCCAGTAGCCGAAAGTTCGGGCAATTAGCTCAGTTGGTTAGAGCGCCACGTTGACATCGTGGAGGTCACAGATTCGAGTTCTGTATTGCCCACTCGATGATTCACTGAGAAATGCCGTGTTTTGCCGAGCGAAACACGTGTGGAAGGGTCGGTCAACGGGACCATGCGACTAGCTGTAAAACCATCCCACAGTATTGACTACCGTGTGAATTAGGTTAGGTCCAATAAAGGAAATTGAGATTCCCAAATGGCTAGGCAACCGTCACATCAGCCGTTTTAGCAGCTACACAATTGCTCCGACACCGCGAATTACCTAAGGGGCTTGGGATCTCGCTCTACGGGTGGGCTTTTAGCTGCCGTTTGCCTAAAGCTGCCGCTCGCCCCTGGCAATCGGCAAGCACACGCCGCAGGTGCCCTCGCAAAAACTCACTAATGCAGCGACAGTCGGGCCTTCATCGCGTTTTGGGCAGTTTAGAATTTTCAGCAAGAACCGGATTCATTGCTACAGACGACTTGGCGTTTGTCGTTCAGGCGTGTGTCGACGGGCGTGTAGCGGATGAAGAGTTGGTAACTAGCAATCAGCATTCCGCGCGTCACAACGCACACGAGAATTAACTTCAAGATCGCTGGCGCCGATAGGTCTCGAACTCAATGAAAGCTCCGAACGCGAAAAAATAGCGTAGTACAACAGCACATGCGGCATTGCCAGTAGACCGATCGATGTATCGGGGCCGAACGCATGCGAGCCTTTTCGCATGTAGGACTTGAGCGACACACTGACGGAAGAACCGGCACAAGCCAATAGAGAAACGACAAGAACCACAGGTGTCCCAACAGCGGAAATTCCATTAACGTACGCAACAACAATTGGAATTTCCGCCCGTCAAGAATCATCGCGATCTTTCTTCGGCCGCAGACGAGATCTTGCTGGCGGATCTCGACAGATAGAAGTCCTGCAACACACGGTGTAAATCCCAGAGGCGCCGTCACCATATCAACACAAGGTTCGCCCTTTCGGTTCGGAGCGTAAGTATCTGCCCCAGCGTTCAGCAAGAATTCTACAAGTTCGTTGCGACCGAATAGAATCGCGAGGTGCAGATCTGTGGCACCATCTTCCGTTCTGGCCTCAATATTTCCGCGATCACTTAGCAAAACTTCGATTTCTTCTTGGTCCCCTTTTGCCGCAGCAAGCCATGGCGGAGGCTCGGTTGACTTGGTCGCCCCCGTGTAGGACGAACTCGGTTGCGCCGACACGTATGCGGTGACAATTCCGTTTGCTGGTTCAATCGTGAACAACGCAATGATCAACGGCAAGAGAATGCGTCGGGAACGCTGTGCTAGCAACGATCTCATTCCCCGTTTTTTCCACAGCATCGCAGTGAAGAGCCACGGAAAGGAACAATGGCATCCGAAAGCCGTGGATCAAACCCATCGCAATGCCAGATCCGCTGGTCGTTTGTGAGTCCTGGACTGCCCAAAAAGTTGGGCCGGGAATGAACGAGATCGCACCGTGAAGCACAATGCCGAGGGATCAGTTCCAGGTCGTTAAATTGAATCGGACTGGTGGTGATCTCGTTCAAGATCCCTGAAATATCTTTGGGCATGTGGGAGGTGCTATGATCTAACCGGATCGGTACAGCTACGGCAAGTGATTTTTCACAATGATGCCGCCCGATCCGACTGAATGCACGAGTAAAATCTCGTCCGGCGGCAACGTGTACCGAAACGAAGACGGCAAAATGAGACGACCGAACATAGAAAAGTCGTACGACCTGGCACGCGAGCAATACGCTTGCCTCGGCGTCGACACCGACGATGTGATCGCACAACTGAGTGTCGTTCCAGTTTCGATCAACTGTTGGCAGGGGGATGATGTCGGCGGTTTCGAGCACGCTGGAGCGGAATTAGCCAGCGGGTTAGCAGTCACTGGAAATCATCCAGGCCGAGCGAGAACGGTGGAGGAGCTGCGTTGCGATTTTGACAAAGCGTGCTCATTGATTCCTGGGCAACATCGTTTTAATCTGCATGCGAGCTATGGCGAGTTTGATGGTCATGTGGATCGTGATCAAATCGGCGTCGAGCACTTCCAGGGCTGGATCGATTGGGCGAAACATCGATCGCTGAGTCTCGATTTCAATCCAACCTACTTTTCGCACGAGAAAGCTTCGGACGGATTCACGCTTGCTCACTCCGACCCGGGGATTCGTCACTTTTGGATCGAGCATGGTGTGCTGTGTCGGCGGATCGCTGCGGCCATGGCGAAAGCTCAGGGAAATCCCTGTGTGAATAACGTTTGGGTACCGGACGGTTACAAGGATACTCCTGCGGATCGAACGGCTCCGCGAGAACGACTCGCAGAATCACTTGACGCTCTCTTCGAAGAGGTGATTGATCCTGAGTTAGTCCTGGATGCGGTGGAGTGCAAACTTTTTGGTATCGGCTCGGAGAGCTACGTCGTCGGCTCGCACGAGTTTTATCTGGGTTATGCAATTTCACGCGGTAAAGTCTTGTGCCTGGACACCGGTCACTTTCATCCAACAGAAGTTGTCTCTGACAAAATTTCGTCCGTGCTGATGTACGTCCCAGAGTTGCTGCTTCACGTCAGCCGCGGTGTCCGCTGGGACAGTGACCACGTAGTGACGTTTACTGACGAATTGCAGGCAATCATGCACGAAATAGTACGCGGCGACTATCTCCAACGCGTACATATCGGACTCGACTTTTTCGATGCGAGCATTAACCGAATCGCGGCTTGGACGATTGGCACTCGCAATGTGTTGAAGGCGCTCTTGATGGCAATGCTCGAGCCGACATCAATGTTGCAAGAAGCAGAATCGGATGAGGACTATACCAAACGTCTGGCGATAATCGAAGAAATGAAGTCGATGCCATTCACAGCCGTTTGGAATCAACACTGTCTGCAGATGAATGTGCCAGTGGGCATCGATTGGCTTGCCGAAGTTGAAGCGTACGAAGCGACGGTTCTGTCGCGACGAAGCAAGAGCACGGTTGCTTTTTAGGTGACGCTCGATCACTCGGCATATTTATTTCTATTGATTACTAACGTAGGGAACGCGTGATGATCGAAGAAGGCGAAGTAACTGGCGAATTTGAACGAGAGCCAGTTAGCGAGTCAGCGTTACTAGGTGCAGGAAAATTCTGGGGGATGTACGCTGGCGAACATGCTGCGGGCACCGAGTTCATGATTGGACCGCTGTTTTTGGCTGCCGGTGCAAGCTTGCAAAACTTGATCCTTGGACTGCTTCTTGGGAACTTTCTTGCAGTTCTGACGTGGCGTTTTCTCGTAACGCCAATAGCAATCGCCAAGCGTTTGACCTTGTACTACCAACTCGAACGTATCGCCGGGGGTTCGTTGGTTAAGTTTTACAACGTCGTGAACGGACTGTTGTTCTGTTTTCTTGCTGGTGCAATGGTGACGGTTTCCGCGAGTGCAGTTGGCGTTCCGTTTGGCATCATGTACGAGGTCCCCGACGCAACATTCGGGTTCGGGGCACCATCATTTACGGTACTGGTGGCCATCGTCGGCATTGTCATGGCGATCACTGCGGCGGCGGGGTATGAAATGGTTGCTCGCGTCGCCAACATCGCAGCTCCTTGGATGATTTCGATCTTCGCCGCTTGCGGAATCGTCTCGCTCGGGCAAATGGATGTGACGAGCATCAGTGCAGTCCGCGAAGGTGAGTTTTGGAGCGATGCGATCGCGTTCGTTCAAGCGGAGAATTTAGCAAAGGGCCAGGAGAATGCCGATTTTGGGTTTTGGAAGTGTGTTGTTTTTGCTTGGCTATGCAATGCCGCAATGCACTTTGGCATGGCCGATCTGTCGATCTTTCGCTTCGCACGAAATTCCACTTCGGGCTGGGCGCCTGCGATTGGCATGTTTCTGGGACACTACATGGCGTGGATCGCCGCAGGCCTGTTGCTTGCTGCGCAGATCAAACTTTTACAAAACACCTCCGCTAACCCCGGGGCGTTGGCGTGGGGTGCCCTCGGTTGGACAGGGATACTCTGTGTCGTGGTTGCCGGTTGGACAACCGCGAATCCAACGATCTATCGCGCCGGCTTGGCGTTCCAAGGCGTGATGCCCGGCAGCTCGCGTGTGGCGATGACGTTGGTCGCCGGCGCCGTAGCAACGATCGCTGGCGCGTTTCCGAATTTGTCGAACCAATTGCTCGGTTTTGTCGGCATGTATGGGACGGTGCTCGGTCCGATGGGAGCGGTTATTTTCGTTGACTTTTACTTTATCAAACGTATCGGTTTGCAAGAAGATTATGCAGCGAATAGTGGCTCGAAAGCGAACTTTGCCGTTTTGGTCGCCTGGTTGCTTCCCGTATCTGTGGGGTCGTACCTGATTTTCGCCCACGGTTTGTATGCAGCCTATGCGGTCTTACCTTGCTGGGTTGCTTGCGGCGTGATTTACCTTGTACTCAGCAAGTTTGTTCAAAAACCAGTCACCGTGTAAAGGAGTTCAGATCGTGAATCAACAAACACTCAAAATCGTGTCGTTGGTTGCACTCGCGGCGACGATCGTGCCAAGCTTGCTCTACTTTGTTGGCGTGTTGGGGCATAGTGCTGTCATCGGGACAGCGCTTGTTGGTACACTCGTTTGGTTTGTGGCGACACCGTTGTGGATGGGAAGCGAGCCAGAGATCGATGACAAGGAAGTCCAGATTTAAGTCATTGCGGTTTATCAACCACCTTTTCGTTTGTAATCATGAGAACATCCGTCGTTTTACTTTGTTTAACGTTCTTTTCCGCCGCGACAACGCGAGGGAACCAGCCACCGAATATCGTCTTCTTCTTTACCGACGACCAGACAACCAGTACGCTCGGTTGCTACGGCAATGACGTAATTCAAACACCGAATATTGATTCGCTCGCGAAACGCGGCGTGCGCTTCGAGAATGCATTCGTGAGTCATTCGATTTGCTGGATCAGTCGCACGACGATTCTAACGGGGCTGACAGGTCGAACTTTTGGCACGCCAGGCAACCAGGACTTGGCGCGCCCCGAGGCCGTCCAGACGCTTTACTCGGATGTCTTGCGAGATCGCGGCTACCGTACCGGATATTTCGGCAAGTGGCATGCGACGATGCCAGATTCCTTTCGACGCGAGGATCACTTCGACGAATTTGAAGCCATCGGACGCAACCCGTACTACCAACCCCAAGCGGACGGCAGTCTCCGCCACGAAACCGAGTTGATCGTTGATCGTGGCGTCGACTTCATCAAATCGCAACCGAAAGACAAGCCGTTTGCACTGAACATGTGGTTCAACGCATGTCATGCCGAAGACGGTGATCGCCGCCCTGGCATTGGGCATTTTCCGTGGCCACGAACCGTCGACGGGATGTACGACGATGTGACTATCGCGCCGCCAAAGTTGAACGATCCAGCGATCTTTGACGCGTTACCTGATTTTCTCAAGACGACAATCAACCGTGAGCGTTTTTTTTGGCGATGGAATACGGACCAGAAGTATCAACTCAATGTTCGTGCCTATTACCGAATGGTCAGTGGCATCGATCACGAAATCGGACGCTTCATGAAAGCATTGCAGGACGCCGGATTGGCTGACAACACAATCATCGTTTATAGCGCGGACAATGGTTACTACATGGGCAATCGCGGGCTGGCTGGGAAATGGTCCCACTATGACGAATCACTTCGGGTGCCATTGATCATCAGCGATCCGCGTGTCCCGCAGGCACAGCAAGGCAAAGTGACGAAATCGATTGCCTTGAACCTCGATTTGCCCGCCACGTTCGTGGACTGGGCCGGAGCCAAGATACCGATGCGATATCAAGGCAACAGTTTGAAGGCGATCGTCGATGGCGACGAGCTCAGCGACTGGAGAACGGAGTCGTTTCACGAACACTTTGCCGTTCGCAACCGAATCCCGGCATTTGAAGGCTTGCGAAACGAAAACTACAAGTACGTTCGCTACTTTGACCACGGAAATCGAGAGTTCCTTCACGATCTAAAAAACGACCCCGACGAATTGGTTAATCTCGCCGACGATGCCAAGTTCCAGGCGGTGTTGAGCGAAATGAGAGATCGGACAACAAAGCGTGTTGCGGAACTCGGCGGTCCTCTGGCGCCGCTGAACCGACCCTTCAATGCATCCACCGTTCCGCATCCACGGGCATCGGCTGCGGTTGGCACATCTCCAGACTCAGACGGTTTTGTCGAGTTGTTCAACGGAAAAACGCTTGCTGGTTGGAATGGCAGTCGCGAGTATTGGTCCGTCCAGGAAGGCGCACTGACAGGCGTTACCGACGGTTCGCTGAAAATGAATCAGTTCATCACTTGGAAAGATTCGACAGTCAAGAATTTTGACCTGCGAGTCCAAGTGAAAGTGACTCCTGGCGGAAACAGCGGACTGCAGTATCGTGGAACGTCGCGCCCAGAAATCGGCTTGGACATCGTTAGTGGATATCAATGCGATATCGTTGCGAACAATCCTGACTACAATGGAATGCTCTACGAAGAACGCGGTCGAAGGATTTTGTCTCACACTGGCGAACGTGTGATCATTGATCGCGATGGGCAACCATGGGTAATCGAAAAGATGCCCGTGAAGGAGTTTGCGCCGAATGAATGGCATGAGTATCGAGTGCTCGTCCAAGGAAATCATCATCAGCACTGGATCGACGGCCATTTGACTGCTGATCTAATCGATTTTGATGAGAAAGGCAGGTCACTTGAAGGAGTGTTGGCGATGCAAGTTCATGTCGGACCGGCGATGAAAATCCAGTTCAAGGATATGCGAATCATGCACTTGCCCGACGACCTGCCGCTGCTTGCGGCACACGACAATCCGATACCATCGGACGCGTACGGAGTTAGGCCACAAGGAAAGGTTCCGCCGGACTGGAAGGCACCAATCTACGGTAATCAACAATAGAGTGCTGGCCATCCATGGAAGCTCTCATGAACCTACTTGATGTCCGTTACATCGCGATTGCATTGCTGACTTTAGTCGGTAATGTCGGAATTTGGGCTGCGGATCTACCCAACGTGGTTTACATCATTTGCGATGATCTGGGTTACGGTGACGTTCACTGTCTGGCACCTAAGACTTGCATGATAGCGACGCCCGGCGCCGACGCGTTGGCTGACCAAGGAATGATCTTTACCGATGCTCACTCTGGTTCTTCGGTATGTTCACCAACGCGTTACGGCATCATGACTGGCCGATACAGTTGGCGAACGCGTTTGCAGCAAGGTGTCGTCACTGGGTACGCGCCCAGCCTGATTGATAAAAACCGACCAACGGTAGCCAGCTTTCTCAAGTCGCAGGGATATCACACTGCGATCATCGGCAAGTGGCACCTCGATTTTCAGTATCTGAATCCCGACACGCGTGCGGCATACCATGAGAAAGATCATAAATCGCCTCCCGTAGGCGCCGTGATACCCGACGGTCCAACCACGCGAGGATTCGACTACTATCACGGGTTCCATCATGCGAGAAACATGGAATCTGTCATCGAGAACGATCGAGTGATTGAGCGTGATGCATCGATCAACATGCTTCCTCGACTGACGCGAAAGAGTGTTGAATATATCGAGTCACGGGCTGGCACCAATCAACCGTTCTTTCTCTACTTGCCGCTCGGTTCGCCGCACACGCCCATCGACCCGGCGCCGCAGTGGCAAGGAAAGAGCCGTCTCGGTAAGTATGGCGACTTCGTGATGCAGTCCGACAATGTGGTGGTGGAAGTCTGTGGTGCATTGAAAAAGCACCAGTTGGAAAACGACACGCTCGTGATTTTCACTAGCGATAACGGTTGCTCGAAAGCGGCAAGGATCAAGGAATTGGCGGACCAGGGGCACCTTGTCAGCGCCCATTTGCGAGGATCGAAAGCAGACATCTGGGACGGCGGGCATCGGATTCCGTTCATCGTACGTTGGCCAGGGAAGGTTGCAGCCGGTTCGACGAGTGACCAATTGATCTGTTTGACCGACTTGTTCGCGACCGTCGCCGAAATCGCGGGCCATGAAATGCCCAGCGGTAGTGGTGAAGACTCGGTCAGTTTTTTACCCTCGCTCGGCGGTCAACCGATCGTCTCCACTCGAGCCGGTGTCATCCATCATTCTATCAGTGGGCATTTCGCTTATCGCAGCGGCAAATGGAAGCTTGCTTTGGCACGCGGATCGGGTGGATGGTCATCTCCCAAAGAAAACGAAAGCGACGTCAATGCACCAAAAGCACAATTATATGACATGGATGCGGATATCGGCGAAACGACCAACCTGTATTTGCAAAGGCCAGAAATAGTAGACGAGCTGTTATCGAAGCTAACCGCTGATGTGAATAGCGGTCGCAGTACCTCCGGCGCACCATCGGTGAATGACATCGATTCCGTCATCCTTTGGAAAAGCGAAACGAGCAAACGCAAAGCCGGCGCGAAAGTGAAATCGGCAACGAACTGAGACCGATCCCATCCGAAGATTCGTTTCGTGGCTTTTCGAGCCAGCAGCCGGGAATACATCGGGTCATCTCGGGAGCGAAAAGTGTTCGATCCGCCTGGAAGGAAATTAGAAAAGCATCATTCCCAGAGAATTAGATCCACTCGCCCGAGAGGCTAGCGGTTACCGATCATGATTTGGCCAATCATTAGCCAGACGGCGGTGAAAGCGATACCAAGTGCAGTGTGAATCGCGTCGACATTCAACATGACTTTAGGCCTCAAGTGCATTAGAGGTGGAACGGTAGCGGTCGAGCCCGTTCCCTGGCCCAAGTCTTGTGGCGAGTTTCCTCGACACATTCGCTGTAATAAATAGCCTATCCCAAGGCGTAAGAGTTGTTATCGTCCATCGTGCTTGCTTAATCTTTGAGAAAATCTTTGAAGCGTTATATTTTCCCCAGACGTTGCACTGTGCTGTGGAGTTTGGAATTGAAGGAGATGATACGACAATGACTGTTCGATACTGGTTGATGAAGAGTGAGCCTTCGGTGTTTTCGATCGATGATCTGGCTGCGGCTCCGCAGCAGACGACTTCCTGGGAGGGTGTGCGGAACTATCAAGCTCGCAATATGTTGCGAGATGAATTCCAACAAGGCGACCGCGTGCTGTACTACCATTCAGCGTGTGACATTCCGGCCGTCGTCGGCACCGCAACCGTTGTGCGAGAAGGTTATGTCGATCATTTCGCGCACGATCGCAAGCACCACTACTACGACGCAAAAAGCTTTCCCGAAAAGCCTCGCTGGTACATGGTGGATATTCAATTGGAGAAGAAATTTGCTCGCCCCGTCACGCTGGCTGAACTTCGCGATCATCAGCCACTCAAGGAGATGGACCTGCTACGCAAAGGAAACCGATTGAGTGTCCAGCGGGTGACGAAAAAGGAGTTCGACGAAGTCGTCAAACTGGCTCGGCGCAAAAGCACTGCAGCGGAAGTTGCCAAGTAGAGTTGTCGCGAAAACCTTGATTGCCTCAATCGGAGCAATCAACTCAAAAGGATTTGCCGGGAGTGTACGGAATCTTCAATCCGAGTCGCAGCATTTCCAGTACGGCCTCAGTGGCTTCGTTGCCTTTGTTGCCGACAGTACCACCACTACGGTTAATGGCTTGTTCCAGTGTGTTGCAGGTCAATAGCCCCAGTCCGATTGGTCGTCCACAATCAACGCCCAACTGCATTAGCGACAGTGTTACGGCGCGGTTGATGTGTTCGTCGTGAGTCGTTTCGCCCCGAATCACTGCCCCCAGTGCGACGACTGCGACGATATCGCTTGATTGCAGCGCCAGCTGGACGCCCAACGTCAATTCCCAAGCACCGGGCACACGGAGAACGACCACTTGATCGGCAGCGAAGCCAGCCGCAGCAAGCGTTTCGAGAGCACCTGTGACAAGTGAGTTACAGATTCCGGCGTTATAACGGCTGGCGACGATCGCAATCCGTCCAGCTGGAAGTTCACCGTCGATGCCTGTCAATTCGGTGACGCTGTTCTCAGTCAACATCTTTTAAGCTCATCAAAAATTCGACGTTGTTCTGTGTCTTACGAAGCTGTTTCACCAACGTTTCCATGGCTTCGACGGGAGACAATTCGCTTAAAGATCGACGCAGGTAAGAGGTGCGTCGATGCTCTTCCGGATCCATCAGCATCTCTTCACGACGCGTACCGCTTCGTGAAATATCGATCGCTGGCCAAATTCGTCGATCGACGAGATTTCGGTCCAAGACAATTTCTAGATTGCCGGTGCCCTTGAATTCTTCAAAGATCACATCGTCCATGCGGCTTCCTGTTTCGACCAAAGCTGTAGCCAGGATCGTCAACGAGCCACCTTCCTCGACCTTACGTGCGGAGCCGAAGAGTGCTTTCGGTTTCTGCAGCGCTCCGGCATCGATGCCCCCAGAAAGTAGCTTACCGGTCGTTTCGCCATCGCTATTGTGAGCACGTGCAAGCCGCGTGATCGAGTCGAGGAAGATTACGACATCGACACCCGACTCCACCATCCGCTTTGCCTTTTCGATAACCATCTGTGCGACCTGTATATGTCGCTGGGCCGGCTCGTCGAACGTACTGCTGATCACTTCGCACTGTGGCGAACGGACCTCACGCTCCATGTCGGTGACTTCCTCGGGCCGTTCGTCGATGAGCAAGACAAAGACGTAACTTTCCGGATAGTTGGTGAGAACTGCGCGAGCGAGTTGCTGCATCAGGATCGTCTTGCCAGCCCGTGGTGGACTGACAATCAAACCGCGTTGACCGAAGCCGATCGGCGTCAGCATGTCCACCACTCGAGTACTCAACTCATCGTGGCGATGCTCCATCATGATCCGCTTATCCGGGTGCAGTGGAGTCAGTTCATCAAACGGCACTTGTTGTTGTCGTTGCATCGGATCGTGGCGATTGATGGCCTCGATGCGTAACAAGGCAAAGTAACGTTCGTTTTCTTTGGGCGGGCGAATTTGGCCAGCCACATGGCTTCCTGTCAATAAACCGAACCGACGAATTTGACTCGGCGAAACATAAATGTCGTCGGGACAGGACAGGTAGTGATACTCGGCACTACGCAAAAATCCGAAGCCGTCCGGCAGTATTTCAAGAGTTCCTTCGCCATACATCAAGCCGTTAGCACGCATCCGTGCCTTCAGGATACGGAAGATCAGTTCTTGCTTGGACAGACCCGCGATCTCGTCGATACCTTCAGCGGTGGCGAGCTGGGTCAGTTCCTCAAGCGATGTTTGCTGGAGCTGGGCGATATTGAGCTGTGGACCATCGACATGGCCACTGGGGATACCCACGCGCTGGCCAGCCTTGTTCGCTTCGCTGACGATCTCTTCGGGTAACGACAGCGGATCACGCTCGGCATCGAGTTCGCGAATTCGCTCATCGACCTCTTTGTCAGGATGCCGTTGGCGGTTTTGATTTTGACGGTAGTCGCGGTATTCGCGAGGACCGTTTGTGCGATTGGGACCGTTATTGTCCCGCGCTCGGAAAGGCCGGTTCGGTTGCATAATGGTAGCTCGCCGTTGACGCGGCGTTCGAAAAGAAAAAGAAGATTGGAAGGACGAGATTAGCAGTGGGGTGGGGTGGTGTGGGAATCAGGCTCGCTAAGGCGAGTCGTTTGCATGAGGGTGGTTTGGGGGAGGAGTTTTTGCAAGGTTGACAACCAATCGGTCACACATGTTTTTAATTGTTCCAGGTTACCGTCGTTGTCAACAACGAACGTACTCAGCCGTCGCTTTTCGGCAATCGGAAGTTGGACTTTCTCGCGACGACCTAATTCACTTGTGTTCCAACCGCGAGCATCGGCTCTCTGTTGGCGAACAAATTCAGGGGCGTCGATGCAAATGATCTCGTCGCACCAAACGTCCCATTTCGCTTCGAACAGCAGTGGGATGTCCAGTATTACGAAGCCGCAGGCGGAGTCGTTCTTCAACTCGCCTGTTAGTTGCGAGGCAATGATTTCCCGCGTTCGCGGATGAATCACCGACTCCAGATATTTTAGCGCGGCCCGACTCGTGTCGTCATCCCCGAATACTTGATCGGCCAATTTGCCGCGGTCGATTTCGCCACCTTGCGAGGTGATCACCCGCCCGAAATGTTCGACCAATTCCGCTTGCACTTCAGGCAACTGGAGCACATCACGGGCGATGAGGTCCGCATTGATCCAGGTTCCGCCCAACTCCGCTAGGATCGAGGCAACGATAGATTTGCCGCCCGCGGGTGAGCCGACGATGCCGATGGTAATCATAAGTCGTAACTAAAAACGCTGGTCATCCGGAGTTGGGTTTCGCTAGAACCGACGCTTCTTAAGGGCGGTCCGTTGACCACTGAAAAATGTCTATTTTTTCCTGCATTTTCCCAAAACCACGTCACTTCGAGCGGAGATCTTCGGGCAAATACAAAAATGCGTTACAGCTCGGGCAGCGAACCAAATGCGATAGCTGCAATCGATCCCGCATTTGCGTGGTCAGCGTTTGATTGCAGCCGCCACATGACTCACCATCGACGGGCGCCAAACCTTCCTCGCCCTTGGCGTCCACTATCCGTTTGTAGTCAGCTCGCACTGCCGTAGGGATCTCCGCTTCACTGGCAAGCAACTCCTGTTCAACTCGCTGTTGCTCGGACAACAGAGACACGTGTTTCTCTGTAACTTCGGCGACTCGATTTTTGTGCTCGGCCTCCTGCTGCTCGAGTTCCTGTTGCGCTGCCTTGAGTTGTTCGTTCAGGGCATCAATCTTCTCAAGTGTCTCGAAAATCTCGTCCGCCAGTACTTCGTTGGCCTTCTCGTCTGCGGCAATTTGATCCTTAATCAGCGAAAATTCTTTATTACTTGCCGCGACATTCAACTTTCCATTGAGTTCAGCGACTCGATTTTCTCGACCTTTAAGCGTCAACTGTTTTTCATCCGCAGTCATCTTGTTTTTCTTGATCTGCTCCTTGACGGTCGTTACCTCGGCCGCAGCTTTCGCAATCAATGCTTCGCCAGCCTTGATCTGTCTCGGGCCGCGTTCCAATCGGCTCTGTAAGTCGGCTCGCTGGCGGTGGATGCGATGCAGTTTACGAAGCAATTCAGTGCTGAATTCAATCGAAGTGTCGCGCGACATGGACGCTCGTTACCGGTGGGAGAGATGCGGGACAAGTTCACCGCGGACGCCCCAAAAGCAGGCATCCACAGTGTCCAACATCGACCGATAACGAGCAAGCGTCAAGCCGCCGTCTTGACGAAGGCGGCCAAACGGTCGCTTCGTGAGGGGCTTTGCAGCTTGGCAACCGCCTTGGCCTCGATTTGGCGGACCCGCTCCCGCGTGACCTTGAAGATCCTGCCGCACTCCTCGAGCGTGTAGCTGTAGCCATCCACTAGGCCGTAGCGCAAGCGAATGATTTCCCGCTCGCGGAAAGTCAGCGTCTTGAGCAATTCGTCAATTTTTCCCCGAAGCATGCTACTGGCAGCGGTGCGAACCGGGTTGTCATTGCTGTTGTCCTCGATGAATTCACCGAAACTGCTGTCCTCACCCTCGCCGACTGGGCGATCCAGACTGACCGGATGCCGACCGATGTCCATTACGCGGCGGACTTCCTCAATGGGCACTTCCGTCGATTCAGCAATCTCTTCATAAGTGGGCTCGCGGCGAAGTTCCTGGGTCAGTCGTTTTTGTGCCTGGCGCAACTTGCTGAGCACGTCGATCATGTGGACAGGAATGCGAATCGTCCGCGCTTGGTCCGCAATGGCTCGCGTGATAGCTTGGCGAATCCACCACGTCGCATAGGTGCTGAACTTGAATCCACGACGATACTCGTATTTGTCGACGGCGCGCATCAGTCCGGTATTGCCCTCCTGGATCAGATCCAAGAATGATAGGCCACGGTTTCGATATTTCTTGGCAATGGAAACCACCAGTCGCAAGTTGCCACTGCTGAGTTGACGCTTGGTGGCTTCGTACTCGTCGAAGTACTTACGCACTTTCACCATGCGGTTGTGCAAACTGGTCGGGCTCTCCTGGGTCACGAGCATTAGTTCTCGTAGTTCCTGTCGCAAGTCCGCGGCTTCATCGCGACTCATCGCATCATGCCCAAGTTCGCCCAGGCGTTTGCGAATGTAGGTCATGCGTCCGGAGATGTCCTCGAGTTGTTTCAGTAGCGGAGTGACGCGGCGGCTGCGTAGTGATAGTTCCTCGACCAATTGCAACGCTTTACGTCGACGACGAATGAAACGGCGACGCACTTCTGCCTTCAAGCGTGGCGATGTACTGCGACGGACGAGCATGTCAAAGTCGTCTTTGTTTTGCTCGACAAGAATCGACAGGGTCCGCAGGTTGTGTGGCATGCGAGCGCTAATTTGCTCTTTGGTCAATCGCTCGGTGAGCGAGACCTTGATCGTGCGGTCGAAGGGCAGTTCTCCGGAATGAACCCGTTGCAGCGTGTCGACGGTCGAGCGCAATGCGAAGTCGCTTTCCAGCAACGTGCGGCGATACTGGCGACGCGTGATCTCGATCTTCTTGGCCAACGAGATTTCTTCTTCGCGAGTCAGCAACGGAATTTCCGCCATCTGGCTCAGATACATGCGAATGGGATCGTCGCTGGCTTTGGGTAAATCGCTTGTGGGGATCAGCGGCGCGTCGTCGTCGTTGTCGTCAAAAGCATCGCCGCCTTCGTTTTCAGCACACGGTCGCAATTCGCGAACGTTCGGCTCGCTGCTTCGCTTCACCGCTTGGACAGCTTTCTTTTCGGAGGATTCGATCAACTGGATGCCGCGACGTTCGATCGCAATCATCAGTTGATCGAGCTTCTCGGGATTCACATCCTCATCGGGCAGATACGCGTTGACTTCGTCGTAGGTCAGGAATCCATTCTTGCTGCCACGAGCGATCAGTTGCGAGAGATCTTGATCCATCAATTGCATTATAAAACCTCATGTCGATTCGATTGCGGCGCGTCGTCAATGACGAGCCAGGGTCAGGGGGATCGGGGGTAAAGTCCGTTAAGTTTCGATTCGGGCAATTGCGCTTGCGGGCGCCAATGCCAAACTGCTAAATCGAGCCTGGAATGGTCTCCTGGGTTGGGGGCAAAATAAATGAAGCTTCCTTTTCGCTCTTAGATTTCTAAGAGCGGCAAATCACGCTTGCGGCGTCTTGGTGCCTTGGCGCGTTCGTTGTGTTTCGAACAGTTCCTTTAACAGCGCCAACTCTTCGTCCTCCGCCATCGTCGTGGACTCGAGTCGGGCAATCTGTCGCGTCGTTTCAACCGACCATTCACATTCACGATAGCGGGTCAAAACCGCCGCATATCGTTCTTGTGCAGCCACTGCAATTTTTCCTTCACGAGCGGCAACACGTTCCTGTAACGTAACGATCGTGTTCTTTAGCGATTCGTTCTCGACGGCCAACAATAACGAGTTGATATCAAGTTCGCGACCGGCCAAGTCCAAATCTTGATACGCTGACAACAACATTTTCGCTGTCACACTACTGAGCCATTCAGGATCGATCGATTCGACCGCTAAACCAGCGACCTCTGGAGATTCAATCAAAGTTTCAAACAACTCGCGATCCAACCCCGTGATCGGAGGGAGTTTTGCAAGCATTGTGGGCCGCGGCTGGCGTCCTGCATTTCCGGGATGAGGTTCGCCTTCATAGCGGCCTGAATTATCCAATTCCACCGATTGCAGAAAAGCATCGTTCGGATCAAACGATCGAACCAACGCGACTGCACCGCGCTCGTCCGCAACGACCGTTCGTCGACTTGTGAATCGAGTGTTTGATTTTTTTCTTAGCGACTCCAGTCGCTCTTGCAAACGATCCACCGCGATTCCAAAGGTTCTCGCTAAACGCACGATCAATTGGTCGATGCGAAGTCCATCACTGCGAGGCGATTTGGCGAGTAACCCGAGCATCGTATCGATAGCGGTCGTTACCCGATGCGTATCGCGAGTCATGTCGATGCCAGCGGTCAGCCCTTGGAATTTGTGGTCCAGTGCATCGGGCGCTTCAGCTACCAAGCGGTTGAACGCAACGAGCCCATGTTCCTGCAAATAATCTGCAGGATCGTTGTTATTTGGCAGTGTGAGAATTCTCAGATCAACATCGGCGCGCACGAACAGTTCAAGCACCTCGTCCGCTCGTCTCTGCCCCGCTTCGTCACCGTCGAGCACTAAGACGACTCGCTGAGCAAAACGTTTCAAAATCTGGATGTGCTCGTCACCCAAGGCAGTGCCCAGAACCGCGACGACAGGTTCGACTCCGGCTTGTCTCGCCGCGACCACATCTGTGTAACCTTCCATCACCAACACTTCGCCCGATCGACGGATAGCCTCTCGCGCCAGTTGCAACCCGTACAACTGGTGTGATTTGCGAAAGACGAGCGTTTCGGGGCCGTTGATGTATTTTGCACCGGCAGAAGAATCGTCACTGCTTCTGACCGCAATCTTGGGGATCACTCGCCCGCCAAGAGAAATCACTCGACTTTGAAGGTCGTGGATCGGAAACATTAGGCGACCACGGAAGCGGTCATAAGCACCCCGGCCGGTTTGCTTGTTGATCGTCAACCCGGCCGCTTCGGCCACTTCAGCACTGATTGAATTTTTTTTCAGTAATTCAACGGCATAGCTCCAGCTTTCCGGGGAGAATCCAATTTGGAATCGATCACGGTTCTCTTCGTTGATACCTCGCTCTGCGAGATATTCGCGTGCAATGCGGCAATCGTCGGTTGTGCCGTTGGCGAGTTCTTCCTGGTAAGCGTCGGCAACGATCCGCAAGGCTTCAAGCAGGGTCGCTTTGTCTTGCGGGCTTCCCAGTTTGGCTACTTTGCCGCGACGAATTTCGTCGATCGGAATGCCGGCTTGCTCGGCGAGTTGACGTAGTGCGGCGGGAAAATCGATCCCGTCTCGCTGCATCACGAAATTGAAAATATCGCCGCCGATGTCACAAACCCAGCACTTCCAAGTTTGTCGTTCTTGATTGATCGTCATCGAGGGGCGACGATCGTTATGCCACGGGCAACGAGCAACAAAATTGCGACCCTGGGGGCGCAGCTCCAGCTGACTGCCAACGACATCAACAATGTCGATCGCAGACCGCACTCGCTCTTTCAAGTCGAAGTCCATGGATAGGGACAAACGACAACTCCCTTTGAGAGAAACCGCAACACAAATCGGTCAACCTGAGCACAAATGGCTTGGGCACAGGCAAATTTCGATTTTTACGCACATCCTTGCAGCGTATCCGATTTTTCTCTCTGGCAGCAGTACTTTTCGAGAAAGTGACCACTCCGCTTTCGAGATTGATCCATTCGCCACGAGCGACCCGCGATTGTGCAAATCGGGAAACACGGGGTCAAGAGCAATGATAAAAAATCCGTGTGCCGTTTTGCGGCATCACGACTGACAAGTGGTCGCAGTGGGTAATTGTCACATCTTTCTTGCGAATCAGGCAGGTTCAAAGGCGATTTCGATGCTTCATCCCAGTTCGAAAATTGTTTTCGTTTTTAAGCGAGCGCCTTGGCGAACGCATTTTTCAGGCCCGCTAGAGCCGCATCACTATTTTTCGCATCGATTACTGCGTTCACTTGCAATTCACTTGTACTGATCATCTCGACGTTGATCTGGGCGGCAGACAGACTTTCGAACAGCAACGTCGCGACCTGAGTGTGGCTGCGCAGCCCGATGCCGCTGACGGTCACCTTGGCAATTGAACCGCCACCTTGGACATCACGCATTGCGTGCTTGCGGCAAATCTCTTTGGCGACGTCCAGCGATCTGGGCAGTTCGGACTCGTTGACGGTAAAACTTACGCTTGTCGATCCATCTTCACCATCATAGCCTTGAACGATCATGTCGACAAAAATTCCGGCTTTGCCAATCGTTTCAAACATATCTGCAGCAATACCCGGCTTGTCCGGGACGCCGTACAGCGTTACGCGAGCTTGGTTCTCCACTACCGAGATTCCGGTAAGCGTAAGTGCCTCCAGTGCATCGTCTCGCAATCGGCTGACCAATGCGTCGACATCGGCACCCGACTTGCGAGCTGCCTTGATCTGGGACCAGGATTTGGCATCCGCCGGTGCCACATGCAATGCGAATGCTTGATGCACCGCGCGCAGGGCATCGTTAGCTTGATGACGAGGCACCAACGCAGAAATCTTGATTTCACTCGTCGTGATCATTTGGATGTTGACTCCCGCATCAGCGAGCGCGCGAAACATCTTCGAAGCAACACCTGTTTGCTGAGCCATCCCCGTACCAACCACCGAAACTTTACTGACTTGGTCGTCATGTGTCAGGCCATCGGCACCGACGTCTTCGAGTACACCTTGGACGGCCGATAGCGTTGCATTGAGTTCACCGCGCGGGACAGTGAATGAGACGTCGGCTCGTCCTTTACTGCCAACATTCTGCACCACCATATCGACTGCGATTTTTCTCTCTGCAATCACCGAGAAAATCTGCAGACTCTTTCCGGGAACATCCGGTACGCCGAGGACAGTTACGCGTGCTTCGTCACGGGTCATCGCCGCGCCGCACACCGCCGTCGTTTGCGACTCCGGTTCCGCGACGATCATCGTTCCATCCGTATCCGAGAAGCTACTGCGAACATGAATCGGCACTCCGAACTTTTTAGCAAATTCGATCGAGCGATTGTGCATCACACCGGCGCCGAGGCTGGCTAGTTCAAGCATCTCATCATAGCTGATCACATGAGCTCGGCGTGCTTCGGGCAATATGCGAGGGTCCGTGGTGTATACGCCATCGACATCGGTGTAGATCTCGCACGCGTCGGCACCCAGTACGGCGGCCAGCGCTACGGCTGTGGTGTCACTGCCGCCACGACCGAGCGTTGTGATGTTCAAGTCATCGTCGATGCCTTGAAATCCCGCGGCAATCACGATGTTTCCTTGATCCAACAGCCGCTCGATGCGCTCAGTGGAAATCGATTGAATTCTTGCTTTACTGTAACTGCTGTCGGTTTTGATTCCGATTTGGCCTCCAGTCAGACTGATCGCTTTGGCCCCCAGTTCATGAATCGCCATCGCCACGAGTGAGACGCTCACTTGCTCGCCCGTACTGAGCAGCATATCCATCTCGCGAGCCGGTGGATTTTCAGAGATCTTTCCGGCTAAATCCAAGAGCACGTCCGTTTGTTCGCCCATCGCACTAACGACAACGACGACACGATGCCCCTGACGTTGGGCACGGATCGCTTTGCGGGCGGCCGCGCGAATCTTGTCCACGTCAGCAACACTTGAACCACCAAACTTTTGAACAATCAGGGACATTGCAGAGGTGAAGGGTGAAGGGTGAAGGGTGAAGGGTGAAGGGTGAAGGGTGAAGGGTGAAGGGTGAAGGGTGACGCAGGCTAAACGTGAATGAACTCGGCCATCAGGTCCCAACCTTGGTCAAATCGTTTGCCGCTGTTGGCCGCAGCGACTTCGTCGTACGTTGTTTGTGAGTCAGCTTGGACTCCGGTGCCAGCAATCACGAGCGGGACCATGCCGTGGCTATGTTTCTTGGTGCCACAGGGAGTGGGATGGTCGGGTGTTACCAGAATGCGATAATCACCCTGCGACTGCAGTGCCGCGACAAGGGGCTGAACAATGTGTGCGTCGATCTGTTGCAGTGCTTCGATTTTTGCGTCGTGTCGGCCCTCGTGCGAGGCTTCGTCGGGTGCTTCGATGTGCACGCAAACCAAATCGTAGGACTCTAACGCCTTTACCGCCTCACGACCCTTGGCGGCATAGTCGGTATCGAGATATCCGGTCGCTCCAGCCACCTCGATCCGCGGCCACTGTGCTAACGCCGCGATTCCACGAAGCAGGTCCACCGCGGTAATCATCACCCCTTGAACGCCATATCGTTCCTTGAACGATGGCAGGTTCGGTGCTCCACCCAATCCCCACAGCCAAACATTGGTAGCTGCCCGCTTACCCGCGGAGATCCGCTGTTGATTGATTTCATGCGTGGCAAAAAGCTCCGCCGAGGCGTTCATCAACTTGACCAGCAATTGGCTGCCGGGCCCGCGAGGAAAATCGTCGGTGATGCTAAGATCCGTCAGATCATGCGGCGCGGTCGAACGAGTCTCTTTGGAAAATGGTGCTGGCGTGGATTCGTCGCCGCGGTAAATCAGCAAATTGCGATAACTGACTCCTGGCACAAATTGCATCCGCGACACGATGCGACGTTCCGATTGCGTCCAGTCGCCCTGGTCGATCAAGTGTGTTTGAGCAGCCGCGAGCAGCGCCGCAGATTCAGCCGTGCTAATGTGATCGGCAGTAAAATCGACCATCGTTTGATCTTCGATCGTCACGAGATTGCAGCGGACCGCCCAATCCTGTTTGCCCAACGAGATCCCCTGGGCAGCGGCTTCCAGCGGCGCCCTGCCAGTAAAATAGACGTTGGGATCGTAGCCCAGCAGACATAAGTTGGCGACTTCACTGCCCGCCGGTAAGTGGGCAGGCGTGTTATTGGCCAGCGCCAACATACCTGCACGGGCCAGTGCGTCCATCGCGGGCAGGTGAGCAGCCTGTAACGGGGTTCTACCGCCGAGATCTGCGATCGGTTCGTCGGCGCAGCCATCGGGGATGACAATTGCGTATTTCATGCGTTGTTGGTTCTCCTCGAAGCGGCGGGCAAAACTGACCGCCAAGTTTCGTCAAGCCAACGAAAACGCGAAAGGGGACGGACAATCGGTATAACCCGTACTCACGGCGGCAGTTTACGAATCCCCCACGCAAAGATTGGTATTGGGCGACACCCTTTGCTTCAGGACAACCCATGTTTTCTCATGCTGATCGGTCCCGAGCGCTCCCCTGCGTGAACTCGACGTATGCGTTTCCCCCGATGAATCCTAGCCCAAGCACCTCAACCGCCAACTCTCTGATTCCCCTTCGTCGGGTCGTCGAACTCGACGCGCTGCGTGCGTTGGCGGCGCTGAACCTCATCGCGTTTCACTTTACTCACGTTTACGCTGTGAAGTTTGGATTTGTCGATCCGCTCGGATTCGAATGGCCCTTTGGAGCTTACGGAGTCGAACTATTCTTCATCCTCAGCGGTTATGTCAACAGCATGTCGTTGTTGCGACGCCGGCAACCGGTCGATTTTGTCGCCGCACGACTGATTCGCATCATTCCTATCTTCCTGCTGGTGATCGTTGCCAATTTGGCGATTGTTACACTGGCGCCCCATGCTCCCGTCAGCATTACGGGGGCACAGTTCGTGGCAAACTTAACTCTGATGCCGCGAGTTTTTGGCTTCGAGTGCATCGATCCCGTCATGTGGACGCTGCAAATCGAAATGATGTTTTACGCCACACTGGTTGCCATGTTCCGACTGGGAGTACTGCGTCGTTACTACATCGGCTGGGGCACGCTTTGTGGACTTGCCTTGGTGCTCTGCCCAACATTGGATTCTCTCGCAGTGACACATTCATCAACAATTGGCTTCGGATTCGCAACAGCAATTCGGCGACTGCTGTTATTGGACTTCGTGCCATTGTTTGCCATGGGATTTTTGTTGTACATGATCCAAACGAAAGTGGGTTCGCTGTGGAAGAACATGGTGGCTATTGGCGTTGCCGCAACCGTGTTCCACTGTATTGATCATGGCAAGCACAATCCGCTAGCGACGTTACTGATTTTAGGAACGGTCTTGCTGGCCGCGCAAGGTCGCCTTGCACCGCTAAGGCTGCGACCGCTGGTGTTTATCAGTACGATTTCTTACCCGGTGTATCTACTGCACAACAATCTCGGCTGTTCGCTTATTTACCACTTCAATCACGCTGGCGTACCCTCGCTGGTGTGTCTCGCCATCGCCATCGCGTTCACCTTCGCCTTGGCAACACTCGTTACCACAAGAATCGAGCAGCCCATCACCCGATGGCTTCGTATCCAGTGGCAACGCCGACAAGCGTCAGCGGTCGTTTCCGCTGGAGAAGCCGCAAAGAAGTCAGCCCTTTTTGGTGCAACAATCGCCAGCAAAGAGGCCTGACCACCCCGCTCCATTTTCTTCGACCGTTCCATTTTTTTCGCTGGAACCTTTGTTGTGTCAAATCGATCCCCACGTAGATACTCTCCCGACAACTCCGCCCAAGCAGCAATCTTGAAGCGACCCGTCATCCGCAGTCACTGAGCCAAGTGACGACCACGATGATCACTTACCGGTCGCATGGTACGCTGATGTAGCGTGTTCAATCCAGCGAAAAATACGGAAGTGTGAAAGCTGTCACGGAGTTCGTATAATATCACGTGCGTTGGTGTATCAATCGCGGGCGCTGTAAAGCCGACCGCTACTCCTCTCAACAAGAGTGCGTACTCATGTCCCGACTCTTTTCGTTTTGGATGGCTGCCTGCGTTCTGAGCCAGTTTACGGCATCGCTGTCAAAAGTTTTTGCGGACGATAACGAAAGCAAGACGATCGATTATTGGATAGGAGTTGCTGAAGAAATGGCCAAGGCACAGAGAATGTTCACCCTCGACACTCCGGTTGAGGAATTCAAATTGCACAATAACGCTGTCTTTCGCCACACCCAGTCTGTCCGTGGTGGTGACGACATTGGTGCTATGTATGTTTGGACATCGGAATCGGGATTGCCCGCCGCGATCGGTGTGTTCTTTTCCTGGTCTCAAGGACGCGACCGCTGGGTTATGCAAGAGTTTCATTCGCTGTACGGTCGGCCGATCCGCAAAGAGATGCAGGGACAGGCAACTTGGACTTGCCCAGTCGCAGGTCTCCAGTGGAAGCACGTCGGTGATTATCCGGCACCCGACCCAGACGCACGTCGATTGACGTTGCAAGCGAGACAGATCCCGCGAACATTGCAATTCGAAACAAAGTCGGGCGATGATCAACGATGGGAGTTGCGTTTGGTTCCCAAGCCATTCTATGAATACGCTGACAAGAATGCCGGTATCGAATACGGGGCGATTTTTGGGTTTTGTCAGGGGACAGACACGGAGGTGCTCGTCTTAATCGAGGCTCGACAAGTGGATGATAAGCGTGCATGGTTCTATGCGCTTGCACCCTTTAGCGATTACAAGATCGCTGCAAAACTTAGCGACGGCAGCGAATGGAACTCGCCCGATGGGACAATCAACGAAAACGGAAAACCGCATTTCTGGAGTTTCGTCGAAAAACGCCCCAAGCCAGAATTTGAGAAGTAGTAGGGTTCGATGACGCCACATCATTCGATGGAGCTACGCCATCATTGAAGGTGATCATATGCGTCGCCATCCCTATTCTGAGTGAGCGAGGAAACTGGAGAGACGTTACTCTACGAGTAGTTGGTAGAAATGCTTTGCATAGGTGGAGTGACTTGCAGCCTGTTACAATTCAAACTTCACTTTAGAACGAGGTAAGCTTGATGCGACGACAACTCTGGTCCGCTTTGCTCATTGCATATGTTGGCATTTTGACCAACTACGCCAATTCCCAAGAGCGGACACTGCGCGTTAACGTTGTCGATGCGGACTCGAACGAGCCAATCGCAGCGAGACTGTATCTCAAGACAGACTCGGATAGATGGCTGTACTTTTCCACGGACGATGTCGAAGGGTCCGCCGTCCGCTACGAAAAGCAAAATTGGATCAACAAGAACTCAGTCGAGTTTCATACAACGGTCTCATCGCACCCATGTTCGGCCAAGGTTTCGCCAGGGAAATATGTGCTGACTGTGGAACGCGGGAAAACCTACTTTCCACATTCGCAGCAGATCAACGTCACGACAAATGATGTCGAGATAACGGTTTCGCTCAAGCGATGGGCGAAGCCCGCTGCACACGGTTGGTACTCAGGTGACACGCATTTGCACCGTACAATCGACGAGTTGAAAAATGTCATACTCGCAGAGGAATTGAATGTCGCCTTGCCTCTGACTAATTGGGTCACGACTTCAGGTACGGCCCCAGTCGCTGGCGATAAAAATCTCACCGTGATTCCGAATGGATTGATCAAGGTCACGGATTCACATGTTATTTGGCCGCGAAACACCGAGTACGAAATTTTCACCGTTGGCGAGCATCGGCATACGCTCGGAGCCTTGTTCGTACTAGGACATCGCGATGGTCTGGACTTAGGCGTGCCACCATGGAGGCCAGTGATTGAATCGTTAAAGAATTCCGATCCGAACGCCTTTTTCGACTTCGATAAACTGGATTGGCCGTTCGCCATGCTGTTGCCAACTTTGGCGTCCAATGGACTCTATGAGTTGTCGAACAACCACGTTTGGCGTACCGAGTCTGCGTTTCGTAAGTGGAACACAAAAGCTCCAGCCTACATTCAGCCGCCATACGGAGCGGCTCAAGGCGGACATCGACAGTGGATCGACTATACGCTGGGCATGTACTACACACTGCTCAATTGCGGGCTGCGGATGCCGCCAACCGCAGGCACGGCAAATGGCGTGCATCCCGTTCCGGCGGGATTTGGTCGAATATACGTTCATTTGCAGAGTGATTTTAGTTTTGATGCGTGGATGGCGGGGCTAAAGCAAGGCCGCTCGTTTGTGACGACAGGCCCCATGTTGTATGTGACATCCGATTCCATGGACCCAGGGCACGTATTCAAACGAGCGTCGACACATAAGGAACCAATTCCGATACACATAAATGTCATCTCCGAATCGAAATTGTCCTATGGCGAATTGCTGGTCAATGGTCGGCCGGAGGTTTTGCTGCGACCCCAAAACAACGAAACCTCCGTTGGTGCTTATCAATCCGAACTGAATATTTCATTGGTCCCACAACGATCCGGTTGGTTTGCAGTTCGATTTTGGGAAGCTCGCCCAGATGGCCAATCTCGGTTTGCCCATTCCGCACCATGGTACGTAGAAGTTGATGATGAGCCTGTGCAAATACATGAACATGAAAAGAGCTACTTGCTCAGTCGAGTAACCGAAGAGATGCAGCGCAGTAAAAGCATCGTTTCAACCGAAGCGATGCAAGAATATGAACATGCATTGGCCTTTTACCAATCGCTGCCAATTTTGGACGACTCGGAAATAGTGAAATCAACTGCCCGCGAAGCAATCGCTGATGATTTGGCACGATGGTTGGACAATATGATTGTGAACCACCGTTTTACTGCCACCGAAGTTCGACTAGCTACCGGGCTTTCCCTGGACGATGCACATGAGGCAATCCAATCCCGAGCTCATAAATCAGTTAACGAGGCAACGAATAGTACTGTTCGAATTTTGCCATATCCCGGCGGTCGTCATCCGCGGTTGGGTTTCCTCGACGGTGCAGTCAATCCGCAACGAGAGACCAAGGTGAGTGTCTTTCCGCCTTGGCCCAACGGCGGCTACGTGGTCATTGATGTACCTGAGGCGATCTTCTCCAATCTCGGGCTCACTTATTTGGCTCATACGCACATTCCCACCATTTGGGACGAGCGAGGCGACCGGCTACCACCGCTTGAGTGGTCCGAAACCGACGACGGACTAATTGTAGAGCGCACGTTGCCAAACGGAATTGTTTTCCGAAGCGAAGTTTCGCGCCGCCAGAGCGGAGCGTGGATGCAGTTGAAGCTGAAGAATGGCAGTGACAAACGACTGACTGGATTAAGAGTTCAAATTTGTACGATGTTGAAAGGCGCAGTTGGATTTAACGTGCAAGAGGAATTGGAGCACGTGATTGCCGATGCTTTCGTGGCGGTGCGAGGCGTAGGGTCCGACCGCTGGATCATCACGGCTTGGCAACCGCTTAATCGAGTTTGGACGAACCCTCCGGTGCCATGCATTCATTCGGACCCGATCTTTCCAGATTGCGAGCCTGGAGAGACGGTCGAGGTGAACGGTGAAATTTGGTTCTATGAGGGAAAAGACGTTGAGGGTGAAATAAAGCGACTGCGTGCGCAATTCTAGACAACTAGATGATCCCTCGAAATTGATGACGCATGCGCTCGAAATCGAAAAGTAGCAATCTCTCTGCACCGTCGGCTATGCAAGCTTTGTAACCCCTGGACGAGCGATTTCGACTTCCGGGGCCGCTCCCCACCCGTACTTTTCCGGGGACAAATCCTGGGTCGAATTCATTGCTTGCTCCCACGTGATCTCTTGACCCGTATAAGTCGCCATTCGGCCCATGATCGCCAGCATCGTGCTTTTCGCCATGTACTCCCCGTTGTTGATGGGCTGGCCAGTCCGTATGGCGGCAAATAATTCATCATGTTCGGCTTGATACATGTCTTTCACCTTTTTGTCGAATCGCCATTGAGTTTCTGACATGATTTCTAGTTTGCTTTCGGACACGATGGCACGCCCCTTCGAACCGAGTGCAACGCTTCCCATGTCGGTTTTGCATCCTCTTTGTTGCCGACAATTGCTGAACAGCCTCGCGCCGTTTTCGTACTCGTAAGTCACACTGTGGTGATCGTAGATGTTTCCGTACATCGATTCGGTGCGAACTTGTCGCCCTCCCATTCCAATCGCTTTGACGGGATAGCCGCCCATCACCCAGGCACAAACGTCCAAGTAGTGCACGTGTTGCTCGACGTTAAAGTCACCGGACAGCCATGTGAAGTAATACCAATTGTGCATTTGCCAATGCATGTCGGTCCAATCATCCTTGCGAGGTTTGACCCAGATCGGGCCGCGATAGTCGTTTGCAATGACGGTATGAATGTCGCCAATCGCTCCATCGTGCAGGCGCTGGATCGTTTCTCGAAAGCCGCCGTCGTAACGAATGCACAATCCTGAAACGACGGAGAGATTCTTTCGTTGGGCTTCGGCACACGTTTCAAGTACTGAGCGAACACCAGGGGCATCCACGGCAACCGGTTTCTCGGCAAACACATGCTTCCCCGCGTCGATCGATGCCTTGAGGTGCATCGGTCGAAAATGCGGCGGTGCTGTGAGCAACACAACATCCAAGTCCTCCGCAATCACTCCCTTGTAAGCATCAAATCCGATGAACTGTCGCTCTGGCGGAACGTCAATCTTTCCCGCAAGCTCCTTGATGACAGTCAGTGACTTCAAGCTGGTCTGTAACCGCTCATCAAACATGTCGCCCATCGCAACAAGCTTCACGCTCCTGTCAGCCTCCAAGGCTTGCCTGGCGGCGCCAGTACCTCGCCCGCCACATCCAATCAATCCGACTCGCAACGTATCATCACCCGCCGCATGAACGGATCTGGGGAGCGCGATCGCTGCACCTCCGATCGTTGTCGTTGCAGCCACGGATTCGCCAATGAATTGCCGCCGAGACGTCTGCTGGGGAGCCGTGTTCATGTTTGTCGTCTTTGTCATTTGATTGTCCTATTCCAACTCCAATTTGAATTGCCACTATCATTCTATCGGGCTGCAACCAAAAAGCGGCTAGACCTTCACCTGGATTCCCGCGATGACGGTTTCCAAATACTCCCGCACTTGTTTTGCTAGCCGGTCAACTCCCTCAGGGCTTTCCGGTCGACCGACAACCGGAGCGAATATGTTCTCGCAACATAGGGGAATGGTACGGCCGGTAAAAGCGACCGGATGAAGAAGTCGATAGTGGTCGATCTCACCGAACCCCGGTCCACAGTCTTGATCTAGTGGCCAGTTGCGGTGATCCTTCATACAAAAACTGTGCACAACATCGGCACACTCATGAATGTCTGGGATCGGATCCAGGTTCAAGTAATCCATAACATTCCCAGCATCAAAGTTCACCTTAATGCCTGGATCCTCGACTTCACGAATGATTTCCGCACACGCCTTGCCAGTTCCCGTCAAACCGCCGTGTTGTTTTACCACCAAGACCACGCCGTGATCACGAGCGATCGGCCCCAGTTGCTTGAAGCGTTCAATCCACAGCTTGCGGCTACCACCCTCGGTGTGCCCGAACGTCAGCACCTGTGGAATCTCGGCAGCCCCGGCTTGCTTGATTCGGTGAGTCAGTATCTTCAAGCCGTCAGCAGCTTCGGGGTAAACCGTTGAGAACATCATCACAGGCTCCAGACCGATATCACGACATTCTCTTGCCAGTTCACGCGAACGGCTCGTCGGTTCGTCAGTTCCCATCACGGGAATACGATCACCGCCAGGCGTCTCGCGATGAGTTGTCCCCCAGGCGATGTAATGATACCCGGCTGCCTTGATTCCATGCATCGCACGCTTGAGTGGGAACTCCGAGTACGGCAGCGTCATGCAAGCGATTTGAAACTCGGTTGCCTTAAGCACATCGTTGTCCGCCCAGGCACCCGATCTTCCTCCTGGCAATGCGGCACCAACCAGTCCACCGATCGAACTAATTAGCATCCTGCGTCGGTCACTCGTCAGTATGTTGCTGCTCATGTCCACCTCGATCGCTTGCTATTGCATTTAATTTTAGCAGTTGAAACGTTCAATTTTGTCTGCATGGTGTTAGTTTCTTTTCTTGTCGATCGTTACTTTTTCCTAAGCAGTTTACGGTAGTTCTCGCCGAGAATCTTTCGTTTCGTTTCTTCGCTGATGTTGGCACCGATGATCTTACCTAGCTCGGTCCCCAGCGATCGAGACGGTAAATGGCTGCCAAAGACAATTCGCTCCGCACCGACTTCACGAACGGCCATCTCGATGAAGCCCGCTGTCGCATCGAATCCCGATGTTTCAATCAACACGTTCGGGGAGTTGCGGACAGCGAGAAGGCCCTGCTCCCATTCGCCACCGGCATGAGCACACAAAAATGTCTGGTTCGGGTAACGCGCGGCAAGTTGCGCAAGCTCTTCTGGAGTCGATTCCCCAGGCCCCTGCTTTCCATCAGTCTTGTTCCATGTGTGTTGCATAATGACCCCACCCAGATCTGCGACACGTTCGATTACCGGATACATATTTCGATGCGTACACGTAATCGCGCCTGGGCCGCTTCCAGGAAAGTAGACGCCCAACATCGGCCCGTCTCGGAGCCAGCGATTCAGTGCGTCAAGTGACGCTTGCACGCTGTTGGGATTCAGTTGAATCATGCCAAGCAGTAGTTCTGGCCAACGCTCAAAAGGCTTGAGAATCACGTCCGGACTCGTCCTTGCGAGGGCTTCGTAGTCCGAATCAGTCGTTGTGCCAATGCCGACGTGGGGGAAGTAGCACAACTTTTCGAATTGTCCCTTCTCGATTGCCGCAAGAGATCGCTCGATGTCGGCGACGACTCGTGCAAAGCCATCGGCTCCGGGGTGCGAATAGGCCGGCGTGAAGTATGAGTCCCATATTCGGTAGCTCTTCAGTTGCTGGGCTGAAGGCAAGCCCAACTGTTGGAGACGAAGGTTCACGATGGGACTCGCTGAAGTAGCTGTTCACTGTTTCTACCGAACACATCGCACAAAGCGTTGTCGCTTAACTGGCCCGATTCATGAACACGAATTAAAGCGGCTTCTGTAATCAAGAATGGCGTGTTGCTGCCATACATCACACGACCTGGCGGTAAATTTTCAACGAGCTGTGGGACTCCGTCCGTGCCTTCGACACGTGACGTATCAAAAAAAACTCCCGGATGCGTTGCCAGTGATGCAAGCTGTTTCGCAATCGGTTTACTTCCGAGAATTTGTACGCGAGCGTTCTCAATGCGAGGCATGATTTCGGCAAGCGGAGCCAGTTCGACTTCATTGACTCGCAGCAGTTGATGCTGAGTGCGTTCGTCTTCCATTGCAGCCACGATTTGCACAAAACAACCTGCAGTCGCGATTCGTGCCAGTAGCGAGCTGAATCGAGGATCGTTAAGCGTGTATCCATGATAGTTTGGATGAACACGCACGCCGGGCATCTTGTGGTCGTCGACGCAACGCCGAAGATCTTCCTGCCAACCAGATAAAGTCGGGTTGATCGTGCCGATCGGAACGAGCTCAGGCAACTCGCGACATGCTTCAACCAGGCGCTGGTTTACTTCCGAGATGTCGCGGTGCAACAAGCCTTCAAAGCTGCCCGCCCAGGCTTGTGAGATGCCAAGCAAACGGAATTTTTCAACTAACGCAGAAGTCTCATCGAGTGGCAACCGGCGATACGGCCAGTGGAACAAGCTTACATTGGTGTCGACGATGCGAGTCGCGGACGCGTGCTCTTCGGCCGATCGAACGACGCTACCAAACAACGCACCAGTCGCAGCCACAGAAGCTCCAAGTCTCATTACTTCGCGTCGGTTCAACATAGGGCGCACGTCATCCTTAGCTTAAGATATCGGTCACCACTCGCGGCGGTTCGATGCCTGTTAGCCGTTCTTCCAATCCGCTGCGAGTGAAAAATAACTTTTGGTGATGCAAACCCAATAGATGCAGAATCGTCGCATGAAAGTCATGGACGCTGACGGGGTTTTCAACGACAGCGTGCCCAAATTCATCGGTCGCGCCATACGTCGTCCCGCCTTTGATGCCTCCGCCAGCCATCCAAGACGAGAACGCTTGCATGTTGTGATCGCGGCCAGAGAAACCGTTCGCAGATTTCTGAGTCGTCGGCGTGCGCCCAAACTCTCCGCCCCAAATCACGAGCGTTGAATCGAGGAGTCCCCTTTCTCTTAAGTCTCGCAATAAACCTGCCACTGGCTTATCAGTCCGCTGGCACGCGCCACGATGATTCGCAGCGAGGTCCGCATGACTGTCCCAAGGCTGTTCCTCAAGGAAAATCTGCACAAAGCGGACGCCTCGTTCGACCAAGCGTCTGGCCAGCAAACATCGCCTCGCAAAGGAGTCCGTCCACTTTTCTCCAACGCCATACATCGCATGCGTGTAAGAGGTTTCGCGTGACACGTCGAGTGCTTCCCCCGCAGTCAGCTGCATCCGCGCCGCGAGGCTATAAGACTCGATACGGGCGTCAAGCTCTTGGTAGTGCGGCCGATTATTGCGATGAATATCGTCGAGTTGATTGAGCAAGCCCCGCGCGGATTCGGTTACCGCCGATGGCTGATCGTATTGTGGTTGAAGATTCAAAATTGGCGAACCCGTTGGGCGAAACCGCGTGCCCTGATAAAGCGGTGGCAGAAACCCGGATGTCCAATTGCGAGCCCCGTTTTTTGGCGGGCCTAGCGGATCGTTGAGCACCACGTAAGCGGGCAAGTTTTGATTTTCGGAACCCAACCCGTAGACGCTCCAAGCGCCAAGCGTAGGGTAGCCCATAAAAAGTCGACCGCTGTGAATCTTATAAAGTGCGTTGTCGTGGTTTGGATGGTCAGTCCACATTGAATTGATTAAACAAATCTCATCCGCCATCTTTGCTGTGTGCGGCAAAACATCCGCCATCCACATGCCCGATTGACCATGTCGAGCGAACTCATACCGGCCACCCATCATCACACCGATATCGCTCGCATCTTGATTGCCGATGTCTTCAACGTTGCCTGGGAACGGCTCTCCGTCCATTGCGGTGAGGACCGGCTTCGGATCGAACAAATCCATCTGGCTCGGCCCACCATTCATAAACAGTTGAATGACAGAAGTAGCTTTGGCCGGATGATGCGGCTGTTTGGGCTTCAGGTCAAAGATGCCAATGTTTTGAGAGGACGCATTCAAAGTTGGCTCGCTGGCCAAGGCTGCCGTACCACCAAAGAAATCGTTACAGAGCAAATGCGTTAGGGCTGCGCCGAACAAGCCGTCGATCGTGCGGGCAAAGAAATCGCGTCGCGATGTCGTTCGGTTGTGTTCGTTGCTCATGGATCTGGCGTCCGGTTTCGGTCAATCAACGTAGACGAACGCTGCGGAATTGAAGATTGTATGACAATAAGTCTCCAATGCTCTAGTTGAATCGCCTTGCCACTTCAAAGCAAACTCGTTCAACGCCTCGATGCCCAAACGAAGTTCTTCATCGCTTGGTGTACGACAAAGTGCTAATTGGTAAGCAGTCGTAACTTGTGATCGCAGCTTGTTTTCGTCGTCACTCCGCTGATTTGCTGCGAGTTGCTGGACTCTTTCGGCAAACGACTTGGCGAGTTCGTACACATGCTCATTGTTCATCATCATGAGCGACTGAGGCGAGACAGTCGACGTGTTGCGTGCCAAACAATTCGGCCCCATCTCAGGATAATCGTACGCTTCCATCATCGACGGAATTTCCGTGCGCCTGAATTGCAGATAGATACTTCGACGCCAACTGCCATTGGATCGTGGGATCACACTCACGAGACCATTGCGGTCGACCTGAACAGGATCAGGCATACCGCCCATAGTCGTATCCATTCGACCTGCGACCGACAACAGCGAGTCACGCACAGCCTCCGCGTTCAGGCGACGCATGGACATTCGCGAAAGTAATCGGTTCTGTGGATCGAGCTGATGTGCTTCATCACTAACGCGACTGGATTGGCGATACGCCCTCGAGTTCATAATCAGACGATGCATATCTTTTACGCTCCATCCTCCGCTGACAAACTCGCTGGCCAACCAATCAAGTAGCTCCGGGTGCGAAGGTCGATCACCTTTGACACCAAAGTTCTCCAGCGTCGCAATGATGCCAGTTCCAAAGTGGTGATACCAAATTCGGTTGACCATCACGCGCGACGTCAGCGGGTGATCTGGCTGTGTCAACCAGCGAGCAAAGGCTAGTCGTCGACCGGTCTTTGCTGTACCGGACGGAAATGGCGGTTCGGGATCAAAAGGCGTTCGACCGTCGGTCAGTACCGAAGGAACGCCGGGACCAACGAGTCGCCCTGGCTTGTCGTGTTCACCACGGCGCAGGATGTACGTGGGCGAGGGCTCACCACGATCCCACATCGCACGAATCGTCAACGGGGGCTCCATCTGTTGGCGAATTTGTCGAATCTCGACGCGTAACTGTTCAACAACTTCCATGGCTGCGATGACCGATGCTGGCTGTTCGTCAACCGGAAGCACCTCAACTTGCTGGAGCAATTCCACGAGAATGCGTTGCGGTTGCGATCGATTGTTGTCGGCTATTCGCAGCGCTCGCAGCGTCTCATCGCGATCAGACTGAGACTGTTCTGGGTAATGTTGACGCAGCAACTCGAGCTGAACCGTAGCCACGGCTTTCGCCAATTGTGCTTCGAGCTGTTTGATCTGTGCTGCGAACTTTGGATTGACTTCAGCGACACGCTGAACTCTTTCTGGCACATCAACTTTCAACTCGCGATTCTTGAACGTCAACCAATCGTGCTCGTCCAGCGCACCCTGAAAGATCGCTTTTAACCGGTAGTAGTCGCGATGCGGAATCGGGTCGTACTTGTGTGAATGACAGCGGGCGCAACCCATTGTTAGCCCCATCAAGCCTTCGCTCACGATCGTAATCGCATCACTGATCACACCAATCCGCTCAGGCACAAAGTTCATGGTGCGGGAACCTGTTTGGTCGATACCCATACGCAAGAAACCAGTTGCAATCAGATTGTCGACCATCTCATGAGTGATTTCGTGAGCGTTCTCGTGATCTGTCAACTCGTCGCCAGCAAGTTGCTCAACCAGAAAGCGATCGTACGGCTTGTCATCGTTGAAGGCGCGAACGACATAATCACGGTACTTCCACGCGACCTCGCGAAGCGGATCTGCCGAAACGCCGCCTTCAGAGTCAGCATAGCCAGCCAGATCGAGCCAGAACCTTCCCCAACGCTCGCCATAATGCGGAGAAGCAAGTAGGTGATCGATCATTCGGCGATACCAGTCCGTGCCCATGTCGTCGATCCAGCGTTCTCGGTCCTCGTCACTTGGAGGCAAGCCGATCAAGTCGACATACGCACGCCGAATCAACGTGTCTCGATTCGCTTCGGGCGAAAACGTCAGCCCAACATTGTGCAAACTTGCAAGCAACAACTCGTCAATCGAAGTTCCCTTTGGCGAGCTCTTGAGTGACTGAAATGCCCAGTGTTGTCGGTCCTCGTCGGTCACCAGGGGATCGGGCTCAGTCGTCGCGACGTCTGGTTGAATATCAGATTCCGTCGCGCCGTTTGCGATCCAATCTCGCAGCACGTCAACTTCATTCGCTGAAGGTCGTCGAATAAAGAACTTTAGCAACAGCTCACGCGGTGGACAGGCTTCGCTTTCGATACGTTGGATCACCAGGCTCGCGGAAGGATCACCTGGTACGATTGCTGGACCGGCCTTTCCACCTTTCAACATCGACGCAGGTGTTCGCAGATCCACACCGCCCTCTTTCTTGCGAGCTCCATGACACGTCGTACACCGTAGCAACATGATTGGCATGACATCGTGCTGGGTTACTGGTTGCTCGTTCGTTGATTGCGGCGAGATCGCAGTTGCTCCCGAAACAATCCACTGGCGAATCATGTCACGTTCATGGCCTGTGAGTTGTGGGTGGTCTTCGGGCGGCATGTCGCTACCGTCGATCATGATCCACAGCATGCTTTCGTCGACCGATTCAGCGAGTGCCGATTCGCCAGACTCGCCACCGCGTCGAATACCGGTCATCGTTGAAAGATCGAGTCCGCCCTTTTGAACTCGCTCCGCATGACACTTACCGCACTTTGCTGCAAGAATCGGTTGAACGTCAGTTTCAAACACTGGCTGCATGTCGTTAGCCACGCCATGACACTCGATCGTTAAACCGAAAGCAAGGAGCGTCACGATCATGTGGCGAGCGAAGGTCATGCGATTATCAGGCGGGCGGCGTTGGAGGCGGGGCGTAACGCACGTTCAATTTGTCAAGTGTACTCGGTTCGCTGCAACGATACGAGCAGAATACGACTATCACTGCACCTTCGACTTGCACTAATCAGAATTGATGACTCGGCAGTCAAGCGGCGTACCCAGCCATGTTCGTTCGTCTACCGCAATCTCGGTCCCACGAAGGCCACTTTTGAATGCTAGCGTGGGTGGTGCTGATCCCGTCGAGACGGAAAAGACAATCGTGACCAACTCAACTTGGCGTGGTTGTGTTAACACGCAATTGAATGCGAATGCTGCCCGCCAATTTCGTCGCAGTTCCCAATCGTCCATCGGCGAGACGCCCTAGTCGTCGTGATCGACCCACTGCTGGTCCACATAGTATTGAGCTTCCGAGGGAACGACCCATTCGTTTGGTTCACGCTGGTCGCTTAATGCCGAGTACGTGTTCTCCAGCATGTTGGGGCGAAACAAGAGTTCCGTCCCAGCGACCCTGCGAAACCCAAGGCTGGCCAGTTCCTTCGGTTCCATCTCCGTGGTGTGTTTCCACATCACCGTGGCCGTGTCTTTGGGGAATATGTGGCATATGGTATCGAGGATATAGGCTCGCCATGAGTTCACGCTCGGATGAAAGACCGCACCGTGGACGAAGACCATTCCGAAAACAGGATTGTCAAAGCCGAAGTCCTCGCGAAGTCCGAGGAAATTGATATCGGGCTCAATGGTGGCTTCGTAGACCTGCATCCATGCAGAGGAATCGGCATCGCAAATGTGCAGGATGCTTTCGCCTGCGCTGACTGCGCGAGCAATATCGAGGTAGTCAACGGACAAACGTGCAGCGACCACACTTTCTCCATCCTCGGATGGAAACCAAACGTCAATCTCACTACTGCAAATGTAGTGATTTAGTTCCGAGGGTTTCGGATAAATGGTCGAGTGGTATTCAATTCGCATCGTCTGAGTGTCCATGGATGACCGGGTAGAAACCAATACTAGCCAGCCGAACTAAACCGGCACAGCCAAAAAGGGGTACGAAGCGTCGGGCAGTCCTTCAGGCGACAGACATCGCATTTTTGGCTCCAGGATCGTACGGCAATGAACAATGATCGACAAGGAGATTCGTGAGCGGACATCAAATGGGCACTCATAGATCAAAGCAGGTCTTCAGCGGCCAAGGTACACTATTGGTTCGTCGCGGCAATTGGAAATACGTGAATCACGTCGGGTCCAGAGTCAATCGCTACGAAATAAATCCTGGACTCAAACCGTTTCCATCTGCCGGACTTTGCCCCCCACGCGCCCGGCTAGCCTTACAATTTGGCAAGCGACCCCGGGGAAACAACAAACATTTACTTTCAACAATCGGAGTTCGTGACCGAATTGAGAGTAATTCTCGAGCAGTCAATGTCAAAACTTAGGCTCTACACTCATTGTTAGAGAAACCAAACATCATGCGACGCATCCCGATTCTTCCTGGCACGCTGCTCACTGTTGTGCTGATGGCCGCGAGTTCCGCGACGGTGCAGGCTAAACCGCTACGTGTCTTCATTCTCGCCGGTCAATCCAATATGGAGGGCCATGCAAAAGTCGAGACGTTCGATTACATCGGCGACGATCCCGCAACGGCTCCGATGCTCAAGCAGATGCTCGACGCCGATGGCAAACCAACCGTATGCGAGAGAGTCTGGATCTCGTACTTCACCGGATCGGGAGAAGAGAACGGTGAAGGTCACGGCAAGTTGACGGCCGGCTATGGTTCGCGTCGAAACCCCAAAGAGGATGGAGGCAAGATTGGCCCGGAGTTTACGTTTGGCCTGACGATGGATGCGGCGTTCGAAGAACCGGTGCTGATCATCAAGACCGCCTGGGGAGGCAAGAGTCTGCACACCGATTTTCGCTCGCCGAGCGCCGGGCCGTATGTGTTCAACGAAAGTCAACTTGCAGCTTTTCAAAAGCAGGGCAGGGACATCGAAGCGTTGCAGGCTGCGAAGGCGAGCGAGACCGGCCACTATTACCGCCTGATGATCGAGCATGTGCAGCGAGTGTTGGGCGACATCAAACGTGTCTGCCCAGCCTATGACGAGAAGCAGGGCTATGAGATTTCGGGGTTCGCATGGTTCCAGGGCTGGAATGATCTCGTCGATTCTGGCGTGTATCCGAATCGCCACATGACCGGCGGCTACGAGGCTTACAGCGAGGCGATGGCCCAGTTTATCCGCGATGTGCGGCGGGACTTAAACTCGCCGCAAATGCCGTTCGTAATCGGCGTGCTGGGAGTCGGCGGAGCGAAACCGAACGAACAGACCATCGAGTTTCGCAAGGCCATGTCCGCGCCGGCAGCCCTCCCGGAGTTTCGTGGAAATGTGATCGCCGTGGAGACCGCACCATTCTGGTCCGAGGAACTCGGTGCCATCGCGGACAAACACGATAAGGTGCGTCAGATGAGCTACTACCTTAACTCGCAACACAAGGATTACGCCAACGCCGACGGTAAGATGACCGACGAACAAAAACGCGAGCACTTGCAGGACTTTGAAGCGAAACTCATTTCACCCGAGGAAGCCACGCTCTGGAAGCGCGGAGCCTCCAACGCCGGCTACCACTATCTCGGATGCGCGAAGACCTTCGCCCTCATGGGCCGCGCTTTTGCTGAGGCCACGCTCACGATGATGAAGGACTAACGTCGCCGACGACCCGCATCCACGCGACGGTGAACTTAACTGTATCTCAGCAAACGGCGATGGGGACAACCATGAGTCGAAACTCCGCGTTCATGAGCTGAGAAAACGATCTGCGATCGCGATGGCATTGGCCGATCCTAGGATTAGAAAAGTGACTGCGAGCAATTCACTTCGAAGCCGATTCTTGTCAACCCACGGCATCATGATTCAAATTCTCTTTGCCTCAACTTAGCGGGGATCAGTGAAGGCAAACCGGAAGCGAGTTAAGTTGGTTGGACGAATAAGGCCACGTGAATACAACAAGTTCCAGGCATCTCGCGACTCCCATGCATCACGTCATTCCACGCGCTGCGCAAACCCACTGATGAAACAATTCCTCCACTGTTGGGACGAAGCCGAGGTGGGCTATGGACCAGCAGTTGGGCCATTCGCAACACCGAGAAAGTGGCCGGCATCTCAGGCATCTATCCGGTTTTCGATCTGCGAACCTACCCTGGCCTTCAAAAAGCCGCGCCAGCGTATGGTCTCTCGCCAGACGAGCTGGAACAATCACTTGGTACTCACAATCCAATCGCCCAAGCCGACAAGCTTGCCACCGCGAAGATTCCCGTTTACATCATTCATGGCGACGTCGATCACGTTGTTCCGCTTAAAGAGAATTCGGCTACTTTGGCGAAGATCTACCAAGAGGCAGACGCCGAGGATGTTTTCGAATTAGCCGTGCCGCATGGCCAAGGCCATAACTTCTGGACAGGCTTCTTCCATTGTCAAAGTCTGGTCGACTTCACTATCCAAAGAGCCCTGGACGGTGCAGGCCAAAAGAACACCGGAAAGGAGTATCAACCTTCGCCAACATCCGCAGTTGTCTACAACGACCTGGAATATGCCCGAGCTGTTGAGAGAAGCCTGCTGCTCGACTTGTACTATCCCAAAACGGTCATCGGCCCCGTTCCCGTGGTTGATTGGGTCCATGGCGGCGGGTGGAAGAATGGAAGTAAAGATCGCTGCCCGGCAACTTGGTTAGTTGAACATGGGTACGCAGTGGCAAGCATCAACTATCGATTAACCGATGAAGCTCAATGGCCGGCGCAGATCGATGATTGTCGAGCTGCGATTCGTTGGTTACGTACCAACGCCGATGGATTTCAAATCGATGCCAACCACATCGCGGCTTGGGGAGGTTCGGCAGGCGGTCACTTGGTCGCCTTACTCGGAACGCTCGACGCTCCCGTGAACGAGATCACCTCCAGCCGTGTCCAAGCAGTCTGTGATTGGTACGGCCCCACGGACTTGTTAACCATGCCACCGAATGTCTTGGGTGATGGTCGCACGCTGGAAGACATCGCCAATTCCAACGGTGCTAAGTTGCTGGGAGAAACAGTCCGCGATGCGCCAGAACTTGCCAACCAGGCCAGCGCCCTCTATCAGGAAACCGCCGATGATTCGCCGTTTCTGATCATGCACGGCGAAAAGGACCCGGGCGTCCCGATCGATCAAAGCCGTCATTTGCATGAAAAGTTAGATGCTGCGAAAGTCGCTTCAACCTTTCACATCGTTCCTGGCGCCGGGCATGGGGGCAAGGAATTTCAATCGCCCGAAGTCCGCAAGATCATCCTCGAGTTCTTCGACAACGCACTACGGATAAAGAAGTAACCGAGACGCAAGAGGCTAGGTTCTTGTTCTTTGGCTCGCCAGCTTCGCGTTCAGCTACTCCGGTGCCATTTACCATCTGGTCACAAGAGGTGATGGAAGCGGGACCGATCTTTCACGACCAGGGCCACTAGGAACGCAGGACACGTTGGCTGAAGGAGTAAGTCACGCGTCAGCGGCTGGAAGGTATTCGCGTATTGTTGGATGCCGAATCTTATCCACGTGTTGTGACAAATCCAGGAACCGAATCTGAGTTGGGAAATGCTAAATTGGCTCTCGGGATATGTGAACTGGTACGCCAAGCGGAATCGCCCGGTCGGTCACCTCTGTCAAGGTCGACGCTTGAAAGCAATAACGCCTGATGAGATCATCGCGGAAGCCGCTGCCTACCATGGGGTCGCTCTGGAGGAATAGGTAGGATTTCGCTGTCAGGCGGCAGGCCGAGAAATTGCGGTGATGCTTTGCCGTCGTTGGAGCGGAGAGCCACTGTCGAGTCTCTCGGTATGCTTCGGCATGGCGCATCCCGACAGCTCGTTAATTTGAATCGCGGGCAACGAAGCGGACGAGGGAGTCGAAAGCTGATTGCGAGTCCATCAAAGACATCGAATGCAATCTGGGCCTGAAAACCGAACACCTAACCTGACCTCGTCAATAGCCCCGCGTTCGGCCCGCATCATGTGCCCATTTTGGCCGAGCAGTGACGGTAGAAGGTTACTTTCAAATCGCTTTCCCGTTGAGACGTCGCTTTAGGTCCACCTTCTTTTTGGCAAACTGATCGACCTCGAAGCCATCCATTCCCCTGGGCCATTCACCGGGAGATTTTCCAATGCGTTCGAATTCCTTGATCGCCAAATCGTCGAATTGCGCAGCGCCAAGTGCATAAGCAAAAAATCACTTGCCGCAAGAGTCGCCTCGTTCTCAACATGTTGGGGACTTCCAATTCCATAGCGATAGGCGGCAACGATCAAGCTGACTTTTGTATCTTCCGGTGAACGGCGAGTTCAGCAGCATGCTGGTTGCCTTTCGACGATCTTCACAATTACCAGTTGCAACGTCAAGAATTCGGTGGGCAAATCGCGTAGAATTTTATCTGCCATCGCCTGACGGTGGTGCTTTGTCAATTTCGTCTGTGCTGCGGCAAACGTGGCTACATCAACCGAGGATTATACAGTGAGTACCGCAACCGAAATCCAATTACTACCCGAAGTCGAAGCTTTCCTTAGCCGGAGTTCGTTTCCCTCGTTTGTTGGCGGGAAAGACCTCAACGCAAAAAGCGGTAAGACTGTCGAAACATTCGATCCAGGATCTGGCAACAAGCTTGCCGAAATTTACGACTTGGAGGCGTCCGAGGTGGATCATGCCGTGGATGTTGCCGCAGCCGCCTTCCCCGCATGGGCGAAGTTATCCGTTGAGGAACGCGGCAAGTTCCTGTTGCGGTTGGCCGACGCCGTTGAGCAGCGAAAATCGATCATTGCCCAAATCGAAGCTTTGGACGCTGGCAAGATCGAGGCTCAAGCTCAAGGCGACGTGCAAAACTTTGTCGACACACTGCGGTACTTTGTCAAGCTTGCAGCAACGGTCCCGGCTCGCACCAAGCTAGACGTTCCTGGAAACGAAGCTTGGACATACAAACAACCGTGGGGTGCTTGCGGGTTCATCTTCCCGTGGAACTTTCCGTTTCTGTTAATTGGTTGGGGAATTTCTCCGGCGCTCGCGGCGGGCAACACCGTGGTCATCAAGCCAGCCGAAGACACTTCGTTGTCAGCAATCTATTTGGCTCAATTGGCAAAAGAGGTCGGTGTCCCCGACGGCGTGATTAACGTGGTCACCGGGCGCGGTACGACAGCCGGCGCGGCATTGTCGCACAACGCCAAGATCAAGCGGATGTCGTTCACTGGCTCGCCCGAAGTCGGTCAATTGGTCGGGGAAGCATGCGGACGAAACCTCGTTCCCGTGAAGTTAGAATTGGGCGGCAAAGGTGCGGCAGTAGTGTTCGACGATGTGAACGTTCGCGATACTGCGGAGAAACTTGTCGGGGCGATCACCTTCCACACTGGACAGGTTTGCTGCGATGCGACTCGTTGGTTGATCCAGCGAGATATCTATGATGAATTCGTGGGGCATTGTGTCGATCGCTTGAAGGACGTTCGCATCGGTCACCCGCTTGATCCGGCGAGCCAAATGGGACCAGTCGTCAACCCCAAGCAATGTCAGCGTGTTCTTGGATACTTGGAGAAAGGTAAAGCTGGTGGAGCCGAGTGTTTGTTTGGTGGAGGAGCCGCGACCGTGGACGGTTATGCGGGGAACTACGTCAAACCTGCGCTGTTGGCTGGTTCACTGGACAACGTTGCCGCTCGTGAAGAAATCTTTGGCCCGGTTGCCTATCTTGCGGTATTCGATACCGAAGAAGAAGCGATTGAGATGGCGAACGATACGGACTATGGGCTGGCAAACAGCGTCTGGACGGCCGACTCGGCTCGTGCCACTCGCGTTGCCGAATCAATGACGGCTGGCAATAGCTGGATCAACGCTCATAACGTGTTTGCTCATGGCGTTCCGTATGGTGGCGTGAACAAGAGCGGGATGGGTGGCGGCGTATTGTCCATTGAAACGCTAATGGATTACTACCGCAGCACTTCCGTGGTTCGACCGCTAGGTTAGTTCACGGTTCGATCCACAAACAGGAAAGCAAACGAATATGACCACTGCCCGAAACTTGATTCATCCACAAGATGCCATTATGCGGACGATGGATCGCATCTATCGATACCGCATGACGACAACATCCGGCGGCAACCTTTCGATTCGTGATGATGTTGGCGATATATGGATTTCGCCGGCGCGAGTGGACAAGGGGAACCTCACGCGGGATGACATCGTGTGTGTGCGCAGTGAAGGAACGGTGGTCGGTCGCCATCCGCCGTCGTCGGAGTTTCCGTTTCACCAAGCGATCTATCAAGCGCGGCCGGATATTCGGGCCATTGTGCATGCTCACCCAGTCGCGCTGGTCGCATACAGCATCTGCCGCAAGATTCCTAACACGCGGTTGTTTCATCAGGCGCACAGTGTTTGTGGCAAAGTGGGATTTGCCGCCTATGCCTGTCCCGGCAGCAAACAATTGGGCAGCAATATCGCAGCCACGTTTAGCGAGGGTTGCGATAGCGTCATTTTGGAGAATCACGGAGTTGTCGTCGGTGGCGATTCGTTAGCTGGAGCCTTTGAGCGTTTCGAGGCATTTGAGTTTGCAGGTAAAACGCTCGTTCGAGCTGAGCAACTGGGTGGCGTTCGCTATTTGAGTGACGCCCAGCTCGACAAAGCCGCATCGAGAAGTGTTGATTTTGAATCATATGATCCGCCGGCAGCGACTGCCCAGGAATGTGAATTGCGGCGGCAACTTTGCGAATTCATTCGTCGCGGATGTCGCCAGCGGTTACTGATTAGTACCGAAGGCAGTTTCTCGGCTAGAGTTTCTGGGAACTCGTTTTTGATTACACCAACCCAGCAAGATCGTGAACTATTGCGTGCGGATGATTTCGTCCTGATCGACGGAGCCAAGCGAGAATCGGGAAAGCGAGCCAGCCGCGCGGCAACTGCTCACCAAGCGATTTACGAACGGAATGCCAACGTTCAAGCGATCGTATTCGCGCACCCGGTGAATGCGACCGCGTTCAGCGTCACGGATTCGACGTTTGACGTGCGCACGATCCCCGAGAGTTATGTATTCCTCCGCGATGTCAAGCGAGTGCCCTACGGCAGCCAGTATCGTCACGACGGTAAAATCGCAGACTATGTCAGCGAGGCTTCGCCTGCAGCGATGCTGGAGAACGATGGTGTCCTCGTGACCGGAAAGAGTGTTTTGGATGCGTTCGATCGATTGGAAGTGCTGGAAGCTACCGCCGAGGCGATCATCGACGCCCGCGCTATTGGTGAAGTCCGCGCGATGCCCGATCCAGTAATCGCTGAATTGCGAGAGGCGTTTCATTTAAATTGACACTAGAAGTATAGCACCGTTGCCCAATATCGTGTTGGTACAGAGCGAGTAAAGCCTTGGCTGAAATCGAATCACACGGCAGGGTGTTTCCGCTGTGATGGATGTATTTGCCGATAAATTCACCGCAGGAAACTGCCTTCGGGCATTCAACTCGTCCCATCCTAAGGCTTTGAACCTTTCTGAAAACCGAAGAAACACCTGCGGCTAGCACCGTTGGCTCACGGTTTTTGGATAGGTAGTAAACGTTCGACTCACACCAACACCGAACAATGACAAAGTCCTTCTATCGGCGAATATCATCCAGGTCCAAGAATCAAGCTCACAGCTCGATTGTGTTCATCGCATGGAGTATGCTCAACATTTCGATCTTCCTTGAGCACGGTGTGATGGCTGAAGAAGCCGCGTCCGTAAAACCATGGGTGCTGCCAGCCGCGTCGACGCGAAATCGGGCAGTGTGTTTGATGCCTGATTACGCTGCGGACTGGGCGGAAATCAATACGATCAACTACAGTGCTGATGGCACCCGGATCGGCACAGGTGGAAATTCTGGGAACGTCCGAGTTTGGGACGCCACAACGTTAAACCTAATCGCGGAAAAGAACTACTACGACCTTATGATTCGGCATGTCTTGTTTGAGGACTCGGAGAATCTCATTGCTGTAGCGTGCGAACGGCACAACGACCTTGCTTACCCTACGTCACGTAGTCACCTCATGCGGCTTAAGGTTGAAGATGGCACTCTCGTCGAACGCTCACGACCCGGAAACTTTCTTCGCAACATCTAAGATATTGTTTACTCGCCCAGTCGACAGCAAATGTATGTTGATGACAGTCGACAGGCGATTCACTTCTATGATCTATCCAAGCCGATGCCGCGCTGGTTCGACACGATACTGTTTCCCAGCGAACTGATGTTTGGAACCAACCCGACGCCTTATACTCCACCTCAGGAGCATATACCTCCTAATGAAATATCGATTCGATTTCCCGGCGCAGTAGGCGGCCGCGGAGGTCCCCCTCCAGTATCCGCTGGTGCACCGTCGGTTCGTCATGAAGAGCGGCCGCGTTGCCTTGAAGTTTCCGACGATGGCACACTGCTGATCGTGGCAACCGACAAGAAGCTTCGGTCGTATCGAGTGACGACGAAGCCCGAGTTGGTTTCCGAAGCAGATATCAAGAAGCCTGCGAAAATCGCATTACATGAGGACAGCCAGAGCGTCTACATCGGCAATGAAACCGGTCCAATCGAAGTTTGGAAATTAAAGAATGGAGCATTTATCGATCAGCCCAAGACCATCGAATTGCAAATAAAACACTTGACCTCAATGGCAGTGTCACCCGATGGCAACTTCCTCGCTATCGGCCAAGGCCTAGGTAACTCGTCCGGCATCGCACGAATCCACCACGGAGTACCCGATGACAAACTATGCCTGTTGCCGGAAGTCGACCAGCTGACGCATGCCTTCGGAATGGAGCACAACAGAGCGATGATGCATTTCACGTCTCGTTTCTCCATGGGGAAGAAGTTGATCGTTTTTGACCCATCTTCGAAGCCATCAATCGCCGTTGCCAATGGAAAATATCTACAAACACTTTCATTTAACGATGAAGGGCAATTGCAGGCGGAACAACCTGCGGGCCAGCAATCCGAACGGCCTCTTTGGAGCGACGAAAGACGCCAATTGATATGGACGGGCGACTCGTCGCTGGCGATTGCTTCCCCACGCGGCATTTCGGTACTCAAGCCAACGACCGGCGAAGTCATATCGGAGACGCTATCGTTGAGCTATCCCGTCTTCTCCATCGACGGAAATTTCGTCTTGATCACTCCTACGCTCGGTAGCAACCAAAGTCGAGCAATCATTCGCCCAATCAACGATCCCTCAGCCGATACAAAAATAGATACTGATGGAATGTCGAGTACGAGTCAGTTTTTGTACTCAAAGGCGAAAAAACGTTGGGTTGTGAATGAGCCAAATCATCAGAGGCTGGTTGTTATTTCTTCGTTGGGCGACACGGAAGCCTTTCATAGTGCGTTGAAACCAAACAACAAACTTATTGGTTTGGATAGTAGTGAAAATGTTTTGATGGCGGAGTACGAGGCGTCTGACATTGGAGGCCAGAGGTGTCGGTTGGTTGCATACCCCAGCCACGCAAATCGTTTGGGCTCGCCCAAAATCAGGCACGAATTCCTGATTCCTGCAGGTCGCGATGGACAATTTGTAGCGTCACCGGACGGTGAGACCATGGTTTACCAGATCGACGGTGAAGGCGCTTACAAAATCGTTTCCGGTGTATCGACAGATTTTTCCGCTTCGTCATACGGCGTGATTGGCTATGTCAGCAACAATGCAACATTTATGCTGATGCGAAGAACGAATGAATCCGGAGCAGACCAAATACTTGTTGTCGACCCAAAAACCGATGATGTGATGCAGTTCTGGTCGTTTTCAGGAACTCTCGAGTCTTATTCGATATCGAAAGATGAGCGATTCATTGCTACCGCAAACTCGGATGGTTCCGTTGGGATACTCGATATGCTTTCACCGGACCAGTGGCCCATACGGACTGAATTGCCCGATGATTCCGCGTATGGCAATGAGGATCTAGCGCGAGCATCGACAGAACTTGAGAAACTCCTCGCGGAAGCAAGCGAATCGATTTTGGCGTTTGAGCAACGTGTGGCCGCAACTGCGACAGAAGACGAGAAAAACGAAGTTCTTTGTGACGAGCCCCACTCGGAGATTATCATTCGCTTGCTCGACTTCGCTGAGAAATACCAGCATACCGATTTTGAGTACCAGGCATTGCATCATGCAATGGCCATGTCACGTATCACACCGCCTTTTGTGCCCGAGGCACCCTGGAATAAAAAACACAACAAGTGGTATGCCGGTAGTGCAAAGGCGACCGAGGGCCTCAAATCTGTTGCTCGAATCTACTTTAGCGATCTTCACCTAAACGATCCAAGAACTGCATCAGTGCTTAGGCCGGTGATAACCTATTGGCGATCGAGACAGTCGCAGGATCTAATCGTGGCTTCGGAAGACATCTATCGACGATCAACCGATCCCCAAGTACAGGCGGTCGCATTGCTAATCTGTGCTGAAGCAAACATGGATACGCAGGTAAGGTTTCTCAGTTCTGGGCATCACATAACACCTCCGACTGAGCAACAGCTCACGAGGGCTGAATCACTACTAAAATCTTTGAAGAAAGATTATGCGGAGCTAGAAATTGAAGGAATAGGTAGCATCATGCAGCGTGCTAAGGAACTGGAGCGCAGTCTTGAGCAGGTGCGTCAAGGTCTTACCAACGGTGACACAGAGTGAACGACAACAAGGATTCGAACGGTCGCCCAATGCTGAGAAAGTGGTTCTTCATCTTGGGCATCGCAATTTTGGTCTTCTTCGCGATTATTGGCTGGGAGTTTCTTGGTGAGTTACGCGACTCACGAGTCGCGATAGGCCGAAACACAAGCGATGAAAGTCCTTTGATTGCGCCATCGCAAGTCTCAGGCCAAAACGGCGTGCGGATTATTGACGAAGACGATGGGAATGGGCAAGCAAAATTTGCACTAGTCGCTATTGACCCAGCCAATGAAGATCAGCTTTCTCAGGTACTGAAGGAAGACAGCATCGTTGGCGTGGGATTAATTGGTCCCTATGTTGACGTCCAGCATGTCAAGATGCTGGCTGATCATTTTACGCTGAGCACCATTGTTCTTTATTCAACCGAACTTTTAAAAAATGATATTGAAGTGGTAGAAATCGCAAACCCGAGCCTGAAAATCCACATTGTTGCGACCGCTTTTCCACGAGAAATTCCTTCACGAATTCGCGTCAGGATGTCGAGGCTCCAGATGCAACCGAGTGATCCACCCGATTAGGATCATGCGGCGTTCTTGGTTAATGCCATCGACGGACAATGCTTCAGCGTCGTCGATATGCGAGAAACAAAGATAGGTCGCAATCAAATTGAAGCGATTGCCACTCATCCTGCGTTATCGGAACTCTATGTTGGCTACGGATTTGATGACTCCGTGATGGACATTCTACCGCGTCTTGAATACCTCAAGAGGCTTGATCTTTCACAATCGACAGCGACCGACCAATTTGCTTACGAACTGTTGGAGGTCCCGTTGCTAACGCACGTAACCGTCGGTCCCAATATGACTGATGAAACGTTTAAAATAATCGCAAAGAGCAAGACATTGCAATCGATCGATGCGAGTCAATCACAAATGTCCGAGATCGGACTTGCAGCTTTGAATGAACTCAAAGGTCTGAAACAATTGAACCTTTCTGGGCGACCACTCACCCCATCAGCGATGAACATTCTTGCCTCATTTCCAGACATTGAGCACCTTAGTGTGTACCGTTGCAAGATTTTGAATGCCGAAGACATCGAAGCAATTTTACGCATGAAAAAGCTTGAGAATCTTGCAGCCACGTTGGCATATCCCATGAGGCAAAAGATACAACATCGCCGCCCGAAACTTAGAGTGCCATAGCGGTAAACAATGACCACAGATGCGAAAGTTTGATCTTTCGAGCCCCTTAACTGCGACCTGAATTCGCCACCGCTTCGATTCCCTCGCCATGCAGTTCCACTTTGAAATGGCATTGCTTCTGAGACTCAAACCAAGCCTCGCTTCACGCCTTGACTTCTCGCATCACCCTTTGGATTGAAGTGAATTCTGGTGCAGTTCGAACAGACGATCGCACGCGGTTCGTAGCCGACGGCTGACTTCTCGGCCAAGATTCATCATGATGACCGCGTATTGCCCAACATCGTGTTGGTACAGAGCGCGTAATGCCTTGGCTGGAACTCGAATGGCTCTGCAGGGTGTTTCCGCCATGATGGAAGCAGAGCGAGGACGAAAGTCAATGAGCGACATTTCTCCGAAACAGTCACCGACGCTTAATCGGCCCAATCGAACGGGCTCTCCATCCCGATCCCGCAGCGCCACCGCGGAACCATCCTGAAGCACATACAGAGAATCACCGCGATCACCTTCGCGAAAGAAGAACTCTCCCTCAGCAGTAGTCACGTCTTCGGACTGGTCCAATATCAATTCCAAAGATTCTGGTTTCAATCCACCAAATGCCGGCATCGTTTTGAGTAATTCAATGCGTTGGGCGTTCATCAAGGTTTAGCCTACATACATGCTACGCCAGAATCTTGTCAACGACGCGACCATGAACATCAGTCAATCGAAATTCACGTCCTGCATAGGGATACGTTAGTCGTTTGTGATCGATGCCAAGCAAATGTAGGACCGTTGCATGCAGATCATGCACATGGACTCGATCATGAACGCTGTAGTATCCGTACTCATCCGTTTCACCGTAGGCAAATCCGCTCTTCACACCACCGCCGGAAAGCACCATCGAAAATCCTTGCGGGTTGTGATCGCGTCCATCCTTCCCCTGAACAACTGGCGTGCGACCAAATTCACCGCCCCAGATAACCAGCGTGTCGTCCCACAGTCCGCGTTGTTTTAAATCTCGAATCAGCGCCGCGATGGGTTTGTCGGTGGCATTAGCGTTTTTTTGATGTCCGGCCTTGAGTCCACCGTGTTGGTCCCACACTTGCCCACTGCTGACGGTAATGAACCGTACACCTGCTTCAGCCAACCGCCGCGCGAGTAGGCAACCTCGGCCATAGGAATCGGTGGCACCACCAGCGATTCCGTAATCCGCATGCGTCGTAGCGGACTCCCGTTCCAGATCAAAGACTTCGGGAGCCGCCAATCGCATCCGCGAAGCGAGATCGACAGCGTCAATCGCACCTTCGATTTCGGGATCGGGGCCGGCAGTGGCCAGATGGTTTTCGTTCAATCGACGCACCAACTCGAATCGTTTTTTTGTTGCGTCGTTATCGGTGGCACCATTCAGGAAAGGGATTTTTCCATCGCCAAATTTACCGTTTTGTCCCACCACTGTTGCCTGGTGTGCCGCCGGCAAAAACGCGGAGCCGTAGTTTCGAGGTCCGCCGTGTGCGGTTGCCGGAGCGATGGCAACGTGAGCTGGCAAGTCAGGGTGGCCGCTACCGAGTGCGTAACTGATCCAAGCACCGACACTTGGGCGGACCAAGTTATCGCTTCCCGTATTGACCATTCCTACGGCCTGGCCGTGCGATTGCCCCTGAGTGTGCATCGAGCGGATCACACAGAGTGAGTCCGCAACACTCGCCATGTGTGGCAGCAGATCGCTGACCCACAATCCCGAATTACCTCGTTGTGAAAACTTCCAAGGCCCGTCAAGTAACTTGGGTTGGGCGTCCAAGTTCGGTGGCAAGGCAAACGGCAATTCCTTACCATCATCACGTGTCAAAAGCGGTTTATAGTCGAATGTGTCGACATGGCTGGGGCCGCCGTGCATGAATAAAAAGATCACACGTCGAGCGCGTGGTGCAATGTGCGGGGTCGTGATGACGGGCGTGCTTGCTGCTGCATTGCTCATACCGCCATCCACACTGATCGCGAGCGAGCCGAACGTCATGCCGACCGTGCCAGAGATAAATGACCGTCGCGAATGATCGCAATGGTTTGCACAGGGAAATGAAGCGGGTTGCATAAAGTAGAACTCGTTAATCAAGAAGTCGAAATTCGGTGCCGGCAAAAACTGCGACCGTGTACTCGTGCCAAGCTTGCTTCGTTGAGTTATCGTCCAGCCCAAACGAGGTCGCGATCTCGATATCACGGCAGGTTGGTTCTCGCTGCAAAGCAAGACGATACAAAAGCGATAGCCGAGAAGGAAAATCGGTGGCTTCAGCAACGATACGGCTGGCTGCGGTACCAGCGAGTCGATTGACTTCGGGGCTGTTTACCAGCACAAGCGCTTGCGAAGGCACATTGGTTGTCGGACGTCGACCGACGATCAAATCAGGGTCAGCCGCGTCAAGCATGGTCATTAGCGGCGACATGTAGCTGCGAATCACCGGTTGATAAACCGCACGTTGACTGTTGTTGTTCGCAGACGTGTTTGCGGCGCTGTCCGCATTATTACTTGAAACCAATGTACCAAATTGGCCGACTGGGTTAGACAACGGACGGTGGTCCAGCACGCCAGCTACCACAAGCATCGTGTCGCAAATGGCTTCGGCGGGCAGTCGCCGTCGTGGCATACGCCACCACAAGCGGTTCTCGGGATCTTTCTCGTAAGACAAGTCACTAAATTCCGATGAGCGATTGTAAGCATCACTGCAAACAATGTATCGAATGATTGGCTTTAATTGCCAGTCACCGCCAATCAATTGCAGAGCCAGTGCATCCAGCAGTTCAGGATGCGAGGGTAACTCGCCACGACTGCCGAAGTTATCAACGCTTCGCACGATCCCTTCGCCCATCAAGTACATCCACACTCGATTGATGATAACACGGGCGACAAGCGGATGATTCGGGGCCGTTAGCCACGTCGCAAGTTCCATTCGCCCGCTGCCGGTTGGCTGAGGAATGACGGCGGTACCGCTACTGCACACTTGCAAAAATCCACGAGGTACCGCTGGCCCTAGGTTGCGCGGTTCGCCACGGATACAGATAGGACCATCGCCAATCTCGACCGCTGGGGCGTCAAACACTGCCATCGCGGTTGGTAACGGCGGTGGTGCGTCTTGTTCGGCCGCTTTAATCTGCTGCGTCAGCTCCGTCACTCGAGTTGTCGCTTGCTCCACAAGGTGCGGCGTGCCATGGACATCGCGGAGCTTTTCGTCACTCGCCACCGCCGCAGGAATGAACTGGACTGCGTCCGCAATCACGTAGCCATCGCTATCGCGATTGTGAATCGTAACCGCAGCAATATGTACATCACTGAAACGAAACGTTCCAATCGTGGACCAAACCGGCTCGTGCGTCGTTGTTCGCTGGTCCAGGCTCACCTCGACAGGGCCATCAGCCGTGTCTACGACGACCGCGACACGCGACGAGCGGTTTGATTGTGGCGAGTGGGCAATACGCACCTCGTATTCACCACCAGACTTCAGACGTGTCGCGAAGCGAATCGATAACTGGCCTCGACTGGAGTTATCATCGTGAACGTATCCAGCACCAATGAAGTGTTTGTAGTAAGTGGACTCTGTCCACGGTCCAATTTTCTCAGCTTCGCTATCATCGATAGTCACGCCAGCCAAGGGACTGTCTGTAGCATCCTTGAGTTTCTTAAGCGATGCATCTGCCTCCTTCAACTGTGCCTTGAGGGCCTTGATTTCTTGTTGATGTCGCTCGTGTGCCAACACCAGCGCGGTGTCGACAGGCAACGGTGTTTTGGGCCAAGTGCTAACATACTTTTGGCTTTCGCCTTGCAGAGTCACCGTGCTGCGAAAGATGCCTGCCAAGGCATAGTAATCGGATGATGGAACAGGATCGAACTTGTGATCATGGCATCGCGCACATCCGAGTGTCAGCCCCAAAAACGCTCGTCCAACCGCGTCAATTTGCTCATCGACGACGTCCATTTGCAGCTTCAACTTGTCTCGTTCACTGAGCATCTTTGTTCCCAGCGTCAGAAACGTGGTTGCCACAATTTGGTTACTCCTTTCCTGATCATCAGCGGCGGTCATCAAGTCACCCGCAATTTGTTGCTGGACGAATTGATCAAATGGACGATCACGATTGAATGAATCGATGACATAGTCACGGTATCGCCAAGCATCATGAAACGTCGCATTGAAGTCGCTACCGTTGCTGTCGGCATAACGCACGACGTCCAACCAATGACGCCCCCAATGCTCGCCAAATTGGTGTGAAGCCAACATTGCATCCACGATCTTTCGCCAATGACGACTCGATGGTTCAGTAAGCCATTCTTGTTGCAGTTGGTCGCTTGGAGGCAACCCCGTGAGGTCAAACGCCAGTCGCCTCAAACGCACCAGTGGATCGGCCTTTGAATTCGCTTCAATATTCGCATCGAGTAACTGACGATCAAGAAAGGCGTCGACGGTTGATGCAGAAGTACGATCGGAAAACTCGGGCTCTGGCGATTGTTCAATCGGTTGAAAGGCCCAAAATTGGCGTCCCATCTCGATATCGATACTCGAGGGCCCCATCTCAGCTTGGGAGATTGAAATTGCCGGAGTCCTTTTGCTGGCCTCTTGCTTACGTGGATCGACAGCTCCGGCAGCGATCCAAGCTTCAAAGTCAGCGATGGTGCTATCGGGCAATTTGCCAGCTGGCGGCATTTCGGTTGACTCGTATCGAATCGCCGAGACCAAGAGGCTGGCTGCAGCGTTGCCCGGGGAAATTGCTGGCCCACTGTCGCCACCGTTTCGCATGGCATCGGCCGAGTCGAGCCACAATGAACCGCCGATTTCTTCAGCTGCCGACGAATGGCACTCAAAGCAATGTTCGACGAGCACTGGGCGAATTCGAGATTCAAAAAACTCCACGGAGCCAGCGGGATCAGCCGCCAGAGAAAACGATCCCCACAGCGACACGAAGGTTGCGGTGACGAAAGTGGCGTACAGAGCGAGAGCACGACGTCTCATGGCAGGCGATTCCAGGAGCAACGTTGGTAGGGTTGGCGGACTGATCAGCTCATCGATTGAGCGTCATCAAACCACCAAACTGGACTGGGGTGGGGCGATGAAGACCCTTAGCTTACACGATTGCCTCGCTTCCATGCAAAAAGAAAACCGGTGACTTCGCCTTTCGCCCGCAAACGAAACCAGCCGACGGGAGTGAAACCCATCGGCTGGAGCATCGATTCAGATTCAAGGTTGAGTCCGTAGCAACTGCGATTATCGCAGCAGCGACAGCACAGATTGCGGGTTCTGGTTCGCTTGTTGCAACACAGTTGTACCGGACTGGACCAAGATTTGAGCACGAGTCAAGCGAGCGGCCTCCTTCGCGAAGTCTGCGTCGCGGATCGAGCTTTCAGCCTCTTGCAAGTTAGCAACTGTGTCGCTCAAGCTGACTTGGTTACTTTCCAGTGTCGTTGCTTGGAACGCACCGAGTCGACCACGAAGGCTGGTGACTTGGTCGATTGCTTCGGTCACGATTCTTGCTGCCTTGTTCGGGTCGTTGGTCAACGAAGCTGATTCACCGCTACCTAGCTCAAACAATTTTCCAGCGACACCGCCCAGTCGGGCTGCAGAGACACTTTGCAGACCGATGCGGGCCTGTTGATTGCTGACCACGTCAGCACCTAACTGGAACAGAGCACCACCACCGGTGATCGAGAATGTCGAAGTCTGGGTTTGGTCAGCAGCCAAGCTGATTTGAAGGTCAAGCGTGGCTGTGTTGAGCGAAATATTGTTGCCCTTGCTGTTGGCAGCCCGACCATTGATGGTTGCTTGAACGTCCGTACCGACAGCACGTGCACCGTCGCCAAAGTTGCCGCCGGCTTCTTGGCTGATGACTCGCAGGTCGACCAGCGAATCTCTGCCGTAATCGCTGCTTCGAAGTTCCAACGTGGTGCTGTTGGCGGTCGCCGTGATTCCGGTTGCATCCGAAACTAAGTTGATCTGATCTACCAATTGGGCCAATGATGTTCCAGCCGAAACGTTGAACACTTCTGAACCGTTCTGTCCAGCGAGTTCGAAGACCGCGTCCGCTTGAACACCTTCAGGTTCGACCGCAACACCGTTGGCCAGCAATCCACCAGCAGGCGGAGTTCCAGCAATCGAGGAGCTGTTAGCTACGGCACCAGTCGCCGTATAGCCATCAAGTGTATTGATCGCGTCTTGGATGCTCTGGGCCGTTACTGCATTCGCAAAGTTGGCAGTAATCTCGAGTGCACCCGTCGTTGCATTGATTGCAGCGGTGGTACTTGTGGCGGTCGCACTATTGATATAGTTGATTGCCACGTTGTCAGCTTCACCAGCAGCCGGCGACGTTACGGCGATCGTACTGGCCGTGTTTGCTGTAATACCGCCGGCCAGAGTCGTGCCCGTTGCGAGTGAGTTCGCGACAGTCGTTCCGGTGCCAGTGTTTACGGCGGTGTAGCCGGTCAAGTTGCTGATAGCGGCAGCAATATCCGCCCCAGATGTGGCAACAGCTTGGTCATAGGAGACGGTAATCGCACCCGTTTGGGCATTGATTGCGGCAGTCACGCCGGACTGGTTTGCTACGTGGGCAAAGCTGATCGCTACGTTGGCGGCAGCTCCAGCGCCGGTCGTCGCCGTAACCGCAATGCTTGATGCAAAAACCTGGTCGGATCCACCAGTAAGCGTATCGCCGGTCAACAATGTTCCAGCAGTCGAAAGCTCACCAGCTCCGCCAGCAAGCGTTGTACCAGCTTGGGCACCCGTTGTCGTTTGAGTACCAGCACCTGTAGTTACGCTTGCGGTGAAACCGGTGTCGCCTGTGAGCAAGCTGATGGCGTCAGCAATCTGCTGTGACGTCACCGAGCCCGATTGATCGTAGCGGATTTCGATGGCTCCGGTTGTGCCGTTGATGCTAGCCACTGGCGTGGCACCGGTGGGAACATCATCGATGAAGTTGACCGCAACGTCGCCAGCTGCGCCTGGACGGTTTGCGGTGATTGTCACCACGTCGGTACCAATCGCAACCGTTCCGGTGGATTCCACGTCAGCCGTTGCGCCTGATGCAGTGATCCCCGTTGTTCCGGTAAGCGTATTGATTGCCGTTTGAATTTCTTCTGCCGAAATCAATCTAGCTTGGTCGTAGGTGAGTTCAATCGCGCCCGTCGTGCCATTGACGGCAGCACTAACGCCGGTTGCACCCGTGCTGTTAATGTAATTGACGGCCACGTTACCGGCAGCACCAGAGTTCGCCTGGGTGAGGGTGATCGTATCACCGCCAACCGAAAGCGATCCAGGTGACGCGGTTTGCGCGGCAGCGGCAGTGGCGATTGCAATTGTGCCCGTTGCAGCAACGGCAGTCACAGGAGCACCGACCGTGAGCGAGGCAGTGGCCGATACACCAGCAACAGCGGCAGTGAATCCAGTCACATCGACAGCAGCTTTGGTTGCTGCGGCTTGAATATCGATCGTAACATCGACTTTGCCAGTCGCGCCTAAGTTGGCTTGGTCGATTTGCAGTGACTTGATGTTGCTGAAGTTGGTTCCACTCTTGCTGACGAAGTCAAGGCTGCCATCGAGCAACTTACGGCCTTGGAATGTCGTTGTTTGAGCGATTCGATTGATCGCTTCGAGCGAGCTGTCAATCTGCAACTGATTAGCTGCGATTTCGTCGTCGCTCAATGCACCGGAGTTTGCTGCTTCGACGACCAGTCCACGAACATCATTCAGTAGCGAGCTTACTTGACCCAGGGCGCTGTCCGCCGTAGTGATGATCTGGTTAGCACGATTGGTGTTACTGATCGCTTTGGTGATGCTGGTGATTTCGCTACGCAGTGCTTCGCTGGCGATCAAACCTGCCGGATCGTCCTTACCACTGTTGATGCGGAGACCAGTGCTCAAACGAGTCAGGGTCTCTTGCAAATCACTGTTGCTTCGATTGAGTCGGTTTTGCGCAACGAATGAAGGAACGTTGGTGTTAATTCTGGTCATGGGTGGGAACTACCTTGTTTTAAAGTGCGGCAAGACGCAAACGGGGGGAGGATGGTCCGGTCGCAAATGGGCCGGCGGTTTTGGCGGTGCCCCAAAAACTTCGACCGAACACCGGTCGCAATCATCCAGGTAGGCATAGCCGTCTGCGAAAACATCGGTTGTAATTCTCGTCGTCAACCAGGAAGTATCGAGAATTTACCGTCGATTGCCGGGATGTCGGTGTTACATCCGCGACATCCGAAACAACCCGAACTTAGAACGTGGATTACCTAATCGGTACGGAGGTGGCCATGAGGCTTGAACCGCGTTCACGCTCGAAGATCAACGTCTGTAAGAGAATGCGTCCGTTGCTTGGAAGACGGGTTCTGCTTCAAGAGCCCACTGGGTTGGACGCTTAAGAAAAGAATGCTGCTCGCACAAGAGATCGAAAAGGTTAACAATCTGCCGCGTCAACCTAGCATTCGTAGATCCGTTGACCCGTGCCACCGCTTAGTATTGCGTGGCGACGGGGTGCGAGAGTCGTCAAGCGAGCCCCACGCTTTCTGACGACAATTCTTTAAGAATCTTTGCGCGGACGAATGTCCTTTGTCGCACCGGCACCTGTTTGCGTGGCGCGACGATTTTCTCGCTGTATCGCTTCGTATACTTCTTGGCGATGTACGGGAATCGATTGTGGTGCCTCGATGCCAAGGCGAACTTTGTCGCCTCGAATATCGACGATCGTCACCACAACGTCGTCGCCAATCATGATACTTTCGTCTCGGTGCCGTGATAGGACGAGCATAATGCCCTCGTGGTGAACTAAGTGGGGGAATCCAAACGCAGTCACCACAGCGAAACCAACCCTGGCTTCATCGATGAACTACGCAGCGGGGCGACGATCGAGAAATCGACAACCTTTGCCGCCTCCACTCGCCACAGGTAGTATTCGGTTGCTGTGACGACTCAGTTGATTCCCAGCGTCCACAATCCGTCCATAGCGATCATACCGTCTGCAGCAATATCTGCTCCCAACTTCGCGCCGGCTTCGGCTAAGCAACCTTGCGCAGCGGAACAGCCGCACCCGCCGCGTCCTGGTTTCGCATCGGCAACTCCATCCGAATCGGTTGGTCGTCATCGGTGATGACTTGACATCCTAAACGTCGATCAAGATTCAGCAAAATCGGCGCGCGTAGGTTCGTGGTCAGCTTGCCAACGTGCCCACTGACAGTTGTCAACACAAACAGGTCGGCGCCCGGTTGCATGTTCAAAACCGCTAAATCGCGGCGAGTTACATGCACTCGATAGTCCTTAAAGAAAACGCGAGGACTGATCATGGCAATCGCACGATCACCCCGCGAGGCGCTTTGCAGCCACGCTACCGATGGATTGTCGGGATCAGAAACCAACGCCCATTGCCGCAACGTTTCCATACCCACCAAGCCGTTGGGAAACAGAAACAGCTCATCGGCGTTAAACCGTAACGTTCCGAAGCGTTGTGTCTCGATACGCATGACATTCCATTCCCGAAAAATTGGCGAGCGATCCCGAATCCTGAGGACGCCCGTAAACATCCAAAGTGCGATAACCAGTGTGCCTATCGCTCTTCACTGTAGATCATCGGCCATTCAGCCAGCCAAATCGACAAAATCGTTACAGGAAGTTCAATACGGTTAACTGGGACAACTGGCCGATCAAACGCATTGACGCTTCCATTGAAGTTTGCCGCTGCGTCAGATTGCTAATCACGGTCGCTAAGTCCGCATCGACCTCGTCTGATTTTTGACTTTGCAGCGTCACTAGCTCTGATTCGACCGCGCTTTTCAACTGGTCGACATTCTGTGCCCACACCCCGACTCGTCCGCGGGTGCGGCTCGCACGATCCAAGTCCGCATCCAAGCGAGGCTGCAGCCGGGTGATTTCAGGAATGTCCCCATCACGAATCGCAATTTCCAATCGCAACAGCGTATCGAGCGTGCCGCCGGCTTCGAGCGGTAAATAATCCTTGCCGATGATCGTGTTGACAGGACCAATCGTCTGGCCAAGTACTTCGTTTTGGCCTTCGGGAATCAACCCCAGACGTACGCCGGCATTGCTCAGCCCTTCTTGTGAAACTCGCATTGCCGCTACGCCTGGCGGTGCTTGCAACTGCAACCCGTTGCCGAAATCATTCAAACTCACCAGCACCCGTAGCGTGTCTTGGTTAAGCGGATGATCGCGAATCAGCGTGATCGCATCTTCGATGGTTTGAGCCGTTCCCAATTCGATCCGCAATTCGACTCCGTCTGGACGCGTGATGACGAGGTCGTCGCCATTGGAATTGTCCTCAATGCCTCGGCCGCGTCCCAGATCTCGCAGTAGCGTGGATTCCGTCGCGCTGCGAATCCCCAGGCTTGTCGCTGCGGTGCCACCGTTTTCGGCGATCGAGTAATCCACACCACTGCGCAGCGAACGAATCCGAATCCGTCCCTCTTTTTCGTTCAGCTCGGCGCGGACATCGGCGCCACTGCGATTGATCTCGATCAACACGTCACCAAGCGTTTGAGCCTCTGATAAGTCAACGGTGAAGACGCGATCACCCTGATGAATTTGAATTCCCGCTGTCAAATCGACGCCCGTTCCTGCATCCAAGTCCGAGATTTTGGTGCTGGTGGTCACTCGGGGCGACAATCGGTCACCGACAATTGGCGGTGCGTGCAGCCCATCTGCATTGAGAATCGAAAGGTCTCTTGCCATTTGAGAACCCAGCGCGTCCGCAATCGCCAGTGTGCCTGGCAAACCGTCGGTGTATTCCAGCTGCAAAGCATCGCCGCTGACCGTTGCTGTCAGCGGGCGACCGTGTAGATCCAGGGCTTCCAATACGTCCACAACGTCACCGATCGTTGCCGCGGTCGACAGGTCAACGCTTTGCCAATTGTCCCCGTCTGAAATCCGAATGACGCCATTGGCGACCCCGGCGCCGCCCCGCATGTCGACCAGTCGCGTATTTCGATCCAGCGCCGCGTTGAGGGGTTGGCCTTCGATGATCACCGAAAATGCCCCCAGCGCCTCATTTCCGGTCGGTGCCAGTGATGTCGGAGCACCTGATCCCACCTGAGTTTGGCCAGTTGCGTTGTTACCGCTAAACAAAATGGAATCTTCGTCGAATAGGTACGCCTGACCTTCCCCCAAGACACCGCCGAGCAATTGATGGTCGAGAAACATCGAGTTCCCGGCAGCCGTTACGGACTGGATCGTTTGCCGGATCGCAGTCGCGAAAGCTGCCCTCTCGTCCTCAGAGTTGACGTTCTGAGCCCCCTGAACGACAACGCCTCGAGCCTCAATCAAAGACGACGTGACTCTGTCCAGGGCGACATCCGTGCTCTGATAATATGCGTTAGTCGCTCCGGCGTTCCGCACCAATTGGTTACTGCGGTCAATGCCACGCTGCAGTGTCACTGCTCGACCGGCCGCTGCCGGATCGTCAGACATTCTCAGCACCCGGCGACCGGTGCTGAGTTGGTCGTACTGGCGTTGCAGCGCAATCTGGTCGGAATTCAGTTGAAATAACAACCGCTGGGTATTCAGCGGTGTGCTTGTTCGCGTTGTACTGACCGGCAGAAGGGGCATCGGGCGTGCAAACCGAGAGTCAAAGGTCCGTTCTCAACACCGAGTGAAGTCGGTTTCTGTATCATCGGTTATCCTTGCACGAGCGATCCAATTAATCGACACGACCGCCACGGAACCCCTAACCGTTACCTTTTAAGCCCGCATCGAGTTTCACCCGTCTTTCAAATTCATTTTTTATACTCTCAGGCATCATGATACTCATCGGAACAATGAACTTGACCCGGACACGCGACCGCGGCAACTTTTTCTGTCCAACGTGCAATATCGTTAATTCTTATCGCTTGCGGGCGCGTCGTCCTTTTCTGACTCTGTACTTCATTCCTACCGTTCCGGTCGGTCCTGCAGAGTTGTTTATCGAATGTGACCAATGTCATTCCAAGTGGGATACGTCGGTGCTGGAGATGGATCGCTCGGCCCACGAGAACGCCTTGCAGGAACAGTTTCTTGACGAGGCGATGCGATCGTCGGTGTTGATGGTGCTCGTTGACGACAGAATCAGTGACGAGGAAATTGAATCGCTGTTGCGAATCGGCAACGAGCTACTGGAACGCGATATCGACCGTGACGAATTGGGGCGATTGTGTTCGATCGCTTCCCAAAACAAAATCCGAGCCGAAAACTACGTGCTAACAGTTTCACGCCGTTGGAGCCAACCGCAACGAATACTAGCATTGCAAGCGATGTTTCTGGCGGCAACGGCCGAAGGTGAGCTATCCGATGCGAAAGTCAAAACCCTCGCAAAACTGAAAGAGATTCTTGATTTAACGGATGCCGAGTACGAAAACTCGATCGAACAAGCTCTGCGCATGACATGACGCAGGAAAAAAATCAGTGAGCTAAATTTCTCGTTTACTAACTCAGAACTAATTCAAAACATCAGTGTTTTAACCAAGTCTTGCACGGCGTAGGGTTTGGCGGCGGCAAACGATTCTCCCGCACTGACACCCGCGCTGTCGCCACAGACGCTGGCTGCAGCTCGAATTCGGTCGGCGATGTAGGGCTTGTGATCAAACTGGGTCTTGTAACTCATCACGGAATCGATTTTGGCTTGCAAGGTCGCTGAAATATCGACGATCAAATGATGTGAATTGCCGTTGAGGATGTCGGACTCAAACGCCAAGCGAAAGTACAATTGTCGTGAGACCGCATGCGGCGGCAATCCAGAAAAGTATTCGTCCCACTTGGTTAACCGGCTGTAAAAGACCGCGGCATCGGTGATCAACATCGCTTGCCAATGATCGGGAGACGCCAGAGGGGTCTTGTCACCGAAGCCGATTACCAGCCTAGGTCGCCAGCGACGAAATTCCGTCGCCAGCGCGATGCGGGTCTCAAAACAGTCGAAAAGCCTTCGGTTGGGCAAATTGAGTTGGATTCGCTCCTGCACACCGAGGCATTTGCCAGCTTGGATGGCCTCGGCCAACCGCGTCTCCGGCCCAGGTGATTTCGGCGTTGGCTCGCCGTCCGTCAGATCGATAATACCCACTCGGTAACCTTGCTGAACAAGCTTGGCGAGCGTTCCGCCACAGGCGATCTCGACATCATCCGGGTGCGCCCCAACGGCGATCACGTCGAGTGGTTCAAGTGTAGCGGGGGTCGTCATTTCTGTTTTTTACCAAGGATCGTGAGTTTCAGCTGCATCGTAGCGGATGCGCAAACTCCCTACGACCGCTACAGATTGACCAATAACGCCAGCCAATTGGGTGTTTTCATGGTTTTCGGTGATGGTGAACTTTGTCCATGCAGGTTTCGAGACTACTGTTGCTCGTAATGGGTGACGCGAAGGAAGCAGCCCGCCTGACACCAAGATTTAATGCGTCCCCCCGTGCGAGGCGGGGTCGGTTCTTCGGAATCGGCCTCGCCTTTTTTCATTTCGTTGAGCTCGTCTGAAAAGGGGGTCTGGCCCTCGCGGACGAAATCGATGCAAGGGTCAGCCCCCGTTTCGGAAACTTCTTTTTCTATTACCGTGGGCACTATTCTACTTGGCACGCCAATCGCCTTAGCAATAGCGAGAAGAGCTTGAACAGCCAAATCGACGCAATTGGCTGTTCAAAATTGCAACAGATGCAGCAAACTGCAACAGTTACAATCGGAACAGGCATTCAACGTCGTCTTGAAGTTGTTACTTTTTCCATAGCGATCACGAATCACAGGAAATAGACTACGAGATGCGATGGCCGTAGCTGGCCCCTTTTCCGAGCCTTATTGACGACCGATTTCACTAAACCCTTGCCCCCTGTGGGCTTCAACCCCCAGCGGGCCCTATCCTCAAGCGGGGCTTGCCCGAGCCACTGTGGAGATTTTGACTATGAGATTGCGACCCGTCGCACGACTCAACAAACGATTGGCACTTGCCGTTTTGATTGCTGGCTCGCTTCAGGCCTGCCCACCACACGCGTTGGCCGACAACGGTGTATCCAGCAAACAAGTTGTATCCGGCAAACAAGACGTTGCCCGCGAATCGATTGCCAACAATCAAGTCACCAGCGATCAAGCAAATCTGCGGATCACAAGTTTTGCTCTTCCCAGTGGCGATGCCTATTTTGCTGCGTCGATTCAGCCTTCGGCCGATGACGCGGTCTTGGCTGCGGCGCGCCAGGCTGCGGCGGACGTCGTGATTATCGTTGACACTTCGGCAAGCCAAGTCGGAGCCTATCGCAGCGATGCTCGCAAGGCGTTGTCGGCAGTACTTTCTAAGCTTCGCACTCAAGATCGCGTGCGGTTGTACGCAGCAGACGTTCGCGAGTCCGACTTAAGCGGAGCCTTCGCAGCGGCCAGCGACGACGTGACCGCAAAGGCCCTACCGAAGCTGCAAGCTCGACTGCCTTTGGGCAATACGAATCTTGCCGCTGTGCTGAGTTCGGTGCGTGCGGCACTTGTTGCTGAGCCACAAAATCATACTCGCTCAATCATTTATATCGGTGACGGTTCATCGATCGATTCGATTCAGGACGAGCGACGGTTCCGTTCGCTTGTTGACGCACTTCGCGCCGACCGTATCTCCGTGCACTCGCTAGCGATTGGCCCCAGCGTCAATATCGAGTTGATGGGAATTCTTGCCAATCAAACCGGTGGTCAGATTGGAATCGTCGGTACAGGAGAAAACGCGTCAGCGGAAATTCTTGGCAAAGAACTGGCAAAGTCGGCGACGATTTCACCGATTTGGATAAACGAAATTCAACTCCCAGCGTCGATGTCCAGTCCGCAAATTGGGCGGATACCGCCGTTGCGTTTGGATCGTGACTCCATTTTGATCGGTTCGCTTGCCGCAGGCAGTGTCGGTGTTGGTAAGTGGCTGCTGCGTGGTGAAACGAGTGCATCGAATATCACGATTGTTGCTGACGCCGCAATCGAACCAAGCCATCCCGATTTTTCGTTCTTGCCAGGTCTGGTCAAGAGCGCTAGCGGTAACCAAGGGCTGATGCTTGCATCGGCAAGTTCGTCGCTACTGCGCGAGACCGCGCGAGTGCTGGCTTTACGCGCCGAACAACTTGCCGACGCCAGCAACATGGCGTTGCAACAAGGCAATCGTCGTGGCGCACGTGTGGTTGCCGAATTGGCGTTGGAAGCGGACCCGAACAATCCCAATGCCCAGGTGATCCAACAACAAACTTCGGATGCGAAACGATTGGTGCTGCAAAACCCAGCGGACGGATCATTTGATGCGTTGTTTGGTGGCGATGGTGCTGCAGCCCCCGATGCATCGCCGTTTGGCGAGCCGGCAGCGGGCGGCGATGTGTTTGGTGACGCCCCCATGGCTGCTGAGCCTAGCGATAATCCTCTTGAAAGCGGCTTTGGTGACAGCGCATTTGGTGAGCCTGGGACGCCGCCAGCTGTAGCGCCCGCACCGCCAGCTGCTGCGGCGCCCGCTCCAGCAGCGCCGCGTGGTAGCATGCTTGACAATTTTCCGGTCGAGAACTTTCCGGTTGTCGGAGACGACGAATTGCTGGAATCCGGTGGTGACCTGTTGGATCGCGTGGCGGCTGAACGCACCGTGGTCGAAGGTCGATTGCGCGCCGAAGTGCGCGCCCAGCTGCGGTCCGCTTCGCGGAGCATGAAAAACGACCCAACGGGTGTCGCCGGTGCGCTGAAAACTCTGTTGGCGATTGTTGAAACGACGCCGGATGTTGACCCGCAATTGCGGCAAGAATTGATGTCGCAAGTTCGTTCAGCGATTCAAATTGCTGGGCGTCGAGAAGCGGAATATGCCGAACAGCAATCTACGCTCCAAGAGATACAAGCCGGCGCGGTTTCGTCACAACGTTTGCTTGAAGAAACCTTCCGTCGCGAAGCCCGCTTGTCGACGTTGTCTGAGCAGCTCAACGCTCTCATCGACGAGGGCCGTTACACCGAGGCCGACGGCGAAGTGTCGTTGCAGATGGCAACTCTGGCCGGTGACTCAATCACGGAGGACTCGGTACTCGGGCGGCACGTTACCGACGAAACATTGGCGTTGCAAGTTTATGACCGCGACCGACGTTACCGCGAGATGCGAGAACGCAACTTTGTCGATGCATTTTCATTAGTCCTCAAGGCAAACATTCCGTTCGTGGACGAACCACCGATTGTCTACCCCGACGCAGACGTTTGGGCGAGGCTCAGCCGTCGCCGCATCGAGCGGTACGGTGCGATTGAATTGGTCGGTGACAATGAAACCGAACGTCGTATTCAAAAGGCGCTCGGCGACGAAACGACTCAACAATTTATTGAAGAGCCGCTGGAGTCGGCGATCCGTATCATTAGTGAAACGCATGGCATACCGATTGTCGTCGATCGCCAGGCGTTGGAAGAAATTGGCTTGACCGCTGACACTCCCGTCACGATGGACCTCAAGAATGTGACATTACGTTCATTCTTGCGGCTGATGCTGCGTGAATTCACGTTGACCTATATGATCAAGGACGAAGTGTTGCAAATCACCTCCGAGGAAGCTGCCGAGTTGAATCTGATCAACAAAGTGTATCCGGTTGGTGACCTAGTCGTCCCCGTAATCGCTCTCGGTGGTGGCGGTATGGGTGGTGGCGGTATGGGCGGTGGCGGTATGGGCGGTGGCGGTATGGGCGGTGGCGGTATGGGCGGTGGCATGGGTGGTGGCGGTATGGGCGGAGGAGGTATGGGCGGTGGAATGGGTGGTGGTGGCATGGGCGGCGGCGGGGCGTTTGCTGTTCCCGACGATACCTCGCTTAGCCAAAAGACCATTGTCCAGTCCAACTCCTCAGGAAACTCAACGAGGACGGCAGCTCCTACAGCGGCTGCACCTGCAAAGAGTGTGATGTCCGGTCCTGAGCCAATTCGTATTGTGCCCGCCGATGGACAATCACTGAGCCAAGCTTGGGACGAGTTTTTCGCCAGTGTGAAGATTGACGATGCCCAAGATCTGGGACGTCTGGATGCGAGAATTCGCGCAACCGTGGGACATTGGAATGCTAAGGCTTTGTCGGCCGAGAAGACCGGAAAGCCCGACGTTGCGGTTGAGCATTTCGCTCAGATCGGCGAGACGATTTCTGCAGCGATGCGAGCTGGACACGTTCAATCATGGATGTATCAAGCGTTGGCGATTGCTCAACAGGCGACAGGTGCTCCCCAGGAAATGATTGAACGAACGCTGCTTTCGGCCGTTGATTTTGCTGAAGATCCGGCAGATGTCTTGCACGTCGCGGCGCGACTGGAAGAAATCGGCAGCCACGCCGCTGCCTTGAAGCTTTGCGAAAATGTCGCTTCGCTTGATCCGTATCGCCGCGAAGCCTTTGTGATGGGCCTGCGATTGGCCAAACGAATCGATGACCTTCATGGTTTGCAATGGGCATGCACAGGGGTTCTGTCGCAAGCATGGTCCGAGAAATTCGAACCTGTGGTTGCCGAAGCTCGACTGCTGGCTCGTGCAACCTACGCACAACTGATCGAGGAAGGTCGTCAAGCCGAAGCCGATGCGTTCAATGAATCGCTCAAGCAAGCGGCGTCGCACGATGCGATCGTTCGCGTGACTTGGACCGGCGACGCGGATGTGGATTTGTCCATCGAAGAACCTTCCGGAACTGTTTGTTCACTGGATCTCCGCAACACCGCTGGTGGCGGTACGCTGCTGGGCGATTCTTATCCAGGGCGCGGTGAAGATAAGACCGGCGCTGTTTCGGAAACCTACATGTGTCCTCAGGGCTTCAGCGGCCAGTATCGATTGCATATCCGTCGAGTCTGGGGTGACGTGTCGACCGGACACGTAACGGTAGAATTGCTGACGGATATCGGACGCCCCGACCAACGCTACATTCGTGAGCAAATTCCTCTGACTGAGAAAAATGCTTTGATTGTGTTTGCAGTGAAGGATGGCCAGCGGAAAGAAGAAGTCGGTGAAGCGCAATTGGCGAGCCTGAGAGACGTCCAGCGAAATATCCAAAACCAAGTTCTGGCCCAGGCAATCGGAGGCGGTAATTTCGGTGGTGGCATCGGAGGCGGAGGATTCGCACCTGGACAGCTCGGCGGCGGTCCCGTGTTTGGAGCTCCTGGCGCGAATGCCCAAGCGTTGCAAGAATTTTATCGCGACGTAGCAACGCTTACCGGCAGCGGCGGAGGCTTTGGCGGCGTCCAAGGCAATCCGTTCCTCAATCGCGGGGCAGTTGGTTTCCAACCGCAAATCACCACGCTTCAGGAAGGTGCAATGTTGTTTACGCTGGCGATTATTTCGGCTGACCGACGATACGTACGTATCTCGCCTGCGCCTGCGTTCCAACAAATCGGTGACGTGACCACCTTCAACTTTGTAACCGGCCAAGGTGGAACAAGCCCCGGTGGAGGTGGTGGTGGTGGTGCCGGTGGTCAGGGCTTCCCAGGCGGCAATTAGCCCTTTTCCTGATCAGCTTGCGCGACACGTAGCCGCGCATGTTTGGGCAATAAATCGGCACTAATGGTGGGAGCTTTACCACCTTAGCGCTACCCTTGGAAGCATATTCAAGCAATAATCGACGGTGATGTCCCTTGTCGCTGCCGATTGCCCATGCCAAATAAAGAACGCTCTAACGAAACGGTCCTCTTCGATCCCGAGCAATTGCAATTGCTTGTTCGTCGCTTGAGTGAGATCCGACAGCGAGACCCCCAAGCCAACGTGGATACGGTCTTGGCGGGACTCGATGAGACAACGCGATCGCTTTACCGCGAACCGCTTCGACAGTATCTGGACAGTGAAAACGATGACTTGGATATGGAGGCGACACAGATGCGCGCTTCCATGGACAGCGAGGCCATGGATGGCACGATGCATGTGCCCCCTTTAGCTCGACCTGATGCGACAATTGATGGTCAACAGGCGTCGGCTGCTGCCCAACGACCGGCAACTCCAAAGCATTCATCCGCGACACCGTCTCCGTCGTCCAAAGTCACCCCGGGGAAAGACAAGCGTCCGCCGAGCAACTCAAGTCGCACGCCCGTCGAATCTCACCCAGAGTCCATCGATAAATTCAAGATCGAGAAAGAACTCGGTCGAGGTGCTTTTGGAGTCGTGTATCTTGCCGTCGATACGGAACTTCATCGCAAGGTCGCTATCAAAGTTTCCCACGTTAGCGACAAGAAGATTCAGGAACGCCTGCGAGTTGAAGCATCCAAGGCAGCCCAAATCGACAGCGAAGGCATTGTCCCGGTCTACCACATCGGCAGCACCGAGACGGGTGCCACGTATATCGTGCAAAAATTCATCCAAGGCTCGTCGTTGCGAGATTGGTTGGATGAGCACGGACCGATGTCACCCGCAGACGCTGCGAGAATGATCCGTAGTATCGCACTGGCACTCGAACCGGCGCACTTGATCGATATTCTGCACCGGGATTTGAAGCCTGATAATGTGCTGATTGACCAGTCCGGCAAGCCGTTCATTGCTGACTTTGGCTTAGCCATATCAGAAGAAGAACAGCAGGGCCGTCGGGGCGAACTAGCGGGCACTCCGGCGTACATGTCGCCCGAGCAGATTAAAGGCCGCATCGATTTCCTCGATCCGCGTTCGGACCTCTGGTCTTTGGGCGTGATGCTGTATGAGCTGCTGTGCGGCAAGGTACCCTTCAGTGGCCGCGATCGCCGTGCGCTGACGGAACAGATTTGCGAGATGGACCCACGTCCCTTGCAACAGCGTTCCCCGAATCTTCCCGAAAGTCTCAACGACGTGTTCTTGAAGTGCTGTGCGAAAAAGCCGTCGGAGCGATATGCTTCGGTGCGCGACCTCGCCGTCGCCTTGGAATTGTTGTTGGCGGAAGGCTTGAGTAATCAAACGATTCGCGGTTCCACTAGCACCAACTTGTACAGTGACAGTTCCTTTGCTGGAGGATCAACCCGCACTGCCACCTCGCGAGGCTCGACGGAACAAGGAACTCGCAGTTCGCAACAGGGAAGCCAATCGCTGCATGGCAGCCAATCCATACAGCATGGTTCGTCACGAGAATCCCATGTATCGATGACGTCGTCGACGCGCACCGTCACGTCGACACAGCAGTACGGGCCGCCATCACCGTGGTGGGTTCGTTGGCTGGGACAATTGGTAACGCTTGCCGTGATGGCCGTCGCCTCCGGTATCGTCGCCTATGTCGTCAGCCGTGACTCCGGAAGCGTCGTGGTTGCGAACAACTCGCCTAACGATGACCCAGGTACCGGTGGTGGACAGTCCAACGCGGACATAGGTACCTCCAAAAATAATAGCGGTGTTAAAACTATTGACGATAGCTCGACGGTCGAGCCGATCCCTGTTGAAATCACCAAGCCGGAACCGCCAATGCCTGACGTTGACGGTTCTCCGGAGAAACCTTGGATCGTCAATCCGGCCGGCGGCGGTTCACACAAAACGATTCAAGCCGCTATCGATGCTGGCCCCGCTGGCGCTGTGATTACCGTTGTCCCAGGAAAATACACCGAACAGTTACGTATCGCGCGACCGGTCACCATCCTGGGCCAGCAATCGCTAGGGCGATGCGAGTTGGTCAACGCCACCGGACCACCGCTGACCATTGTTTGCCAGCCCGATGAGGCCGTGATCATCCGAGACTTCACCATCGATGCTCAAGGACACCACACAACGCAGCAGTTCAACGCCATCGATGTCGAGTCGGGAACGTTCTTGATTGAACGAAGTACGCTGCTGACAACCAGCTACAACTGTATCAAAGGCAATCGGGATACCAGTATCGCCGCAATCGATTGCAAGTTCCAAGAATCGCGTCAGTTCGCGATCTCATGCACAGATCATCGTCAAGCGATAATTAAGGGATGCTCCTTCCGCTTGTCGGGACTGCAGTTGATTGGCGGTCCGGCGGAAGTCACTGGTTCGACGTTTATCGGCACCGTGGGTATCGAAGTGGACCGCAGTCTTCCTGATGCAGTTTTGATTAACGATTGCACCTTCGATGGTTGCCTGGAGGTGGGCGTCAGTACGACCAATAACGGCGTCGCCATCATTCGCGATAGCAAGTTCCTCCTGTGTAAAACGGGAGTACAAGCAAGATTCGTTGACGAAAGCGATTTGAATCAAAAAAGCAAGGAAGTGCCCGGTTCAGTGGAGGTGTTCAATACAAAATTCTCCAAATGTTTTGTCGCAGCCCTCGTATCGCCCGGCACATTGATACTGCGCGATAAATGCGAAATCAGAGAAGGCCAGATGGGAATCAACATTGATCACGGAAATGTAACCAGCGAAAACAGTTCTATCCTCGACGTCAAAGAAAATGGTATCACCGTCATCAATGATGGAATCGTTACTTTAAATAAGACGGATATCCAGCACGCGGGGTTAAGGGGGATCGACATGCTCGCAGGATCATTAACGATCAACGGCGGCAGCATTAGTAACAACGATGATGCTGGAATTTACGTCGGCGACGTGGCTGACGCAGTCAAACTCGTTGGCGTCACCATCGAAAACAATCGACACGGCGGATTGTTAGCCGAGCCTCGTGACACTCAGCTACAGGTCAGCGTTAATGACTCGCGTTTTATTGGCGGCGACTACAATATTTTCTTCAAAGCAACCAAGCGTGATTCGTCACTTGATTTGAGCAAGGTAACTTTTGATTCGCCCGGACAGCATGCGATTTACGCCAGCGGACCGCTAAATATCTCATTCACCGAAGATTGTGACTTCGGCAAACTCACCACTGAACAACGTTTCCGAGTCTTTGAACCGGCAACTGTCACCAAAAAGTAAACCACTGGACAATGAAACCTTTCTCCGCTGTCGTCGTTATCCTGTGCACGCTGATCCCAATTTCGGTTGCTTCGGCACAACATCGCGTTCTGTTGCAAGGCATGGGCCGACTGGCGGTAATTGAAACTGACGGAACAATCGGCTGGGAAATGCCCTGGAAAGGCATTCATGATTTGCATGTCTTGCCCAACGGCAACTACTTGGTATTGCAGGGTCGTGCTGGCGTCGCGGAAATCGATCCGAAATCGAAGAATGTGGTTTGGCAGTACGACGCGTCCGAGCACCCTGATAACCAAGGCAAACGAATTGAAGTTCACGCTTGCCAACCGCTTGCCAACGGGAACGTGATGATTGCCGAGTCGGGCAGCGCACGGATCATCGAAGTGAACCGCGATGGCGTGATCGTTTCCCAAATGCCGCTGACAGTCGAGAACCCCAACGCCCATTCCGACACACGGTTGGTTCGCCAATTGGAGAACGGAAATTACCTCGCCGCACACGAAGCGGATGGCAAAGTCCGGGAATATGACTCCACCACCGGTAAGGTCCTCTGGGAATACGAGGTACCAATGTTCGCCAAGGATGCGAAAGAGGGCCACGGCCCTGAGGCTTTCGGCAATCGGCTGTTCTGTGCTCTGCGGTTGCCCAGCGGCAACACGCTGGTTGCTACCGGAAACGGTCACAGCGTCTTGGAAGTGGCGCCAGACAAACGTATCGTGTGGCAGCTGCATCAAGACGACTTACCGGGCATTCGCTTTGCCTGGGTCACGACGCTCGAAGTGTTATCAAATGGCAACTACGTAATCGGCAATTGCCACGCAGGCCCCGATCAACCGCAACTTGTTGAACTGGACCCGCGAACGAAACAAGTCGTCTGGAAACTGGAGCGTCACAGCGACTTTGGAAATGATGTTTCCAATAGTGTGTTGCTGGACGCGGGCAAAACAATTCGCTAACGCAGTCTATTCTGGCTCGTCGCTATCTCGATGTCGTTTGTGCAAGTACATCTTGATCGGCACCTCGCCGAACGGCAGATGGTCGCGCAAGACTCCCAACAGAAATCGCCGGTAGTCGTTACCAAATGCTTTGGGATCGCTGCACATCAATACGATCGTTGGCGGCTGTGTCGACACCTGAGTTGCGAAGAAAATCTTCGGGCGCCGATTCTGGTGAATGGGCGGCGGATGAGCTTCGACAGCCGCATGAATCACTCGATTCAGCACGCCGGTGGATACTCGTTCCATCGACTGTTTGAATAGCATTGTCGAGTGGTTCAATAATGTTTTGACGTTCTTGCCGGTTTGACCAGTAATGAATGCGATCGGTGCATATGCCAGTGTCGGAAATTGACCTCTCAGGTATCGCACCCACCGGTCCGTGGTGACGGTGCCCGCCAATTGATCCCACTTGTTGATTACAAAGATACATGGCTTGAAATTTTCGATCACGTATCCCATCAACTGCTTATCGACTTTGCTAATCGTGTCAGCAGCATCGAAAAACATCAGCACCACATCAGCGCGACGGACACTGCGTTGGGCGCGATGCGTACTGTAGAACTCTAGATCCGTGCGAACGCTCTTTCGTTTCCTCAACCCTGGCGTATCAATAGCCATAAAGGTTTGACCGTCCATTTCGAATTTCACATCAACGCTGTCACGTGTCGTTCCCGGCACCTCGCTCACGATCATTCGATCCGCCTTAGCCAGCGTGTTAACGAACGTGCTTTTGCCCACATTGCGACGCCCGACAATCGCAACTTTCATCTGGGGTAGTTGTGATGTCTCGTCATTGACGACTGGCAATCGGTCGACGATTAACTCCAGTAGATCCTCACGGTTACGATTTTGGAGTGAACTAACACAGATCAAATGTCCTCGCCCAAGTTGATGAAACTCGTCAGCGTTAACATCCATGGAATCGGTATCGGCCTTGTTCGCGACAAGGATCACCGGACGCTCGACACCACGCAGCCGCTCTGCGACCTCAACGTCCAACGGCATCAGACCAGTGCGAACATCGACAACGAGCAAAATTACATCAGCTGAATTGATCGCAATCTCAATCTGGCGACGCACATCGGCCGTCAGGTCGTCGGGGTCCTCGATGCCTAACCCCCCCGTATCTATCAATTCAAAGAAACGCTCGTTATGTTCAATTAGCGTGGTCATGCGATCACGCGTGACACCCTCGAAATCATCAACGATCGCTAAACGGCGGCGGGCGAGCCAATTAAACAGGCTGCTTTTACCGACATTCGGTCGACCGACTATCGCGACTTGGGGAACGGGCATGTTGAGGAAACTTTGATTCTAGCGAGCAAACGACACAGCGTACTCGGAGAACGTCGGCTTGAGAACCGGATCGCTTGCCATAGAATGCAAACATGAGTTCACAATCGAATACCCGCATTGACGTACCGACACTTACCACTCCGATGGAAGCCTCGCAAATCGCGGTCGCAGCGGCATCGCTCGCGGCACATTTTGCCAGACTGGGAATTCATTTCGGCCCCAATCCCACTGAATCGGGGATCGCAGAATTCGACCAACTCTTGCACGTTGCCGAACCTGAATCCATTATCGCCGAGTCACCTCCTGCAATTCCCGCTGCCCCCCCGCAACAATCTCGTCCCACTCCAGTTCCGCCACCAGCGGCAGTTACCCATCGGTCCCAGCGAGTTGCTGCGGTCGCATCGGGAGGCACCGACTACGAACGCAATCCGCTCCCGCTCGCCGAGCGGGAATCGAAACTTGCTCAGTTGCAGCAACTCGTCTCAGGTTGTACACGTTGTGAAGTCCTTTCCAGGTGTCGGACACAAACCGTTTTCGGCGAAGGCACGGCGAAACCACGTGTCGCATTTTTTGGTGAGGGGCCTGGCGCGGACGAGGACCGCAGTGGCCGACCGTTTGTCGGCAAGGCCGGACAATTACTCACAAAAATGATCGAAGCCTGTACGTTTAAACGCGAAGATGTTTACATCCTCAACACAGTGAAATGTCGACCGCCGGAGAATCGCAACCCCGATCCGGGCGAAATCCAGAACTGTCGTGAATACTTCGAGTCACAACTGGAAATCCTGCGTCCGGAATACATTGTCTGTCTGGGTGCCGTCAGCAGCCAAGCGCTGCTCTCGAGCACGCTCTCGGTGGGTCGTCTGCGTGGAAAGTTCCATCGGTACCGCGAGAGTAAAGTGATCGTGACCTATCATCCAGCTTATTTGCTAAGAGCTCCCGAAGCGAAACGAGCTGCGTGGGAGGACTTGCAAAAGATGCTTCGCGACATGGGCATCGATCCCACACGACGTAGTTAATCGATTTGGTTTACTTGCCGATCCGGTACAGAGCTGCCGTGGTGCGAATCAACAGCGAATCATCGACTACGCCAAGTGATGCCAACGTGCGTTCACCGAGGTCATTCTTGGCCAGCACTTCGTAATCGCGACCTGCGGCAATGACCGTTGTGACACCCTCTTCGCTCGTGAAGTAAATCCGACCAGCAGCAAGTAGCGGCGAAGCGGAGTAGTTACCGCCCAGTCGCTTGCGATAAACCACATCACCTGTTGCCGCTTCGGTACACAATGCAATGCCATCATCGCTGACCGAATAAACTAGCCCCTCGTGGGCGATCATCGATGGCGTCTTAGGAATATTGCTGTCCGCTTGCCAGGCAACATGCGTATCGGTAACAACGCCGTGACCGGTCGGTTGGATTGCTAACAACTTGCTATTGTCGAAACTCGTCGATACAAAGACCAAGCCGCCGTCGTAGACCGGCTTGGGCACAACGGAATAACCAACATAGCGGACGTCCCACAATGTTTCGCCAGTTGCGGGATCGAGTGCAAGCACACAATCGCTTCCCGGTGCAATGACTTGTTTCTTTCCATCCACGTCAATCAATGTTGGCGTACAAAAAGAGAAGGTTTTCGTCGCACTCACCGGTCGGGGCGTCTGCCAAGCGAGCTTGCCGGTGTTCGTGTCCAGTGCAACGACCTTGGGTTCCTTGTCGCCATCACAGGTGAAAATCAAATGATCGTCAACCAAGATTGGTGAGCCACCGTTGCCATGAGTCGGCTTGAAATACAAGTCCCGGTTCGTCCAAACGATTTCTCCATCCGTCGTTAAACAAGCGGTGCCTTGGTAGCCAAAGTGTACAAAAACGCGATCCCCCCGAACGATCGCCGTCGGGCTGGCGTGACTGTTCTTAGAGTGGACTCGCGGCGAACGATCAGCAGTCTGTCTCATCACCGGCACTTGTTTAACGAGTTCGCCTGTCGCCGCGTCGACGATCAATAACGAGAGCGTATATTCCAGGGCTTGTTTACTGTCACCATCGTCTTCACCATCTCGCTGCGGGTCGGGGATTGCCGTCGTGAGAAAAATGCGACCACTCTGAACGACTGGGCAAGACCAACCGCTACCGGGAAGCTCCGTTCGCCAACTGACTTGGCTGTCCCGCGACCATTGGATGGGCAAATCAGTTGCACCGCGAACAATGCCGTCTCCGTGATCGCCACGAAACGCGGACCAGCTATCAAGTGCGACAAGGCTCTGGATCGGCAAAGCAACCCAGACAAGCGCGAATGCAGTTTTCGCAAGCGAGTTCATTGATTTCACTCAGTCGGAATCATGGATGTAGTGACGTCAAATCCCAGGTCACGGATCATATCATAGTCAGCTTGTGGAGCTTGGCCTTTGGTCGTCAGGTAATCGCCGACGAACAAGCTGTTCGCGACGTACAACCCCAGCGGTTGCAATGATCGAAGATGGATCTCGCGACCACCTGAAATTCGCAACTCGCGGGTCGGATTCACGAAGCGGAACATTGCCAACGCTCGCAAGCAATCCTGGGGAGTCAGCGCATCGTTTCCGGCTAGCGGTGTTCCGTCGATGGCATTGAGAAAATTTAGCGGAATGGAATGGACTCCAAGTTCACGTAGGTCAAAGGCCATCGACACGACGTCCTGATGCTTCTCCCCCATTCCAATGATGCCCCCGCTGCACATTTCCATTCCCGCGTCACGGACGTGTCGCAGAGTCTGGACTCGGTCCGCGTAAGTATGTGTGGTACATATCTCAGCGTAGTACGATTCACTCGTGTTCAAATTATGATTGACGCGATCCACACCGCACGCTTTTAGCCGGTCCGCTTGCTCACGCGAAAGCAGGCCCAAGCAGGCACAAATATCCAAGCCGTGACGTCGCTTGATTTCCGGTACGACCTCCTCCACGGCCCGCATCTCGCGCTCGTTCGGCCCGCGTGCCGAGATAACAAGACAGTACGTCTTGGCGCCCCGCTCCGAAGCAAGTGCAGCGGCTTGAAGCAGCACGTCTCGGCGAAGAATGTTGTACTTGGGGATCGGTGCGTCGGAAATCTTCGACTGGCTGCAATATTGACAGTCCTCTGGGCACAAGCCGCTCTTGGCGCTCATCAGAAAGTACAACTGAACCGTCCGACCAAAGTACTTCTGGCGAATGCGAAAGCCTGCCGCCAGAATCGCCAGAACGTCATCGTCGGGAGCCGCGAGAATCGACAATGCGTCTTCGCGTGAGATCACGTCCCCGTCCAATACCGCGTCAGCCATGCGATTGTAGCGATCAAGATCGACAGAACCGGGAACTGTGGAGGTCGCGGTCGTTCGAGTGGGGGAGGCTAGAGTCATAACCAGAGAGTGATGTTGGAACGGGGAACAAATGGGCACAGGTTGCCGGGAATTGATCGTCGGACACTGATTGCTTCGAGCGGCAGAATCGACCAACATAGTGGAACCTGTCCGCTGTTTCCACAAGATGCCCGCCCCCGGCCGTTCTTTCCATGCCCCATTACTTCGTCCGTGTCGGCGTGCTAGCCGAAGTGCAGTTGTCTCATAGCGAGTCAATGTTTGGGCGTGGAAACCACGTGATCGTCCGATCCGCTCGCGGACTGGAAATCGGCGAAGTCCTGAACGAAGCCAAACATGTTGCCGAAACTAGCTCGCGTATACTGCGAATTGCGGGTGCTGAGGATGAACTTTTAATCCGCCGATTGCAACGCCACAAACGCCGCGCTATCGAAAAATGCCGCCAAGATTTACGTATCCGCAGCCCGTCGGCAACTCTGCTGGAGATTGATCACTTATTTGATGGCCGCTCAATTGTGCTGCACTTTCTCGGCAACGTTGATTTGGCGACGGAAAGTCATATCCGCAAAATTGCCGCCGACTATGAATCCGTCGTGCGAACTGGGCCGCTTGCGAAACTGCTCAGTGAAGGTTGCGGCGAAGGTTGTGGCACGAGCGAATCGAAAGGTTGCGGCGGGAATTGCATCGGCTGTTCTATCGCATCGGTATGCCACTCCTGAGCGTCAATCAAACCTCATTAAACTGTACATTTCGTTGTCGCCTCTGAATTATCCCGGTCGCGACACACTCACGTTCCTCAAAACGAGTTTCGACATGCGTCAGATTCTAAGGAGCTGCATTCAGCAATTCGCGGTGATCATCTATCACCGATCATCGCGGCATCGTTTCCAGGGCGCTGCATCCGCGATTTCCTGCACTGCGTGTACCGCTTTGATGGGGTATACCGCTTGGCTGGGTCAACTCCTTTGTGCGACTGCGCTTTCAGCACAAACCGCCCAGCAACTTGATGTGCCCGCCCAGCAACCCAATGTAATTGTGATCATGGCCGACGACTTGGGCTACGGCGACGTCTCGTGCTATGGCGCGACCTCATTAAAAACTCCAAACATCGATCGGCTGGCCGCCGAAGGCTTGCGGTTCACCGATGGCTACTGCTCGGCGTCGACCTGCACGCCAACTCGCTTTTCGCTACTGACCGGCACCTATGCTTTCCGCGCAGAAGGAACCGGCATCGCGCCGCCCAACGCTCCCGCAATCATTCAGCCAGGAACCGATACGATTGCATCGATCCTAGGTCGCGCTGGCTATGCTACCGCAGTGGTTGGAAAATGGCATTTGGGTTTGGGCGACAATGCCGGCCCTGATTGGAATGGTGAGCTAAAACCTGGACCGCTTGAAATTGGTTTTGACAGTTGCTTTCTGTTGCCAACAACCAACGATCGAGTGCCGCAAGTTTATGTACAGGACCACCGTGTGCTCAATCTCGATCCCGCTGATCCACTTTGGGTCGGTGATCAGCAACCGCCTGCGGATCATCCTACCGGTATCACGCATCGCGATACATTGAAAATGGATTGGTCGCATGGCCACAACGCGACCATTCACAATGGGATCAGCCGCATCGGCTTCTACACGGGCGGCCGTGCAGCGCGTTTTCGCGATGAAGATTTGGCGGACAAGTGGGTTGAGAAGTCCAATGAGTTTATCGCTGCTCACCAGAACGAACCGTTCTTCCTGTTTTTCGCTTCCCATGACATTCATGTGCCACGTATTCCTCACGAGCGATTCCAGGGCAAGACATCGCTCGGTTTTCGTGGCGACTCGATTACTGAAATCGACTGGTGTGTCGGCGAGCTGATGCAAACTCTCGAACGTTTACAACTGACGCAAAAGACGCTCGTGGTCTTCTGCAGTGATAATGGTCCAGTTCTTGATGATGGATATAAGGACGGAGCGATCGAGATGATCGGCATGCACCAGCCTGCTGGACCGTTCTCCGGCGGCAAGTACAGTGTGTACGAAGGCGGCACCCGCACGCCGTTCATCACACGGTGGCCTGGTCGAATTCAACCGGGTGTCAGTGAACAAGTTGTCTGTACCATTGATCTCGCTGCCAGCCTCGCGGCACTGACCGAACAACCGCTTGCCGACGATGCCTGCGTGGACAGTTTTAACTTGATCGATGCGTTGCTGGGCGTACCTAGCGCCCAAGGCCGCGACCACTTGATCCAGCAGGACAATGGTAGAAATTCTCTTGGCTTTCGTTCAGGTAACTGGAAACTGCATCGCTACAGAAACAAGTCGGCACGCAACGTCAATGTCCGAAAAGAACTTGCTAACACGAATGTTCCTGAAGTGCAGTTGTTCGATCTAGCGTCAGATCCCGCTGAGAAAAGGAACGTGATTGACGAGAACACGGACGTTGCTGAGCGATTGCAATTAGAGCTGACCAAGATCATCGAAGCTGGACGCAGTCGCTGAATTATCTACTCCCAATAGAAACGGTTGAGGATTTTACCCAATGAATTTTTCTAAGACTCATGTTGTCCTGTTGGCGGTGATCGCCTACTCGGGCGCCGCTGCACTTGCCCAAGAAGGCAACGATCCAGTGACGGCAGCTTTGTCCGCGAGCGAAAACGCGGCTGCACAAGTTATTGATGAATCGACACTGCGCGGCCACATTCGGTTCTTAGCGGATGATTTGCTCGAAGGTCGCGGTCCAGGCTCGCGAGGAGACACGCTCACGCAACTTTATCTCTCGACGCAATTTCAATCGCTGGGACTTGCCCCCGCAGCAGCCGATGGCAGTTGGTTGCAAGCAGTGCCACTGGTTGGTGTTCGTACTCATGCACCGGCTGAGGTTGTGTTTCGTGGCAATAACAAAACGCTATCGCTGACCTCGGTCCAGGATTTCATGTCCAGCATCGGTCGACCGGTGGATGCGATCAGCGTCAAAGATGCGGAACTGGTGTTTGTCGGCTATGGCATCGAAGCTCCCGAGTACGACTGGAATGATTACAAGGATGTCGACGTAAGTGGAAAAATCTTGGTAGTGATGAACAACGATCCCGCTATTGATCCAAATTTATTTGAGGGAACTCGCCGATTGTATTATGGCCGCTGGGACTACAAGTATGAAATAGCGGCGCGCAAGGGGGCTGTCGGCGCGATCATCATTCACACGACGCCCTCGGCGGGTTATCCCTGGCAAGTCATCCAAACATCATGGAGTGGGGAAGACTTTGAATTGCGAGGCACTCAAGGACCTCGCATGGACCTGAAGGCTTGGGCAACCGAGGAAGCGGCACGCAAAATTGCGGACTTGTCTGAACGAGATCTCGATCAACTTCGAGGCGCCGCCGAATCACGCGACTTTCAACCACAACCGCTGGGCGTCTCACTGTCTATCGAGCTGACAGCTGACGTAAGAGAACAAGATACGGCGAACGTTTTGGGGAAACTTCCTGGCAGTGACCCCGAGTTGAAGGACCAAGTGCTTGTGTACATGGCACATCACGATCATTTGGGGCTTGCGGCTGAACGCGACGTGAACAGCGACAACATCTACAACGGAGCGATCGATAACGCGTCCGGCACTGCGGCGCTACTGGCGATGGCAAAGGCGTACACGCAACTGGAGCAAAAACCTTCGCGTTCAATTCTGTTTGCCGCTGTGTCCGCCGAAGAGCAGGGCTTGCTCGGTTCAAAGTACTTTGCCAGCGATCCACCCATTGTCCCAGGACGACTTGCCGCCGTCATTAACATGGATGGTACGAACATCATCGGGCGGACACATGACGTCAACGTAATCGGCTACGGCAAATCGAGCCTCGATCGTTTCGTCAAAGCAATCGCCCGCGCTCAACAACGAATCGTGACCCCTGACCATTTTCCTGATCGCGGTTACTACTACCGCTCGGATCAGTTCAGCTTAGCCAAGATCGGTGTCCCCGGCGTGTACCTGCACTCGGGGATCAACGTGATCGGAAAGCCAGATGGATGGGGCAAAGAGCGATTGGATGAGTGGGTTGAAAAAATCTATCACCAGCCAAGTGATGAGTATCGCGAAGACTGGGATTTGTCAGGCGCCTTGGAGGACATCCGACTGCTGTTTCATGTTGGACGCCGTGTCGCCGAAGACCCACAAATGCCTGCCTGGACGCCAGGCGATGAATTTGAGGCGGCAAGAAAGGCCGCGATCGCCAACTTGCCGTGAGCATTATAGTCGGTACAACCGCGACTACTGGTACAACTGACCGCTGGAATCGCGGTGGTGCGTCCTTTTGATAGAGCGGACGTCTATACCGAGCTACATTTCGTTTGGACTGTTCCTTTTCGTTCAAACGAGACAACTACATGGCTTCCAAAGAATTCGTTGACCACTATGAAATTTTAGAAGTCAGCCCGAATGCAAGTTCCGCGACTGTTGAACGCGTATTCCGCTTCCTGGCCAAAAAGCATCATCCAGATGTTTCAAATACTGGTGACTCAGCGTTCTTCAGTAAGCTCGTCGAAGCCTACGACACGTTGCGTGATCCACAAAAACGCGCCGCTTATGACGCGTCGTATGAGCGTCAGAAGCAAATAAAGTCGGAGTTAGTTGCCGGCGCCAATGCGGCCGGCGATGATTGTATAGAACGATACAAATTGTTGTCGGTACTTTATGCTCAACGCCGCCGTGACTTCAAGAAACCAGGCATCGGTATTGGCACCCTGGAAACCTTAGTGTCGTTTCCTGTGGAAGTACTCAACTTTCACCTTTGGTACTTTCGCGAAAAGGGCTACATCGGACGCGAAGAGAGCGGTCAAATCTCCATCACGGCCGCCGGTGTTGACCAGATCGAATCGATCAATCAAGCGACTGTCGCCAACCAGTTAAAACTGGGACACCGCCCAGAACGCCTTCAATCTTCGACGATGCAATCGGCCTGATACGGATGATTCACCTAGGCAGATAGCACGTTCGCCGATGTCGTCGGGACAGATAATCGCGGCACGGACTATCTCTGGCGATTCGAAACTGAGCCCTGCAGGAACGAAACCACAACGAAAACGACCATGTTGGTGGTGAGTCCCCAGGCGGACGCGTGGATGGGTGCGAAGGTTTTCGCCTTGTTGATCAATTGCAAGAGCGGTGCTGAACCGTCAGAGAACAGTGGGGGAAACAGTGGTGTAAAACAAAACGCCACGACTAGTCCACCCACTAGGCCAGCAATCGCGGCATGCTTCGTTCCGCGTCGAACAAACAGCACGTCGAGTGTCATCGGAAGTAACTGAACGCTGAAAGCGACAGCGAACAGGGCCAGACCAACGATCATCTCCATGAACCCAGTAAGGCTGCTCTCGGGACGACTGCCGATAAGAACTAATGCCAAAGAAACTGCTGTCGCTACCACGATCACGGCTTGTCCGACCCAAACTCTTTCGCCTTCGGATGAACTCTTGCGCAGAAATCGCCCGTAGATATCACGGGTAAACAGGGCGCCGAGCGCATGCAGGTTGCTGTCCGCCGTGCTCATTGCGGCCGCCATGATCGCCACAACAATCAGCGAAGATAGGATCGAGCCCATCAGACCGCCAACCAATTCTGGTAACAAATCGCCGAGCATGATGACAAGGATCTGGTCATAGCTGTCAACTTGGGCGTTCGGCGAGACTCCATCAGCCGTCAACTGCAAGGGATACAGCACCTGCGCTCCCAATCCGATCGGCATGATGGCGAACACGAAACAGCCAGTTAGGATGATTGTGAAAATCACTGCGCCTCGGCGTAGCGTGTTGGAATCACGAGCCGAATAGAACCGCATCCACTGCGCGGGCTGAATGATGCCACCGATCGGCATCAGCAGGCACACTGTGAATAGCATGGGGATCTGCCAGAAGCCAGTGTTCCCTGGTACGGTTAGCGACGACTCCGGTAGTTCGCTGATTCGATCAAGGAAAGCCGCCGGGCCACCGAGACTGACAAGCAATGCAATCCCGCCTAGCACCATGCCCGTGATCAACAAGATGCATTGAAGGGCGTCCGTCCACGAGACACTTCGCATGCCTCCGATCATGATGTACAGCGCGGTGATGATCGATAGAACAATCGCTCCGGCCTCAAACGCATGTGCATATTGATGGAACAGCACCGCGGCAAGTTCGCCGCCAGCCTTCAACTGCATCATCACGTAAGGTATCGCAAACAGAAATCCGACCAACGTAATCAATAGTCTGAGTACGACCGAGCCACCATAGTAATCGCACAACATGTCGGCCTGAGTAATGTAGCCGCCGACTCGGCCCGCTTTTCGAATACGATCGCCCAACAGAAAAATACAGACTCCGGCAATCGGTACGTTTAGGCTGACCAGTGCGAAAACTACTCCTTCGCGATACACCATTCCGGGAGCCCCCAGCAACGCAAACGAACTGAAGAACGTTGCCATGATCGTCATGGATGAGATCATCCAACCCTGGCTTCGTCCGGCTAAATAGTAATCGTCTTCGTTGTGTTCGCTGCATCGATACCCCATCCAACCCAGCAGCATTAGAACGCCCAGGTACAGCAAGACCACCAAGACGGGAATCGACATCACGCTGGTTCTCCATCACCGTAGATCGTTTGGGGTGCACCCCATCGATCGCATTCCATATCCTCCGCAGCTTGTTTCCAAGTTGTAAAGTAGGCGATCAGCACAACGATGACTTGCACGATGTACCACAGGATACCCCATGCGTACACAAGCGGAACGCCGACAATTGTTTCTGGTCGATTCACCAACAACACACCGGGGCCTGCGCCCAAGATAATGCTAAGCACAAAAACAACAGCCAGTATGATAGTCAGCCATTTTCTCGCTGGCCGCACCAATGTCGAAGTTGCATCAACAGTAGGCTCACTCATCGGACGCGGTCCACGCCTGACCGCTCGAACGCAGTTGATAGGTTCCGATAGCACAATCGTGCCGCGGCAATCGCATCGTAAACAGGCTGTTTGGAAACCATCGAACTGACTTCACAATTGATGTCGCCTCGGTAACCTCCAGCGTGCAGACGTCGAATCAATTCGGCAAAGTCGATCGTGCCAGCTTCTCCCGGCAATTTAAATTCAACACGATCGTTATTCAACACGGCGTCTTTCACCGCGACGTGAACGACATACGGCAGTGACGCTTCGATGGTTTCTGCCAGCGACAGATCGCGATAAATGTAGTGACTGTAGTCATAAACCATTCGCAAACGATTGGGATTGCCAAGCTGGTTGAATAACCAAACTGCTTCAGCGGGCTGCGAGACGACACCGCCTCGATGAGGCTTGATGGCGATTGTCGTTTGGCTCGCATCAGCAAGGTCCACCCACTGGCCAAGCCGATCACGAAGCTGGGTTTTCAATCGTTCATAATCTCCATTGCCAAGCACGGTTTGCACCAACGGCGGTGCTTCAGGCGAAAGGTCATGCGCAACGTCGACCGCTAGTTTCAGTCTTTTCAGCGCAACGGCCTGTTGCTCGTCGGTGGTTGGGGAGACATGTTCCATTAACGAAGTCAGACGCATCGTCGAATTGTCAACACGATCGCGAATCGCCTTCCTGCGAGCAGGTGTAAGTTTCGCGGAATCGGCGTCCGATCCATTGCGAACAGCAAGTTCAACGGCATCGAAACCAATTTCTGCGAGTACATCGAGAGCTTCTTCGGATGTAAGCGATGGCATTCCATACGTGCTGAATCCAAGTAAGCAGCCACGGCCGGACGAGTCAACGATTCGTTCATCGGCCCCGGCGATCTCGTAGCGGTTCGCTGCGATTCCGCCGGAAATCACTGCTGCCGACGATATCGTTAGCATCCTGCGGCGAGACATGCATGTCTTGGATAAATGCATGTGGTCGTTTGAAGTCATTCGATGGGTCACTTTGAATCCGTCGATAAAAAAAGGGGCGGGTTTGAAACGTGGCGTCGGTTTGCAGCCGACGTTAAACGCCCGACGGTTTACGCATCGTCGGCTAAAAACCAACGCCACCTTTTGTTTGGCAGATGCCTAAGTAGCCGACGGCGGTTGTGGTACAGATTTGAAGTCGATTGTAACAAGGGCAGAATCGAGGTGCAAACAACGGTATAAACTCCTTTGATTTTCATTTACCAAATGACTCTGCGTCCAAAACTGAGTAAAAGCATCATGGGTCGAAGGCGAATCGATCTTGAGAGTTGTGTCAACTACAATCTATCGACTCAAGGGACGATGACTTCATGAAGTACTTCCAGCCAATCGCAATCGGTCTTTGTGCGACTGCCATGCTAATGACGTATGGCACGACAGCTTTGTCGCAGCAGTCCCCTGACCGTTTGTCTGGCGAAGTTGCGAATGAGCCTGAGTCCCCTACTGGAGTGCACGTTGCGGGCGGCGAGTTCGTTCCCGAAAACACACAACCAACAGGTGAATCACCGCTGGACCCTCAGGAAGCGGTAAAGCGGCTACGTGTTCGTGACGGATTTCAGGTGACACTCGCTGCAGCCGAACCTGACGTACAGCAGCCCATCGCGATCACGTACGACGACCGCGGGCGATTGTGGGTTGCAGAAAGTTATTCTTACAACGGCAGCAAATTCACCGACGCGCCCCACGATCGAATCTTGATCTTTGAAGACACGACGGGCGACGGTGTGCTTGATCGACGCACCGTGTTTCGCGACGGACTTACGCATCTGACCGGATTGGAAATCGGATTCGGTGGAGTCTGGTTCACTGCGCCGCCTCACCTGAGCTTCATTTCTGACCACAATCGCGATGATGTTCCCGATGCCGAACCGATTGTTCATCTGGAGGGATGGTCACTGGATGCGGAACACAACAGTGTGAACGGATTGAACTGGGGACCGGACGGTTGGTTGTACGGTCGGCATGGCATCAAGCAGCCTTCGCTCGTCGGTCGTCCCGGTACGTCGAAGGATAATCGCGTTGAATTGAGTTGCTGCATTTGGCGTTATCATCCGACCGAACATCAATTCGAAGTCGTTGCCGATGGAACGATCAATCCCTGGGGACTCGATTTCGACGAGCACGGCCAGGGCTTCATGACAACTAGTGTTGTTGAACATCTTTGGCATCTCGTGCCTGGAGCTCACTACGAAAGGTGGAAGGATCGTGGCACACACCCCGACCCGCATGCTTATGAACTGATGACGGCGACATGCGATCATTTGCATTGGGCGTCCGGTGCCTTCGGTAAAGAGAGTCGTGTTGCGGAGGGGAATCAAAATCATGGCGGCGGGCATTCACACTGCGACGCAATGATTTATTTGGGAGACCGCTGGCCCGCAAAATACCGCGGCGCGCTGTTGATGAGCAACATTCACGGGCGGCGAGTCAACTGCGATCGTCTGCTGCTCGATGCGAACGGCTATCGCGGCGTCCACGATGAAGACTTTCTGATTGCCGACGATCCCTGGTTTCGCGCGGTCTCGATGGAGTATGGCCCAGATGGCGATGTCTATTTGACCGACTGGTCTGATAGCGGAGAGTGTCACGATCGAGATGGCGTGCATCGAACGAGCGGCCGCATCTACAAAATTTCGTGGGGAGCCCCAATCCGTGTTTCGACTGATTTAACAAACGCATCCAACGAGCAACTGGTCGATTACCAGTTGCACCGCAACGAATGGTTCGTACGTCACGCTCGGCGCATTCTGCAAGAACGTACGGCCGCTGGCCAGCAGATGTCGCTCATTCATCAACAGCTGCGGAAGATTTTCGCAGACAGCGACAGTGTCTCTCACAAACTGCGAGCGATGTGGACGTTGTACTGTACCGGCGGTGTGAACGACGATTGGCTGATTCAAGCACTCGATCACTCCAGCGAGCATGTGCGTGCGTGGGCCATACGCTTGTTGATGAACGTCGACGAACTGAGTAGCGAAACGATGGCAGAGATCGAACAAGTGGCGGCGCGAGAACGTTCCTGGCTGGTGCGTCTCTCGCTGGTTGCAATGATGCAAAAGGTGCCCATCGGAAGTCGCTGGACGTCGCTGATGCGCATCGCCACACAATCCGATGGTTGGCAGTCAGCGAATCTGCAGCGAATGATTTGGTACGCAATGGAGCCAGAGGCAGCTAAAGAACCAAAGCGAGCACTGGATCGAATCGCTGACGTTGCCCCGGCTGTCAGGCGATGGATCGCTCGACGAGTGACTGAAGAACGCCACGGGATGGAGCTACTATTCGATGCACTCGCCAGAACTCGCCAGGCTGAAGTGATCGTTGATTTGCTCAGCGGATTGAATCAATCGCCCGAGAGCGAACCATTGTCGCACAAGGCGGCTGAGATCGTCGAGCAACTTATCAGGCACGAACACGCGGAAGTTCGCTTGGCAGCAGTAACAGTTGGTGCACGAGCTGGCGACGGGATAATGTTGCTGAACCTTCGCGTACTGCTTCACGATGAATCGTCCGAATCGGAAACCGCCCAGGCCGTACTGTCAGGTCTTGTTCGTCGCCAAGCTAATGGACTGGTCGACGACGTGCAGAAGCTGATCGCGTCGCGACGATTGGTCGTTCCCGCATTGCTGGCAGCCGGTGGAATCAAGAACGCGAAACTGGCCGAATTGGTATTGCAGCAATATCCCGCATTCAATGACGCCGAACGAACCGCAGCAATCGATTTCCTCATCTCTCACCGCGCTGGTGCCCAAAGACTATTGGCCGCGATCGAGACAAAAGTGATTCCAGCCTCCGAAGTCTCAGCCCAACAGGCTCGACAGATTGTCGCGTTCGATGACGCCGCATTGTCTGAACGATTGGAACTGCTTTGGGGAAACGTGCGACCATCACCTGTCGAACGATTGAAGCGAATTTACAGTTGGGAACAAAAGCTCACGCCCTTGGTCCTGAAGCAAGCTGACATTGTCAACGGCCGGGCGCTCTTCAACCAGACCTGTGGCAGTTGCCACAAGCTGTTCGGCGACGGAAACACGATTGGACCTGACTTGACCGGTGCGAATCGCCGTAACCTGCATTACCTGTTATCCAATGTGATTGACCCGAGTGCGTCGGTCCCCGCAGATTTTCGATTGGCAATCGTCTTGACGGCTGATGGTCGAGTCGTCACGGGAATGGTCACCGATCGATCGCAAACGGGCTTGACCATCCGGACGACCGGCGAATCGTTGCGTATTGCCGACGATGACACCGTAGAGTTCAAACTTTTGAAAACGTCGATGATGCCCGACGGTTTGCTTGACAAACTCAGTGACGAGCAAGTTCGTGACTTAATCGCGTGGTTAATGAATGACGAAACGTTGAGCGAATAACCAAGGGAGCGGCAGACAAAAATTGACCTGCAGAAGCGATCGATGAAGGGCTTAGCTTTTGCCAAACCAAACATCAAACAAAGATCTGCCGCACCCAGCGTCGAGACACGCAGGATTGTCTCAGTTGATCATTTGGGAAAAACAGCCCACAAATCACTATGGTTTGTGGGCTGTTTTCACAACAGCGGAGGACACGGGGCTCTGCGAAACGCTTGCTGTAAGTTGTTGCTGAGAAAGCACTTTTGGCTGCAAGCCGTTCCGTGTCAACAACTTGCGAAGATTCGTTTGTTGTCAGCTGTTGTCACGTGTTCTCACCCGTAGGCAGGTTTTTGGCACAGTGTGCCATGGCTTGAAGTCGAGTCACTTCACAATGGAGTGACACGATGCGTTATGGTTATCTGGAAGTTCCGCCCCCAAAACAGGGCAGTCGGTATCGGGGCGTTGCAGTTTGTCGGATTAGCAAGGAATCTCAGGACAAAATGAGTCTTGAGGACCAGCTCGCCTATTACCACGAGTGGCTAAAAAGGAATTTCCGCGGTGAGTACGAGCTGACTGTGCTCGCGAGCCAGGGAAGTGGGGAGTTACTTGAGCGAGCCGACTTTATAACCCTCACCGAGATGGCGGAAGAAGGAGTCTACGACTTCTTTATCGCAGAAGATATCGGGCGGATTGCGCGGCGTACGCAGGCAATGATTCTATGCGAACTAGCCGAAGACTCCGCGACACGCGTCATTGCGATCAACGATCGCGTGGACACGCTGGCTGATGACTGGCGGCAAAACGCTTTCTTTGCAACGATGCGGCACGAGGCGTACAATCGCGATACCGCTGCCCGTATCCGCCGCAGTCATCGCAACCGGTTTTTAACCGGAGACATGGTTCGATGCCTGCCAGCGGGGTACATCAAACCTTTCCCCGGCGCCAACGAAAGCCAGTGTTCGAAAGATCCTAAAGCTGAAGCCGTTTTCGACGAATGGTTCACGCGGCTTGAACGCGAGCAGTCATTCTCCGAGGTTGCGTCCTGGCTCAACTCAATTGAGTTTCCGACGGGCAAGCACGTCAAGAAAACTATGTGGGACGGCACCCGGGTTGGCCAAGTCACCCGCAACCCTATTTTGAAGGGATTACGTGTTCACAATCAAAGGATGACGCGGCGTATCAACAAGACCGGCAAACGCAAGTCGGTGATGGCGCCTCCCGCCGAGTTGCTTACTCGCAACGCTCCGCATTTGGCTTTCATCGAGACAGAACGCTACGACCGGGTCATTCGCCTGATCAACAATCGCAACGAAAAGTTTCGCAAAGGACGCGAATTTGCGAAGAATGGTCGTCCAATGGGAACTCGCAACGATTCCCGCTGGCCGAGTCAGCACGTTCGGTGTGGGATCTGCGGGCGCAAGTATGTCCTTGGCGGACATGGTCAAAAAGAACGCATGATGTGCGATGGCGCAAGAAGTTACCAATGCTGGAACGCCATGACCGTTGATCGCGCTGACCTTGCAAGTGGCGTCTCGGCTGAAATCTACCGTCAAATCGAAACGCTGCCCGAGTTTGATTCGGAACTGCTCCGGCAAGTTAGGGCGGAGTCCGAAGCGATGGCTGGTCTTCAGAATAACGAACTTCAGCGACTTAACGCCGAGCGGCACAAAGTTCTTGGTGAGATCGGAAAGCTGACTGAGGCAATCGCGACGTTAGATTTGAGCCAGGCGTTGTTGAGTCGCTTGTCCGCGACTGAGCAGCGTCTTCGTGAGATTGACGACGAGATCGCTGAAGTCTCCGCCACCGTGCCCATTACTCCTGTGATCCCAACTGCCGACGAACTGCGGAAGCTTGCGCAGCAGTCGTTCCTTGAACTTTCGGTCGAAAGTCGCGAGTACGCGGGGGTCATGCGGAATATCGTCCGCGATTTTTATGTGCTCCCATATCGGCTGATTGATGGTGGAAATATTTCGCCCCGCGTCGTCTTCAAATTGGATCTGGGTAGCATCGAGGGTGTTCAGGTGCCTGATCAACTCGACTGCATGACACTCGATTGTATGATCGATTTGACGAAGCCACCTCAACGCGTAGAGTTTCGCGAGCGCGTGGTAGCTCGTCGCGAATCAGGCATGAAGGAGCGTGACGTCGCAGCCAAACTGGGTATCACACAACCTGCCGTACAGAACGCCGTAAAACTCCATGCTCAAATGATTCGTCTCGGTATCAGCGATCCGTGGCAACCGGTACCCACGTACGCAGAGGCCGCTGATCGCTATCAGCGCATCTCGCATCCGCGGTTCTGCTTTACACCCCTGGACGGCTTTACGCCAAAGTTCCCAGGCGGTGGCGCATAGCTCGGCGACCAACACTCTCAACATAACTTCGACGCCTCCAGGACATCCCATCCTGGAGGTTTTCTTTTGCACCCAAGGAAACAATGTCCCAGCTTCAAAAACACAGTCCATCAGTCAGCCGACTGATCGAGTTGGTGGCCAAACGAATCGCGGCGCAATTGCATGCGGACGCCCAGGCACCCACAAGCCAGCGGGAAAACGAATTGGACTTAGACAATAAACAACAACCTAAACTGAAGCCAAAAATGCGGCATATGTAATGAGGGAATCCTATGTGTACCTCGTTTGTTTAACCGTCACCCGTTTGTGGAAGGAGGTGAGAATCGACCACGTTCTATCTATCGCTCTCAGCGTGTCACTGCTCGTCGCGGTGATCGCATTATCCCGCGAACGCAGACTGCGTCTGGGGCTTCAGGCCATTCTCAATCGCATCCTCGAACAATGGAGGCAACATGCAAAAACTGAAGGCGGCGCTGGTGCTGACCGTCGTCGTTCTCGCCATCGCAGGATGTCGAGACGACGAAAACAAGCGACTCGCCGAAATGGCAGAACGGACACTTGAACGACAAGCAGAGCAGGAGGCTCGCAACACCGAGCTGCAAACCCAAGTTGCTGAGGGAACGAGAGAGTTAGTGGAATCGGACGCTGCCGCTCGCGAAGCAATCGTTGATCTCCACCGCGACTTACAGGCGGAGTGGGCGTTGATTGGAGGACAACGCGATCTTCTCGAAAGTGAACGCCGTCAAATTGCGTCGGCGCGGAATCGCGAGCCCATCATCGCAGAGGCAATCAAAGGCACCGGGTTATTGGTCGCCTGTTTGGTGCCGCTTTTGATCGCTCTGAAAATCTTGCATCGTTGCGATCACACCGAAGACACGGCGGCCATGGCTGAACTGCTATTGAACGACCGCATTGCCGACAAGCCTACTCTCAAACGACTTGTCGGTTTTACTCCACAGAAATCCAACGATCCACCGGTACGTCGACTTTCAGTCAACCGACGCGGTGATCACGACAATCAACCCACCTAATGAAAAGGAGACAAGAAATTTCACACGTCGTCACAATCACAACGGAAATTCGTGATCCAGTCGCATTGCGAGCATCATGCCGACAACTCGGCCTCGATGAACCAGCCCATCAAACCGTCAAACTCTTCAGTGCGGAAGCCACCGGCTACTGCGTGCAGTTGCCGCGTTGGCGCTACCCAGTTGTCTGCGACACCGATTCCGGGACCGTCCAATACGACAACTATGGAGGCCACTGGGGCGAACAAGTTCACCTCGATCGACTTGTTCAACGATATGCAGTGGAAAAATCCGTCTTGGAGGCTCGCAAGCAGGGTCACTCGGTGAGCGAGCAATCGCTGCCTGATGGCTCGATCAAGCTTACCGTTCAAGTTGGAGGCCAAAGTTGAAAACCATTGAAATCACTGTCGCACCCAATGGCGAATCGAAAATTGAGACCAAAGGTTTTTCAGGAAGTGATTGCTGCGAGGCGAGTCGCTTCCTGGAAG
>JBGSIA010000079.1:0-18596 GCA_041751935.1 Pirellulaceae bacterium | reverse complement strand
AACGGCAGTGGCGCGGTCACTCCGGGTGACTTCGCCACGTTCGCGTATTGGTTCGGACAAGATTCAGCAATCGCACCGAGATACGTCGACCTCATTCAATCCGCAAGCATCGGCATTTCCGACTTCGCACCGTTTGCGGCTAGCTTTGGCAAGAGCATCGTGTTCCCAAGTGCCGGTACTGGATCGCCGGTAAACAGTGGTGGCGAAGGTGAATTGACAGCCCTAATGAACACGCTCGTCAATCCTGTGGACGTTAACGGTGACGGAAGGGTCAACGCAGGCGACGCACTCGATGTTCTAAACGAATTAGAGTTTGGCAATACCGTTGTCGACGGCTGGTCGAGGCTGGACATTAACCGTGACGGTCATGTGACTGCGGGTGATGCGTTGCAAATCATCAATCGCTTGCCAGAGTCATTGGTATCTGAATCCGCATTCCTTGAGCCGGTTAACGTAGCAACTGATCCTGAAGAGTCCGAGTCGTCGAACGAACGCGAAACGGTGGCAGAACGGTCAAGCACGGCGCTACAGTCGCATTCTCGCTCAGTTGATCTTGCGTTGCGATTCGTTGAAACGTCGGAACCAACCCCGTCGTCTGAGGATTTGCTAACACTCGCTGACGTCATCGAGTTACTCTCGAAGGATCAATAAGCTATCTCGATACCACCAACGACACGTCGCATCATTCCGCATCGGTGACGAAACCTTCGGGCAACTGCCGATTAGGCTATCGTGGCACGTCGCGCAGCCCCAGCGGCGGAACGGTCCAGGGCATGTTCAGAAACGGATTCTGTTTACCGTTGGTTGCCCGACGAACTTCAGAAAAGACGACTGAGTAGATGTGGTGCGTGTAGAGTACATGATCGTACTGATCATACGGAGTGCCTTTGCTAAGTTCTAAGGCCTTGAGAAACGCGGCTGTGAAATATCCATTCTCAGATGTTGCCGAAGCGACTTCGTGGGACATGGCAGCCGCAAGCACCGTTACGCCTGCGGAGTCATCGGTGAGACTGCGAGTGAGATCGTCCGTAGCTGGGCGAAATGATTTCACGCTGCTTGCCGAATGACAAGCATCAAGTACGAGCAATACGGGACACTGCATGTCCTTTAACTCTGTATGCAGCTCGGTACCGGAAAGCGATTTACCTTTCAAACTCTGGCTCGGGTCCGCCTCGTGGGTCATTAGGTAGAACTCTTCTTTTTGCTTGATACCGTGGCCCGCGAACACGAAAACCACCAAATCGCCTGGCTTGGTTCGTTTGCGGATGTCGCTGAGCGCCTTCAAGACCGACTGCTGTGTGGCTTGATGGTTTATCAACAGAGTGCCGCCCGCAGTGCCAAAGCGATTCTCGTTGCCCACGCAATGTTTCTCCAAAGCGACATACATATCCGTTGCGTCTTTGGCAGCCGAGGTAAGATTGAGTGCCGGTATCGCATACTCATCGACACCAACACACAACCGATACACGACCGGTTTCTGGCTAGCTGTTTTCGCTCCTTGCAGTATCAACGGCTCGGAAATCGCTGAGCTATCCTCACTGCGGATGAGCAGTTTCAATTCATGGCTACCACCAGGAAACTCGAATTCCCAATTTGCCTCTGCCCGTTCACCTGGCGCGATTACCTTCTGTGTGACTCCGTTTCCCAGTGGACGCCCATCTAATAGTACGCGGATCGCGATTACTGGCTTATCTGGTGCGCCAGGAATTGCCGTGGCTTGGACCTGAACGCGTCCTCCTGATTGACGGATAAGTTTCAAGGAACCTTTCGGCGGCAAGAGCTGTTCCACTGCTGGCGCACGAGTTTCAACGTGCTGAAGCGCTAGTTCCATCGATCCGAGTTCGATTGCCCGTTTCAGAAGATCGGGTCGACGCAAATGAGTTGCGAATTTCTCTGCGGTATGGAAAGTCGCCAGTTGGTTCGGACCATTGCTGACCGACCAACCGATCATCTTCTCGCCACCAGGGCTAGCGGCATAGTAGCCTTCGTTCGACCATAACACCCATTCGCCATTGACCCTTGCAAACGACAATAACGGGAATGTAGGACCTTCCATGGCATAGATGCGAAGTCGGTGCATTCCCGTGGAAACGACAGCGAATCGTCCGTCAGTCGAGGGTGCGATATCGCGAACAAACAGTGCTTCAGGATTTAGACGCGCCACTTGTTCTCCATTGCTCTTCGATAACGTCAGGACGGCGCTGGCCGTTCGTGATCGGTTCGCTGCCCACAAAACTAGCGGCGGATCAGTCCCGCGAGGAACCAACGTTCTCGCCATGATCCCGGTACCACCGCGAAGCGTCGCGGCGGTTTGATCTTTCTGTTGCACGTCAATTTGAGCGACAGCGCCCTTGGTAATACTCCAGTCGCCGACCGAGTCGCGATGCGTCTCAAACTCCGTCGGCTTGAAGTTTACAATCGGTTCGATCGATGCAAGATCAAATCCAAACTGCAGATCCTCTGCTTTGGTGTTCCCTTTGCCGGGTTTCGCAATCTCCGACCATGCGAACGCTGGTTTATGAGGTTCCTTCGCCCAACCCACTACTGTCGGCACAGGACTAGCCGCACCGCAACGAGACACAACGCTGCCATCTTTGACAAGATACACTACTGCATCCAATCCCATCGAAACGGTTATCGCCGCAAGTTCGCCATCACCTGACATCACGTTAACGTTATGAAATAAACCCGCAGAGCGTTCATCAAAAATGGGAGTGGCCTGTTCGGATTTCAAATCGAAACGATAGGCGAATGAACCAGGATCAAACCGCCCTTGTGCATCGCTTGACGCAAGCAACAAAGTTTGCGAATCGATGAATGACAACGAGCGAAGATCGGCGAGCTTATCAAATCCTTTCAATTGAGCGAACTCAAACGATTGAACCAATTCTCCATTCGCTGCATGGATCTCAAAGCCATGTTTGATTCTGACGCCAGGAGTTCGCGCCCGTGCAAAACGTTTGTGATCAGGCGACCAAGCGACGGCCGAGGTCGTACCATTTGCCGCAAAACGCTTGGTTATGGTTGGTTCTGAACCGCTTAAGTCCCACAGCACTACGTCATCCTCGCCATAACTGGCGAAGAGTTGTTTGCCATCGGGACTGAATTTCAAGAACGTGGCGCTCGATGTCACGTCAGCAGCGAAGAGTCTCTGGGTCTTGCGCCGCTTGACTTCGCCCGTGCGCACGTCTGGCAAGATGAGCACATCCGATGAAGCTCCGTTGTAGGCAACCGCCAATCGAAGATCGGGAGCAAACGCGACTGCTGTGACGACACCGTTAGGGGACTTAATCGGACGAACGGTTCTCGCCGTGACATCCACTAACAAGAGCTTCGCTCGCTCAAACTTGTTCCCCTCGGAAAGTGATTTTCGTTGCCCGCCACCGATGGCAACAAAGCGTCCATCTTCCGAAACCGACGCCACGTTCCACGCTTTGGTATTGGAAACCTGTTCATGGCCGTAGGCCGGAAGTCGGAGAATGTCCAGTCGTTCTCCGGTCGATGTACTCCAAATTTGAATCGACGAATCTTCGCCGACCGTGATCAACTTTTTCTTATCACTGCTGAACCCCAACGCACAAATGGGCTGCGTGTGAGAACCAGGATCGAATACTGGAATCACACGCGGAATCGCTTCGCCATCATCCGTGTCCTCGTCGGTTTGAGCATCACTCGGTGCCGCGATCAACACAAAGCTCAGCAACAACAAGTAACCAGCAGTGTAACGTAAGAAAAACATGGAACACTCACTCTTTAGGGGAATCTTTGGTGGCGGTCTAGTTCGTAGTCACAATGTAAGAAACGGGTGGACCACCGTTGTTAATGACTTTGATCGTGATACCTCTTTCACTTGCCTTGCCGGGTTGCCAGTGATAAACGCCCCAATTTCCTTGACTGTGCCAGAGGACTTTGCCGCCTGGGCCCACGACCTCGAACTGGACTCTCCCGTTGCCACGCATTGTCACCGTCGCCGGTGTGTGAGGTTCGAAAGCAATATCAACCTTATGTGTCTTTCCTGGCTTCACGGTACGACTAATTACTTTTGGACCTCCTGAAGCGCCTCGCTCGGTGACTGATTCCGCCTGCTTGATCTGGGCTTCGACAGCAGCTTTGTCTTTCGACATTGCACGGGCTTCATCAAACAGCGACGCCGCATCCTCTGCGAATGACAGGTGTGTACTCTCGCCTGGAACCGTTTGGTCGGCATCATCGACAACCTTCGATTCTAACGCCTTGATTTGACCAGCGGTTTGCTTGTGAACTCGCAGTAAGATTCCACCTGCTGCAACCAGTGCTTCGGGTGATCGGACATCTTTCAATCCGGTCGCATCGGCTAGTTCGCCTCGGCCAAAAGCAGTCAACTCGGCCGCTAAGCCTATTTGTTCAACGACTTCGGCAGTCTTCTCCGCTTCGGTCTTGTCCGTCGGCTTTTCAGCCCAAACGTTCGCGCCGGTCAATACGAGACCTGCGACTGAGACCTTCAATAACCGAATCTTTCTTGATACTAACATCATCGTACCTAACCTTTCCAAACCAACATTAAATCACGCCGACGGAACATCCGCCGACACTACTTTTTTCAATCGCTAAACGGAAGCTGCCACAATCGAACCACCCCATCGGCCCCACCTGTTACCGCTTGTCGTCCACTGCCGGTAATCGCCACCGCATTCACTGCATCGCTCGACGCCTTCAGGACATGGCTTGTCTGGCCTGTGGATACTGACCAGACTCGAACGATTCCATCAGCATCGCCCGACACGACTTGGCGACCATCGGGAGAAACAGCGAGGGCAAGTACCGCCCGCTTGTGGCCGATCCATTCATGCAGCAAATCCCCTTCATGCCAAATTCGAATGATCCCGTCGTCGCCAGAGGCTATCCATCGTTTTTCGAGGAACGCAACGGTACGTACTGGCGATTCGCTCGCAGCAATCATCGTTATTGAAGCTCGCGTTTGCAGATCCCACAGAATAATTTGCCCAGCATCGTCTCCTGATAACAGTTGCTTACCATCGGATGAATATGCGAGAGATAAAATTGTATGTGGCTCTGGTTGATCAAATGATTCAAACTTACCTTGCCTTAAATCCCACACAAACAAACCGTCCGCGCCGGCCGATGCCAACTGCGTTCCATCGGGCGAATACGCAAGCACCGTGACAAGCCGCGAATGTCCGGCCAGCGGTTCACCAAGCGGTTCAAATGTATTCGCATTCAAGATTCTGATTTCAAGCTCGACGGGAATCTGTTTGTTTCCGCCAGCCGTCGCGATTTGGTCGCCGCGCGGCGATAACGCAACGCAACGGACGGCGTGCGGCAGATCCCCAAATCGAGGCTCAACAGTTGATGAGGGTTCCCAAGCGGCGACGACTCGATCGAGCCCAGCGGAGTAAATCCGTTGATCGATTTCCGGTAAGACAGCGATGCTAGTGACCGCCTGCGTATGCGTTGTATGGTTAACGATCTCTCCGACGAGAGCGATTCGAAGTGACAAGGGCTTGTCGGGCTCAACCGAAAAGTGGTCAGGGATCAACGTGCGACCAGGTTGATCGGCAACGGGACGGATGGTGTAATCTCCAGGTGACAACTCGAGCGTCTTTTCTCGGCCCAGCGTTACGTTTTGTTCTTGCCCTTCACGACGAATAATGATGGCCAGTGGAGGCAAATCACCGATCAATGTCGTCTTCACTGGAAGCTCAGTAGGATGCGTGTTCATCAACGACCACAAACTGACCCCTGACCCACTGCACAACGCGACCATTGTCATGGCTGCAAGCCAACGACGACGGACGACTTTGTGTTGCCGTTCCACGATACGGCGTTCGCAGGCTTCAATGGCTTCCACAATCTTGGCAGCGCTAGCGGGTCGTTGATTCGGATCACGAGCCAGCATTTGATCGATCAACTCGCTAAACTCGATCGGCAATTCTGGATTCAGTTCCACGGCCGGAGTAGGAGCATTGGAGAGCACAGTCCACAACGAACGCAAACGACGTTCGCCTGTAAACGGAGCCCTGCCTGTTGCCATTAGGTACAGCACACAGCCCAAACTGAAGATGTCGGTTCGTTGATCAAGAGGCAGACCGCGTGCCTGCTCCGGAGCAAGAAAGCCGGGTGTGCCACAAATGAATTCGGTGTCGCTCTCCGAATCGTCACGCACGATCGCCAAACCAAAATCCAATATCTTGACACGATCATGCGGTGCTTCCAGCCAAAGATTGGCTGGCTTGATGTCACAGTGAATCAACCCAGCGGCGTGTGCTGCCGCCAATCCACATGCCGATTCTCGACCAATCCTGAGCGTTTCTGTTAACTCGCAAGGACCGGGCTGCTCTTCTAAAGACTGCTTCAGCGATTTTCCTCGAAGCAGTGGCATCATGATGCACGGGGAACCATCATGTGTCTCGACTGCATAGATTGCGACGATGTTGTCGTGTTCGACTGCGGCTGCTGCCTGAGCTTCGCGAACGAGACGACTTGCCATCGTGGGATCGGCAACCAATTTGGAATGAATGACTTTGATCGCGATCGACCGTTTTAGCATCGGATCGACTGCATGAAGCACCGTTCCCATACCGCCTTGACCGAGGATACCGCGAATCTCATAGTGCCCGAGTTGTGGCAAGCTGGTTGCCTCACCCGAGATCCGCCCTTGTACCAGATCGCTACTTTGACTTATGCCAACCGTTGCAGGATTCGAGGCGAACGATCCCGTTTCTTCCAATGCATTCGCAATTTGCTTGAAATGGGGGACCAATAGTTTGACGAGATCTTCGGAGGGATTTTCCAAGTGCGATTTGGTTTCTGCGGCCGCGTTTGTCGCATGCGTCCGAATCGCCTGCACAAACTCATCTTCGGCCACCAGCGTTGTTAGTTGTTTTTGACAGTTGGTGCAAGTTGATAAGTGCGCTTCAAATTTTTCCGAGTCTACGTCTTCCAGCCGACCGAGCAAAAACTGCTCTAATTCGAACGACGGCGGACATGATGCCAGCGGCATGGAAGTAAACTCGCGAGGGTATTCGACTCGTACATCACACAGTACACCTGGACTCTCTGAAACCTGTCACGTTCGGAAGATATTTTTGGGTGGTAGTGAGTTCCGGCAGTGGTTTGTCAGTCGAGAAACCAAGTCAGCTCGTGTCGTAAGTGCCGCAGCACTCGGGACTTCGCTAAGTAGACGGCATTTACTGTGATACCGAGTTCTGTAGCAACTTCTTGCGCGGGCCGCCCTTCGACGATGAACTCCAAACACGCTTTCACGGTGGTCGGTTCGAAATTTTCCTGCATCAGCGCCAAAGCGCGGCGGACAAGGTGCGAGCGATATTCGGCTTCGTCGAATTGCAAGCGAGGATCCGTATCGGGAATCGAATCGGGATCCGTTGGCCCCGAAGAGCCCACGGTTCCTACCCGCCGCTTGCGAGCCTGATTCCGCCACGCGTTCAAGAGTACGGTTTTCAGCCAGGCTCGAAAGCTGCGAGTTGGATCGTATTGGAAACTTGGAAGATGTTCGTAGAGCGTGACGAAGACCGTCTGAGTCAAATCGGCCGAATCAGCATCCGACAAGCCCAGCTTGCGGCACCATGCCAGCAAGAGGGGTGTATACAAGTCAACGAACCGTCCCCATGCATCTTGATCCTTTCCATGCGCAATTCGATCTAGCAATGTCAGTGAAGTGGTAGCCATTTGGCGAAGTATAACCAACACAAGATGATCTAGCGCGAGAGATTCGAATTGATCCAGACATCACTGCAATCATCGAATTGTTGTCAACGACCAAATGACAGTACCAAAGCGAGCTGATTTCTGGACGAACAATCACTTCCGCCCCTGGAGGTCGTGCCAGTTTTCGACTGCGTTAACGTGCATCACTCGCGGACTGGCTATCGGTTTTTGGCAACCGTTATGAGTAAGCGGCGAAGCGTTGGCGAGATTTTTCCATTGTCGTTCAAATTAAAATCATCACGCGGCTGTAGGATGGGACGAAAACTGTGACGTCCAGAAACCAACTCAAGAATTACCGCAAGAGTCGACTGCTTGTCCAAAGGTTTCTGCAGCAGGCCGTCGCCGCCCATTTGTTGCACAACTCTTGAGGTCTGGCCGTCCTGAAGGCTGGTCATCACTAAAACGGGCACTTGATTGATTCGCTCGTCTTCGGCCCCACGAATTTTCTCTAGCAGTTCCAGGCCACAGAGGTTGGGCATCTCGAGATCGGTGATCAATAAATCGGGGGGCTGTGACTCAACATTGTCCCATGCTTGTTTGCCGTCTTCGGACAACAGACATTCGAATCCGCATTCTCGCAGCCACACTCCCACTGCTTCACGCGACGATCGAACGTCGTCGGCAATTACGCATCGTTTTGGTGGGGCAGGGTCCGGCATGGTTTAGCAATGTCGTTAGGAAGTAAGGCGAGGAATTGATAGCACGCAATCTACGTGCCTAAGCGAGGCGCTGGGACCGTGGGATTATCGATTCGGCGTATCGTTGGCATACTAGTTGCGACCACCCGGGTGCATGAACAGACTCAGCGATTCGCCTCGAGCGACGAAGGCGGAAGTCTTCGTTATCACGGTGCTGTTGACAGCACTCGTACTGGCCACGGCTGGGCTGTTGGTTCCTACGTTAAGCATCCTGATGCTGGTTTGTGCGGGACTGCTGTTCGGCGTCTTCGTGCATGCGCTCGCCGCTTGGCCAGCTCACCACACGCCACTTTCGTACCAAGGCAGTTTTCTGCTCGTCGTGACGCTGATGTTGGTTTCGATCGGCATCGGGTTTTTTTACCTCGGTTCGCAAGCCGTTCGTCAAGCAGACAAGTTGCGGACTCAATTGCAATCAGCGGTGCAGACGACTGAAGCGAGACTGTCACAGAACCGCTGGGTCAGCGAAAACCTGCCAAGTGTTTCCGAATTACAGGAGCGTATGATTCAATCGACTGGCTCGATTCTGCCAGAGATGTTCCAAGGTCTACAGTGGATTGGTTGGAGCGCCACCGGAGCCCTTGTAATTTTTTTCGTAGGTCTTTACGCCGCCTACGAACCAAGCCTCTATCGAACCGGATTGGTCAAGCTGGTGCCAATGAATCGACGTGATCGAGTGAGAAATGTGTTGGATGAATTGAACGTAGCGCTGCGGTTGTGGATTGTCGGTCGCCTGTTGTCAATGGCGATCGTCGGCGTGGCGACGACTGCTGGACTATGGTTGCTGGACGTTCCGCTGCCGATTTCATTGGGAGTATTGGCTGCCCTGCTGACATTTGTCCCAAACATAGGTCCACTAATGGCCGCCGTGCCGCAAATGCTGTTAGCAACGAACATCGGCACCCAGACCGTCCTCTACGTGCTGTTGTTCAACATCGTTTTGCAGACCGTCGAAAGCTACCTTATCAGCCCACTGGTCCAGCGACATGAAGTATCGCTGCCACCAATTCTTACGATTGCGGCACAATTGGTGATGGGTGCAATGGTCGGGATCATCGGTGTCATGATGGCGGCTCCCATGGTGGTCGTTGTGTTGGTCATGGTTCAAATGCTGTACGTCCACGATCAACTTGGCGACAGTCACCCAGGAAAATTAACAAGTGATTAGGCGCCTTTTTCGGAAGACATTCAGTTTCAAAATTAATACAACTATTTTAACGGCGAGAGAAAATTACATGCGTAGATCACTCTTTGTTATCGCGTTTTGTTTCGGAACCAGTGGTTGCCAAAATGAGCCGACCACCCTGCGCGGGGAAGCCGAACAGGCTCAAGAACGACTTGAGGAAGCTCGCCAGAATGCTGCGGAACTGATCGCGGAGACGGAGGAGGAGGCGGTTGAGATCGTTGCTGATGCGCGACAGGACGCACAGGAGGCAATAGGCGACGCAAAACAGGAAGCTGCCCAGTTCGTCACTGATGCACAGACCGATTTGACGCAGAAGTTGGATGAACTTAGCGACACCGAACAAATCGAAGCTAAGCCAGACACGACACGGAAGCTCGACGCCGTCGCGAAGCCCGCGGCTGTTGATACGGCACCGTAATGTGCCGATGAATGAGTTATTTCAGTGAAATCATGATGTTGTGCCTCAAAGGCTACCACTCAATTTCTGAAAACAGCTGGCAGCGCCTGCTTGCTAACCGACCAGGCTGTTCGATCGTCGATCGTCCGTGCATTCAATCTGTTCTCGATTGATGAAATGCTCCGCATCGACAATAGACAAACTCTGCTGGCAGCGCTGACCTTATTTACTATTGTCTTTCTTGAGTGACGTGCTGAAGTGGCCTGGCACGTCAATTGCGGTATGGATTCTTCGATCGAAACACGCGTTCCTCACAATCAGGGTTAAGTAATGGTTAATCGAGAGCAAATTCGCGGTCATTGGAATGAAATCGCTGGACGGCTGAAAGAACACTGGGGGCAATTGACAGACGACGACCTGCAACGGGCACGAGGTTCGGCCGATCAGTTAGTGGGCGTCGTGCAACAGAAGACGGGAGCTGCAAGGAACGAAGTTGAAGATTTTATCGACAGCCTATTCAACAGCGGTTTGGGAGAACGAGCCGCGGAAACGGTCCATCAATACAGTGATGCGGCGCAGAGAATGGCGGCCGATGCCAGCGAGTACGCCCGCCATCAAGCGCGTCGCTTTGCGGACCAATCAGGCGACTACTCCGCCAAGTTCGTTGAAACCGTGCGGGCTCGCCCTGCCGAGTCGTTAGCCATTGTGTTTGGACTTGGCGTTGCTGCTGGTGCATTTTTGTTCTTAGGTCGAAAGCGGTAGTCATGGCGACGACACTCGCGACGCGAAAACAGTCTGCGGCGATTCGCCAAAAGATGCAAGAGATTCGATCGGAATTACCATACGACGTTGACGATGCAAGAGAACGTATCAAGCAATTGTCGGACTGGAGATACCACATGTCGCGTCACGCGATGCCGATACTTGTGGCCGTCGCCGTCGCTGGCTTTCTGATTGTTCCTCGCAAGCGTTCGCCAACGTCGATTACTGTTCATCACGAACCAGGGGCGGCGCCCGCAGCGCCTGCGAAACGCGGCTTGCTAGGTGGCATTGCTGGTGCGGCGCTGACGATGTTGCTCAAACAAGGGGCGTCCCTGGCGGCGCATCATTTCGCCGGCAAAGTGTCGCGAGCGTACCCCAATCGTATTCACCCATCGCAGGCGGGACGCACAGTACCATGATTGCTACACCATTGAACCACAATCAAAAACTGAACCATAATCAAAAAAAACGTCCCGTAGCACAGCGCGCTTACACGCTGGCGATCAAAACTGAGGATGGCAGCTTATCAAACCGAATAGAGCGGTCAATCAAATCTTATCCAGAGTTGTCAATTGCGACGGCCGCTGTCTTTGGCGTGGCGCTAGGGTGGCTTGTGAAAAGAAAGGAATGGTAAACGAAATGTCTGTCCAGCCAGAGCCCAGGCTTTCTAGCTTCCAGCGTGTCACTCAAGACGTACTCGATTTGTTTGAGTTGCAGTTGGAATTGTTGTCGGTTGATAGTCAAGAGGCCAAACGCAAACTGACGAAGGCCGTCATCTGTGCCGTTGTCGCAGTGACTTTAGCTTGTTCGGCATTAACCGTGCTGATGGTCAGTGGTGGATTCTTGCTAGCGGAGTTTACCGAACTCTCAATCGGCGTTTCTCTATTTATTATTTCTGGTTCATTTTTCGTGATTGTTGCGATTTTAGCCGGAATAGCGGTTTCTGCAACCAAGAAAGCAGCTAACGCGATGAGCGAAACGAAATCCGAGTTCACAGAGAATCTGCGATGGTTGAAGGCGACGCTAGTTTCACCCAAAAGGTCGCCGCGCAATCAGTTTCGCTATGACTCGTTTAATGATCTCGATTCTGCTCCGCCACAAACGTATGGCGGAAGCCGTTCCCATGCGACTGATCACGATTCCATCTCTCAAAATTAAGGTTATAAGTTTATGTCCACAACAACCGCTGAACCCCAGAAGGATCGAAATATGTCTGACCAAGCCAAAGAAACAGTGAATCGCATTGCATCAAGTGCAGGTGAAGCAGCTTCTGACGCTGCGAAGCACTATGTTAAAGAACCTGCCGCTGACTTATTCAGCTTGGCAAAATCGTATGCGAAAGACAATCCTGACGTCGCTGCATGTTGGGCGTTCGGATTGGGCATCCTTGTCGGCTGGAAATTAAAACCGTAGTTAACGTCGACCGTTTTAGGTTCGGAGCCTCAGGCTAATAATCGTCCTTGGGCTTGCGTTGATGACTAAGGGCTTTTTTGCTTAGGAAACAACGGACAATCAAGCTTGCGTCGGACAATACAAGGCCGACACTCACTTCCCGACTACTCCTTACCAATCGCCCGGGATAACCGAATCATCCGGGATCACCGATGAGCAGAATCGACATGCCCGATCTTTCAGAATCCCAACGCGCTCGCTTTTCAGCAGCAATCGTGCGACTCGATGGCGACGAAGAAACGCTGATCATGCTTGCAGGAATGGTTTCTGAGGATGCACCTACCATGCTGGAGCAACTGAGATCGGACATCAATTCTAGGCAGCTTAACGATGCGGCGCAAACTGGTCACGCGTTGAAAGGGTTGCTTAGTACATTTGAAACTGGAACGCCAGTTAGCGACCTGCAGCCTCTGATTGATGCAGCGAGGACTGGCGATTTACGCACCGTGTCCTCGCTCTCGAAAGGCCTCATGACCAATCTAAGCCAGCTCATCATCGAAGTTCGCGAGCTGAGTAAAAACGGATAGATGTGCATTCACCGCGCGGCGTCAATCTAACGCCTTAATAATCAATTGTTGATTTGGTTATGACTCGTGATTGAGAAAATGCGATATCGCTGAAGTTGTCCTGGCGTTACTTCGCCACGTCAGTTAGGATCGAAGTGAAAGTTGGGTGTGAGGGCGACCATTTATTCGTGCCAGTCACCTTTCAAGTTGATCAAGTTTTGTTTTTCTGGATTACGATTCCGTAAACCAGCTTTTCCAAGTGTCTGTGCTTTTTAATGTGAGGATTGAACGATCCAGGAGTTGGCTTGCCGGCCCAAGGACGCACAAACTACGCGGCATGCGATGGTGACGCAGTCAATCGTGTCAACGTAGGCGCTACGAACGATAATGGAACGACGAGTTCAGCGATTCAGCAGCGTGTGCGTGAATCTTGTCGGGGTGTCTTCGTCGCTCGCGATGTCACAGGGTTTCGCGATATTCTCGACGGATTGGCCAATACGATCATGGCCGGAGAGATTTGTACGGGCCTGGGAGACAATGATTTTCGCAACAGCGTTCGACGGTTGATCGCCGCCGATGCGCTACAAGCCAATCCCAACTTGTGTGCCGCGGAAATTGATCCAAACCGTCCCCGGTTTCTGACGCCAGCCCCCACGGCGACGGCGGATTCGCTTGGTGTTGAACGCAGACGCGGGTACAAATGGGCTGCCGGCTTGGCAACATACACGGCGTTACAAACGATTCTGCCACCGAACTCGATTTCTTGTATCCATGAACGCGCTACTACCGGAGCCGGCGTCTGGTATGACGGGCGTGTTGAGTGCCAGTAGTCGTTATCAGGGCGGCGCTCATGTGCTGATGGGAGATGGTGCAGTGAAGTTTATAACGAACTCGATCGAAGCTGGAAGTCCTACCCATGGCACCGTACGCCAGCTCGGGACCGCAATGGATACAACTCTTCCAACGGTTCCCGGATCGCAAAGTCCCTTTGGTTTGTGGGGCGCCTTGGGGACTCGTGCTAGTTCCGAAGTGATTCAAGGGCAGTTCTAAATCCAGGTAACGCACCTCATCCAGGTAACGCACCTCGACGCATGACGTAGCGTCAACTCTCTTTAGCCCTGGTTTGCGACCGGCGAACCAGGGTTTCTTGTTTGTAACCGCTAACAGTGGTGTTGGCTCCACTCCAGCCTCACGCATTGGCTTGATGTGCGAATGGTCGATCCATATTGCTTGCGGATCTGCGTTGACGGAGATTCTTGGCATCCGTAATATCCGACGTGCCATGAGTACCGCGAACGACTACCCACCGTCGAAATCCTCACCGGTCTTGCCGATGTCTGGAACCATTCGTGCCGACCAGGCGGAATGTCCGTCTGTCACGCTGCAAACGAAGAAAGCATTTTTGACGGTGATCCGTGGAATTGCCGATTTAGGAATGCATGCATTCATCGAAACTCGCACGATCGTCGGTCGTGACCCCACGTGCCGGATTGCTTTGCACGATCATCGTGCGTCACGTCAGCATGCGGCGATTACACCCTATGGAGGCGACGTTTACTTGGTCGAAGACCTGGGTTCCACCAATGGAACCCGAGTGAACGGAACACCAATTGGGGCACCACATCGATTGAACGATGGAGATAAGATCTTTGTTGGAGAAACAATCATTCGATTCGCTTTGGCTGATGAAATGGATGTCCGTTTCCAGAATGAAGTCGCAACTCTGGTCGGTACTGATCCGCTCACTGGGCTGCCATCCAAACGTCGCTTTGATGACGCCCTGCAATTTGCATTGCGAACAGCGCAGCAAACCGGCGAGCCATTATCCGTGTTGATGATGGATATGGACGGCGTGAAACAGATCAACGATACCCATGGGCACCTGTTCGGAGCTTATGTGATTGGCGAGACCGGACGATTAATTGCAAAAGTGATTGCAAACCGCGGTCGCGCCTGTCGCTTCGGTGGAGACGAGTTCAGTGCATTTCTGCCCGGTCGCGATCTCCTTTCGGCACAGGACATTGCGGAGCAAATTCGACATGCAGTGGAAATGGCCGCGATGGAAAAAGAGGATGTTTCACTTCGGCCGACCATTAGCATCGGGGTGGCTTGCTTTCCCGATTCTGGGCAAGACTTGCTGGACTTGACCGCAAACGCCGACAAGGCACTTTATCGAGCCAAGGGACAGGGCAAAAACTGTGTCGCGGTTTAGACTTTTTGCATCCACGCTCGCCAGCACTACGTTTTGTAGGGAACAAACATCAGCCTTGGTCTAGTTGCACAAAAAAAGAAAATGCCCCTGTCGTCAATTTTGACTACAGGGGCATGAAATCGTTTCATCGATAGTTCGAAACGCAATGATTATTTTGGCTCGACATAGTTCTCGTATCCGTCGCCATCCGCTTGGGCTTGATAATCATTAATCGCTTGCTGGTCGAGCTCCGTAGCCACGGGACCACCGGGCTTCTCGCTGCACCCAAGTGAGAACAAAACAACGGAACAAGCCAACAACAACATCGATCGCATCATACAAAAAGCCTTTCAAAACAAGATTAATATTTAGTCGGGTCTGGACTTGACTATTAAAGACTGGTGCTAATCGTCTCTTTTCCAGCCCGAGTTCCCAATTGACCCCACAAACCATAATTGCTTCCCGAGCCTGCAGCTGGTGCGCCGGCGACAGAGCTATGTTGCTGGAACGTTGAATCCCCAGCTTCGATCGAGTCAGTGATGAACTTGACCGCTCCGTCACCCATCAATACATGGCAACCACCTTGGTGACGACTGGAAATCGAGGCCACCGCGTCGCGGCGATCATCGCGTTCGGAGCATAGTGCCTTGTTCGGTGCCAGGACGGTGAACACACAAGTAAAGACAGGCATCCGATCAGCCCAGCGGTATCCTCGTCCCCAGGCGGTATTCACAGTCGCGCCGGCTTGCCAGAATTGCGGGCGTGCACTATCGACTTGCTGAGCTCCGTAAGAGGGATTGAGCCGACATTCCGCTTTTTCAGCCGGTGCACCATGTGGCGCATTGGTTGGCAACGATGTACGTGCATCTTTGTCACCCAAGTCCGTCGCCATTTCGCCCATCACGACAGTATTGGCCAAGCCGTCCAAGATGTCCCGAAAGCCAGTCTGACGACCAGGGACGAACGCCCCTCGATACGCGTTGCTGGCGTTTAGTGCGGTGCCCGTGTTCGCCGAATACGGATAGGTGGCACCCCCGGCAATGGTCGTGATGTTGAGAAAGCTGTCGCGACTGTATACCGCGGAATCGCCTAAACAGGCTCCATAGTTGGTTCGTCCTAAGGCCGGCAAGCCGACTCCTGGGTCACTGGGGCATCGCAACATGGGAAGTTCAGTCGCCCACGGAAGGTACGCCAAGCGATCAGGTGTCGGTCCCATTGCAGGCCAAATTGGCGGCGTACCGGCAGCATTCACCAAGGGATTGGCAATCTGTTCCCAAATCGCTTGCTGTTCCATAAAAGGAGTCAAACCGACGAGCATCGACAAGCGATAGTTGCTAGTGGTATCGAGGTTATCCCAATCGTTGTTGCCTAAATGCGTTTGCGTTCCTGTGCCGTGAATTGGCAGCTTGTCGTAGGCGGAGTGATAGTTATGAATAGCCAAGCCGAGTTGCTTGAAATTGTTGCTGCAGCTCATGCGGCGAGCTGCTTCTCGCGCAGCTTGCACGGCGGGCAACAACAGTCCGACTAAGACACCAATAATAGCGATTACAACCAAGAGTTCGACGAGAGTAAAACCATGCTTGAGGGAGTTTTTTTTCACTAGCAGACCTAAATTGATATACGGGGGGACAACGATACTTGCGCGAATTGCGATTTTCCAACTATTGCAGCCATCCTTCCTCGATGTCGCGGTTGAATACTCTACACTTAAAACAAAAATATAATCAAAAGTTCCTTAAGAAACTTAATTATTAAGTTTTTAAATATTTGCATGTTCAGTCGTATATACGTGCGATACATATACAAGCGACTGACTTATAGGTGTTTAATACATGGTAGTACGAGACGTTAGTAAGCCCCCCGCTTTTCATTGTCAGTAGTGCGTTCTAAGAACCTGCTGTCGGCTAGTGGTCGCACCCCAGCCCTCAGTCGCGCAGCACGAGTTGCTGAACCCTCGTCACCTGGTTGTGCACATGTTAAACTGAGGTTTTACTCGACTTCAGAAACCACCAGGGAATCTTTCCATGACGAGAAAACTCTCCGCAATTGTCCTCGCGACGTGCTGCGTTTTGTTGACCTCACGAAGCGTTGCTGACGATCAAAATTGGCCGCAATGGCGAGGCCCGGCGGGCTCTGGAAAAACGTCCGCCATCAGCGAATTGACTCAATGGGCACCGAACGAGAATGTGAAGTGGCGGACCGAATTGCCTGAAGCCGGCAACTCGACACCCATTGTTTGGGGTGAACGAATATTCTTGACCCAACCGCTTTCTGACTTAAAGCAGCGAGCGTTACTCTGTATCGAGCGGCAAAACGGCAAAGAGTTGTGGCGGCGAAGCGTTGATTATTCAGAGTCCGAAGCCAGCCATAAAACAAACCCTTATTGCTCCGCATCCCCGGTAACCGATGGTGAACGAGTCATTGCGTGGTTCGGTTCAGCAGGGTTGGTTTGTTGGGATTTCGCTGGGACCGAATTATGGCGTCGCGATCTGGGTCGACAAGAACATATGTGGGGCTATGGTTCGTCCCCCATCATGTATGGCGACCTTTGTATTTTGAGCTTTGGTCCCGGTAACCATGAGTTTCTCGTTGCTGTAGATAAGGCTACCGGCGAGACTCGCTGGGAAGTGCCTTCGCTTGACGACGCAACGGAGCGCAAACTTAGCGGTCCCGAAAACGATGGCAATGCGAACGACTTCGCCAACGACAAGAAACGCGACGAGCGACTTCGGGGATCGTGGAGTACACCAATCATCGTGGAAGTTAACGGTCGCTCTGAATTGGTCGCGACGTTGCCCCGTCGAGTAAGCGGCTACGATCCGCAAACTGGAAAGCTGCTGTGGACCTGCGGTGGCAGTGGCCCGTTGGCCTACGCGTCACCGATGGAATCCGATGGTACCATCGTTGCCTTGGGTGGTTACAACGGCGCATCGCTAGCAGTTCGCGCTGGCGGACATGGTGATGTAACCGAGACGCATCGGCTGTGGCACAAGCCGAAAGATGGCGGTTGGTTGGGAACGGGCATTGTTGACGATGGAGCAATTTACGTTTGCGACATCGGTGGCGTGATCAGTTGCCTTGATGTTCAGTCGGGTAATCTTCTATGGAAAGAACGTAGTGGTGGAGGCGGCACGTGGTCCAGCATCACACAGGCCGCTGATGGCTCGATGTTTTTGCTGACCAAGTCGGGTGCCACCACCGTTTTCCGTCCTGATCGAGATGCCTTCAAGAAAGTTGCCGAGAACGAGCTGAATGAAACCACGAATGCGTCAGTGGTGGTGGCTGGGAACGATGTGATTATTCGTACCGACAAGGCTCTTTGGTCGCTGGCGCCATCAACAAAGAGTCCGTAGTTTCGAGAAGGGATCGGTCCGTGTTGATCGCTGGCGAACAACTTTTTTCCGCTGTTATCTCTCACCCCAGCTTTGCCATTGGTATCTACACAACTAATCTGGAGTTTCGAACGGCAGAGCGTTGGCTGCGATGGATTGGAGCTGGCCTATATCGCAGTCGGTTTCGTTTATAATGTCCATTATCGACAGTAGAGTCATATAGCCAGCAAGCAGTGCCGAGGCCGTCGACGGTCGGCCATGCTTCATTTGACGACCACTGAGTCGAATGAGAATCTTCTTCGTTTGGGTGGCTTCAGGTGAGTCGTCTCGCTGTAAAGTCCACACCATCA
>JBGSIA010000078.1:0-8528 GCA_041751935.1 Pirellulaceae bacterium | reverse complement strand
GGGAGGATCAATTCCTACGTAGTCACCGCCGGTCGCTGGGGCAAGGACGACATTGAACGCCACGTCTCCGTCATCCACATCGTCGTCGACTCCCGATACGGTAACCGTCTGTGGCACTTTCCAATTCGCTCGAGTGAATGTTAACGCCGGTGTCGAAACAGCGCCTTCGCTGGTGTCACTGCTCGACACTCCAATCGTTACATTCGCCGTCGGCTCACTATCAAGAACAACGGTAAATGTTGCTGTGCCTCCCGATTCGTTTGTATCACCACTGACCGGTGAAACGGTGATCCCACGCGTGTCATCGTCGATATTCAAGAACGCTAAATCGGGAGGATCAATTCCTACGTAGTCACCGCCGGTTGCTGGGGCAAGGACGACATTGAACGCAACGTCCCCGTCATCAACATCGTCATTGACTCCCGAAACAGTAACCGTCTGTGGCACTTTCCAATTCGCTGGAGTGAATGTCAACGCCGGTGTCGAAACAGCACCTTCGCTGGTGTCACTACTTGACAAACCGATCGTCACGTTCGTAGTTGGTTCGCTGTTCAGTTTGACGGTGAACATCGCGGTACCGCCAGCTTCGGTTAAAGATCCGGAAACCGCCGAAACCGTGATACCGCGGACATCGTTATCCTCGGTAACGACTTCTAACGTCTGGTCGGGAACCTGCCGAAAGAGCGGTGTGCTCTGCGCATCATTCACGGCCAGTCGGATCGATGCCGTCCGAGTTCCGTCCTCCACATCGTCGTCAACCGCCATCACGGTAACGGCCTGTGGCACATCCCAATTGAAGCTCGTGAACACCAACGTCTGTTTATCGATAGTAAATTCGTCGATCGAAATAGAAACGAGATCAATCACGACGTTCGCAAGCGGCTGTCGGTCCAACACGACATCGAATGTATCATTCATATCGCCCTCAGTCGCTGTCGTATCACCGTCACTCTGGATCACTCGGAATCCAGCAATGTCATCGTCTGTGGTCGAGACCAACAGCGATCGAGACCCCAGACCATCGAACGCGTCGTCACTGCCGCTGGGATCAATAGAAATCGTAAGCGTGGATATTTGGTCGCCGTCGACCGTATCGTCATCGACGCCCGTCACCAGCACCGACTGCGGAACGTCCCAGTTATTCGAGTTAAATATCAACTGACTTTGACTAACTGCCGCTTCACTCGCATCGTCGACGGCAACTGTAAAACGCACTTCCGATAAAGGCCGACGCGTCAACACCACTTCAATTCGATCCGTTGTCCCCGACTCCGCAACCACAGTGCTAAAATTGGTCTCGCCAACTTGGAATCCCGCCACGTCATCGTCAACCGTCGTTACCACCAACGTACGATCAGCAACGTCATCAAACGCGTTGTCACTCGCCGCGTCATTCACAGCAATCACTAATGTCGTGTGTTGGTCGCCATCAACGAAGTCATCGTTCACTCCAAAGACGCTTACTGTTTGAGCCACGTTCCAATTGTCGGTGCGAAAGGTCAGTGAAGTCTTGCTCAGCGACAGTTCATCAGGTGCCGGGTTGGTGATCGTCACAACCACATCCGTAAGCGGCTGGGCTGTCAAGCGAACATCGAAATGGTCCAATCCATCAAGTTCGGTCACTGTCGTATCATCACCGGTAACAATGACCTCAATACCGCCCGCGTCATCGTCGAGCGTCACAACAGAAATTGTTTGATCGTCCAGCGGATCGAATTCATCATTCGAGCCCGCGTCGTTCACCGCGAAGCGGATGATTGAAGTTTGGCTTCCGTCGACGGCCACATCGTCCACGCCGATCAACGTAACGACTTGGGGAATATTCCAGTTGGCTGACGTGAACGTCAGTTGTGACTTGTCCAGAAGTACTTCACTGTTATCACTCGAGGTAACGTCCAGCACGACAGGGGAGAGCGGCTGGACAAGCAATGCGACTTCGATCGTGTCGGTTGTTCCACTTTCAGAGACCTCCGTTTTGGTGCCGGTCGCGGAAACGAGAAATCCAGCCGTATCGTTATCCGTCACGTCAATGGTATCGGACGCACTGAGGTAGCCGACCGCCGATGCGTTCACTGAAACAGTGCGTGTGTCATCCAGGACTTGATCGTCGACGGACGTGATATCGAAAGTGACTTCCGACTGGCTCACTGCAATTTGAACTGATGCCGGCAATATAATTTCCGATGCCGGCGAAGCTGTTAAATTGACTGTGACCGGAGCAAGCCGCGAACCGGCGACATCAAGCGACCACGATTGCAAATTCCCCGAGTTGCCGGAATTATCATCAGTGATTTCCAACGTCCAAATCCCGGAAAGCAGTTCACCATCCAAAGCGGATAGTTGGCCCTCGGGTTGAAAGGTACCCGTGAACGGCGAGGTTGCCGTGGTGATCGATTCCGTCGCTTCATCGTCCAGCACCGTGTTAATGAAGCCAGCCGATGCACCACCCACATCCGTAAACAGTTCAACGCGCGTGCCGGCGGGACTGACCAGAAATACGTCCAGGTTATCGTTCCGCGAGTGTTGGATGTGGACCGACACATTTAGATCCGTAACGGTTGTGTTGGGTTGATCCAGTGTGATTGTCGAGGTTCTGACTTGTAAATCTGGCAGCGGTTTCGGCGTGTCCTGCGCGGCGGCATTCACATGCATGGGAATCGCTATATTCGGAGCCGGCAATCGGACCGTAGCCGTGGTCGAGTGACTCGATACGTTCTCCGAAATTGACGCTGTGTTAATCGTCAACGCTAACTGTTCGAGATCGGTCACGTCAATCGTTGCCGCCACATCGCCGAAGCCCATGGCCGAGGCTAGGACGTTGACCGTTTGTGTACCGTCAAGCAAATCGTCATCGACCGCCATCACATTGAAATCGACAAACGAGGCGCCGATCGGAATCGTGACCACTTCGGGAATCAGAATTTCGGAAGGATCTGGATTGGCTAACGTTACGTCAAGACTTGCGGAAAAATCGTCGGTCGTGCTGCGGGTGACACGTCCAGTCGATGCGATCCCCGTGGAATTCTCAGCGATGGATACTTGCGTGAAGCTCAGTGTCAGTGACTCGTCGTCAGTGACGGAGATCATTTGACTCACTGGCGCCAGTCCTGCCGAGACGACCGTCACTTTCGCCTGCTGGGTTCCATCCAGTAAGCCGTCATCAACGGCATCGATGGGAAACGTCACCGACGGCGTATCGGCGGGAATGACGACACTCGTTTGAGCTGCGATTTCGGTGCCATCGTCGACACTGATCATGACCGAGATTGCCACACTCGGGTCGGGCGTATTGCCGCGATTCACCGTGGCAGTTGCGGCGCCGACACCGTCGCTTTCACGGATCGAACCCGGAGCGATTGATAACCCCAGCGCCAGCACTTCGTCGAATCCAATGTCGGGCACTCCCAGACGCAGATGACCGTCGAAGTCGGTGGAGGGAAACGTACCTGTGGCTGGGTTTCCCGCGTTGACACTGGATGAGCCCACTGCCAAGTGATAGTCATCGGTTGCGGCAAAATTGGGATCAGCGCCAATGTTGGAATGGATATCCGCCGGCGTGTCATTGAGGTTCGTTGTTGTGAAGTTTCCAAATGCAGGCGGGTAATTGACCCAGTTCCCATCGGTGTTCATGAACACATTGTTGAATCCAACAACATCCTCACCGGGATCGAAGGTTGCATCCGCCTCGATGCCCGTCGCGTTTCCGACGATCATGTTGTTGAATAGTGTGGTACCTCCACCTGCGATACTTAAACCGGTAACATGGGAAATGCCGGCTCCAGCGTTGTTAACAATCGTGTTGTTAAAAACATCAGGGCGTATCGACCCCTTACCGGTACGCGACAAACGAAATCCATCGCCTGCATTGCTCTCGACAAGATTGTTAAAGAAAACCGCTGAAACGCTTGCGTTGCCCACCGCGGTTGTCGACGCAGACGCGTGCGCCGAGATACCGCCCGCGTTATGGTGAATGTAATTCGAAGTGACGATCGGCGATGCGGATCCTGACTTTGCTTCTTGGAAAGATGCAAATCCGTAGGATGCTGTAACGGCTACTCCGAATCGTCCATTGTTGAAAATTTCATTTTCCGTCAGAGTTGGCGAGGAAACGGCGCTAGATCGTGTACCGGAAAATCCAGACGCAGATACATAGATACCCTCCCCCAAGTTGTCGAAGATGCGGTTTCCTTGAATGATCACATCCGTGGAATCAATTTGGTCCCCAGAACCAGCCGTGATCGAAACTCCGGCCTGCAAGCTTTGATGAATGTCCGACCCCACCACTGTCAGGTGCACGTCCGAGGTCGAGGGAAGATCAATGGCTCGCTCGGCGTAGGAAACATCCACGTTGCTGAGTGAACTTCGCGGTTCACCGCCGCCGACAAAACGTATCCCTCGCCAGTCGCCGCGATTGGGTATGGCTGCGGAACTCGTGAACTCGATTGCTGTAGCAGAATCCGCGTCCGCGATCACTGCGCCCGCAACGTTGAGTGCCATACCAGCATCGAATATCAGTTGACTGCCAGGTTCAATCAACCAAGTTTCTGCAAGCGGTACATTCAAATCGAACGTAACTGTATACCGATCTTTTGGCAGCGTTCCGGAGAAAGATCCGCCGATAGTACGAATCGCTGTCGTATCGTCATTCTCGATATTGATGGAAGCACCGCCATCGATGTAATTCACCGCTGATGCCGTAATCATCGCCGTTTGTGTTGCATCAATTTCGAAGTCATTTCGTGTGCTGATGTCGAATGTCACCGACGTCATGCCAGCCGGAATCGTAACTGACGCTGGGACCGTCACTTCTGACACATCACTGGAAACCAGATCAACGGTAAGCGCCGTTTCAATGTTTCGATTGCGTAGAATCGTTCCCGTAGCCGCGGCAGGGCCAACCGATTCGTTGACAGAAGCCCTGTCAATGCTGACGAGCAACGTTGCTGGTTCGTCATCAAGGATGGTGACGGTATCGGTACCCGCCATGAAATCGAGTGCTGTTGCTTCAATCTCTACTAGTTGTGGTCCATCGATTTCCGAATCGTTCACGATCGTCAACGGGAACGTTGCGGACAAAGCTCCGATGGGGATTGTTACGCTGGGAGAAATAACAATTTCGTCGCTATTGTAAGCAACCAAAGAAACATCAAGCGCTGTCGTTGTTCCCGCAGCGGCATCGCGCGTGACGGTGACGGTATGTACCGTTGTGTCCCCTTCGGTCAATTCGTCAACGCCGATATCTACGATCAGTGGGCTGCGACCGATTCGGACGTCGTCTAAATAAAACTCGTCATTGAGATTTAATCCCGTATGCCGAAACTGAAAATATACGTCGCTATCCAATGCGACTCCGGTCGCTGATAAAATCGTATCCAGATCATAGGTATATCGTGTCCACTGACCAAGAGCACCATTAAGTGAGCCTGGGGTCGCTCGCCAAATCACGCCATCATTACTTACGGTTAAAGTCAGCGAGTTATGAATCTGCTCCAATCTTTTTTGTGCGTAAAACTCTAAGACCAAATCGGTCGCCGATGCCACACTTGATAGGTCCATTACGAGCACGGCCGACTGTAGCGATATACCGGGAGATCCTTGACTAAAACGTAAAACGTTGTCGCCAGCCTGGGCATCGATCGCCTCGATGACCTCAATTCTTTCCTCCGCGCCATTTGCCGCGCCAACGGAGAAGGTCCACTCATCCAAGTCACGTAGCGCCGACACTTCAAACGATTGGCGATAGCCGAGGGTTTGCGCGGTGGGTGGGCCGATTGTCAGCCTCGCCACGAACATATCGCTGCCATTTGATTCACCGTTTCCGTTGTCACCGTCCTGGTTCATTTCGTTCCCAGCGAGATCGAAAACCTCATTGCCGATACGCACTGAATACTCGCCCTGGAGCACTTGCGGTGCAGCGAGATGAATCGTGAACCGGGTGCCGTCGCCAGTATCAATTGGCTCGGTCGCTAGCTGAACCCGTTGTCCGCTGGGATCAGTAATAACGACATCGGCGGAAGTAAACGTAGATACATTGATCCGTTCGTTGAATGTCACCTCAAACGTTGACAGCGGCACACTGACTGTTCCCGACAGCGATAGTCTCGAAACCGCAGGTCCAATCCCATCACGACGCGCGACCCGAAGATTGTCGATTCCATAGTGATATCCTGACGATGGAGAAAAGTGTCGCAATCGCACGTAGACATCAGCATCGAGAGCAATGCTAGCCGTCGATAGAACAGTATCTAAATCATACGCATAGTTGACAACGTCGTCTTTCGTGTTGGCGATCGAACCAATGGATGTCCACGCAACACCATCGCCACTGACGGAAATATCCATGCGGTTAGAGCTTGTCTCAAAATTAAGTCGCACCGCATCAAAGTCGAGAGTTAAGTCAGTCGCTGACGCCACACTCGACAAGTCCGTACTCAATACAACGTCTTCTGTTGATGAAGTTGCAGAGTCGGATTTAAACAGTAGATATGGGCTGCCACCAAAAACACCGGAATTCGTATCGAGTGAAATCGTTCCCACCCCGGTGGTCGCGTAGCTCAGCCCAGAACTATTGAAATCGAACGAATCAAATGTTTCTGAATAGGGTACGGTGTGAGCCGTTGGCGGACCGAGGGTTACCGTGGCAGCGAATGTGTCCTGACCGTTGAATTCCCCATTACTTGCATCACCGTCCTGATTCATCGGATTACCGAAAGCGTCGAAAATGTTAGGTCCAACTAACACTCGATAGGCGCCACTCAGCGTTAGCGGACTCGGAAGATTCAGCGAAAACTGAGTCCCATCACCTGAATTGATCGGATCACTCTCTAATACAATCGCTTGACCGGTTGGATTCGTCAACGTAAGGTCATTTCGAGTGAACGTCGCTGCATCGATCGGTTTCGAGAATGTAATCCCCAGCGTGCTCACTGGGGCTGGAACCGTAGTTGCTGGTGTCACTGCGACTACTGAAGCGCCTGACACGTCACGGTGAGCAATACGGACATCATCCAAGTACATACTGTGGTTCGTCGTCGCACCATTATGACGCAGACGAACAAAGACATTGCTGTCGAACGTGATTCCTTCAGTATTCAGAGCGACGTCCAAGTCATAGGAATAGTTGATCCATACACTCGTATTGCCGGACAACGCTGGCGGCAGCGAACGCCAATCCACACCATCGCCGCTAATTTCGATCGACAGCGTGTTAACGAGGCTCGATGAACTCACTCGGTAGAGTTGGAAGTCCAATGCCAAATCTGAAGCCCCCGGCGCTGTAGACAAATCAAATTCAACGACCGCCTCGGCCGTAGTTATGCCGCTTGCTGATTGGCTAAACAACAGCGATTGATTGCCGCTGTGTGGCGTCTGAGTTGATAACGCGACCGCCCCACTCGAAGTCGTGTTAAACGTCCAACTGGGAATGCTCGCCAAGTTCGTGGCTTCGAAGCTTTCCAAGATCGGCAGTGCCGCCAATAACGTTCGTTCCTCCAGTAACTCCAGTTTTCCCAATCGCGAAGGACGAGATTTACTAATCACTCGCTGGCGGTTTCGGACTTTCTTGACGAAGTCTTTGGTCCAATTTGTTATGTGCATCGTAGCAACCTCTCTTGTCCGCCTGACTCTCTCGGTTCAGATGCTTTAAGGCATCTAAAGCACCGCAATAACGGTGCAGAGCAACGCTCCGTTATACGGGCGTGGGGGGCGACTTGCAACTATTGGAGGGCAGCTGTTGTAACGACGATGCTGTGGATCGATCTGCTACAAGCGGAGAGCCTTGACGACATGTGCAAAATCGCACACAGTCAAATGACTCGTGTCATACGTTGTGCGTTCCATTAACCAATTCGCAAGGCATCAAGAAAATCGACATCGCCCAGCAGTTCATCGACAGCGTTTGAGTTCAGTATTTGAGCCGATTCACTCACGTCAATTCTTGGCGACTGGTCCTCATTCACAAACAAGTCGCCTTCGCTAGCTGCATCGATCGACTGTTGCGGCAATTCGGTTGAACTGTGTACGACAAAGGTCGCAAACATCATTTCATTCGGCAGATTATCACCCGAATTCGGTAGATGGGAAACCGCCATGGTGCTGACAGATCCCAGCGTCTGCAGGTACAAATCATTGATGACGAAAAGAGCGTCACTGGCGGTGACGTTTCCATCACGGTTGACGTCGTGCGGTGACCAGCCATTTGCTGCCGAAGTACCTTGTGATAACTCGTAGATAACCGTGAGAGCATCACCAGCCGTCACCGTTCCGTCGCCGTCAACGTCCGCAGGATTGACTAGCGTGTTCATCAGGGCTGTCAATTCACCTTCGCCACCACTGTTTACCGGCGATCCAGTACCGGCACTTGGGAACACGATGCTCTTGCCAAAGCCAGCCGCAAACGGTGCGAAGTCGGAAATGCCGATGCTTGCGGATTGAATGAGGTCGACGTATCTCGGTGCGATTGCTGAATCTTGTCCGAACCAATACGCGAACGTGGCGAAGTCACCCGGAGTGACCGCGCCACTGCCGTT
>JBGSIA010000077.1:0-17809 GCA_041751935.1 Pirellulaceae bacterium | reverse complement strand
CTGTCTGTTCCGATTGGATACGTGAAGTTACCAAGCGGCGAAGTTGCATTCGATCCTGACGAGCAAGCTCGCGCCATGGTGCAACTCGTTTTTGAAAAATTCAACTGCATCGGATCGGCCTATGGAGTATTTCAGTACATGGATAAACACCATTTGAAAATGGGCTTGCCTGCATAGCGATCCGCATCTTCCAGGATGTTCGTCGATGATGTTGTTTTGCTCACCTGGATCGTCCTGCAGGTTGTAGAGCTGCGGGCGTAATTCGTCTCGCTGCGGAGGTTGCTTTAACGTTGGGCTTGGTATGCCTTCGATATACTTCCATGGGCCACTTCGAATTGCGTAGTTTCCATTGGGACTATGGACAATCATGGATGATCGAAGCGGTTCTTCATGCGGCATGCCAAGAATTGCCGGCAGCACATTGAAGCTATCTTCAGCGACGTCTTCGTTTGCCGATACGGGTTGATCGAGCAACGCGGCCAGCGTCGCGTACATGTCGACGAGGTTGATCGTTTCGTCGCACACCGATCCCGGCTCCACTCGTCCGGGCCAGCGAACAAGAAACGGAAGTCGGAAGCCAGCCTCATAGATGCTGTGCTTGCGACCGCGCCAGTCACCATTGCAACGCAATCCAGCTCGAAACGCTTCCGCTTCCGGTCGTTCTCCCTCTTTCATCAGCACACCACCGTTGTCGCTGGTGAAAATGACGAGCGTGTTTTCAGTGGCGTGCATGCGATCGATCGCATCGAGAAGCCTTCCAATCGACAGGTCCAATTCGCTAATCCAGTCGCCGTACAGCCCCGCTCCACTTTTACCTCTTGTCATCTGCGACGGCGTATAAGGGAAGTGGATCGCAACGGGTGCAAAGTACAAAAAGAATGGCCTGTCGACCGTCTGCTTTTCGAGCCAGCCGATCGATATTTGGCGTTAGGATGTGCGACTTGTCAGCGCCGTAACTGTTAAGGCTTCCGTACCCGAGGTCATCCGCAAGAATGATTACGATGTTAGGCCGGTCGGCAGCCGCTGCCATCGACGTACCGATGATTGGCAATACGAATATCGCGGCTGAAATAGTCCGAGCCAGAAGCCGCAGTAACGTTTCTTTCAGTTTCGTTCTCATTGTGATCTGGCAATCTCCTCTTGAGCGGTGTGATAAAGCGCTGCGATTTCTTCTGCGATAAGAGCTCGGTTGAACAACGCCAACTCGTCGATTCGGCCGTCCCAAACTTGAGTTGCTTTGGCGTTCGTTCCAAACCAGACCGTATCAGAGTCGCTCGCTGCGATTGATGCAGATGGTGCTGACGCGGTTAGCTTCCCGTCTTCGTAAAGCTGTAGTTGCTCGCCACTGGCGGTCACGACGAAGTGCCGCCATGTCTTCAGCGACAGGGACGAGCTGCCTGCGACGAAGTTCACGTCACCATCGTTGCTCCTGACGGCGGCCTGCAACATTCCATTTTCATTCAGAAACACGGCAAAGTTACCACGTTCACCATTCCAGTTCGTGGCGACCATCCCACTTTGCGTGGGTGCTTCGAGATACACGAACGCGGTCAGTGAGAACTGCCCCGTGTTCAATGCCGGTGGCGAATCGACACGTCCTCCGCGGCCAGTGCTATCGGCTCCGACTCGCAGAGAACCGCCGACGAACACTCCCTGGGCATGTGGCGGACGTTTGCCAACTCCGGTCAGCACGACGCCGGAATATTCGGGCGGTTCGGAAACCAGCCCGCGGTCGCGAATCGGCATGCGGTAGTGGGCCAAAGGCAACAACCGCTTGACCGCGCGGACGTAGTTCAGCCTCGGTTCCTCGAAGTTACGAATGAATCGGTCGGTCGCGATGGAAATGTTCTCGGGCTCAGCCACCCCGTCAGTAATACGCACGGCCTGAGAAGCCTGCACATCAACGGACCTTGAGGCATCTCGCTGATTTGACGCTCCAGGATTGACTCGCACGAGCCCGTCAAACACATGAACTTCGCTCGCGCCGCCTTCGACATCCACAGAGAACTCCGTGCCAAAATCAACGACTTCGGCCTCAGGAGTTTCCACGGTGAACCCAACTCCTTCAGGTGGTACGTGGGCCGAGAGGCGTCCGCTATGCAATACAACTTTTCGTGCACTGACCGCGTCAAATCGCGCTGGAGCTTCGAGATAGACCGTCACGCCACCCGAAAATTGCAAGTGCAATAAACCTCGTTGTAACTCATAGCTGCCGACCGTCAAATCACGTTCTCTCCAAGCCTGCCCCTCCCGTTGCAGCCGAGCATCGACGTCCGTAATCAGCGTTGCCACCGGATCGAATGAACGATTCACCGGCCTGCCGATCCACCAAGTTGCCCCAACCAACAGAGTGGCCGCGATGGTTAGGATTGCTAGGAGAACCTGAAGCCTTCTGCCATTGCGAGTCCCCGTCACCGCATTTGGTAATGATTTCGCAGAAGTGACAGTGGCCGCTTCACGTTCGATCTCCGCCACTTCCGACTCTGTCAGCGCCGCCAGGTCACCCAGTGCTGAGTCAATGTTCAAATACTCAATGAACGCCTGACGAAGTATCGCATCCTCGCGCAGGGCCGCTTCCAGGATTTGAAGCTGATCCGACGTGATTTCGCCCGACGCGTAGTTGGCAAACAGGGATCGCAGTTCAGTCGATTCGCTCACTACAGCCCCTCAGCCTGTAGCACCTGTCGCGTGCAATCGAGCAGTCGCACGCGCATCCGATGCAGCCACTGATAAAAGGCCGCGACAGTTCGGCCGCTTTGGCCCGCAACTTTCTGAATAGAAACATCGGGGGAGTAGGCGGCCAGAATCATCGTCCGTTGCTCCGCGGGCAACTTATCCAGACAACTCTCCAGGGCTTCACGTTGAGCGGAAAGCCGCTTCTCGACCTTGGCCGATTCGCGAGCTACAATCTGCAAAACGTCCTCGGCCAGCACGACTCGATCCCGCGCTTTGTCCCGTAGCCAGGCGAGAGCTTCATGCTTCGCGACACCAAACGCCCAGCGACGGAAATGGTCTGCGTCATCAAGTTCCGCGAACTTCCGCCACAGAACGAGAGCCACGCCTTGCATCACATCCGCTGCATCGTGGCGAGTTGGCACCAATCGGCGCAGATCGCTGCTTCATTGGCCGCGATGAGCGACAGGAATCGATCGTGAATCTCTTCTTTTCCTAGTTCCATACATTTACTCTCCGTAACTCACCCCGATTTTATGGAGAATCTCACGAGAATTATGCCAAAGGAAACTTTTCCATGCTCATCCTCGATACATTGGCCTACTTCGCCAACGTGCGGTCTTGAGAGAAACGGCGAATTGTTTAGCCAGCATCCATGGGCGAGGGAATAACTCAAGGAAAGTTGCCTGTCGGCTAAACGATTGGCTGTTGACATTGCAGCAACTCGCGACATTAGCTCAATGTTGCCGTCTTTTTGACACTTCACTTCAACGAAAGGATCTTGCGATGCTTCATCGCCTGATTTCCGCCTCGGCTTATATCGTTGCGTTAATGACAGCTTTGGCCGTGTCGGCGGCGCGTGCCGAAGATGGTCATCGCTCGTCGTACTGCAAAGACGGCGAAATTCACGTGAATGTCCTGGGGCAGCCTGAGGGCAAGCCGATCACGCAAGGGCATTGGGACTTCAAGCCTTCGTGGTCGATTACCGGCGACCATTTGGTTTTCTTTCGCCGGCTGAAAAACGATCCCGTCGTGAGCAACTGGATCACCCAACTCTGCATCATCAATGTCGATGGCACCGGCTTTCATCCGCTCTCGGATGGAACCTACACCGACTTCAATCCGACATGGACCCGAAATGGCAAGAACACGCCGGTGTGGAACCGCAAGAATCCGAAGGGTGGCTACTGCATCATGGCGAGCAAGATTGGCGGAAAGCCCGGCGAGGAGATCGCCCTCACAGATCCGAGTTACCATGCTTGGGTCCATTCCGCCGTTCGTGATGGCCGACTGTTCGTTTCTGCGATTCCTCCCAAGCTCGGTTATGGCCACTACCTGTTGATACCGAATCCAGGCGGCGAGCCGTCCTTCGAACGCGTCACCTGCGAACTGGCAAATTCCGGCAGTCTCGACCGTGTCAGCATTTCTCCTGATGAGACGAAGATCTGCTTCGACTACCAGCCCGGCAAGAAGAACGAAATGCCAGGTCGCACGCTCTACGCCGCTGACTTCGATGTGAAGAACCTCACGATCACCAACGCTCAACCCATCGCCAATGCCGAGCGAAAACAAGTCTGGTTCGACTATCCACGTTGGACCAAAGGAGGCGATGCCATTGTTTATCACGCAGGGGGCAAGCTGTTTCTCTACACGTTGTCCGATGGTTCGACGAAGCAGGTCTCGACCGAAGCCAAAGCAGACTACCGTTATCCACATGGAGAGGCGACGCCGAACTGAAACTCACACGGGGTGCTTGGCTATACTATTGCTTCGATTTACAAAAACGACAACACAATTAATCGTCACCAACGTGAAGCATATACTCAACGCTACCATTACAATCCTTTCGGTCCTGTTGCTCGCGCCGTGGGCGGTGCTGCATGCCGCCGATGCCCGCTACGCCCCTGATTGGGCCGGCATCGCGCCGAAGCGTGTCGTCCGGCACTCGAACACTCGGAATGACACGCTCGCCAATGCCGTGTCCGCCTTGCAGCCCGGTGACCAACTCGTCATTGCGGCGGGCACTTACAGCATCGAGCGGACGTGGCACATCGAGGTCAGCGGAACGGCGGAGGCTCCCGTCTGGATCGTGGCCGAGGAAGGCGCCAAGGTAGTCTTCACGCGGCCGGATGCGAAGCAGAACGTGCTCAATATTGGTCAAAATAGCCCGGTGCATCATCTTTGCCTGCGCGGGGTAGAGATCACTGGCGGCAGCCACGGATTACGGCTTGGGCAATGCAGCGAGGTGTGGATTGACCAAAGTCACATTCATCACACCGGTGCAGTTTGTCTCAGCGCTAACAGCGCGAACACGCGCCATCTCTTTTTGACTCGCAATCACATACACCATGGCGGTGGACACGGCGAAGGGATGTACCTTGGCGCGAACCATGGCGAGCACATCATGAGCGAAAGCGTGATCGCATTGAATCACATCCACGATTGCAGCGGCTCTCATGGAGACGGCATCGAGGTGAAACAAAGCTCGTGGGGCAATCTCATCGCGGAAAACAATATCCATGATACGCAATATCCTTGCATCACCGTCTATGGCACCGCTGGCAAACCTGTAAACATTATCGAGCGCAATCTCTGCCGCCGTAGCGGCGATAGCGCCATGCAAGTGCAGGGCGAGGCCATCGTTCGCAATAACGTGCTCATCAGCGCTTCTGGCTCGGGCTTTGCGAGTACCGATCATCAAGGCCAGACGCTGAATCTGCAAGTCGTCCACAACACGATCATCAATTCCGGTCACGCATTCAGTGGCGGTTCCTGGAATGCGCGAAAAGGCATGGTACTCGCCAACAACATCCTCTACTCCCGCGACAAGAACGCCCTGCATTTTGCCAATGGTAATGAAGGAGTCATCATCACCGGCAACGTCGTCGTCGGCAGCGGTCCAAGAGCAGGAACGGTGTTTGGCCGCGGCCTTGAGGACTTCCAAGCTGTCACATGGGACGGTGAAAAACACGATGTTACGCCAGTCGCGGAGGCTCCGCTGGAGAAAGCCAATCCACTTTATCGAATCGATACGGATTTTGCCCATCGCACTCGCGCGGGAGCAATCAGTGGTGCCTTAACGCGCTGAGCATACAACACAATCGATTAAACTCTGGCCATGCATCACACACGATCACTCCCTGTCACTTTCCGAACGCAAGTCGGCATACGCTGTCTCGCGCTGGCGATCTTTCTTGTCAATGCGATGTCTGTGCTGGGGGCGGATGGGGTTATTCCAGGCAAGGTGGAGTTGTACGCAACTTGGTCCGCGCTGGGTATTGAGTTGCCGTACACGGGAGACGACAACCACAACGTCCACGCCGAATTCGTCTGGCGGAAGCCGGGTGAAGTCAAATGGCGAAACGGGGTTGATATGACCATTGATCGTCAGCGCCGTATGATCTGGGCCAGTGTTTGGCCGCTCGAAGAAGGAGACACGATCCACGTTCGGCTCAACCTAACGGACCCTGATGGCGGCAGCACCCAAATTAGCGAGCAGGCTTCGCTCAAGAAGATGAACTTGGACTGGAGCGGGTTGAAGGAATACTACGTTGCTCCTACTGGCACTGATGATGGTCCTGGAACCAAGGAGAAACCGTTCAAGACACTCGCTCGCGCGGTACGTCAAGCGAAGCCTGGTACGCTAGTCCAAGCGATGTCGGGCATTTATGCCGAGGCCGATTTGTTTGCTGGACTCAAGGGAACGCTGCAAGCTCCGATTGTCTTCGCCGCTGCTCCGGGACAGACGCCGATCATCGATAGCTCGCTTTCACTTCCGAAGGGACATTTGTGGAAAGACTTGGGAAATCAAGTGTTTGTGACTGAGGTCATGTTCGACGGTGGTTATTTCGCCCAAGATGGCTTGCGCAGTTTTCATTACCCAACGCTCGACGAATTGCAAGCTGACAAACTGCAAGTGGGTCGCGCTTGGTATTACGACAAAGCTGCGAAACAACTCTATGTCCGCACCGGCACGTCGTCACCCGCGACCGAACATATCTACAACCTATCGCAGCATGCGTATGGATTGCACATGACCGCAAGCCAGCATGTCATCGTGCGAGGATTTACCATTCGCTACACCGGTTCCGCATTGGTGCGCATCTCCGAAGGGGCTCAGGGCTGCATCCTGCTCGAAAACAAATTGCACAACGGCCCGAGCGGCATCTTTATGAAGAGCGAATCGACGCGCGACAATGCCATTTGGAAGAACGAGATCTTCGAGCCCGGCATGGACAATATCTCCTGGACCGCCAACTACGCTTACAGTTACCCCAACCAAGCGCTCTATTGTGACAAAGCTGGCCGGGGCAACTCGTTCTGTCACAATCGCATCCACAACCACTTCGACCTCATCTCCGTCGAATCATGGAAGAACCCTGATATGCTACCACTGAACCGCGATTGCGATATCCTGTTCAACGAAGTATGGCATTCCGGCGACGACGCCATCGAGGCGGACGGCGGCGGAGTCAACATGCGGATCAGCGGTAACAGCATCCGCGAGTGCTTTGCTGGGCTCTCTTTAGCACCCATCGAACGCGGTCCAGTGTATGTGACTCGCAACACCGTTTCGTTTCTCAACCTACTGTTTAAATTCAACGTGAACGGCTGCACGTCCAGCGGATGCGTTTACCTCTATCACAATACAGGTTACTGCCAACTTGTCGGGGCCGACGGCGGCACAAGCATTAGCTTTCCACCGACCATACCCTCATCGAACAAGGTACTCAAGAACAACATCGTCATCAGCAACGAATGGTCGGTCCGCGCCGGACGCACGGGATACGAACTGGATGGCAATTGTTACTTCCATGTTCCTGGAAAGGGACCGCGCCGATTCGAGTGGAATCAAAGAGTCTTCGCAACGATTGACGAATTCCGCGCGGCCACGGGTCAAGAATCACACGGCCTTTATGCCGACCCACTGCTGCACGAGATTTCTGATGTTGGTAAGATTCCCTCCGAGGGACTTTTCGAATCCGCTCCGAAGCAATCCCGACTTTCGGAGGGTAATACGAGCCGGTTCTCGCTGCAGGTGAAGAGCCCTTGCCTCGATGCCGCTGTACCGTTGAAAGGGATTAACGATGAGTACATAGGCAGTGGGCCAGACATGGGTGCCGTCGAGAGTCACTAAATAGGTCGACGTGGCCGCAGTCTATTTGCGGATCAGCTTATTGAAAGGTTTCAATGAACCTGCGACCAACCAAGGAACTCAACGACGTAATCTTTGTGTTGTTATAGATTTTTACCAGCGGCTTCGCGTTCCTTTACCGGACAAGTGCAAAACGGTCGCTTTCGACGTATTACTCAGCACTTAAATGGCCGTGTAGATAAATTTTCCGCGTCGTCAAAGTGGAGTTTTTCAAACCCAAGATTTCCACTGTTTTATAGACTTGAAAGAATTCCAGTCGATGCAACGGACGGGCAGTTTCACTACGCCGGTACGCGCGATACAGCCTGAGGTGGCCCAGAGTGCAAAAGAAGATGGAAGTCATTAGAGTGGCGTGGAAGGGTTTAACGATTTGGTTGCACCAGTATGGTAGTGGTTTGGAGGCAAACGCAAACACAATTATCGAGTCGTTGGTCGATCGCCTCGTACGAACATTAGCTCATGCTCGGCAAAAAATTACCGAGCCTACTGGCATCCATCGCTCTGATGAACAATTCCGACATTTCCTGCCTGCTTACTCGCCCTGATTCCCTTTGCAAGTGCTTGGAAGTTTGCCAATGTGGAATCACTCTCGCCAAATGGTCCCACCATCAATTGGGCAGTGCATTGTTTGTTCGGCTGAATTGCAAGAGCATGAAGGCAACAACTCGTTTCCGATAGCCAGTGTCTATAAAGAAAAATATGTATAAAACTGTTGCCGATAACTGTTAACTCACTCCACTCAGAGCCGCTCCCTTGACCAAGTGCTATCTGACCCAGATAGCTCGCTAAGCAGAGCTAGATCAACTTCTTCGCGCGATGGTTTGGTTAACTTTGGAAATTCATTTTCTCGAGATTGTGAAAGGTCTTCACCGTAAGACATGCCGTGCCAGCGGTCACCGGTTGACTTTAAATTCTCGCCGCTTGCTGCAGCATCCTGGCCTGTTCCTAACCATTCCATCACGGCATCGTACTTCGCGGAGTCAGCATGTGAAGTAAGTGCGCTAGCTACTAATCGAGGCGAACCAAACAGTTCGCCCACTGGAACAGGAGTGCGCTCTCTTTCAGCCGAGTTTACTGACAATGACTGCGAAGCCACTTCAAGGCTCTCCAAGTAGTTCAAGTAGTTCAAGTAGTTGATGACAGCCAGCGCATCCGCTGCTGTCACAAGGTTATCTTTATTCACATCCACATAATCAGTGTCACCGATTGCGCGCGGAATGAGTTCTACACTGGATGTGCGAGTGAGAAAATTGATCACGTTTAGAGCATCAAGAGCCGTGACAACACCGTCTCCAGTCACGTCGTACGCTAAATCTCCATTATGCCAAGTTGAGTCGCGTTGAACGGTCACGGCAAAAAAACGATCGACGGAACGATCATCGAAAGTATCGAACTCACCGTCATCGCCAGGGTCAGTGACAGTCAACGTAATGGTCGCGGTCCCGATTTTACCGGGAAGTAAAGGTAGCTCATCGATTGACTCACTGCCAACGGCAGCAAACACCTGCTCCGGAGCCAAGACGACGGACGGATCACTACTGCGCGCCGTGACACGGAATCCTTGTGCATTGTTGTTGCCATCAGAGATGCCAGTCAGCGAAATGATTCCAACGGCATCGCTGAGCATCAATCGTTGATTGCGAATCGCACCTATCGTTGGCATGGCGTTGGTGGTCGTCATGATGGGGATGAATTGCTGAGTCGTCATGTCATCATCGGTGTCGAACTCGCCGTCCGGTCCCGCATCACGAATCTCAAAAACAATCGTGGCGGTTCCAGTGGCATTCGCGGCTGGCATGAACGCAATCGAGGTCGCTCCGGCACTCCTAGCACTCGGTGAACCGGCTTCGGATAGTCTGATCGATTGGAAGAACGCATTGGGGAATGAATCGATGATCGAGACTCGCGTTGCTTGCTCTTCCCCAATCCCGCCAGTGAGTCCTGTGAGAATGATGGTTTGCTCACCAGCGCCTTCATCGATCACGACAGGCCTTATCGGGTCAATCGATGGCGGATCATTTCGCTCTTCTGACGTTACCGTGACCGTTTGAGTGAAACTGGAGTCACCATCGCGGGCAGTTACCAAAATCTTCGCTGTCCCACGTTGATTGGGCTTCATCTCGAAGACGACATCACCGACGCTTCGGCTAAGGAAATCGATGAACAGACTGGAGAACATGTCAGGTTTGTCGGACTCAACACTGAAGGTCATGGCGCTATCGGCACCCACTTTCAAGCCGATGGCCTGCGGTCCCGAGTTTTCGTCAATGAACAACTCGTAGTCTTCAAGAACAAGCGATGGTGGTTCGGCAACATCGACGACCGTGATCGACGGCACAATTGACTTGATCCAGTCCAAGTAGACATCGACTCGCATATTGGTTGCGACATCACCGAGTCCGCTGAACGTCGTTGACCCGCCTGACACAATCCCTGCAACCAAGTCGACTCCGTCGATCGTAAGAAACAATGGTGATCCAGAATCGCCAGGATCACTATCGTTTTGTTGTTCGCTTGTATGAGTCCAACGGAACAACGTAGAACTGACGTCATCAACCGGCGGCGTCGAGCCAACTCGCTTGGTGCCAAACGGAAGCCCGTCATGTTGCCCAAAGCCGACCAACTTCAACACAGCGTCAAGACGAGGTGAAACACCAGTTAACACACTCGGCTGGATCCCTACAACGCTTTCACGAAGTTTGAGGATGGCAATGTCGTTGCTTCCCTCCAGCCCACGCAAGTCGGCGTCGTATTCGGGATGAATGAAGACGTCTTCAATGAAATGCTTGGTTCCACCGATGGTAAATGTGATTTGTCCTGGTGGTATGCTTGAAACGCTATGAGCTGCCACCAACACGTACTGTGGTGCGATGAGTGTTCCACCTGCCTTGCCGCCTGCAATGTCACCCAGCAAACCCACCGATGGGAACGCCGACGTTTCTTGAGTCAGAATCAAGGAGCTGTCGATGACGATTGCATATAGCGAGATGTACTCGTCCGACGATAGGACGGAGAGCAAGAATGCATCACTGCTGCTGAAATCGAAAATGAACTCGTCTTCAAACTCCGACTCGCGTGCGAGCAATTGCGGTAGCAACACCTCCAGTGAAGTCCGCAACGAACCGTCGTCGACCAGCTTCTCATGGATTTGCTCCACGACGGATCGGTTGGATGCACCTTCGCTCAAGAGCTTTACCCATCTGGTCCGCTCGGAGTCCGTTGCGTCTCGCGTTACAAGCTCTTGGTAGACCGCATTGAGATAGCTGATGTTGCCATCAATGTCGTGAAGGTCACGATACTCATCGGAGGCCAGCAATTCAAAACGCACGTTGTCGAATTCACCCGCATCCTGGCTTGCATAGTTTTCGCGCTCCGAGACCGTCGCGTCGCGATTTAGCAAGCGACTAAACAACGATTCCACTCTAAGAGTGCGATGCTCGATAGATTCGATCAGTTGTTCGAGCAGTTCGCGACGCGCGTCGGCGTCCGAATCGAAACCATTCTCGGAACGCCCCACACGCTTGAGAAGTTGATCGAGTTGCCCTGCGATGCTAGTGAGTTTCTCAGTGGTCGGGTTTTCGCCAAAGAGCTCGCGATAGGCTTGCGCAACAAACGCTTCAGACTCGGTTGTCGCCGCGACGCCTTCGATGTTGATCATAATTGAGTCAACAAACGAAGCGACATCCATTTGATTTGTGTCAGGATCGAAAACCGCAACCGAATATCCGAATTCCCCTGTGCCCATACCGCCTTGTGCAGGCTCAAACGAGAGCCCTGCCAGTTCGGTGATCAGGTAGAGTTCACCGAGTTCAAGCTTCGTTCCATCGGCCAGCAGAATATTTCCTAGGGCCTCGTTGGGTAACTTCGTCGCTTTGAAACGCAGGTCGACATCGAAGACTTCGCTGCCCGCAAAATCGAACTGCAGATCAGACAGACCGAGCGAGACGGAGTCGCTGTTCTGAAGGAGTTCAATATCATCACCGGTTCCAGCGACCAAAGTCACGGGATCAGGTGTCCCAATGACGACTTGCGTGAGCAACGTTTGGTTGTCCAGTCCACCCGCGCCGCTGTCGAGCAACCGAATGCGAATCTGGCGAGCCTCAGTCGTCGGTACCTGGCTAAAGTTCAAGTAAGAAACATTGCGAATCGCTGCTTCATACTCGTCGAACGTCGCATCTCCGGTCAAATAGATGCGACCTTGTTCAGGATCAAACTCGCCAACGATCACGCTGGAACCCGCGAAGATGAGTTGGTCTTCTTCAGGATTGAAGTTGAGAATCGAGATTTCCGCCCCGTACAATCTTTCGGGCGAAGCAAGTATAGGCGTTGTGCCATCCATCGCAGCAAGTGAGAATTCGGGTGCAATGACGACGGGTGAACCATCTTCGGTATAAGCTGTCGAAGTACCGACGGTTACTTGAGGAGCGACGACTTCAGGCTCAACCGAGATCCAAGCATACGCGACGTTACTCAGCTTTGTGCCATCTTGAACCTGGTATGCAATGATTCGATCGCCGGCAACCGGATTATGCCGATCACTGCGGTACGAAATCGTTTGCAGCGCCGTGGTATAGGCGGCTACCGACGCTTGGCCGCTCAGCGTCAAGACGCCAGTCGCAGCATCATAAGTTCCGGTGATTCCATTCTGGGCCGCGAAAATCAATTCATCTTCATCCGCCGAGAAGCCGGAGTCGATCGTAATGCTCGCGCCCGTGAGTGTGCCTTCATACTCGAGCGAGATATCCGATGGAATCGTTTCCGTGCTGCGGCCTTCGGTATAGATTAACAATCCACCGAGTTCGGTCGTCAGGTAGGGTGCGACATCGATCGTTACCAGCATCGCCTCGATTTCACTGTCACTTAATCCATCATTGACGCTGTAAGTAACTTCGACCTGCCCCGGAGTGCGATAGCCTGCGGAATCGACGAATATCACGCTACGAAGCACGTCTTCATATTCGTACAAGGTTGCAAAACCGGTGATGGTCAGAACGCCCGTCATCGGATCGAAGTCGGCATCCATTCCGTCCCAGATCGTGGTGACAGCTAGCTCATCTTCACCCATCACATAGTTTTCACTGATGGCAACCGTCGCGCTCAATATCATCGACGAACTGCTGGCGAGAGTCAGTTCGGGATTGAGGAAAATGAAGTCCTCGTCCGTGGGTAACGTGAGGTTGCGTTCTGGGAGCGTTAGGGCGGGGCTTACAGGATCAGTGGCCGTCGTCTGAACCGAGATGACGAAGAACGAGGTCGTACTATTGTTGTCTTGAGCGTCATCGACGACGGTGACTTCCAAATAGCGAACGCCTGGTGTGACGACGCCACCCTCAACTGCGAATTGAACCTGCTTTAGAGCATCTTCCCAATCTGAAACCGCACCTTCTCCAGTTAAGGTAAGTATCCCTGCTTCAGCATCGAAGTCGCCAGTGATCAGTTCACCGCTGTAGGCGAGGACGTCCACGCCGGGAACAAACGAATCTTCGACAAACTGAAACGTAATGCTTTGGATCAAGGCATTGTCGGCAACGTCGAGGCTTGCACTGGGCACAAGTTCGATGGGGCCATCACCATCGACATAGAACAATCCGTTTGCCCCGAGTATGGCTTCAGGTGCATCGTGACCGGCAACGACTTCAAGTGGCACCGTGAATTCACCTTGTTCACCACCATCATCTGCCAACGTGATTGTCAGGCTCTTTCCAATGGTTAAGCTTTCGGTGTGGAAGGCGATGTTTCGCAGTGCGGCTTCATAGTCCTCGACCCATTCGAAGCCAGTGAGAGTGAGTGTTCCATTTTCACTATCAAATATACTTTCAATGCCGGTGGCGAACTCATCTCCTGTGCTTAGCGAGAGTATGTCTTTGCCCGATTCATAGCCGTTGATCTTGATCACGGCACCCGTGAGATAGGCACTGTTGATGCTGCCGATCGCGATGTTGGCGAGTGGCGTTTCATCGCCTTCTCCCGTCGTGATTAGAGTGGGATCCTCGTCGTCCTGCGACGCGACCATTTCGATCGACAGTGCCTTCGGACGCAGAACGACTTGCGACTTGGTTCCACCCGTCAAGTTTCCAAGCGGCAGGTTGCGAACCGTGATCTCGAGCAGGTCCTCATTGTCGCTCGTGGAATTCTGCACGTAATGCAAGCCGTCTAGGGCTGCACTGATGTCGGCTGCGGAACCGCGCAGTGTAAGCTTGCCCGTGCCTTCGCCGGAGTAACGTACGTTATCGGGTGAGTGTGAAAGATCGATCGTGCCAGCACCAACGTTCAGCACTGCCTCCACTTCGCTGTCATCGATCTTATTGCGACGAGGATCGGTAATCACAATCGCATTTGCGGTGGCTGCTGCAAACGTGACGACATCACCCGCAGCGAAGCTCACGCTGGCGGGATGAGTGACGGTCGCCAAGAACCCAGGAGCAGCGTTGAACTGCGGCGAATAATCGGAGAACCCAGGAGCATGCCGTTGATCATTGATCACGGCATAGACAAAAACGGGCTCGCCAGGATTCGCGAACGAAGCCATGTCTTCCCAGAGGAATGTTTGTGAACCTTCTTTGAAAGGGATACCGCTGGCGATCAGAAGTCCGTCGTTACCCAAGCCATCATGATCGGCATAAATGTCAATCAATGTGTCTTCAGGCAGCGTGGTGGCGCCCACATAAACGATTTCGCCATTGGGTGTGCCCGACAAGCTTGAGGCAGCGAGAATCTCGATGCGTGGATCATCGGAGTCTCGCAGTTGGAATCGGCCACCGAAATCAAGCGAGTAATCGATATCGGGAAGCGGCCAAGGTAATGGGATGTGAAACCGCGCACCAAGCCCATAGTCAACATTGCGATCAAACCCGACCCTAAAGTTACCGTGGAAGGTTGGGATTCGGAAAGGGTTGATGGCGATGTCGCTAAAGCCAAACTTCACATAACTTGCCGACGGTTCCTCAGCAGGTCGCACACGCAATTCAACATTCAATTGTCCGAGTGATTTCCCGCCGGCGAGCGGAATGCCACTGGGCACGAACACGCCCATGTCAGCCTTGAAATCAACATTACCCCTTATGTCTGCATAGGCAGTGATCTTGCCCTGCACGACGTCACCGGGCAGCAACCGAACGTCGGCATTGAAGGTCACACGAGGGGTCTCATTCCACAACAACGTTCCTTCAAACTCACCGCGACCGAAATTACCGCCCACAAGATCAACTTCACCTTTGAGCTGCAAGAACGTCGGCGTAATCACGATTGTCCCCTTCACATTCGCAAGGGAAAACGACTCGCCACCAAACTTGACAAGTGGTCCGACGGTGGCGCTTACCGAGCCGGTGAACTTGAAGTTATCGAGATCGCTCAAGCCTTCAACGCCAACCTCAAGACGATAGATGTTGATCAAACCGTTGGCCACGAGGATGCCAGGGTTCTTTTCAAATGAGATGCTAATCGCATCCAGTTTTCCGTCGACAATCTTGAACGAGCCACCGACGGCGAGGCCGCTGGGCAATTCTATTTCTGCCCCGGCACCAATGGTCACCGCCCCTGACTCGCTCCGTTCGTAATCGATGTGCAAACCCTTGATGGTCAGGACGCCGAATTTGATATCTCGCTCGGCCTTGAGACTGACACCGCGAATATCCACTTCACCCGTACTGGTATTGATCAGCAGACCATCACCGGGCAAACCCGCGGTCAGTGTCAGTTTTGACGCAAGCGTAATCGAGACTTCACCGGTGATCTGCAACTGATTCTCTGCGGCGGAATACTGGACCCGCAAATTCTTTGGAGCTGCGGTGAGTTTAAAGAGATTGATTTCGCCTGTGATAGCGATATCAAGTGATTCAAGCCGTCCATTGGCGATCTTGATGCCAGGCGTATCCTCACTGCCAAGCGTCACCGCCATATCTTTGATGACTTGGATGCCACTTTGAGGAGCCGTCGACAGTTGAATGTTACCGTAGATTGCAAACTCTTGGTTTTCCTTCTTATATGCAACCGTCAGCCCTTCCGCCTTGGCCGAAAGTTTAAGAATGTCAAACGTCCCATCGACGGTAAGTTCAAGCGAGTCCACCGCACCATCTTTGATGATTAGCCCAGGCTTCTCCTTGGTGCCCATCGTGACTTGCATGTCGACGCTTGCGGGGCCAGCGGTAAATGAGAACGATGCTTTGCCGCTGATCTGGATCGATTTGTCTGCAAGAACATATTCCACCGTCAAACTGTTTACTCGGAACTTGGCACTGCCAATTGTGAAGTCCGAACCTTGCTTTCCGGTTGCAGAAAAGCTGATGATCTCGGTCTCGCCCGTGCGTGTCACCTTGACCTTCATGCCCAAGCTCAGTGCCAGCGATGTGTTACCGATTCTGACCGAATAGCTGGGAGTCCGAAGGCTATATGTCCTTGAGTCGGGTTCGTCCACCGGCGCAGCGTCTTGCTCCATCGCACTGACGTCAAACGTCAATCCCGCTAGCTCGACCGTCTTGGGAAGCTCAAGGGGCGCGGGAGTGTCGACCGGGCGATCGATGGTTTGCAATTGGAAGCCTTTGCCTGGCTCCCCACCGATCAACATTTGTGGGTTTCCAGGAGCTGGCACTCCTACCTCAACCGGCTTGCCAAAGAAGACACCAGGGCCGGTGAAAGTCCATCTGCCACCTTGATTGAGTGTTGTATGCTTGGCAGTAAAACGCGTATAAGCAATGTCGCCGACCTGGCGAGGAACGCTGGACGTCACCTCTGCCTTTGTGATCTTGCCATCTTTGGCTTCGATAATGGCAGGCTCGGAACCAATAGATCCTTGCGCGATGATGTTGCCGTCAAATCTTGCCGTCGCAAACTTCAAGTTGAGCGAGTCGGTAAGAGAAGACTTTCCACCGCCCTCAAAGGCAATACCAGAAAGACTGTATCCGGACGGTTGTCCCGGAACGGCACTAAAGTCGAGCGGAAAACCTGCGGTCGGAAACTTTGCCCCTGTAAACGAAGTGGTTTCCATCACACCGAACAGCGTGCCGTTCTCCAGTTTCATGGAGAAGGACCCTCCCGCCGTTTCCGTCAACGTATTCCCAGATTTCGTAATGGAGACACGAAGCGGATTTTTGGTGGGTCTGGGAGTAAGCAAAAATCCATTGATCGATGCTTTCTCACCGAAAAAGAAATTCAACGAATTGCTATCCAAGCGATTCGCAGGAAAGTTTTCTACGCCCACTGGTATCGTTGCGGATACATCCAGTTTGGTACCTGTAAACGCAAGATTGGTCGCGGTATGGGGCGTCTTAGGATTGAAGTCGAGGAATGCATCGCCGGCGAAGTTATAAGCCTTCGTCTTGGGATCATAGAGAAGCTTTAGACCGTTCGTCCCAGGAGCCGACTGGATGGCCTGTGTTCCCACGAGGAACGTGTCCGCAACACCAAACCCAAACGTGAACGACGCGGGCAGTTTATCTTTCGCAGGGAAGATCCTCAGCCCATCGCTTCCCAGACCTCCGAAGTTCGCTTTCATATCCGTGGAAACGAGCGATCCGCTCGGCTTCATCACGGCACCGCCCTGCACGACATAACTTTTGCGATCGGTTCCCTGAACCGGATAAAAATTGACAGTCAACGGCTTCGCGCTGCCGATGTTGGCTGCGGTAAAAACCAAATCGTCGACCTTTACGTCCGGCACTGCGTAACTGAGTCGAATGAATTGACCATTGGTCAATATCATTCCCGGCGACGTTGCGTTCCCTAACTCCGCGCGTCCGTTGACTTTCACACCGGCAATGTCGAGCGGCAGTTGCGTTTGATTTCCATAGATGCCGAAGCTGTTCCCAGCTACAAGGACCATGCCATCTTTGTCGTAGGTATTTCGTGGACTGCACTTTAGGTGAGTTGTGAGGATAAAAGTTTTCGTCAGGCAGCCAAGAATAGTAGGCGTTCAAGTCGGTCGCGGATTTTTGCTTGGTCGGCGGCGTTTTGCAGATCGCTCAAAAATTCACTTCGCAGCATTTC
>JBGSIA010000076.1:0-1928 GCA_041751935.1 Pirellulaceae bacterium | reverse complement strand
TACCATCAACTCGGGCGGTCGAGGCGTCAACAAAGCCGCGACGAGCAGCAGAAATCGCAGCGTTCCGTCGGATAGTTCATTGGCCATCAGAGCTCGGTTGATGCCAGGCTGGTCAAACATCAGTTGCATGCCAGCGTCCGTTGCGTCCCCAATTCATGTCAGTGATCGAGTCGCCCTGAAAGAGCAGCGTCGATCCCACTTCCAATTTCGGAAGGCGGTAACCATAACCTGGTACACCGGCGGGATCAGCACGATCCGTCGCGACCGCGTGAGTTGCTACAGCGGTCATCGCGGCACCGGTGACTGCCGTCTTTAGAAATGCTCGACGCTTTGTATTGTTCACTGTGCTATTCCGTGAAATGTGTAGTTCAGCTGGGCAAAGTGAGAGGTTACCGAATCAAGAACGTCTCGTTGATTTGCGTAAGTCGAGAATTCATCGAGCGAGTTCGTTCGGCTGAGTTCGGGCGACTCGTTGGCGCGGTCGACGAGGGTCTGCGATGGCCGGAAATCTAGGATCGCTTTCGGCGACGGCGAATCGGCAAAGAGGATTTCGAGTTCTTGCAACAGCGAGCAGAGGGCGTGATCGTCGGACATCGCAAGCTCCTTGTGTCATCCAAACTAGACCGGCGTCGCCAACCCACCGCCATCGAATCGTGATGTAGGTGTCTAATCCGAAACTCTCGAAGTCTCTCTTGGTGGCCGGCCAGAGCTCTCGCTTTCGCTCGTTTGCGTTAACTGGGGTGTCAATGTTAACCGAGAGAGTTCGAGAGTATTCGTTGTTTGGGTCGGGGCGGCGAGCGGGAAAGGGCTGTTTGGGTTGGTATCCCGTGCCGGACAGAGACGAACTTTGCCCTCCCCGTACAGAACGCTCTCTGCAAAGAGTCTCTGAGCGTTTTTTCAAAAAATGCCTTTCTGGCAATGTTTTGCGGTTTTCGTGGCTGGTTCGGTAGGGCGGTTTAGCGAACTAGACGATCACGAACGGCATTCGATGTCGGTTAACAGAAGAATGGTGGCTAGAGGTTTTTCTTCGCTGCGAAAAGCGAACTACACATTGGATTAACAGTTAGTGACACCGTGAACGTGGGCTGTAACTTTGCCGGTTGCTTCGGTTGTTACTCGACTCGTTCGACCAATGGCGGGTGGCGAATCCAATCTGGGATAGCCGGATTCGAATTTTTACTTAGGCTCATCGGCTGAGCGGGGTACAAAAACCTCGCCACTCTGATTTTCCCGAGTATTGCAAGGATTTCGCAGCTCCGATGGCAGCCATCGTTCATCCGCTTTTGACACTGCTCGCGTCGCTTACTCGCCAGGAGCTAGCCCGCCAAGTCACCTACCTCAAAGCGGAGAATCAAATCCTTAGGAGTAAGTTACCCAAACGGATCGAGCTAAGCAATCAGGAGCGCCGCCGACTCGTAAAGCACGGCAAGAGTCTCGGAGCGCGGATCAAAGACTTGATCTCGATCGTCAGCTATTCAACGTTCCGCAAGTGGGTGCGGAACATCGAGGACACGCCAGATAAGCGGCCCAAGGCGAAGGACGCCAAGGCTGGCCGGCCACGCGTCGAGGAGAGCATCAGCGAAGCGATCATCCGCATCAGAAAGGAGACCGGCTGGGGCTACACCAAGATCGTTCAGGCGATGCGCAGGCTTGGGCACAATATTTCCCGTCAGACCGTGAAGAATGTGCTGGTCGAAGCTGGCCTCGGCCCTCAGCCGCATGACACCCCCGATACGTGGTCAGAGTTCCTCAAGCGGCACGCCGACACCATGTGGCAATGCGACTTCGGGCCTGTAAATAATTTTGTGCCCCGGTTGTCGATGTGGTTTAGTTCAGGCTCTTTGGCATTCGGCCTTCGAATAGGATCGCGAAGTGGTTGAGGGCCTCTTTCCATTTCTGTATCGGCATCGTCCAACGTTTTGATGCCT
>JBGSIA010000075.1:0-165458 GCA_041751935.1 Pirellulaceae bacterium | reverse complement strand
GGCGACCTTCCGTGGTTTCGTCGTGAAACAATTAGCACACGGAGGGTCGTTTCTTTTTGACTCCCAAGTCAAGCCAGATAACTCGCGGTACAGTCACAACTTACGAAATCAGGAAGCCACGAAGTGGCGCTGTCCAGGTAGGTATCGCGTTTCTCGGAAACCGAATCGCCGCGGAACTCGGCTTCCAGCTCCTGCCGGAGTTCGACGAGTGACTGGTCCTTGGGTGCAATTCGAATCGCTTCATCAAGGTCCGCCAACGCCCCGGCATGGTCACTAAGGGCTCCTCTCACTTGGGTCTTGGAGCCGCATTAACCCTCGCAACAGATAGCCGTCCGATTCGTCAGGGGCCAACGCCAACAGGCGCTCACTCGTGATCGACATGGCTTCTTGGTGGTTCCCAGTCGCCATCATCTCTTGAAAAAGTTCCAAGTAGCTCTGCACCGGATCTGGCTCCGGGGTCATCGCTTGAGCGACAGCGGCAGCGACGGGGTCGCTATCAAGATCAATGACAGTAGTTTCGGCACCACGAAGTTGCTCCTGTAGCTCGGGAGCGATTTTGAACAGATTAAGCTTGCCCTTGAGCGGAATCGGTTCGTGCAAGAATCGACCGTTTGCCATAGTCCAACAATATGGACCCTCGGCAAATGGGTCGTGCTCGTGCTGTGGTCCATAGGAGGCGATGTCAACAATATCCGCCAACCCGATTATGGCTCCAAAGGTGAACCAATCTTTCGTTGGCAATTCTTTCTCGCCGCTACGTAATGCATTGTTGACGACCTGCGCGCTCGTCGACGCGTGAATCGCGATCGTCCCGCGGACCTGGGTCGTCCAAGTCCGATTCTCGGTCCGTTTTACTCCTGCACAGATTGCCCAAGACCATGGTTGACGCACTGATAAGCCACGTATTTCACTCACGATAACGGCCCCCACCCAATTGACCTATGATTGCCTGCCCGCTCCCGAAAAACTATGTTCCTGAAACCCTGGAGTCAAGCAGCGGTTTTAGCTTGGCGGTAAAACCTTGGGCATCGTGAATTTGGATCATCGACACGGCGAGCAGTGAGGTCAGGGGCAATTATGGAGCTGATCAACAACATCAACACGCACTTCATCGACGACTCACCAATGATCGTCACGCATTTGCTTTCAGGCGAGCGATCACCTTGTTTGGACGCACAGAATCGCCAACTGCGAGGTCGTTGGTTGCTACCCATCGACGCATGATTGCCGTACCGGCCTCATATCGGTCGGTTACTGGCGGTGCTAAACTCCTCCGCAGGCAATTCTGGCGAAGATTGCCCTTGTAGCTACTTGAACGGAGATTCTTGTGGCTCTGAAGAGTCGCTTATATCCGCGTTTTGATTGAACTGGGATTCTGCTGCGGGTATCCGCTGACGCGATTTGCGATGTCATCTTGATCGCCACGACGTGGGTCACTGACTATTCCGACGAACATGCGAGGAAATCAGCGACAGAATTGCTGGGATACGTTTCAAGGAGACGACCGTTGACGCACCGCCGCCCACCAAACCCACGCGATCAGCACGCCCTGCAATGGCAGCCGCACAACCAGCGCCCAATACGCAATCGCCGGGAACTTGTCCGCATTCATCAGCATGTGAATGTTCGCTGGGAATACGGCAATAAGCAGTGCGATCAATCCCCACCCGGCCGCTCGCTGCAAACGTGGTATCGCCAACCCAGTCCCACCGAGCCCCTCGAAGAACCCCGAGACGTAAACCAAAGCCAACGGCCAAGGCAGATACTCCGGCATGATCTTCAAGTACACGCCCGGCGACACGAAGTGATTGACACCGGCCGCGATGAAAAAAAAGCAAAGAAGTGCGATGGAAAGGTGGGCGAGCAGAGCAGGCATTTTTCGGTGAGAGCTTTCATGAAAACAAAGAGCACACGGAGCGAGAACCGGGATCGTGGAAAGTAATTTGAGAGTCTAGAATTCAATCAGCATGGACGGTCGACTACTCGTTTTCGCCAACGACAAATCTTGCAAGCTTCTCTGCGACCTCCTTCGCTCCGTCGCTCAAATCGTTCACTGACTTAATGTGGGACAATGCTTTCTGGCAGAAACGAACCTTGTCCTTGATCGTTCCGCTCTCGTCAGCATAGGCACGATGCGTTCGATCACTGAATCTCTTCGACTTGTTTTTATCGACGAGAACGTTCTCATCGATAAATCTTCCAAGATAGTTGAGTCGGTAAGCCGTCTCGCTGAACTTTTGAAGTTTGACCTGCCCCGATTCGTAGTCTTGTATGACTGCAATGATCGTCGAAGGCGTCAGTAAGTTCTCCACCTCTCTAACATCCAACCGGTGAAATCGCTCTTTTAAGACCTGTTGTAACTTCATGTGCCGCTCATCCTTCCCGTCATCTTTGTCTGTGATCAGGAATAGCCTCGCGCAGATACGCTCCACATCCATACCGTCTTCTTCGTCCAGGAACGACCAGTGCGTGATGTTCCCTCCGCCGTACTCAACGAATGCATAGTGCATGTTTTCGATCAAATTGACGCCGCGGTCTGCGAGCAGCAGTTGGAGGTAACGTCCATAATAAAGCCGGTCCGTGATTCCCTCCACCCAGATCGTACAGTTGGCGAACATTATCGATGATGGACGCACACCGATGTGTTTGAGCAATTCGTGGTTACCGGACGTTGCGTTGCTGATTGAAAACCGCGGATCATGTTCAGGATGGTCGTCGTCGGCTGATAGTTTAGAGCACCGAAAGATCGAGCAACCTACTTCAGAAATGGTAATGTCGAGAAACTGATTCGAGTGTGTCGTCACAAAGACGTACAGATTCGGGTTCGGATGATCGAAGATCGCGTCGATCAGTGCTCGCTGGTATCCTGGATGTAAAAACAAATCTGGCTCTTCGATGAATAGAAACAGTGGCTTGTCCTGACGCTCGAACATCGGCAAAGTCAGAATGATGACTTGCTGCAGTCCATCGCCTAGCGACTGAACTGGGCGTTCGGCTTCGTTTCCAATCTTAATGTTGACCGTGTCGTGCTCGCGTCTTGGAATTAACGCCACAGGTTGACCTCGAAAAAACTTCAACGACAAGTACTCTTCGTATTGGCGAACGAATTTTCGATCAGCTAGAGACCCGAGCAGTCGATCCGTAAGCACATCGTACAGATCAAGGCCAGTGAAAACGGACTTGCCACTCATTTGCGTGCGAGCTTGATTGATATCTTCCTCACGAGAATGGTTTTGGCGGTTTTTCCCTTTGAGGTAGTCGGCCCAAGTTCGATCAAAATAGGCGTACTTCAGGTCGTCATCGTTGACGCCCAAACGCATCCCGCGCAACGTCGGGATGTAAACGAATTTGGCGTCTTTGAAGGGAGGATCGGGCACAGGTTGATTATGTACCTGGCTCGATGATTTCCGTTCGAGCTGTTGGACGCCATGCACAATCGAAATTAATGACCGCCGATGTTCATCGTAAGGCTTATGATCGAATTGTCCGTACTGATTTGACCGAGCATTGCTTACGCTTGACGCAAGTTGCTCGACTTCTTTTAATGCTCGCTCAGCCTTCCCGAAATGCTGATTTACCCGGTGAAAGCCAAACGATGGATGGTTCAGAAGTTCCATCGTTTTGTTAACAATATCTTGGTGTTTGGACAATGCGTTCACTGTGGCTAGAGACCTGCGAACAGCTTGACGAACAATCCGAGCGTCCTCATCGTCCGTTGAGATCATCAAGTTCGTCTCCGCCAGAAACAACGCTCGCATCAATCGACTTTTTCCAGAATTGTTCGGCCCACAAACGCATTGAGCCGGCGGATGTCGCGAAGGGAATTGAACGGTGCATCGGCGTCGTAGTCTGCGGCGACCGAGTCCGGCAGCATGATCTCTTCAATTCGTAACATAGACGACGGCTACCTTAGCTTCCTGCGTATCGATATTTATTCCAATACACTCGGCGTTAGACCGTCGTTCTATCGATCGTGAAAAATTGCTCACTCGCATCGTCCCTGTTTTACTCGAAGTAACGCGTTTTGTCCTTCGTTTGGTTGCTAGCTCGACGACTGCTAATTCGCTCTTGCAACACCGACGCCGGTTCGTCGTTCGGATCTTGCGGAACCAACTCGCCGCGGAAACGCATTCGTAAGGATCGATGGACTCTGTTGCATATCGGCGTCTCAATTTGCAATTAAATGAGTAAACTGCCTGGCGGCAAGCACTTACGTCGATTGTTGACTCGATTTGTGTGTTGACATTAAACAACGCTACCCCCACCGTGGTAAGTATCTGGCGTAGCGAAGCGAGCTGGTCCCATCATCATCCGGCTTGATCAAATCGGCATCTTTTGCGGCCGCAATAATCTGCGACGCGGTCGCTGAACCCGCTCCGGTACCTGGCAGCCCAAACCGCTCTCGCAAAGACTGGTTCGACATCCTCTTGCCGCTAATGTACTGCAGAACGCAGTGCTGAAAGCAGGCGCGAATGCGATCGCTCTTGGTCATGTCGGCAAAGTCCCGATGAGCAAAAAGTATGGAGGTCGTCCTGATTTCCCCTACTCGAAAGTCTGGAGCCGGTAGCTGATATATTTCTGCGGCACTGACCACTTTATCGACCCCGCTTCCTTTGCGTTCACAGACACCTAGTCGCCTCATGAGTTCGGCGAGTCGTTCATTGCGAGAGCGGTCTTCATCGATGAAACGCTCCGTAGGAATTTGCGGTACACCTGGATTGGAGATCTCGACGCGATCATCGTACATCTCTATTCGCAGTGCGGTGCCATCGATTGCAAAGTCTTGGTGGACCATCGCGTTCGCGATCAGTTCACGCAGAGCCTGCTTCGGGAACATCTTGAACTCTTCGCGTATCGCCATCTCCAAGTATTGGTTCTTGGGCGCAGCTTCATGGACGAAGTCGACCAACGCTTCAAATCCAACTGCGTATCCACGGTTGCCCCAAATGTCAGTCTTGGTGTTGAGCTTGTTCACACCATCGTAAACGATGAATCTCGCGGCTTTGCGGGAGAGAGAAAGTTCAAAGGCATCGAGCTTCTTGGCGAAAAGAATTGCACCAAGGTTGGTGATGTTCCAACTGACACCTTGAGCTCGAATGGCTCCTACCTCTTCCAGTTGTTTCAAAACTCCGTCACGTGACGGTGGATAAGGAATCTTCAGCAGTTCGAAACATGCCTGTGTGTCGAGCAAAGCAACAACTTCATCCGTGGTTGCCACTTTCGCAATCCGATCGATCCAATCGATTGGTTGCATTGCAACGGAGTCTGGTACACCTACACCTTGCTGTTCGATCTCGCGAAACAACGAACGGACAGCCTCTTGTAGCGAGGCGATTGACTCGGCGTTATCCAGTACCGTTTCGCTGTCGACAACGACGGACAATGGTAACGTTGAGTGCCGAAGCAACTTGAAAATCACACCACGACAATAGTTGACATCCGACGACTTCGCACCTTCTTGCGACAACGCCGAAAGTCTTGCCAGCGAAATCTCTTTATTCGCATCAACGTCGATGATCTTCGCATGCCCAGTCGGCAAGATGATGATGTTCCCGGCATGCAAGTCTCCATGGCAGATCCCGTTTTCGTGCAGATGAGCGATACCATCGAGTACATCGGCGCACAGCAACTTGGCTTCGTCAACACTAAACTTGAGGAGTGAAAGCCGCTTACCGAGCGTGACACCTTCGACCCACTCCATCACGATAGCGGGCACGCTACGATTCAGCTCGGGAATGTAAATTTCCTGAAGAGTGTGAACCGTAACGATCGTAGGATGATTGACTCGGGCCAACGGGACCGCGTGAGCCAATGCGTCGGCAGTCTTTAGCTCCGTTTTGATAATCTTGACGGCGACATGTCGTCCGAGCGGTTGTTGAATGGCTCGATAGACGCTGCCATAAAGACCGCTATCGATGCGTTCGAGAATCTCGATTTCATCACTTTTTGCCATCGGTAGCGTCCTTTCGCTTCGACGGCTTTTTAGCCACAGCTGCTTCGCGGGAGGTGCGAATGCGCTCCAGCAACACCGACGCCGGTTCGTCGTTTGTGTCCTGCGGGACTAACTCGCCGCGAAACGCTTTCGCAAGGATCGATTGGTCGAGCTGAGTAAGGTCGAATTCGGATTTGGCAAGTAGGATTTTCACTTCATCAATGGTTCTGAGCCATTGCGACACACTCTTAACGATTGCAACTTGCTCATCGAGCGGGGGTAGTGGAATGATTGCAGATTCGATGTCGTTCGAGCTGACGTGAGGAAGTTGGGTACCTTCCTCGAAGAGCACGTTGTCAGGCAATACCACCGCGGCGCGACCGCCTGGCTTCAAGCCACGATAGATGTGCTGTAAGAACCCGAGTTGTTTGTTGCCGGTGACGTAAGTGAAATCCTCACGCGTCGGACGACCGCCACCGCGTTTGGTACCGAACGGCGGATTGGTGAGGATTACATCGGCCTTGGCCAACCGTGATCCCGTCGGCGAAAGCGTATCGCCCAGCGACAAGTTGCTTTCGATGCCGTGCAACATCGCGTTCATGAGCAGCAAGCGGTGCGTGTCGGGAGCCTTCGTTGCCCAGGTGTACGAGCAAACCGCGGTAGAACGCAAGTTGATCCACGCCATCTTGGCTAGCCAGATTGTCCCAGCGGTAACCCTTGGGTAACAATGATTCCTGCTTGGTTTCCTTCATCATCTTGAGGAACAGCAAGAACGTCAGCTCGGTGACATACTCATGGTAAGTGATCCCGTCATCACGAAGGACGTGACACAGGTTCCAGAGTTTGGCAACGATATCTTGGGTGTTAGTCATTCGGATTGATTCCTTTCAGACGCGGGTGTTGACCCTCAATTTGCATCGGGGAGTTTTGGCGTTTTGCCGATGTATCCGGTTGGCGTCAAAACCTCTTCTACTAACCAATCCGGTGCTGGACCATCGTACCCTTCAAAGTCGAGCATGACGCCCCTGCCACCGAAAGCCAGGAGCAGATCCTTGAAATCCTTTGGCGATAGCGATACTTCATTGATGATGACTCGTTTTTGATTGACGAGCACCAGTGCTTTCGCCGCCGGATACATTGCCTCCGATTCTCCGCCCGTTGATTCAAAGTTGGCCGCCACCGCACTTTCTACTTCGCGGACGGCTGAGGCTGAGACATCTTTGTCTCCGGCAATATAGCCAGACAGACCTGTCGAGTAGGTGACTGCTATCCGCTCGGTACTAATTGTGTAGCTTTGTTCGGTTGGATTGATCTGCTTGTACTCGGTAAATGCCGTGTACAGTCGACTGGCTTCGTCGGCCGTAAAGTAACGTTGCTGACGTGACAGCAGTGCAAGTGCGACCAACTCCGTGGTTTGGCGTAATGCGTACGCGTAATCGCTTTCGCCAGTATTTCGAGTCGTCGCATGGCTGAACTCTTTTTGACGGATGAAAATGAACCGATCCTTGTAATATTCGTAGGCCACCAGCAGCCCCGCTTGCTCCGTCGCGCCTGTAAATCGTCGTTCGCCATTGAGGGCGGCTATCTTGTTCTGGACGGTGGACGCTTGCGACGCGGCGTGCCGTTGCAACTCTTGGATACGCTCTTGCTGCTGCAGCATCTGCTGTTGCTGAGTTTTTAGTTCAGACTGTTGCTTCTGTAATCGTTCTGAGAGCTCGGCCACTTCGTCGGGCGAGAGCAATTTGATGTCCTCGACTTTTTCGATCTGAATGTCAACTTTGGAAGCCAGCTCCGCACGAACGCGTTGGCTGACTTCGAGTGCCAGCATCATGACGAACAGTACCAATACGATGAGTACGCAGAACACAAGATCCGCGAAAGTCTCGTGCGTACTGTGATGACTATCGCTGTAACGATCACTGAATGACTTCACCGACGATGACCTCCTGCATGCTGTCTCGCGAGTTCTTTCGCAACCGCGGCGTGATTCGCACTTCTGTCAATGAAGCAATGTACGAAACAAAGTGATCGACGTTGGACGTGTAGACGTTGTTGAGGATTCGAAGCACAACGCTTCCGAGAATCGCCCCCACAAGCGTAGTGTAGAACGCCGTCCCAAGTCCATTCATCGTGCCTCGCATTCCTGTCATCAACTGAGAAGCGTCACCAGATTCCCCCAGCGACCCGAGGGTGTCACTCAGTCCATTGGTCATCGAAATCAATCCGACGATCGTTCCGATCAACCCAAGTGATACGAGGACACCTGATAATACGTCAACCATCTTGGACCGTGCCATCAACTTGCTGTAGAGCAAAGTCACCAGGCTATCTTGAGACACATTGGGATCATGACGAGCAATCCGTGTGAGATCTTGGATATGCTGGTGAAAGACACCGGCTGGGGAAGAATTGACGATTTCGCTAAATCCCCGGGTGGCCTTGAGCTTCTTTACTAAAAATGCTGCACACACAAATTCGTTTCTGAGACTCTTGACGGCCCGAAAGTTGAGTACGACACCTAAAATAAACAGCCCAATGATTACGATGCAGAGGCCGCTTCGGTCGCTTATGACCGCACGCACCAAATGAATGCCAGTTGCCGCTATCAATAACCCGCCGATAATGACAGCGTAAATAATCCATTCCCGGAGCGGGTCACGATCAAGCTGCAAGTCTCGCTCGCGTTTGGCCTCGTTTGCGAGCTTCTCGGTAAGTGCCGCGTCGGCATCTGCCTTTTTTCGTTGGTTCAATTGTTCCCGATTTTTCTGCTCCAAAAGCTGTCGCTGTGCTTCAGCGACTTTTTCTTTGGCGCCTGGAACTGTTAGCAATATGCCGCAGTCAGGACAATGATCGGGCTTACCAGCTTCCATTAAACCTGATGTTAGTCGGACTCCGCACTGTAAGCAGTCGTATTTGACACTCGCTCCAGCAATGCCGGCCTTAACTTCATACTTAGCGTTCGGTAAAGGTACTGTAGTCATCGCAAAACCCCGCATCAAAGGCCGAATATACGCCAATTAATTACGCCGCCACTTGCCACATCACATCGGCGATCTCGTGCAGGATCTCGTCGAGTTGACCCTTGAAGATCTTGTTCAGTCGCTCGAAACCGCCCTGGGCCGCGAACTCCCCATGGTCGAGTGCCTCGCGGTCGACAACCACCTCTTGTTCGAGTTGCTTGCCGATTCGCTGTAGCCACTTTCGCTGAGGTTCGGTCCATGCCCGTCCGTTGATGATGGTTTCGATTGCAGCGGTAACTCGCTGTTTGTGCGATACGAGCGGTTGCCCACACGCGACGTGACGAATGTAACCAACAATCGATGCAGCGATATCCCGGTTGGTGGTTTCGCGGATCGCGGTGCGTAAATTGGCTTCAGTAAAACCTTGTTGGTCGAACATTAACCGCAGTTCACGCAACTGAGCCCGAGTTAGATCTCGCGGTCGCTGGGTCACGACAGTCAGCGCCGGGATTTCATCCGCATGACGGTTGATGTAGTCGCGAAAGGCTTCCAAGTAGTCGTCGGGCTTCTTGGCGTCGCCGTAGCCACTTTCAATCCGACGCAATTCATCCTCGTGGTCCGAGATAATGAGCTTGGTGCCCTCATTGTGAATCTCGTCGAGGATGTTGTCCGAGTGACCCATGAACCACGACGCGATGACGAAGCGGAGGAGCAGGGAGCGTGAAATGCAGTGTTTTCGTAGAGAAGGCATGGGGTGAGGACGAGTTCGCATTCTTCGGCATTCGGCTTGGTCCAGCCATGACTGGTGCCGGGTTTGAGATGCAGATGGAACTCTAGTTCGAGTGCGCGGCAGCGATCACGCAGAAGTTCAGACTGGGATAGTGAGACACCGCCTGGCCAGGCAAACTCAATGTCGACATGGGTATGGACGGGATACGGAGCAAGTTCGGCGGCGGTGAGCCGAACCTGGGTGGTGCCGAGGATACTGACCAGGGCGAGGAAGCGGAGGAGTTTGGATTTCATAGTCGTTTGGGAGTCATCGCCGGTGGTGTCAAAGAATCGCAGCAGGCGTTTGGGATGTTCCTCGCGCTGAATCTTGCCATCGCGATTTCATCGTCTTGAGCCAAGTGCGATTAACCGAGAAAACGCAGCGAAGTGCCACGACGATGGCGTGATGAAGTTTGGAAGTCATGGTTTCGCGGTTTCCAGTTCTCGTTATTGGGTCAGTTCATTCGGTAGTGTCTCTATTCGTCGTAGCTCGCTGATTTCACTGACGAACCAGGTTTTGCCGGTTGACTTGCGAGTGCCGACGCATCGAGCCGGATACTTTGCACCATCGTGTTCCTTCCAGTCGCTGAAGCGATTGATGTCGTTTCGCCAGTCGATCCGCGCCAACTGGTGCGTCTGCTTGTCAAAATACAGATCCATCGCGGGCTGGATTGAATTGCTGATCCGCAGACCAACCAACGACTGACCGTCTTCATTGATCTCCGCGAGAACTTCCAGCTTCGAGTGCTGGTCCACGAGCGCCTGCAGTGTCCATGCCCACACGAGATCGGCAGCTGGTTCGTTCTGCTTCTTCTTCCATGCTCCTTTACCGCTGCGGTACCACCATTCATGACGACCATCGAACACGGACTCGCGAGGCTTACCCGGCGCTTCGGGATCATCACTGACGTTCAACTTCTCGTGTATGGTGAATCGGCTCAACAAGTTCGCCTTGCCTCCGGCGGCTGCTACGATCCGGCGAACCAGCGGAGCCAAGTCAGGTCGAAACTCGACAGAGGCCGGCGAGAATTCTGCGAGGTTGGGGAGCGTGGTTTGCACGCCTTCAGCAGGTACGTCGACTTTGGCACTCCAGGCAATGCCATTGAGGATCAAGCGGCGCAGATCTTCCTCTTGCCAGTTCTTGTAGAAGTGGGGCATCACGATTCCGAATCCGCGTCCACCATCGGTCCGCTCGATACACCAGGCCACGGTTTCTTGCCGTGGGGAATCGGGCGGCAACATGGACGTGGCCAGCACGGTCACGTTGGGAGCAATCGCACTGCCAGGACCGAAGTAGTTGTTGTAATAAGGTTCGTCATGCAAAGTGAACTCGCGCCAACCGTGCGAAATCGGGTGCTGAGGCGCAGCGGGCGTGATGGTCGCTTTAGGAAAGATCTTGGCAAAAGATTCATGGTGCGGGCAGGTGCGATTGGCGAAGTAACCGCCGAGCCAGCGCAACAGCGGATGGTCTCCTGCGGGCGAGACATCTTCGCCGCGAAGTCCTGTCGCGTAGTGAACACACACGATGCCACAACCACGAGCAATCATCACGTTTAAGTCCGCGAGATTCTGTTGGACATTCGGTAGTCGATTGGCCGGAAAGGTATCGCCAATGAACACGACGGTCTCGGCGGCATCGCGTTGAGCGTTGCTCGGCCAGCCTTCGACAAGATCCACCTTGACCTTGGGCAAGTTCGGTGCGTGTTCCAGACAGTATTTCATCACTCGACCACCCGCCACGACCTCATGCGAGCCGGGCGGATGCGTGCTGGGACCAACGACGATGAGCACGTCGCGGACATCGTCCGCCTGCAATACTTGACCAAAACAGATGAATAAGACAATGATCGATTGGAGATGTTTCATGTTGGGGTCGTTTCAATTGGTATGGTTGCTTCGCGATGAGCGCTTCCAATAACTTGCGACAAACTTTCGCAGCCATCGCGTCTCATCAGTTCAACAAGTCCGATGCAGATTTGCTTCACGAGATCGGGACCATTGTAAACCAAACCTGTGTAAATCTGGACAAGCGAAGCGCCGAGCCGGAGTTTCAAATAAGCGTCTTCGGCGCTGAAGACTCCTCCTGCGCCAACAATGGCGTAACGACGTTGGTCCATCTGCGTATACAGCCCAGCAATGCAGCGGTTAATTAGCGATTCTACCGGCTTGCCGGCGACCGCTCCGGGAATGCCCCGCAGCGCCTTACGCGACGTGGCAAGTGTGAGTGACTGCGGCTTACCCGATGGCAAGTTGAAGCAAAAGCCTCGCACAAACTTGAAGGCTTCACATTCCAGCAGCAAGCGTTGGTGTTCGGCGGGGGCGTCGCGTGGCGCAACCTTTAAGAAAACCGGACGCGAAATACCCAATTGCGATATCAGTTGGAGCATTTGCCTAATGCTGCCGGGCTGGGCGAAGAAATCCTGGCCGCCCGTCGCGTTGGGGCAACTCAGGTTCAGCATCAAGTAACTCGCATGTGGCTGTAACAACGAGACGCTACGCACATAATCCGCAATGATTTCCTCTTCTTTACACGCCAGCGCATTGGAACCATCGTTCGTCTTGACGATGTTTACTCCAAGCGGGTGACGTGAGCGATGCGCTGCTAAGCGACGAGATACAACGTCGGCTCCATCATTCGGAAGTCCATAGTTGACAATGATGCCGCGATCCTGAGGCAGACGAAACAGCCTCGGCTTGGGATTACCTGCGGACGGTCGCGCGGAAACCGAACCGATTTCGACGAAACCGAATCCCAGCGAGTCGATCATTCGCAATGCGCGGCCACTCTTGTCCCAACCCGCGGCGAGTCCAATCGGATTGGCGAAGTGCAGACCCGCGATGTTGCTCTTAAGCTGAGGATACGACCTCTCTTGACACATCCGTGTTAGCGAAGCCACGCCGGGAATCACGCCCGCGATTCGGCAGGCTTCCACCGTCAGGTGATGCGAGGTTTCCGCATCGAGGCGAAACATCAACGGTCTCAAGATTTGGGTGTAAATTGTCATGACAAAGACCGACCCTAAATTATTGGACGGATCGAATTATAGCATAGAAGGCGCGTATATCCTTCACGAGCGCTTCGGGCTGTTCCATTGCGGCGAAGTGACCGCCGTGAGGCATCTCGGTCCAGTGAATCACGTTGGGAACACTTTGTTCTACGGCGGATCGCGAAGGTACGTTAATCTCCTTCGGAAACAAAACAAAACCCATCGGCGCGGGAGGCGAATGGCGAGTTTCAAACGGCGTCATGGTCGAAGGTCGAGGCGCGCTGTGTTGGGACTCGTGATAGATGCGCACCGCCGAAGGCATTGTTTCCGTCGCCCAGTAAATCGTGATGTTGGTAAGAAGCTCATCTTTGCTGAAACTGTTTTCGAGTTTGCCGTTGTGGTCGCTCCAAGCCCAGAACTTGTCGATGATCCACGCAGCAAGACCTGCTGGCGAATCGTTGAGGCTAAACCCGAGCGCCAGCGGACGTGTTCCCTGAATCGCCGCATAGGCTTTGTGGTCCGCCAAGTCGGCAATGCGCTGTTCTGCACGTTGCACTTCTACCGGCGTCGGACTACCACCTCGTGAGAATGGCGGAAAGTTGCTGTGGGCTCCGATGCAGTGCTCGTCATTGGATGCCAGCCATCGAACAATCCCACCGCCCCAATCACCCCCTTGCGCACCATAGTGATCGTAGCCAAGCAGGGACATCAACTTGGCGATCGTTTCTGCGATGCGCGTGCTGTTCCAACCCGCTTCGCTCGGCTTACTCGAGAAGCCAAAGCCGGGCAGCGATGGAACGACGACATGAAAGGCATCCTCTGCCGTACCACCATGCGCTTCGGGATCGGTTAGCGGACCAATAATATCGAGAAACTCAACGAATGACCCCGGCCAGCCATGGACTAGCACCAAAGGCATCGCGTCCTGATGTTTGGAGCGGGCGTGAATAAAGTGCAAGTCCAGTCCATCGACACGAGCCTTAAACTGCGGCCATTGATTGATTCTTAATTGTAGTGCAGGCCAATCGAACCCAGTTCGCCAATAATCGCATAACTCTCGCATGTAACCAACATCCGGACCTCGTTGCCAGCCGCTGTTAGGAATCTGATCTGGCCAGCGAGTGCGAGCAAGTCGATCTCGCAAGTCGGCGATTACGGCGCCTTCGATATGAACCTGAAATGGTTCGACGGAGGACTTTTCTTGGGCCGCAGCCGGTTGCAACAGAGCTGCAAGGCTGAGCCCGATCGCCAACTTCAAGGTACCTCGGACGTCAATTTTCATGGTTGAATCGTCTCCGAGTTACGCCCTCGGCCACGAGTCTTTGTCGAACAAACGTGACCTTCTGTGGGACAAATTGTAACGTTCCGAAGGAGGATTTTCTCATGGCAAAAGGTATCAATGTACGCTTTTCGGGTGAACTTCAACGTTTCATCCAGGAGCGAATGGGTGAATCCGGGATTTATTCCTCGGCGAGCGAATACATTCCCGACCTTGTGAGCGGTGACTACGAACGCGAGGAAGAACGCAAGTCGCTTTGGTTGCGATAGGAATTGAAGGCTGGTCTGGAAGGGCGGGAGTCTGAGTTTGAAACGCTTGATACTGACGGCCTGATCGGCGTGAGTGTATCCAACGATACTCTCCTCCACTTCACTTGCGACATTGTGATGCATGAAGTCGATCGCATCATTTCTTATGCCACTTATCTTCCTTTTCGAGAACACTCTTCACGGATTCGCCGTCCAGCCACTTTCGGGCGGATTCATCATTCTGCAGATACGCATCCCAGAACGCAGTGGTAACCGCCAGAATCGCGCGGTGATGATTTGGGTTCCGTCGCTCGGTCTCTCCAGGCAAAGCGCGTTCAGTGAAAGCGGAGTGTTCGGCTTTGTTCAGTACCAATTGATACTTGGAGCCGAGCGGCAATGCGGGCAAGACGACGAGGCGCGTTTTCGGATCAGCGCCGCTAATCGGATTGTTATCTTTCGTGCCAGTAAGCAGCATCCACGGAATCTTCACGCTACTGAATGCCTGATTCACATTGCCGTTCGCAGGACCGCTGGGACTCATGATGACCGCAGCCTTGATCCGGATGTCCGTGAATCCTTGGCCAATTGGCGGAATCTGCCCACTGACGGCTTGGGTTGTAATGGCACCGAATGAATGCCCCGACATGCCCACGCGATGCAGATCGAGCCGCTCCGCGAATGCGTGCGCCATGTCTTCATTCCAGTTTGCCAATTGATCGAGTACCGCTGGAACATCTTGAACTCGCAATAAGAATTCCCTCAATCCCGCCGCTTGCTTTAGTGCCGCCATACGCTGGGTGATCGGCAGGTCTTTCCAAACCGTGTCATCGCTCCCAGGATGTTGCAGAAAGACGGCAACGTAGCCGCGCGAAGCCCAATGCCTTCCGAGAAATGCCGAGCCCTCTCGGTTGCCGCCGAGTCCGTGGCTAAACAGAACCACCGGTGCAGCCTGCTTGGTCTCGGGCAGATAGACTCGGATTGGGATGTCGCGATTTCGCTTCATATCCTTGATCGTCAAATCAACATGCGCCGGTTTGACATCGCCGACAACTAGTGGATCGTATTCTTCGCATGAAAGCTTGCCGTCTCCATTCTTGTCAGCCGCCTTGAGCGCTGCCTGGAAACGGCCTGCATTCGGTGATCGGCGCGGTGGATCATCTCGCTCGAAACCTGACTTTAACTTGCCGCCCGCTTCGGCATTGCGCTGATCCTGTCGTACCCACTTGGCTCTTTGAGTTCCTTTTTCCCACTCAGCGAAGGCAGCTTGTAGTTCGCGTAGTTTGTCAGGTTGACTGGCCGCTAGATTGTGTTGTTCTCCGATGTCCTCGCGCAGATTGAAGAGCATCGAGCCTCCTTGTTGAGCCACATCCACCAGCTTCCAATCACCCATCCTGACAGCATGATTTCGGCCAGCCCGCCAGAAGAGTTTTTCATGCGGTCGCCCCTTGGACTCGCCCGTGACAAACGGGAGCAGGTTCACGCCATCGATTGGCTCATCGCTTGCAATCTCGACTCCTGCCGCGGTCAAAGCAGTCGCATGACAATCGAAACCCATAACCGGCTCACGATAGGTTTGGCCGGCAGCGATTTTTCCCTTCCATTGCATCACAAATGGAACTCGGATGCCTCCATCAAACATCTGCCCCTTGAAACCCCGCAACGGATCATTCCGTGAACTGGTCTCGGCGGTTGGGCCACCGTTGTCGCTATAGAAAAAGATCAGCGTGTTCTCTTCTTCACCCAGTTCACATACCTTGGTCATTACTCGACCGACAGTATCATCGAGTGCGCACAGCATGCCGGCATAGGTCTTGCGTTTCTTGTCCGTGATATTCGGGAAGCGGGATTCGTACTTCTCGGTTGCTTCCAGTGGTGAATGAACAGCATTGAACGCCAAGTAAAGAAACCAGGGTTGGTCTTTGCTTCGCTCAATAAAGTCAACCGACTCGCGAGCGAACGCATCAGTGAGATACTCTTGCTCGTCTCTTACTGGCACTCCGTTGCGAACAATCGGATCAAGTTCGCGTGGGTTGTCAGGATAGAAACTCCGCGCTCCACTCATGAATCCATAGTGAAAATCAAACCCCCGTTCATGAGGTCGCAGCCCTTCCTTGAATCCGATATGCCACTTGCCCACCATGCCAGTTGCATATCCTTCTGCCTTTAGTTTCTCCGCCAATGACGGAACATCCCGTGGCATACCGAAGTCGGGAGATGCAAAACGCTCTGGTCCAGAATTATGCTCAAAACCGAATCGATGCTGGTACATACCGCTCAACAAAGCGGCTCGCGATGGCGAGCAAACAGGATGCGCAGCATAACCATCGGTGAATCGCACGCCGCCTTTCGCAATGGCGTCAACATGCGGTGTTGGAATATCCTTGCAACCATTGACACCTATGTCGGCGTAACCCAAGTCGTCAGCCAGGAAGATGATGATGTTGGGTTTGTCAGCAGCAGTCGCAAAGCCGACAAAAGAAAGGGCAAAAACATGGGTGGGCAAAAAGATAAATAAGTTTGATAACATTCGATTCATTTTTGATTCCTGTTTGCTGGATTTCATTTTTTTGCCCTCACATTTTTATGCCCAACTCGACTACCGTCCAATGATCTCGGAGAGCTTACGAAGTTCCTGCCGGTTCAACTGACCATTCTTATCGGTGTCGAGCCGATCAAAGATCGTGGTCGACGCTGCCGGGTTGTTGATGTACTTCGCTTTGACTTCATCGCGTGACAGGTTGCCGTTTCCGTCTGCGTCAAGTTGTTGAAATAATGCGTCACCAACATTCGGCTCAGGCGAACCTGCACCGTCAAAGAAGTTCCGAATGGCTCCGCGTGCGCGACCTCGTGGCGACAAAGGATTCGGGTCGCCCGGCTTAGAGCCTGGAACGATGTATTCCACGTAGCCTAAGTGCATCTCGTCCTCAGTCTGCGGGCCCCACTTCACTTCTTTGTTCGGATCAGGGTTGGCCGGATTACCACTGCTGTTGTCGTACCATGCAGTGAATCGCAATGTGTCACCGGCTTTAACGCTTACTGGTTCGGCATATCGATAGAGCAACTGCCAATTAAAGTCGTAGCGGGGAATATCCAGCATCGTACGTGTCTCGCCGCCCGAGATGAGATCGTATCGAGCAGCTTTACCACGCAAGTGCATGTGAGGCAGGAATGCGAGAATTTGGATGTCGGCGGGGACGCTCGGGATGCTGGCCACGACTTGGTGATTGTCAGCCCCAGGTGGAATCCGGAACCCAGCGTTCACGACACCCGCGACGCGCACCTCATGTTTTGGTTCCTCTTTAGCAAAAACCAATCCAATGCGAGTACTATCCTCGGTGGCGGTGCCATTCGGGGTGTAGTGCATTTGAAAACGCAACCGAGCTCCTTGCGGAATCCGCTTCGCGTAACCTTCAGGGTAAACGAGTGTGCTGTTACCTGGGACGTAGATGCCCCAATAGCCGGAGCGTTCGTCGGCTGCGTCATCTCTGGGACCATCTTCCTCGTCAGCCGCCTGGATGAAAACCAACACGTGGTGAACGACACTAGGATTTCCTGGTCGAACCTCAATTGCTTGAACCCATTGGTCCTTTTCTAAATGGGTATCCACTACAACATTTTGATAAGGCATCGTGCCTGTCGTCTTAACCTTCACCGGCTTCGCGAATTCGAACACTGCATCCGGCTTTCCAATCAGCCAACCATCAGCAAAGCTCCGCGGTGCTGGGGACTGCTTCGGATCACCGGCTGGAGTTATGTTATCTATCCAGGCGAATAGTTGCTGTTTCTCTGATGCGGAGAGGGATCGATCGTTTATCCATGGCGACGTCGCATGATTCTTGTCGGTTACTGCGAACCAAGGTGGCATGACGCCTCGCTCTACGACCTCGCAAATCATCGGCGCGTGGGCTACGGCATCCTCATAAGTATCGAGAGCAAATGGCCCCACACCACCTTCACGATGGCACTCGACACAGTGCCGTTGCAGAAGTCGAGAAATCTGGTTGTGGTACGTCACATCAGACAATGCCTTCGAAGCAGGCTTCTGATCGAGCAAACAGCCCGGAGCTGCAGTCGCGGAGACCAGAATCGCACGTTGACCCAGAGCGGCTTCTAATGCGTCGCGGAGATAGGTATAGCGTGGAGCATCAATCGAATAACCGAATCCGTATTGGTCATCGATCGCACCGCGATAAACAAGCGTGTGCGAGCGATCGAGTACGAAGACGTCCGTCGTGCTGGTTGCCGTTAGATGCGATGCAAACCGTGAATCCTTATCGAATGTGTATTCCGCACTCGATGCAAAGCGTGACGCCGCAGCTTTCATTTCGTCAAGCTTATCAGTTGCAACGCAATTGACCAAAATGAATCGGACCCCCAGAGATGCAAAGTCTCGATGAATCTCGACAAGCGTCGGCAAGTACTTTTTGCTTAATGGGCAACTCGTGCTAGTAAATGCAATGACGGTCAGTTCGTTTTTGGAGTCGCCGTGAAGCGTCTTGGTAACACCCTCAAGATCAGCAAACTCGAAATCAGGGACAAAGCGACCGACGCCGTGCTCCCCGGGAGTGAGCAGCTTCGGTCCTTGGCGAACCGGAGCTTCAAGTGACTTAGCCGGCTCGGCTGGAACAACCTCGTCATTCGAGTTATCCCTTCCCATGGCTTCGCCAATCGCATTCTTCAATCGACCGCGCAGGGCACCTCGCGTGGCTTCTTCTTTCGTGATCTCGCCGTTGCCATCCATGTCGAGCGCTTTGAAAATAGCCGCCTGTTGCAACTCATCAGAAGTGACTTTTCCATCGCGATTTCCATCGAGTTGCTCGAATCGCTTCTCGATCTGCTGCTGCGCATAGACACGTCGAGCCACAACAGCGAACAGGAACGCTATGGAGCAGGTGGAAACGGTGTAGATCAAAAACTTACGTCTCATCGGAATACTCGCAAGCCGGATGGTTGTAGGGCAAAAAATGTTTGGGCAAAAAGAGAGGGATAGCGATGGTGAATAACAAATTTGTACTTGATCTGGTTGTTGACCTTGGCTGGCCCTTTGAACTGAAGGCCGCTTCCTCTCTTACCGATGCCCATCAAAGTCAACTGATACAGTATCTGATGCTGACGGGCCTGTCGCACGGCAAGCTGATCAACTTTGGGACCGAACGTGTTGAACATCGCTTTGTCAATTGCCATGAGACGCCGGATTAGCGTCGACAGTTTGATATTGAACATATTGATTGGTGCGGCTGCGGACCAACTGAACGCCTTGAAGAGATTGTGGTACCCCTCGCTAGCGACTGGGGAACCGGTCTTACTCGTTCGCTGTATCACGAAGCCGTCGTGGCGCTCGCGGGGGGAGCAGAACGGTGCGAACCATTCGCGGAAACTCGATGGCGAGGCCAACAAACGGGTCGACAGCCCGTCAATCTGATAGAACCAGCCGTCGCGTTTGAGATTACTTGCAAGAAACATGATCTCGACCACTACGAATTCCACCTTCGCCGGTTCCTGTCTAACACAGATCTGCAGAGCATCTTGTGGATCAACATAATTCCCGGTTCTGTTCGTCTGCAACGAATCGGACGGGAATGAGGGCAATCACCCTTTGAGTTTCCCAAGCTCACCTTCGCTTAACTGACCGTCTTTGTCAGCATCAAGGAACCGAAACGCAGCTTCGGGGCCAACGCCGCGCGCCGGACCGTTTGCGGCGGGTTTGTACTGCTCGCTGGCGTCAACTTTCTGGGGATGCGGCAAGGGTTTCTTCGCAGCAGAATTTGCGGAGGCCGAATCAACTTCTGACTTGCCTTGCAAATGCTTCTGAAAAAAGGCTACTTCTAGCTTCGTCGCTTCATCAAAGCCTTCGCGATAGATTCCATAGTGCGTGATCCCCTTGATCACGTGGTATGCCGCAGGCACGCCACGCTCGACCAGCCGTTTGTGGGCCGCCTCGACGGTATCGTTGTTACTCAGTTCTTCGTTCTCTGCAACAATGAAGATGATCGGCGACGTGGTCTGTTCCGCTGATTCGACGGCGCTAAAGCCAATGCTCTTCGCTGGATTCACTCGCATGTTCGAGTAGCGTTCCATCTTGCCGGTCATCTTGCCAGTTTCGATGGGGACGGGCTCGATTTCACCACGAACCTGTTTGGTCGCCAGGTCCAGCGCCGCGGTTACTGCTCTCGGGGAACGCCCACCCATGCCTGGCACTTGAGCCGCGACGCACTTCACTCGCGGGTCGAGGGCGGCCATCGTAGTGACCAACCCACCACCGTAACTGCTACCCCACAAGCCAATCCGATCCTTATCGACATTCGGTTCACCCGCCAGAAAACTGATGGCAGCACGAATGTCTTCGGTCTGATCGGTGTAGTTCATCTGCCACCTGAGCGCCTTGACCTTGATGGTCATCTCGTTGTTGGCATCAGGTTTCGGCTGTGGTTCGACCGCCATGAGTTGGCTTTCACTCTCACCCCATCCGCGATAGTCGAAGGCGAGCACGACGAAGCCGTTTGCAGCAAAGAAAGGGGCCACACGCGCTTGCGTACCCCCTTTCGTTCCGCCGGTTCCAGCACACAGAACGATGGCTGGAAACTTATCCTTTGCATCTCGATTCTTCGGAAGGTACAAATCTCCCGCCATTCGAGTCCCATCGCTCCAAATGGTGACCGATCGTTTCTCGACATTCTCTGACAGTTGCGCTCTGTTGCGAGGTGCCTGCTCCAGTGTTTCGCTTGAATTGAAAACAGCGAGGACTGTCGCCAAGTAGGAAAGGGCAAAAAAATGGTTGGGGAAAAAAATAAGACGGCTCGACAAAGTTCGTTTCATACTCAGTCCCATTTTCCTAGACCTCATCTTTTTGCCCAACATTTTTTTGCCCATACTGTGCGATCATTCATTTGACTGAGTCTCCTGAATCCGCATCCATTGTTCCGACGTAGGACCAAACCAGTTAGTGATGAGTTCACGACGACGGCTTGCGTTTGTTTCGGTCGAGAAGATTCGATAAGGGTCAGACAGATGGCCTTCAGGGCCATAGAGCGATTCATCCGCCAATCGCGATTCCACGAGAGTGAAGGTGGTAACCGAACTTGCTCGATCGAATTCCCGTTCGATCACAAGTTTGCGAATGGCTTTTGTTTCTCGATCCACCTCGATGGTGGCACGCTGAAGAGGACGATTGGTCCACTGCCGTCGCGGCGTTGCCACAATGAGTGTTGTGTCGGCAGGACCTTCGGACATCTCCAATCGGCAGTGCTTCAAGAAGTTTTGCAGCAGTGTTTCTAGATTCAGCGTGTAGAGGTCACCGATGTAGCGAAGCGGCACTCCGATTTCGTCCGGATTCACGACGACTGCACGCCGCGGACCTAGGGTCATCCAAATGGCCCCTTGGTCGTTGCGTCCCCAAGCCCAGTCGCGGTATCCACGCATTTGCACCCAGAACCGGTCACCTTGAGTGGCCACACGGACATCGCGAGGTAGTTCGAATTTTGCTTTGTTCGACTCTCCTCGCTTGACCTCAACCACATAGATGCGTTCGATGGGGGCCGCATGCGTGTGTATCGCCGCCTGAACGATCTGTGAAGCGTTTGCAAAGGCCTCTCGATTGCCCTGTAACGTGAAGAAAGAAACGACAACCAATACGCTGACAGCCAATGCGAGCCAACCCCAACGTTTAACCCGTAGCCGCAGGCGAGGGTCGTCGCGAACAATGCTTAGCTGCGGCTGCGGGTTAAACGAGTTGTCCGAAACCGTATCGACCAACGCCGTTAACGGCTCTTGCCCCAGGTTTTCTTGTAGCAGAGAGTCAAGTAATAGATGGTCGACAAGTTGCGATCGAAGCGTTGGCTCAGCATCAACAAGGGCATGCAACTCGATGATTTCTTCATCCGAAATAACATCGTCGAGCATCTTCGACATCAGTTCCGTGAATCGCGTACTGGAACTCACGATGCCACCCCTTCTGATTGCAGTTTTGATTCGATGCAGGCCATGAGGGCTTGTCGAACCCGATAGAGAGTTTGGCGAATCGAGGCTTGGGGCCTGCCGATGATTTCGGCGATCGCCTCAATCGCATGTCCTGGGGTGTAACGAAGATCGATCAGCTGTCGTTGCGGCGGAGGAAGTTCGTTGAGGCAACCTTCAAGTACCTCTCGCCGATGATCGAGCTGCGACAGACGCTCGTGTGCCAGAGCCGCAAGTTCGCTGAGAAGTTTATCGTCGAAGACCAGTCGGTCGCGGCTGTACTTTCGAATATGGTTCAGTGCTTTGAACCGTGCGATCTGGCTGGCCCAAGCCCAGAAGTCGGTCCCGGTTTGAAACTCGTTGGCTTTCTCCCACAGGACGGAGTTAACTTCCTGAAGCACATCTTCCACGTCAGACGGACGCACCAGCAAGCACCTCACCAGCCCCCTCAAGCGAGTCTGGTGGCGTGCGATTAGGCCGACGATTTCGGATGGATTGGAATTCGGCATCGTTTTGGCTCCAGTTGGCTAATGTCGCCTGAATCGCGAACGTCAACACGATTTGCCAAAATTGTCTCAGAATCCGAAAAAACACCGCAGTAGTTATAAGAAAGAATCGTGATCAGGCGCCTGTTGCCATCCTTGGTTAACTGTTGCCATCCTTGGTTTAACAGCGCGACAGGTCTAGGTGGTGAACCTACTATCCGGCATATCGTTGATGAAGTCGATTAGTATTCGCAGTCGTCCGAGCGAGCGGCGATCAAAGTGGAATACCAACCGTGGCATCGCAGCGAGATCTGGTTCCTCGGCTTCCTCAGGTAGCGGTGTGGTTTGCTCGAACTGGTCACTGACGAGAATATCCGCAAATCGTGTGTTGATTGCTTCGAGTTTCTCGTCGCTAAGAGATTCCTGCAGCCGGAACACAAGTTTATTGCGGACGTACCGCATGCTGTGGTACACACGATAGAAGCCGAGGATTTCATCAACAGCTTCGTTGACGTTGTCGGTGATTCGGTAAAGCCGAACGTCATCGCTGCTGATCATTCTTGCTTCAAGCAGATTTTTAAAAAAGTACCTGCCCAGGTCTTTCCAGTAACTGCCGCCAGGATGATCCAACAATACCAAGGGCATCATTGTTTGTTTTCCGGTTTGCAACAGCGTCAATGTCTCGAGCGCTTCGTCAAGTGTTCCGAAACCACCAGGTAAGCAAACAACACCGCTGCATTCCTTAACGAACATTAGCTTGCGAGTAAAGAAGTACTTCATCGTCACAAGTTTTGGATCGTCGTCGATGTACTCGTTGGCGCGTTGCTCGAAGGGCAGCATGATATTGAGCCCCATCGATGCTTCGCGACCAGCACCCTTGAGCCCGGCTTCCATGATTCCGCCGCCGGCGCCGGTGATGACCATCCAACCGTGTTTGGCCATCAGACGACCTAGTTCAACGGCGCTTTGGTATTCGGGGTGCTCAGGCAGCGTTCTTGCTGACCCAAAGATTGTCACTTTGCGTCGACGTCGATACGGGCGAAAGACTTTGAACGCATATCGCAACTCACGCAAAGTGCGTGCGAGAATTTTCAAGTCACCGCGTGCCGACTGGTCTTGCTCAAGACGGTCAATCGTATGTCGCAATTGGTCGAGAATGTCACTTGTGTTAATCGGCGAGATTGGTTCGTCCGCCGGCTGGGGACGTTGCAGTTCATCTTCGCCAATTGCTTCGGCAGGTAAATCATCCTGATGCATAGTCGCTGTACTTCAAAAAACGCATCGTCCGCTATGAAAAATCCATAGCGGACGACTTTGTGGAAATTACAAAAATTCAAATGTCGGGTAACTGTAAGTTCACGAAACGATTAGTTCCCGGCAATGGCAACATGACGGGCGCGAATGGGTACGGGCAATGTCGCTTCGCGAACTCGCAACGTCTTGCCCAGCAAGATCGCTACGGGGACCGCGATGAAGCTCATTACCGCACCCATCTTAACCGAGTCTTGGACGGGACCGGCAAGGGGGAATGCAGCGACCGAGACGAACAAGGCTACCGTAAACCCTATGGCTGAAACCATACCAAGCGTGACAATGTGGCGATAATCCATACCAGCCGGTTTTTCTAATTGCAGTTGTTTTTCGGCAAACATGGTCATCGCGGTGATCCCTAGGGGTTTGCCGATCATTAATCCCGCAAGCACGATCCAGGTTCCGTTTCCAACGCTGGAGAACACCACGCCAGCGTTAATCAATCCGAACAAACCAAGGAAGAATTCTACGGGCATCTTCCAGAAGTGTTCGAACTCGTTTAGCGTGTCATGACGATCCGCTTCGCGACGATTGTAAATTCCCATGTCCGTGTGAGCATGCGGGATCAGCGGAATAATGGGCACCAATCCGAGTGCAGGGTGAATGTTGGCGAAGTAGAACGATAGCCAGCACATGACACCTGGACCAAGCAGGTATGCAAAGTGATTGTGAACTCGACGGCGCCGCAGGCTGACCGCCAATACCATCGCGACAATTGTTAACAACAACCACTGTGGAACGATCTCTGCTTGCGGATAAAACACAGCCAAGATCATCAGCCCCGCAGCATCATCGGCGATTGCCAGCAGCAATAGGAAGGCGATGGCTGGGTGGTTAGCACCGAAGATGAATTTCGCGACCAAGTAACTGAAGGCAATATCCGTAGCACAAGGAATCGCCCAACCATCACCGAAGTCTCCATGCGATCCTGTCAGCGTACAACCGGCCAAATACACCAGCGCTGGTCCCAGGATACCGCCCGCCGTTGCTAATAGCGGAGTTGCCGCCTTGCGTCGATCCGAAAGCGGGCCGCCCGGAAGCAATGATTCCCAAACTTCTTTCGCGGCGATGGCAAAGAACAACGCCATCATGACATCGTTAACCAAGAATTGAATCGTCAACCCATGATGACCTCCGGACGGTGGCGCATCATGAGTCGTCGCGGCATGATGTCCGCTAAATATCGACAGCAGGTCAAAGTTCACGAAATCCAAGTACGCGGAACTACCCGCCTGATGAGCCCAGTTGGCCCACACGAGCGCTGTCAACGTTCCGATGACCAGAAGACCTGAGTTGTCGACGACAATACGCAGTAGACTACGGTTTTCTTTTTTGGGATGCGAAGATGCAGACATAGCAATGGGATGCCCCAGAAACGCGATGAGAGGTGAAAAGAGGTGACTAGCTGTGCACGGAATATCTCCGAGCACCCGACCTTCACTAAACTTGGGTTGCAACGATGTGGCGTTGCAGCGCCAAGCACTCATCTTGTCAGGTAAATTACCAATTGCCCGATAGCTGTAGCGATTGTGTGGATTAGATCGTTCAACGACCCAGTGTGGAGTAACTACGTTGAGCCATTAATCGGTGCAACGACGCGTTCGCTGATCACGATTCCAATTTTTCCAGCCTTGCCTCAAGTTCTTCGATCCGTTCATTGAGCGTTTCAAGCCGCTGCAAAATGCGATCAACCGCCGAGTCATCCCCTGGGCGAGACTTTGATGGTGCGGTCGATTGCAATGCATCGGACTCTTTCTCTAGCTTCGCTTCGAGGTATTGTCGCTCATCCGGCGGATACAATTTGTGAGCATAGATCCTTCCCCGTCCAGGCGGCGACAACGCTTCGACAAGTTTCTTTTCAATCAAGAGGTCGAGTACGGTTTGTACTGCGGGAAGGTCATCAAAAGCGTGCATCCGCGAGGCACGACCACGAAGGTCGCCGATCGTTTGTGGACCGCGCAGCAGTAACTCCGTCATAATAGCCACTTCGGCGGCATCGACGCCCATCCATTCGTAGGCAGCATGACGGTACTTGGTGACACGGCCGCTTCCTTGAACCTCGCGTGCCGCACCAACGCCGCGAAGCTCCTCCAATGCCGAAAGTGCATCGTCATCATCAAGTTGCATCACGGGGGACCGATTCGATTTTTGGTTGCAACCACTCACCAACGCCGCAAGCGACATCGGATAATTGTCGGGCGTTGTCTTGGCTTTCTCGACCAACACTCCCAGGACGCGTCGTGCATTTTTGGACAATGGCTGCGGTGCTATCGCGGATGAATCAGACATGGACGGAACTTACTGCTGAAATATGTGGGGCGTGCGAAGAAAGCAATCTGGCGATATCTTCGCATTCACAGCGGCACCTTTTCAACAGGCCAAAGCATGGAACCCCAACTTAACTACACTAAATCGCAAGATTACCCATTGCCGCATCCCTGGTTGCGTCTCTCTCAGGCCGGTCAATCGCTGGCATCTCTGCTTTCGCTGCACAAAGAACGGCTCGTGCTTGCCGAGAGTTGTACCGGAGGCCTGGTTGCTGCGACGCTTGCAGCGGTGCCGGGCATTTCCAACTACTTTTGTGGCTCGGCGGTGACTTACCGCGGTGCAACAAAGATCCAGTGGCTTGAAATTGACGTTGCCGACGTCGAGCGTGACAGCGCCGTCAATGACGCCGTCGCAAAGCAGATGGCAGAAAGGGTCTTGCAGCGGACATCCGAAGCGACCATTGCTGCTTCGATCACTGGCCATCTCGGCCCCGATGCACCAACAGAGCTGGACGGAATTGTATTCATTGGCATCGCGACAAGCCGCTTCACGACGATTGTCAGCAAACACCACCTGCGAAACGAATCCCGTCGCGACCGACAAATCGACGCCGCGACTTTGGTCTTGGAATCTGTGGCACAAGTTTTAGCGAGCTAAGCCGCAGCCTTCTTGCTACGCTTGGATCCCGAGTCAAGCCAACCGCGGATTCCGCTGAGATCGTCCGACCATGCGCTGCTAGTACGACGATCACAAAATGAATGGAACAGTAAGTCCACCGATTCGCTGAGTCGACGGATCAGATCAATCCGATCCTCTGCTTGATTGTCATCATCTTCGTCCAAGTGAATTTTCGCGCCGCTAATACCAAACGATTCGGCTTGCACTACCAAATCAAACTGCTGGCCGTCACGTACTAAGGTCATTCCGGTTTTGCGAGGCAACTTACCACTGCGGATCGCTTGCATGGCTTCGGGAAGCTTGATTGGACATTCGGCGGAGATTGTCTCTTTGCCCGACTCGCCACCGGGACATTCCAAAGCTAGCGTTTTGGTCAACATTACCGTGAGTTCGGAGTCGTCCGCGAGAGTAAAGGTGTCGGTGTCATTCTCCAGCGTCCACCACAACCACAGCAAGAATTCGTTTCCCAAAAAGTCTGGAGCCTGTGAATGTTCGTTGGCCCAAGCGACGGAACCGAAAGATGGACCTGTGACAAAACTGGCCGGTGTAACATCATCGAGTTCGGCAAATCGATCTGTTTCGACAGCCCAGGCTTGGGCGATCGATCCGGCGCTGATGTGACGAACTTCAACGCCGAAGACGCGTTCGATCAAGTCTACACAGTGACCGCTGGCATTGCCGGCGGAACCACCAAAGTACAACAGGCTTTGACGTTGATCCCACAGCATGGGGAACTGTTGCAGTTTACGATACTTGCCGGTTGCCGCTTCGACTTCACAACGTTGTTCAACGGCCTCTTTCGCTTCTTTCCGCTGTGACTTGTTGGCTACGCCGCTGGGATTGTCCTTGGCCAGGGCCGCAAGTTCCATCTGCAACCAAGCATTGCGAATAGCCGAGGGAATGACGTTCGTATCGATGCGAACCGAACAATGTACTGCCTCGTTGATTAGATTCTTCTGCAAATCAAACTCGGTATCGAACAAGTGAGCGCCGCCAAGAAATCCTACGTGAGTGTTTTCTGTTGAATCGGTTTGAACATTGCCTGCCGCGCTCTTTGCGAGCAGTTCGATATGCTCGTCAGAAAACGCCACATCAAAACCGCTAACACTGAATCTCTCGAACCCGAGGCTACCTGCAAGGAATGGCATCAACGATCTCAACAATTGGGAAGGAAGAACGTAGTGACGTGTCGATGTCGTATCGGTCATTGGTGAGCAAGAGTTTGCTTACTGCACAGAACGTAGTGCGACAGCACCATGTGACACGACCGTTCCTGATAGTCGTTGCATGATGAAGCGTCACAGCTTGCCTAGCTAGAATCTTTTGTCACCATGCGATCCCATGCTATCGCTGAAATACACATCCCGCACCATCACCACGGATTAACGTCAACCGACCGGCATTATCAGCGATGGCCGCTACGTTGAGATTAACAGTGATGCGCAAGACCTAGTCGCAAATACTGGCGGCGGAAAAAACGCTTAACGTTATGATCTCCAGACAGGTGCCAATGAATTGGTCAGCGTCAACCATTATGGCTCGAGCGCTAAGACAAATTCGTCACCCAGGCCATCCCGTTGTTCCTCGTACCAGTCGCGACGACTTCAACTATACCGATCTCGTGCTAACGAGCTATGCAGTGACCGGTAGCAGGTCCTCATCGGGAGGCGGTTCAGGCAGTGGCAATGCTGATGAGCCCTTAGCCCCAAAAATTACCCCCGTCAATTTTTCCTCGTCAAAGCTTTGCTGGTAACAGCCCGTAGAAAAAGCGTGATGCTCTGTCAGCGGTTCAATCGCCGGATGAGACAGTGAGGAGCTATCGAGCTTCGGGTATCTACCGCTCTTGGCGAGATTGAACCGCTCAAGCTGACGGAGAAGTGCTCTCAGCAATCAAGCCATTGGACATCGAGTTCGAAAACACCTACCGTCAGGTACGGGCGCTGAATGTCCGCGCCCACTTCAAAAAGCAAATTCAGACATGACAGTGCTTTTCTTCGCCGATGTTCCGAAATCGAGTCTATGGTGCTACCTGGCCTGCCGGAATTGGAGGAATGTCCCGACAGAGAAAGTGAATCCGCTAGGACGTATTTTGAAGAGGTGGCAGAGTCGATTCAGGAAGACGGCCTGGACCTGTTGGCAGTGATTGTTTGTAGCTGATCGTCGCTGCTAAACTGGCTAAACACCAAGGCATTCCGCTGCCGAATCGTCCTGTATCTTTAGCTTATTCTGCGGCACAGAACATCGCCTGACCCATACCGTGAACGGCAACACACGGTCGCTACAAGTCGTGGCTTCCCGCCTGTCGAAAACTTGGAATACATTCACCGGCTGGAAGCCTTTGCCAAATTTTTTCACAGCCTATTGAGGAACCTTCTGTGAGCGAACCGCCGCTGCCGACATCGAAGGTGCTGGACAACCAATTCTTTTTGGGAGAAACAGTGATGGTTGCGCGGCGGTTGCTTGGTGCATATTTATTGAGTTGCATGGATGGCGAATGGGTCGGTGGCCGAATTGTCGAAACCGAGGCGTACTTGGCCGACGACGACTTGGCCAGCCATAGCGTCCGGGGGCGACGCAACAGCAACGCGTCCATGTTTGCCGCGGCTGGGACGCTCTACGTTTATCCAATTCACGCGAAGTACTGTTTCAATATCGTTACCGAAGAACCGGGCGTTGGTGCCGCAGTACTGGTTCGCGCCTTGGAACCGATCTGGGGCGTCCAGCGGATGATCGACAGACGAGCGAACTCTTCGATTGCGCGATTGACAAGTGGGCCGGCGATGATGTGCCAAGCTCTGGCGATTGACCGTCGCTTTGACTCGCGGCACGTGCTCACGGAAACAGATTTGATTCTGTCGCCAACGCCACTGACCGCACAGGAAGAGATTGCGATATCGCCTCGCATCGGAATCAACAAAAGTTCCGAGTTACCGCTGAGGTTTTTCATTCGTGGGAATCGATTCGTTAGTGGCCCCAAACACTGGCACCGCGTTGTCTAACGAATGGCGTTATCGATAGATTGCGTTACCGGCCGCCGGACAATTGTCGAGTTACCATTTCAATCGGAATGGGGATTCCCCGCAGCTTGCCTTCGAGGACCAGTTGACCATCCACAGTACCCTGGAATCCCGCGACGATCATTCGACCGCGACGTGCCTTTTCCAGTTGGACCATGACGATCAGTTTATCACCAGGCGTCACGACACCCCGAAAGCGAACTTCGTCAACTCCGCCAAAGCCGACCATGGCGGCGCCAAGCAAATCGTGTTTTTGCGTGAAGTAGCTGGATAACTGGGCGACGGCTTCGAGCATGATGACGCCCGGCATCAACGGCATCCCAGGCATGTGACCGCGAACCCAGAATTCGTTCACTGTAACGTCCTTGTACGCCGCGCAAACGCTACGTTCGACGTCTTCATACAGAATCGCCGTCAGTTGTTCCATTTCAAAACGCTGTGGGTTGAGCGCCCGGATCGCTTCGATATCGGCGATCGGGTGCTCAATGTCCAGCAACGCTGGGTCGACGAAAAACTGACTTTTCATTAGGTCCGAACCCTTTCCTAACGAGCGAAGTTTCTAAGTCTTGACCTTACGACGTTTAGCTTTGCGAGCCTTGGCGTTAGCCGGCCGTTGGCCGTGGTTAGCTTTTTTGAGTTTATGGTGTGGCTTGGCCATGATTTCAATGCAAGTGGGCGGAAACGGTCAATATCAACGAAGCGGAGAAAAATAGCAGGTTTGTCTGCCCGCGGGTAGCCTTGGAATGGTCGTTTTTAACGCCAAAGCCTTTCACGATCAAAGGAGCCACGCGGAGAGTAGGGCGATATTTTATATGTCGCTTGGCCTGAATACGACTGTTCAGGTTGAGGCTGGGCGGCGGAATAGTATCCACCTTGGCGGACGGAAGGGGGCACGGGAGTCGCGTTGGGCGAAATTCCTGGATCGCGATGTGGAACGGGAGTCGCCAACAGTTCACGAGTCGCGCCACCCATACTATTTTGCGCCACACTTTCCAGTGGCTCGTCCACGGCATCACCATTGCGACGCCGCAAATACCATCCTGACTCGCCGTCATTGCTGGCTAGCGACGCTCGGGTTGGGGGTGCAGTTTGTCGCGGGTTAGCGTTCTGTGAAGGGCTTGTCTTCGGATCAATGGCGGTTGCGGCCGCAATTGCTTGGCTGGGCGGATTCAGGTCAGGTTGTGTGGACGATTTAGCAAACTTTGCTACGGGACCACTGCCCTCGGACACCCAAGTCAGCCAAAATTGTTGCAGCTCGGCGAGCGATTCGTAACCGTAGTGCTTGCGGACATTATCCGTCCACGAGGGGTGCTGCATGTAGCCGCCCAAAAAATCGATGAACGCTCGCGGTCCTTGTTGTTCGATCAAAAAACGGCATACCGAATATCCCTGGGCATAAAGCGGCAGCACGTCGTCGGGATATTCAGTCAGCAGGAACATGCGGTTCATTGCAATCCCTCGCCGGGAAGCGAGAAATTCTCGCAGCTTCACTTCATGCTTGCTGCGTTCGGCATGGTGCTCGACGGTGGTGCAAATGCCTTCGTCAGCCCACCGTGGCAAGGGCCGACCAAAATGTGTGGCAAGCACGGTATGGGTAACTTCGTGTGGCAGGACACTGTCAAGGATTCGTTCCGGAGTTCCGACGACTTCCATTTGAAAATCACGAACTGGGGCGCGATTGTAAGTCGTGACGCCTTGAGCCGCTAAGTTCGCCCCGGCGATAACTCGGACCGGACAGGGCGTTGGCCAAGGTGGGATCGGGCTGCCCAGCCAATGCACGGCCAATTCGCGCCGATAGCTTTCTGCGGCATCACCAACGGCTCTTGCCAACTCACCGGTCGGTGCGTGGATCAAAAAGTTCTGAGTACGATAATTCGCGGCGTGACCATCGGTGGCAACGACACTCAACGCGATCACCGCCAGCATTGCTAGCGAACCGCGGCGCAGTAAGGTTCCGGCATCCATGCCGCGTGTACTCCGTGAAAATGATCATTCTGGACGTGTTGCCACATCCGCTTTGGACGACTGGTTTGGGAGTTTAGAGAAAGTAGCGGCTTCTCCGAAAGGTGAATTCCAGATCACATTGCGAATCTGCAAATCCAGATCACATGGCAATTCCAGATCACTCTAGCAGCGCTGTCATGAGCGGGCACCCAGTCGGAGCGGGCTGGTCGCGGCGATAATGATCCAGCAGCGACTTCGAGCGTGCTGCGAGCATTCGTCGAACTTCTCGACGTTTGCCTTTGACGCGCGGTATGGTCATGGAGTCGTAGGCCGTTGTTTGATGTCGCATCCAAGCGATCACCGCCGCCTCGGCTCGCTGCTCAACAGGAATGCGTTTTGTACGCGCTACCGTGCCGCTACCCACGGGCGTTGCGTGGTCAGCCACAGCTCGGGCCAACTTCTCGGCGATCATCCGATGACGCAGGTGGAACTGCAGGTACTCAAGCACACACTCATAGAAATCCTCGACGTACTCCGTTTGCTCCTTGGCTCGGCGTTTAACACTCGCTTCTCGTTTTTTCGCATAGGCCTCGGTTGATCGCTCGCCAGCCAGTTGCGTGACGATGCGCTCAACAGTCGCTAGCGGCGCCCAAACGCCGCGTGAGAACATGCGGCGACCGACCTTTTCCTGCACAACCCAATGATCACCGGCCGATTTCACACGGCGCGTTAAACCAGGATCGCCAGGTTGGACAAGCGTCCAATCGTCGGGCACTTTGAGCACACGTCCGTCCGATGTTTTCACCGTGTCGACCTCAGGCCCTGGTGAGTAGGTTTCGCCCGCCACGTTCAAGATGCCTCCATGATTTGAGCCAATTCAGCTTCCAATCGTTTCACGATCTCCGGCTCGGCGAGATAAACGTTGTTCGTTTCTCCGGGATCATCCGCCAAGTTGTACAACTGACCGTTCGGTTCACCGGCTGTGGGTTGAATTGATTTGGGTTGCGAAAACCCGCCGGAGCCCAAACCGGTGATCAGCTTCCAAATGCCTGAGCGAATGACCATCATCGACGCAACACTTCCTGCTCGCATCACCACCGGTCGGCGCTGGTGGTCACTGCCGCCGCGCAGCACTTCGGAAAAGCTGTAGCTGTCCGGACCCGCGTCCACGGGTAATGGTCGTGCCATCACACCAGCGAATGTTGCTAACAAGTCCGTGAAACAGATCGTGCGATCCGATGTCGATCCGCGAGCGACCACCGCGGGCCAACGCACGATCAATGGCATGCGGTGACCGGCTTCCCACGCGTCAGCCTTCATGCCGCGAAATCCCCCTGATGAATCGTGACTGAAACGCTTCGCGTCGGTGTCGTACCAAGTAGGGCCGTTGTCAGACGTGAAGACGACGAGGGTATTTTCGTTGGCCCCAGAATCACGAATCGCAGCAAGCACGCGACCGATTTCCGCATCGACCATCGACATGAAGTCGCCGTACAACCCCGCGCCACTCCTGCCGACGAATTCCTCGCTGGGCAGCCAAGGTGTGTGTGGAGCTGGATAGGCCAAGTACAGCATCAGCGGCTTTTGAGGATCACGATCCTCGATCACCTGGATCGCTTCGTCAGTGAATCGCGGTAAGACCTCTTGAAGTTTTAAGTCGGGAGCGATCCCGCCAGCGCGCCAAAATTTTCCCTGGATCGGCGACCAACCTTGACTATTGCTGGCGGCGATCGAGTCGCTCGGCGGCATCACGGCACGATCGTTGCGAATGTAGAAATAAGGCGGGATATCCGTGGAAGCTCGAATTCCAAAGTAACGGTCGAAACCACGATCCACCGGACCGCCCGGAAGCCTATTTTCATAACCATTTTCGTCGAAGCCAACATGCCACTTGCCGACCATTGCCGTTTGATAGCCTTGCTGTTTTGCCAGCGATGCAATCGTCATTTGGTCGGGCTGGATCAGTGCTTTCTTCGGCCAAACACTGACGTCGATGCGAAATGGATACTGGCCAGTTAACAATCCGTATCGTGACATATGACACAGGGGTCCCGGCGCATGGGCGTCGGTGAAGCGCATTCCATCGGCCGCGAGCGAATCAATGTTCGGTGTTGGAATTTTTGACTGAGGATTAAAACATCCGGGATCTCCGTAGCCCATGTCATCGACAAGAATGACCACAATGTTCGGGCGACGACGCGGATCATCCTGGAAGCGAAAAGCGACTCCGCCGATAAACTGATCACTGGTGATCGTCGGACACACGAAACGCTCGATGTGATCGATGATCAACTCCGTACCGGCAAAGTGATCGACAAAGGGACGCGCCGCCGGGTTGTACATCGTGTCCGTCATGTCGCGCATCAGCACAACGTTTTTGCCAGCAGTCGCCAACCGACGCAACCCGAAGGGTCGGCCAAGCACACACATATTCGTGTGCACGCCCGCCAACACGACGTTCTTGATACCGCGTTGTTGCAAAACGTTCCAAATCTCCTTGCCTTGGTCGCTTATAAAGTCTCGCTCAGCATCGATTTCAAGAATATCGATCTGACGCTTCCAAGGATGCTTGACGTCGCGGCCTTCAGCACGAAGCTGCTGTTCCCATCGCTCGTGTTCTTCCGGAGTGTCGTCTTCGCCGCCATCGCTCTGGTCAATCGGGTACTCGCCCGCTTCTTCCGCTGGGATACTGTAGCACCACTGAGCGATATCCTCGGGATAACTTTGCGCCTCGTCCGCAGCCAACGCCCGCTGGCGAGCCGGATGCTCCGCGTAAGCATCCATACAACTGCTGGGGGCATGAATGATCGTTACACCTCGCTGGCGAGCCTCGTTCAACACCTCGTTCAGTCGTGGTGCAAACTCTTTTTCACGCTGAACCGCGCGGTAACAGTGATGCGAGTCCCACATATCGCAAACGATGATCGCGGTCTGGTCCGGCTGCCAAGACTGCTGCCGCGTTTGACGTGTATACTCACCTGACTTGCTGGACTCACCTGACTTAGCCTGGGTTGGCTGCAAATATCGAAGTGAAACCTCGAACGGCTGCTGGGCGGAAACCGTACCGTAGACGCAAACCGCAATAGCGAAGCGAAGCACATTCATGGATATCAGTCTCACGCTTGGAGTTGAGTTCGTGTGGTTATCCCCTGGCAGCCACGCGATGCAAACCGACACGACACAATTCCCAACATCGCACCGATAGTCAGCCGAAAAAAGATGGGGTCCGCCATAATCCAGGCATGCTGATGCGGGCAGACAATACCAGCCGGTGGCCCTGTTTCGCGGGCGGCTGACCACCAAGAACAGTACCCACTAGCAGCGAAAACGAAGCCGGAACCAGGTCAGGCCGAACGAACCTGGTAAATCGTGGCAAAAAAAGGCCTTTGCCGCGTTGACGAAAGGCAACGTTTGTCCCTAGGATACGCGGCCCGTTTGAACCCATTCACCACTAGAAATCCTCGGACCTCCCGCGATGGCAGTCCCCAAGCGAAAACACTCCAACGCTCGTACCGGCAGCCGCCGCGCTCACGATCACCTAAAAAAGCGACAAGTCGCCTACTGCCCACAATGCAGTAGCGCCGTCCCGACGCACACCGTTTGCCCAACCTGCGGATACTACCAGGGCCGGACCGTCGTCGAAAAGCAGGACGACTGATTCCGCCGTGACATTTCCCGCAGACTCCGTTGGAATTCTCTTTCCAGGACAAGGTGCTCAGGCCATCGGTATGGGACGTGCGCTTGTCGAACGTTTCCCCACTGCGCGAGCTTTATTTGAACGGGCGAGCGAAATTCTCGGATACGATCTAGCCGAGCTTTGCTCGGCCGGTTCCGAAGAAAAACTCTCCGCGACTGAGTTCAGCCAACCAGCGTTATTCGTTACCGGCATAGCGGCAGCAAGAGTTTGGCAAGCGGAAAATCCAGAGCAAGCAGCTCGAGTGACCGCCGCCGCTGGACTGAGCCTTGGCGAGTACACGGCCGTTTGCTTTGCAGGTGGCTTGACGTTCGAGGACACTTTGCGTCTGGTCCAGCGACGCGGATTGGCGATGCAGGCTGCTGCCGACGCAGTACAAAGCGGCATGGCCAGTATCCTGGGACTGGAACTCGCCGAAATCGAGAAGCTGTGTGAGGAAAATCGCGGTGAGAACGAGATATTGCAACCAGCCAACTTGCTCTGTCCCGGAAATATCGCCGTTTCTGGTCACCTCACCGCCATCGACCGCCTTGAACAGCAAACTAAGGGCAATTTGAAGCTGATTCGATTGAATGTTGCTGGCGCGTTTCATACACCCCTGATGCAACCCGCGGTGGCGAAACTACGCGAAGCACTTCAAGAGATGCCGCTGGGTGATTGTAAGCTGCCCGTTTACAGTAACGTGGACTCGGCGCCGCACACCCAGGCCGACGAAATTCGCGAATTACTTAGTCGACAGGTGGTCAGCCCAGTTCGTTGGGAGGATTCGATCCGCCGCATGATTGCCGACGGCGTGGGAAGTTTCCTTGAAGCAGGTACCGGCCGCGTCCTTCGTGGAACGCTAAAACGAATCGACCGCAAGCTATTCAGCCAAGGTTTTGGCGACGAAGCGGATGGCTTTGGCAATACAACTCACTAAAAACTTTCAGATAGCTCGCAATGAAACTGTCGATCACTACAGATTTGTCCGGCCAAGTGGCTGTCGTAACCGGTGCCTCCCAAGGGCTAGGAAAAGCCGTCTCGCTCGCCCTTGGCGGCAGTGGAGCAACGGTCGTGTGCCTGGCCCGTAGCGTGGAAAAACTCAACGACACGGTGAACCAGATCATCGAAAACGGTGGCAAGGCCGAAGCACTCGCTTGTGACGTCACCGATCGCACGGCGGCTGCGGCAGCGATTACGGGGACTCACGAGAAGCACGGACGCCTGGATATTCTGGTCAATAATGCCGGTGTTACACGAGACAAACTGATGCGTGGCATGTCCGACGAAGAATGGGACGATGTGATCGCCACAAATTTGACAAGTTGCTTCGTCTGCTGCCGGGCGGCGGCAAATTTGATGCGACGGGCAAAGTACGGGCGAATCGTCAATATGGCCAGCATTTCGGGGCTGATCGGTAACCCGGGTCAAGCAAATTACGCAGCCAGCAAGGCCGGAATGATCGGCCTGACTCGCACGCTGAGCAAAGAATTGGCCAACCGCAACATCACCGTCAACGCCGTCGCCCCCGGATTCATCGAGAGCGACATGACCGCCAAACTGGGCGACGTCGTCATGACCGAAGTCGCCAAGCGAATTCCTGCTGGCAGAGTCGGAAAACCTGAGGACGTTGCCGCCGCTGTGTTGTTTCTCGCCTCCGCAGCCGCTGGCTACATTACCGGACAAACCCTCGTTGTTGACGGGGGAATGGTCGGTTAGTCTTGGTCCGCGTATTGACGCGATTTGTTTGTTTCCCCTATCTTTTCGGCAAAAGCATTTCCTCGCTTCGGGCTCTATCCCCCTGACGCGTACCGAATTTGCGGTGCCGAATTGCTGCAAGCCCCCGCGAACACCTTTCCTTACAACTATTGAAACTTTTGGGAGATAGTCCATGGCTACCGTCGAAGAACGTGTGGTCGATATCGTGTCTGAACAACTCGGCGTCGACAAAGAAAAGATCACTCGTGAAACCTCTTTCGTAAATGATCTTGGTGCTGACTCATTGGATACCGTCGAATTGGTAATGGAACTCGAGGAAGAGTTCGATATCAGTATCCCGGATGAGGCCGCTGAAAAAATTCAAAAAGTCGGTGAAGCAATTGACTTCATCGAGAACGCCAAGGGCGAAGAAAACTAACGCCTGAGAGAATCATTAGGGTTCCCGAATCGTCAGGGTTCATTGTGCCGCCCATGAGTATGGCTCGCCGGTATTTCCGTCGCGCCGTACAACTCGGGCGGCATTTATTTTATGTTTTGGTTTCATTTTTTTGCTACACGTTTTTGCCGAAGGCGCTGTCGATGCAATTTGGAAAGGATCGTCGTGTCGTCGTCACCGGAATCGGCGTGGTAACCCCGTTGGCCGTGGATGTGACGACGTTCTGGAATCGCTTGACCGCAGGCGATTGCGGCATTCATCCGCTCACGACGATTAATACCCAGGGCTATAAAGTCGGCTTTGGTGGCGACATCCCTGATTTCGAGGTCGCACCCTACGCCGACGCGCGCGAAGCTAAACGCTTGGATCGGTTCACCCAGTTTGCTGTGCATGCCGGTGGACAAGCCATTGCGGACGCAAATATCGAATTCCAGAAGTTCGACCGCACTCGCTGTGGAGTCATCCTGGGCAGCGGCATTGGCGGCCTGGGTGAAATTGAAACACAGATTGAAAAGTTGCTTGATAAGGGCCCCGACCGAGTCAGCCCGTTCACAGTCCCCAAGATGATGCTCAACGCTGCTGGGGGCAATCTGTCAATCACTTATGGCTTGCAGGGTCCCAACTACGCCGTCGCGACCGCCTGTGCCAGCGCTACCAACGCGATGGGCGATGCCCTCCGCAGCATTCGCATCGGTGAGACTGACCTGGTGATCACCGGCGGTACCGAAGCCGCAATCACACGAATGGGCTTAGCCGCGTTTCAGAACATGAAGGCTCTCTCCACACGCAACGATGATCCGGCAACTTCCAGTCGCCCGTTCGATGCCCAGCGTGACGGCTTCGTACTTGGTGAAGGCGCGGGCTTGCTGATCTTCGAAGAATTCGAACATGCGAAAGCGCGGGGAGCGAAAATCTACTGCGAAGTATTGGGCTACGGCACAACCAGTGACGCCAGCCACATCACCGCGCCCGACCCCGATGGCCGCGGCGCCTCAGCAGCGATGCTTGCAGCGCTCAATGATGCGGGCGTATCACCCGATTCGGTCGACTACGTCAATGCTCACGGCACAAGCACGCCTCTGGGTGACAAAGCGGAGACGCGAGCCATCAAGAATGTGTTCGGCGACTTCGCCTACAAACTGGCCGTCAGCAGCACCAAGGGAGCGCTCGGTCACTCGCTGGGCGCCAGTGGAGGAATCGAAGCCGTGATTCTTTCTAAGTCGATCGAGACCTCCTTGATTCCACCCACGATTAACTTGCACAATCCAGATCCCGATTGTGATCTCGACTATGTGCCAAACAAGTCGCGAGAAAAATCAGTCGCGGTGGCGATGAGCAACAGCTTTGGCTTCGGCGGCCACAACGCCTGCATCGTCTTCGGCAAGCCTCACTAAAAGGCTGCGAAATACGTAGCATAGGCCTCCAACCGGTAATTGTTTTCCAAGTTTTCGACAGAACTTCGGAACGTAGAACGGGGCATGAAGTCCTGTCCTACATCTTACGCAGGATACTTAGGTGGGTCAGGATTCAACTGCCGCCAGCGGCGCTACGAGTGCTTCGCAAAAGCGACTCGTGACCGGCCTGGCCTTGCAGATCTTTCAAACGCGAACCATGAGCCCTAACTTCTTTGATTCTCTAAATCGTGTATCCGCGTTCTTCATGCTCGCTCAAATCGAGGCCTTGTTGTTCCGCGACACCTGTCACGCGAAGCCCAGTCATTAGATCCACTGCTTTTAGAATCGCCATGGTCGCCACGATCGAGTACAGGGTGGTGATCGCCGCAGCGCTACATTGAGCATTGAGCGACTTGACGATGTCATGCTCGGCGACTGAGCCACCCAGCGTGGTCGAAGCAAACACCGCAACAAGAATTGTGCCGATGATGCCACCAACGCCGTGGACTCCGAACACGTCGAGTGAATCGTCATAGCGAAAGTGGCGTTTGACCGTTGTTGCAAAAAAGTAACACACCAGTGCTGAGACAGTGCCGATCACAATCGCACCCAACGGTCCCACGTATCCCGATGCGGGAGTGATCGCAGCTAAGCCGGCGATCGAGCCTGTCGCCGCACCCAAAACGCCAGGGCGTCCGAGTTTTTTCCACTCCAGTGCAATCCACACGAGAGTAGCAACCGAAGCCGACAAGTGCGTGACGAGCAACGCCGATGCTGCGGTTCCGTTCGCAGCGAGCGCGCTGCCAGCGTTAAATCCGAACCAGCCCACCCACAACATTGCGGTGCCCGTAAACGTCATGGTCATGTTGTGCGGCGGAACGAGCTGAGTCGGGTATCCCGATCTTGAGCCAACCATAATGCATGCCACGAGAGCGGACACGCCAGCGGTAATGTGCACAACGATCCCGCCTGCGTCGAACGCGAGGCTGTACCCAAACATCACCCACAGCACACTGAGTAATGCTGTGAGCGTCAGGCACTGCATCAGCAGACTTAGCACGTTCCGGCTTCGTACAAGTCCGCCATAAAATAGTGCCAAACCAGGGAGCGTCATGAACAGGACTAACGCAGTCGAAGCGAGCACCCAAGCTGTGTCGCCAGAGTCGAGTGTGGTTGCGACGACCGAGTTCGGGTCCAACGCACTCGCATCGCCAAGTGACTCCTGTGCTGATGCGTGGGTGGCCGAAACAATGCCGGCGGAAAGTAGAGCAACGAATGACGTGGGGAAAATGAGGGCGCGCGCGAACGCACTCAGTGAAGAACTGGTCATGAAATTCTCGGTAAAATTGCCGGACGAATGAACGTCTGGCTTGGTTGCCTGGGCCTAATCCGCTCATCATGCCACAAGCGACCTCAGCAAACCAGCTAGGTGTCAGCGACCTACCATGCCCGCCAACCCTGTATATTGGGGCGACATGAATTGGGGCGACACGAAATTTTAAGCCAGGAGTCGACGATGAATTCTCTGTCCAAAGAACCGGTCTCGCAGCAAGCAACGTCACTGGGGCGACGCGAGTTCGTGAAGCGAGCGACAATCGCAACCGTTGGCGTGGTTGGGTGTCCCGCGATCTTGCGAAGCGCGTCGCCCAATTCGAAACTGCAGGTCGCCTGCATCGGCGTCGGCGGTATGGGCGGCAACACAATGAAGAGTGTGGCTTCGCATCCAAATGTAAAGATCGTGGCGCTGTGCGACGTCGATTCGCAATTCCTAGATCAAGCGGCGTCCAAGCATGCGGATGCATCCAAGTACCGAGATTGGCGAGAGCTATTGGCTGAGCATGCCGACAAGTTTGACGCTGTCACCATTGGCACTCCCGATCACATGCATGCTGCGCCCGCCGTCACAGCGATGCGAGCCAAGAAGCACGTCTATCTGCAAAAGCCGATGGCAAGCACCCTGCATGAATGTCGTGTGATCACCGAAGAGGCCGCGAAAGCCGGTGTGGTGACGCAACTTGGAAATCAAGGTCGCTCGAGCATCGAAAGTCGGATGACCGTAGAACTGATTCGCAACGGCGCGATCGGTAGAATCAAGGAAGTGATTCTGTGGGAGAACAAGAGGCTCTCGTGGTGGCCAAAGAATACGGATATCAGCGGCGACGGTGACCCAGTTCCCAAGAATTTGGATTGGGATCTGTGGATCGGCGTGAGAGAGCCGCAGCCTTATTTCGCCGACACTTATCATCCAAAGACATGGCGAGCGTGGCTCGGATTTGGCGTCGGTGAGATGGGCGACATGGGATGCCACCACTTCGACATCAGCTTCGATGCGTTGAAACTGACGGCGCCCCTGCGCGTACGACAACTGACGCCTGGCAGCAGTGGGCCGACCTGGGGCAGACAACGCAAAGTTGAACTCGTTTTTCCTGGAAGCGATATCACTGCTAACGATACAGTCACGTTAACGTGGCACGACGGCGATATTCGACCTGATGCGAGTCGTATTCAACTGCCCGGCGGCGTCGACGTGTTGCCTGAGTCAGGGACGTATTGGATTGGCGAAACCGGCGCGATTTTCAAGAACTATCGTGGCGGCATGCCGATTGTCTTGCCCGAAGCGAATTTTCCAAAGTCCAAGTATCCCACGGGGCTTGCTCCCCAAGATCATTATCACGATTGGGTGGACGCAGCGATCGCCGGACGCAAAGCTTGCGACGATTTCAGCCACGGTGGGCCGCTGACGGAAGCAGTCTTGGTCGGTGCGATGGCGGATCGCGTCGCAGGCGACTGGTTGCATTGGGACCGCCAAACTCAAACATTCATCGATAACGATCAGGCCACCTCACTCGTTCGCCGCCAATACCGCGACGGTTGGCACGTCGTCGGTCTCGGGTAAGAAAATCCAATGCGATGACTAACTGAGTATCCGAAAAAGGCGTCTCAGTTTTCGACCGGTAGGTTCAGCCTTGAAACCATTTCCACGGCACGAAATTCTCCCGCTGGCGTGACGAGGAATTTCTGCTCGCCGTACCGAACGACTTGTGAACCAACAAACATTTCACGTTCTCGATCATCGGACATTTCAAAGCGATAGATTCGCCGTGCTTCGTCGGGGATGCCATGGGTCGCAATTAGATCAGCCAAGCTAGTCGAGGACTCGATCGGCTCAAGCAATCGGTGATCGCTTGGACGATCGTGATGCTGAGCTACAATCCACGCAGCAAGCATGACTTTTGACTGGCGCGTCCAAGTCACTGAGATCGGGTAGCCCAACCAAAGTTGATCGTCTTGTCGACGCACGAATAAATCACGAACCGGATGTCCCTCAATCGTTGGCAACTCACGGCCGATTCCTGAAAGCACCAAGTAGCCGTCAGTCGATCGAACTTCGCTGGTAGCGTGGCTGGGCGAAGCAACATCAATTGTCGCAGCAACTGTTTGAGCACTGTCAAATCCAATTTGGTCATCGCTTCGTTCGAGCCACTCAAAATCGCCGGACCAACAGTCGCCGGTCGTATTCACAATGACACATTGGTTGTTGTCGTGAAACGCAATGCCGAAGCTTGGTTCGCTTGTGTCGTCGATGCTACCGATCCATTCACCCAGCATGGAGTTGCGGTGCATGGGGATTTGCTTCCAGTAAGAAAACGCCGAGCCAACCGCGGCAAACAACAACAGCGTCACGGCGACTGGGGCTAGTCGCCGTGGATGCAGCCTGTACCAAACTTGGTCGGGAACAGCCAATCGTATCCGAAATGGAAACCAATCACGGCGCGGTTGCTCGGGAGTATCCGTTTCGTTCTTTGAATTGCTTGACACGACCGATTGATGAATCGGCGGGACATGGCCACGTGTTTCACTGGCAAATGTTGTTTTGTCTCGGTGGTCCGTATTCTTGGCGGCAGAGGCTGGAACTCGAGTCTCGGTGAGATCGATTTTCCTGGCGGTAATGTGGGTGGCGCGATTGATGATCCGGCCATCGCGATCCAATAAAACCAGATCGCCGCTCAAACAGGCGGCCAAAATGCGAAATCGACTGGCGCTGATCCAGAGTGCCGCCGGATCGCTTTGCAGCAGTGCGTCGGCAGGCAACATTCCGCGAGCGGCAAAGCCAATCAGCTCACGTAGTTTGAATGGGCCTTGAAAGGCACCCGCCATGCCACGAACTTGATACTGTGGCACTACCGTACCGGGCGGGTGTGGTAACGGCGTTTTCTTTTCAGAAAACAGCCCGATGCCTGAGGCGGGATACCACGGACCTTGAGGTGAACCGGCGATCAAACTGTCAGGGAACAAAATACCTGCCAAGGCCGCTTCACGTAGCTCAACGCCAGTGAACGGACCCACGATCGAAGCGTCGGTACGAACAAAAAATGCTGTCATCGTACGATTGAAACTGGTAGGATCGCCTATAACTTAAGGTGCCGGCGAGTCAAAGGCAAATCGATCCTGTCTTATCTGAATGAGTGCGGAATTTGAAACGCTCGAGAAAAATGTCGCGACGATCTCGGCCAATGGCATTCACGATCGTTGAGCTACTTGTTGTGATCGGGATCATTTCGATCCTGATTGGATTGCTTCTGCCGGCGGTCCAAGCATCGCGTGAGTCGGCGCGGCAAACCAGTTGTATCAATAATTTGAAACAAATCGGATTGGCGGTACAAAACTTTGAGAGTCAACGCAAGGAATTGCCGCCAAGCCGCAACTACGACCACTTCACGAGTTGGGCTTTCTTGATTTTACCGCATATGGAGCAAACGGCACTGCCTGATGAGTGGGACGATGACCTGAAGTACTATTACCAGAGCGACAAAGCGCGAATGACGGCCATCCCCATGTATTACTGTCCGTCACGTCGTAGCGGCAACATTATCAGTACGGCTGGCGATGACATTCTGTCGCCGTACGAAATCAGTAACCACGTTCCCGGTACGGTCGCCGATTACGCCTGCTCGGCCGGTCATGGACCCGCAGGCGAATGGAATTGGATCACTTCTAACGGTGCGTTCATTATGGGCATTGGTGAAACGGACCCACCAACCGTACCCGAAGGTTGGTTTGCGCCGCCGGGTGCAAGATTGGTTTCATGGAAGAGCCGAACAACCTATGCCAGCCTCGAGGATGGAGCTAGCCACACGATCATCGTTGGCGAAAAACACGTTCGGCCTTCGCGACAAGGGATCGCACCGGAGGACGGCGCGGTCTACAACGGCGATCATCCGGGCAACTTTTCTCGCGTGGGCGGACCGGGCGCACCGCTTGCGCGTTTCCCCACGGATCGATACTTGGATAACTTTGGTTCGTGGCATACCGGCGGCGTCAACTTTGTGTTCGCCGACGGTAGCGTTCGAACCTTCAGTATCGATATCTCCACGGACCTCCTTGGCCGGCTGACCGCACGCAACGACCATGAGTTTGTCGAAGACAACTGAGCACGGCGTCGGCGTCTGAACTAGAAGCTCGGTGGCGGCGGTGGGGAGTCATCGTCATCATCGTCATCATCGTCATCGTCTGACGTTGGTGGCGGCGGTTCTAGCAAGCCTTGAGACATAATCACTGGTGCTCGTTCCGTTAACAGAATGCTGCTTCCGGTCAACGTGCCAAATAAATGACGCGGTGCTAGCCAACTATTTTCCGGGACCGGGATCGATACGTTGACATGAATTGCCGTTGTTTCTTCCGTAATCGGATTTGGTGAAATGACGATCGATGCGGACTGTACACCCACAGCATCCAGCTGGCTTTGTGCTGATGCAATCGCGTCGGCAGCCGTCGCACCAGGGATCATCGCCACACGTGCAGCGACATACGCTGCGTGATCGGCGGTGTGACGCAACATGCTGACGCGATAGAACTCGATACCGCTGAAAAAGAACGCCAGCAACACGATGACTGCGACCGCAAACTCAACAGCAGCCGCTCCGCGACGACGACACATTTTGCTCGTTTTCAAGGGCGTATTCCTTTGTTTGCTTTCGACTAGTTGGTGAGGATCGTAGGTAGCCGACGAGCGATCTGTTGGAACGCACTGGTCAACTGCGCTGATGTCGTCGCGTGAAAGTGTTCGCCACTCCCGCGCGAGGCGACTAGTTGCATTAGTGCTTGATTGGCTTCGTCACTGAACGTCACCGTGTAAATGGTCACGCCTTCGGCAGCAATAACCGTCGCTGCGCTGTCGGGCCACCAACCGGTGTTATGATTTCCGTCAGTCATCACGATCATTACCTTGGAGGCGAACTGTCGTGAATAGGTTGGATCTTTCAGAGCCACCAATCCAGCATTCATCCCGTCACCAATATTCGTTGCCCCCATGATGAAATTTAGCGAGATCGCATCCAATGCGTCTGCCACTTGTGTGTAATTCGTCGTCAGTGGCACATTGATTACAGGAACCTCGTTGTAAGTGGCCAAGGCAAGTTGTTCGTGGTCAGGCGATGTGGACAATGCGGTATTGAATGCGTTGACGGCAGCGACAAGATCCAACCAGCGAGATTGTGGCGGCACTGGCCCATCGAACCACCATCCCGCAGGTGCAGCCGCCGGCGGCGCACTGCCGTCGCCGATTTCCGTGGCTGAATACGCCATCGATCCACTTCGGTCGACCACCAACACGATGTCAACCGTCATTTTGGTCGAGGTTGCTGTGCGTAGCGGGCGAATATTGACCAGCGAACCAAACAGGGGAAACAACGGTTCAATGGTTGGCCCGTTTCCGGCGGCAAGGGACTGGGTCGTCAAACGAACTGAGTTACCTACACTCGCAGGTACAAAAACGTAAGGGTCACCCAGCGAATAACGTTGGCTCACTCCGTACTCCAAATCCACTGCGTTGATCGGCAGTACGTTGCCATTGATCGGGTTCATCGCTGCGGCTTCTTGAGCTGCAAGAAGCGCCTGGTCCTTACTTCCGCTGAGTACATAAGTGCGGGTGGCGCTGCGAACTGCCGCATCGGCGGCAATTTGAACCTCTGTGTTTACCGTTTGCATGTAAACCAGATTGATCGCGAATGCAGCCAACAGAAACAACACGGGAAGAAAAATCATTACCAACGCAATCGTCGCACCGCGACGGGCCTTGCATTTTTTTCTGGCGAAGAATTGATTTGGCATGAAAAGGGTCGCTCATTGAGCCGGAAGGGAACGAAGGCTCTCGTGTATTAGTTGGTGCGTAAGGCACATGATTGGACGAGAGTTTTGTCAGCGTAAAACCAACCACCCAATAGTGAATTTTCGGCGTAGGGGGTCGTAATGGTGACTTCAAAGAAATCACCTTCGCTTAACATGGACGGATCAACGGGCTCTGTCGCGATGCTGTAGCCTTGAACGTTCCTGGCGTCTAGCAGGGATTGGCACTGAAGCTCCACGTTCGCCGAAGTTGACTCAGGCGTGATTCCTACCCGAGCGCCCTCGTAGGCAGTGATCTTCAGTGTCTGTTTCAAATACAACATCGAACAGGCTTCGATCGTAGCGAACACGACGAGCACCAAGATCGGCATACAGACCGCCAACTCCACGACAGCCATCGCACGTCGGGCATTACCGCGCGAGCGTCGAGAATTGGTCGATTGGGGCTGGGATGCTCGCATCAGTAAGGGAAATTTCAAGAGTAACGCATGTGTTTAGCGAAAAATGCGTCAAGTATGTGACACCTATTTTCCAGCTCAATATCAAGCTGTGACAAAACCCTAGGTCACAACGAACGCTGATGTGTTGAAAGTTTTTGACGGACACTGCCTAAGATTTGCTACCGCAAAGCAGCGTTGAGTCATAAATCGGTTGCGCTGGTCATGCCGATTCGTTCGCCCGATACCGTTTCAAAAAAGCAGCGATGGCGGCGGCGACGTAATCGACGTCGCGGGGCGAATGAGTTAACAAATGATCGGCGCCAGGCAGCGTTAGCAAGCTAGCCGAACCCTGACCGCCTGAGGCTGATTGCACAAGCGTCATAATCCGCAGCGCATGATCAAGCCCTACCGTCATGTCGTCCGGCGATTGAAGCAGTAGTACCGGCAAACGAAGCTTCGCGAGCAGACCCGGCAGGTCGTGCTGGCGAAAATCTTCAAGCATCTGGCGACGAATCGTCCAGTGAAGTCCACCAATGGTCACATCGCCAAACCCTTCACTTTCGATTGCTGGATTCATTCGCGACAACAGCGTCGCCAAATGACTCGTGTCACTTGGCGCTGCCAGCGTTGCAACGCAACGAATCGTGGGGAAGGATTCACTTTCACTTGCGGCAATCGCCAGCGATGCAGCGCCGCCGAATGAGTGACCGATCAGTCCCGTAACGTCGCCAATTTCGTTCATTGCGAATCGAATCGCAGCGCCCAGGTCTTTTAGATTGCTGGAAAAGTTCGTTTGCGAAAAATCACCGTCACTGCTGCCCAAACCAGTCATATCGAATCGCAGCACGGTAACCCCGTGTACCGCGAGTGATCGCGAGATGCGGACGATGGATTTCAGGTCTTTATTGCAGGTGAAGCAGTGACTGAAAACTGCCACCGCCTGGGCGTTCGACGCGGCATCGACGATCCCAGCGAGATCGAAACCTAACCCGCCGGGAAACTTGACTCGGTGCGATGTTCGTTGCATGAGGCGAGTTCGTTGAATGCGGCGCGAGAGGCTAATGAATCGCGAGCGTTAGGACGCACTGCGATTGGGCGTGTTGATACGTCCCGCCCTGAATGCTTCGGCCATCGCCATCGGGACTTCCGCCTCAGCCAAAACCAGAGCCGATCGATTCTCGGCGACTTTGGCTTTCATCTCTTGTTCCTGGGCAATCGCTTCGGCGCGGCGACGCTCGGCTTGGGCTCTTGCAACGCGTGTATCCGCTTCGGCTTGGTCCGTTTGTAATCTCGCACCGATATTCTCGCCAACGTCGATATCGGCAATATCGATCGACACAATCTCAAACGCCGTTTGAGCATCCAAGCCGCGCGAAAGCACGGTGCGAGAAATGATATCGGGATTCTCAAGCACCTTGAAATGCGTTTCCGCTGATCCAATCGAACTGATCATCGCCTCGCCCACTCGCGCGATCACAGTGTCCTCTGTCGCACCACCAATCAATTGGTCGATATTCGTTCGCACAGTCACGCGAGCGCGAACCCGCAATTCAATTCCGTTTTTGGTGATCGCGCTGAGTGTTGATTTACCGCTGCGTTTGGGATCGGGACAGTCGATGACCTTGGGATAGACGCTCGTTTGCACTGCGTCCAAAACATCACGTCCTGCAAGGTCGATGGCACAAGCTTGGTCAAAGTCCAAGTTGATCTCCGCACGATGCGCCGCAATGATCGCATGAATTACTTTCATGACGTTGCCACCCGCCAAAGAGTGAGCTTCCAAACGCCGTGTACTGATTCCGTCGCGTCGATCGATACTCATTCCCGACTGTGCTGCCATCACTTTGGCCTGAACAATCATGTTCGGATTGACTTTGGTGAAGTGCATGCGGATCAAACTGATCAACGAGACGTCGGCAACCGACATGTAGGCTTGGAACCACAGTTTGCCGTAGCGAATGAAAAAGAAGCCCAAAATGGCCAGCAAAAAGATGACCAGGCCCGTGACCGCCATCAAGATTATGCGTGTTGCCGAGGTCGCATCGGCCAGCGGAAGAGGGTAGGCGGTGGCCGAGAAAAGCACTTCTGCTTGCGTTGATCCAGACCAAGAAAACGGCATCATGAGCGTAACTCCCTGCTTGTAAAACCTGTGTTGCGTGCTTAACGATCATAGGGGTCGGAAGGCCCACTGCAAGTAATCAATCGCTAAAGGTTACCCAAAGCTTAACGATTTCACCCTAGGCACGGCGTTTGCGAGTTAACTAAAATGCAAGTTGCAGGCTGTATCCGTACATTAGGAAGTGAACGGGTTCTTGGCCGGGGAATTCTGACTAGGGTAAGTGGCTAAATGTTACAGACGAATTGGAAACCAGGCGATTGGGCGGTTTACCGCAAAAGCAAGCAAAGCACGATGCCCGGCCCCAGAGCTACCAACGTTAAGGCGACCCGTAAGGGCGAGTCGTACACCTATATCGTTGATAAATTCTGGGTGGTCGACTCAACGCTACCCGGCGATCGATTACTGCTGCGAACCGCTCGTGGGAAAACGCACGTCATTGACGCCAATGATCCCAATTTGAGAAAACCGGGTTGGATTCGTCGGTTGCTGTGGCGAGAACGTTTCCGCCATGTTGCCGCCAGTAGCGACAAATCGCCTCATTTCGCTTCGTAGAACCTGCCTCGTAGAACATTTCGCGTGGGAAACTCAGTCGGTCGGGACTACATCACCGACTCCATCTTCGCTCGCTGAATTGACTCGTCCATATCCTTGAACAGTTCTCCGGCACCATCTTTGAACACGCGACCGATGAGTAGATCCGTCAGGTTGCTGCGATGTTGCGGGTATTCCTTCATGAACCGCCCGATACTGAATTCCTTGGTATAGAATGCGTGGACCAATTTGCGGACCCACGTCACGCCTTCCAGGAAGGATTCGGTCCAATTGCCGAGCTGGGCAGGACCAAGATCGTTTTTTCCGAATCCTTCAACGATCGCCTCTCCAGCGCGAACACCCATTTCCAGCGCGAAGTAGACGCCTGACGAGTATACTGGATCGATGAAGCCCAAGGCGTCACCGACGAGCACCCAGCCTTGCCCAGAATGCTGGCGAGTCATGTAAGAAAACTCTTTCGCCGTGCGAATATCACCCAGTCGCGTTGCGTGCTCAAGTCGCGGCATTAACCCTGGGCAGCGTGTCAATTCCTCGTTGTATACGTCGGCTGGTTTACCGCGACCTTTTAACAAGTAGTCGTTGTCCGCGACGACTCCGATGCTGGTGATGCCTCGCGACAATGGAATAAACCAAAACCACGCGTCTTTCGATTCCGTGTGCAGAATAATCGTCGCCCCTTCGTTATCGCCGTCACCGCGCAGGGCATCTCGCCAATATCCCCAAATCGCAGCCTTTTTTAGGTCTGGATTGACTTCCTTGAGACCCAACTTGTTGGCAATGAAGGTCTGCTGGCCCGTACCGTCGACGACTACGCGGCATTTGATTTCGTGTGTCACACCGTCAGCATCTTTAACCACGACGCCACGCACTTTTCCAGCATCGTCGAACAACACGTCCAGTAATCGTGTTTGATCGAGACACTCGGCTCCAACTTCCGCAGCCCGATCGAACAACATTTTGTCAAACTCGCTACGTTCAACCTGCCAAGTGATACTGCACGCGCGAGCATCGTGCTGACGAAAAAAGAACGGTTCGGACGAGTTGCCTTTGTGAGTGACGAATTGAACACTTTTCTTCGCCTGCCACCCGGCGCGTTGAACGCGATCGCTCAGCCCCAATCGCTCGAGCGGCCAATACGTTTCTGGCATCAACGATTCACCCACATGGAATCGCGGAAACGCGTCGCGCTCAACAAGCAGGGTGCTGATTCCGCCCTGGGCAACAATCGTTGCTGTGGAACTTCCGGCGGGGCCGCCGCCAATGACAACACAGTCGTAACTTGATTTCATGGTCATGTGAGAAAGGCTCGGACGGCTGACTTCATTTTTAATTGGTTGTTATCGCGCCTGGAACTTTCGTATCTTAGCAACTCGAAAAGCTCAGACGGAAGTTACAGTTTAGCTAAACCCAACTGACGCTCGCCAGAACGGCTAAAAGACGGTCCAAGCGGAGGAAGAGTCTGACGAGTCAGCCGATATTGCGTATATTCGACGAGGAGTATTTCGCGGCACTGAGGATCAACGGACGGCAATATGACTCAAGAGGAACCGCTGCGTCAGCGATACCTTCTCCGCTTTGCCCTCGGCATCGTCGTGCTGTTGTTGCTCGCTGGTCCCGTTACGTACCTCGCGTTCGACGCGATCAAGCATCTACAGAACCGCCCGCCGGACTGGGTACCGGATTCGCTGCTCGAAAAAGTACAGTTCAACGAATTCTTAAGGCGTTTCTCGGCCGCTGAGTTGGTGATGGTCAGCTGGGAGGGCGCAGACCTTGAATCGGAATCACTGGCTCAGGCAACCGCAGCACTGCGTCCTCTTTGCCGTGAAGCCTCCACTGCGGACCCCACCATGGTTGTGGAACTACCAAATTGGGTCTCAAAGGAAATTGAGTCCCTTCGTCTCCTGACAGGTGTGGAGCAACCGCTGTTATGGGTGCACAACGGCAGCGAAATGCTGCAGCAAATGACATCATCGCCTGCAAACTTGCCACGACCCATCGCCATCAAACGATTGCAAGGCAGCGTCGTTGGACCCGATGAATCCCAAACTTGTTTGGTGCTCTCGTTGAGTGACGCCGCAATTCAACAGCGTCGTCGTTTGTTGCCCCAGGTGCGGGAAATCGTCGCGCGACTAAACGAACTGCAACCTCAGGCGGTCGCGATGGTTGGCGGACCAATGGACGGTGCAATCGTCGATGACGAAAGCGTTAGCAGCGTCCAAAAATTCTCGCCTCCCTCCGCAATCCTTGCCGCATTGTTGTGTCTGGTCTGCCTGAGATCAATGCCGCTTACCGCAGTCATCGTCGCCATCGCTGTCTTAGGCGAAGGATTGGTTTTGGCGTTGGTCAGTCTGTCGGGCACGCCGATGAACGCGGTGCTGATTGTTTTGCCGCCGCTAGTGTTTGTCCTGACTGTGTCATCGGGAATTCACTTGAGCAACTATTACCTGGACGTAGCTCACGAGTTCCCCGAGTTGTCGCCAGCCACAGCGGCGCGACGCGCGATGCGAGCCGGCGTGATGCCGTGCCTACTGGCCACAGGAACGACCGTCATCGGACTCGGCTCGTTGATGCTCGTTCGCTTGGAACCAATTCGTGTGTTCGGTGGTGTCGCTTCAATCGGCGTGGTGGCAACCTTGTTTCTGTTGTTTCTCTTGTTGCCCGGGGCGATGGTGCTGACATCCCCGCGTATCGACGAAAAAGCCAATCGAAATCGCCGTCGCCGCTTTCGCAAAACGCAATGGTTTCCCCGAACTCGGCGTCGGTTTCACACTGCATTCGAGTTTCTCGTCGCGAAGTCTCGCAAGCGACTCTCAAAACCTTGGCCCATCATCTTAGGTTTCGGCGTGGTTGCCGTGTTCCTTTCCAGCGGCTTGTTCCAACTGAAAACCAGCGTCAACGTTCCGCGAATGTTTCGCCCGGACAGTGACATTCGCCAACAATATCGCTGGTTTGAGAATCACATCGGTCCGACCGTGACCGGTGAAGTGCTCGTTTACTTCCCGCCGCTAACCGAAGACGACGACCCGCTTAAACGTTTGGAAATCGTCAAGCGTGCGCACATCGCCGCCCTCGAGCATCCGCAAGTGGATGGTGTGCTGTCGCCGTTGACGTTCCTTCCTGCTGTACCGCAAGGCCGAAGCTTGTCCAGCACCGCGACCCGCAGCGTGCTTCGCAAACTGATACGTGATCCCGACTCTTCGCTAGGCAAACTGGGGTTCATCTCGCGCGATGATGTCGCAGAAGTATGGCGAATCAGCGTCCGAATGCCACAGAGCGAACTAACCGATCACAGCAACGAAATTGCTGAAGTTCGACAAGCCGTAACTGACGCCACGTCGGACTCTGAAGTGCCAACGAATGTCGTCATTACTGGCAGCATCACGATCGTGCTCAAAGCACAGCAGGTGCTGCTCAGAGACTTGTTTCGCAGCTTCATTTCCGCATTCGCAGTCGTAGCGGTGGTGATGATGTTGGTACTACGAAGTGTGCTCGGTGGGTTGATCGCGATGCTTCCCAATCTGTTTCCTACGGTCACCTTGTTTGGCTGGATGGGTTGGATCGATCTGCCGTTGGATATTGGATCGGTCATGACGGCTAGCGTGGCGCTGGGGATTGCCGTCGATGACACCGTCCATTTGTTGTCGCGTTTCGGTTCACGACGAGGGCGCGGGCTCGGGCAAATCCGCGCCGCTTGGGGTGCCTTGGGGCAATGCGGCTGGGCGATGTTGCAAACAACCACAGTATGCGGATTGTCGCTGTTGGTGTACTGGTTCAGTGACTTTGTTCCGACCAGCCGTTTTGCCATCCTGATGTTCGGTTTACTCGCTGCGGCATTGTTGGGTGACCTGTTTTTATTGCCGGGTCTAATGTGTTCTGTATTGGGACGATGGCTCGCCAAGCCAATCGGCGTGGACCCTGGAGCCCAGATCACTCACAGTGATCAACCGCATTTGCCCAAAGATATCCGCAGACTGCGACAACGCGCTAAACCGCATGCGTAACTCCCAGTTGGTCAATTTTCCCAACTGGATATAATCGTCCGTGCATGCCCGGCTCACTTGTTACGTTCCTACTTTTCGATGGCTGTTATGCGGATCCTGTTTCTCGGCGACATCGTGGGGAAACCCGGTTACAGCGCAGTCGTCAAACACGCTGAAAGATTGCGTAAAATTCATCGTCTGGATGCGATTGTCGCCAACGCCGAGAATGCATCGGATGGTTCCGGCCTGATGCCGCGGCAATTCAAACGGCTGACTGATGCCAGTGTCGATTGCCTGACCATGGGCGACCATATCTATCGGCGAAAAGAAATTATCGAAACGCTTGAGAAAAGCGATCGGATTGTAAAGCCTGCGAATTTCCCGCCCGAAGCACCTGGACGAGCTTGGACCATTGTGAAAACCAAAGGCGGGCCGCTGGCAGTCGTTTCACTCTTGGGACGCGTTTATATGCGGCCGGTCGATTGCCCCCTTGCGGCGATCGACCGAGTGCTTGAGGAAATCGGTGATGCCACGCCTCACATCTTGGTGGATTATCACGGCGAAGCGACCAGTGAGAAGCAACTAATGGCTCGGCATCTGGACGGTCGCGTAACCGCAGTCCTAGGCACGCATACCCACGTGCCCACAGCCGATGCTCGCGTACTCGCCGGCGGCACGGCGTTGCAATGTGATGTCGGAATGTGCGGTCCCTACGACAGCGTGATCGGTCGCGACGTCGCACGAGTGATGCAGACGACGCGCACGTTCGAACCGGTTCATTTCTATGTCGCCACGAAAGACGTTCGCCTGTGCGGCGCTATCGTGGAAAGTAACTCTGCCGGACGTGCGACCTCGATTGAACGTTTCGAGCTAGCGTGCGATTGACAATAGCTCACCGCACTTGCATCAAGAATGCAATCAAGTCCGACATCGCCTGCTTGTCAAGATTTTGTTCCATTCCCTCAGGCATGATCGAGAGGCCTGTATTCTTGATCTCGTCAATATCGATTCGAAGTAGCGTCTCCGTGACGTTTTCTTGCCGACGCAATGTCAAGCTCGTCGCTCCCTCATCAGCAATCACCCCAGATACAACACGACCGTCCAGCGTCGAAACAACATAATTCAAAAACAGCGGATTGACTTCTGCGTTCGGATCGAGCACTGCGGCGATAATCGTTTCCGCACCACGCGTTTTGATTGCTGCTAAGTTGGGGCCAATCTCGTGACCAATTCCATCAGCGCGATGACACACGCTGCAGTGCTTGGTGAAATGCTCACGACCGCGACGGACGTTTCCTTCAAGTGACAATGCTTCGCGGTATTTCGCTACGATTGCCTGTCTGGCGGCCGAATGCTTGGTGACCATCGCTGCACTGGGCCTGGAAGTAACGGCCATAGCCTGAGAGTTTTTCCGTGGCGTGGGTTGTCTTGTTTGCGCCGCAAGCTGTTTTGCGAGTTGCGACTTGAACTCCTCAGCGCCCGGCGAATTGAAACTAGCAACATGCTGTAAAACGCTTGCCATCTCAGCAGCATCCTCGCGCGAGGAACTCAATACCGCTGCTCGCATCCAGCGGTCCTCGACGTCACGATGGATTAACTGCACGAGGATCTCTGATCGATTCAAAAGCGGAAGTGATCCCACGGTGAACGCCAATTGGTAACGCACTTCCAAGTTGGAGTCGTTGACCAAACGACTTAGCCGCTCGGATATCGCCGGAGTGAGCGTCACGTTCTCTGCCAACTTAACGGCGTGGGCACGGACTTGTGGCTCTGCATCGGCGAGCCCGGCCAACAACGTTGCTTCATCCAATGCACCAATCCCGTTGAGCGCATACATCGCGTGCATCCGACCGAGTGCTGAGTCTTGACCGGCGACCTTTTGAAGCGCGTCCACTGCCCCGTCATCTTGACGTTCAAACAACAATCTTGCTGCGGTCTCGCGATGCCATGCATTGGGGTGTTGCAGCAGTTGCACAAGTTCATTCGTCGTCGCGATCGCTAGGTTGGGCGTGGGGCGATGCTGGAATCCCTGCGGGGCCAACCGATAGATACGGCCGCGATCACGACCAGCCGTCAGGTCCAAATGCTGTTTGATCTCTGCCGGCAGCGACAACGGATGCTCGATGACCTCGCGGTACACGTCGATCACGTGCAGAGCCCCGTCCGGGGCTGCGGCAAACTGTGCCGGGCGAAACCAAATGTCTGTGGATGTAACGAACTCGCTCGCTTGGTCCATGCGTTTGGCAACAAATTCCAAACCCTGTTGAGTTAACCGTTTGCGATGCACCAAGTTACTGCCTACGTCGCCGACAACGGCTAGTCCACGCATCGACGGCGGCCACGCATCGCCGCGATAAATCGTCGCGCCGGTTGCCCCGGTGAAATAGCCAGCCGCTCGACCGCCGCCCTCGATTGGCCCCTTCGCCAGCCCCGACACTCGCAATCGAGTACGAACGATTCGCCACGGTTCTACGGGACTTGTTCGAAACACTTCTGCTTGCGGTCCATCGGCGGCAATCGAGATCCGCGATGGTGGAGGCACCACGAAGGGATTGCGAGCGATGTAACGGTCTTCGTACATCACTTGCTGCAAATGGTCGCTATTGGAGGACACGAATTTTCGACCCCAGTCGTCAAAACACATTCCATGTTGTGCCGCACCACTGGTTGGCTCGAATTCGTAGGTGCGAGGATTGAACGCCAAGTCACGACCACGGACATTCACCGATGCCTCGTTCTCGCCAGCATCGCCGCGCCGAATCTCGCCACCGACACTGCTGCACGCGATATGAATGCGATTGTCTAACCCCCATCGCATCGAATTCATTAAGCCTTGAACGTTCGACGTACCAAATCCGGTCAACACGCGTCGCCGCACGTCCGCTTTTCCATCATCGTCGGTGTCTTTGAAGTATAGCAAATCGGGTGCATCGCCAACAAACAGTCCACCGTCAAACGGAAAGATCGCCGTCGGCCAAAATAAGTTTTCGGCATACTCGGTCCGCGCGTCATAGACACCATCGTTATTCGTATCGGTCAGTCGCGCGATGCGAGAAATCCCCTCGTCGCGGTTCTCGCTATAGCCTCGCATCTCACACACATACATCGCGCCGCAGGCGTCCCATTCAATCGCCACCGGACTACTGACCAGCGGTTCTGCGGCAACCAAGTGCATCTCGAAACCAGCGGCAACTTGGAACGATGCCGATGTCGCACCAGCTTCTGTTGGCGCGATCCGCGGCAGCTCGCTGGAATAATCAACATCCTGACCGTACACATTGGCCAGCGGAAACAACAATGCAACAAACGTCAGCATACATGCATCGATCAAAGACGTCAGTAAACTGAATTTCCGTAACATCATTCATTTACTCCGCTGCGCCGAGTAGTTTTTTCATTCCGTTCATCAACACCGTCTCCACTTCGGGTGCGACGCTGGACGCTGGCTGGCTCGTTTCATAACCACCTTCGCCATACGCGATCGCGGTGCCAATGTAGCCAGGACCATAATCGCCGTACGCTGCCATGGCCACTTTCAAATCACGACGCATGGTTTTGGCGGCTAGTTGGTATTCAACAAACAGCTCGCCGGGCATGTGCAGTACACGAACATCTCCGACACTCAAACAACCCAAGTCAATCCCTTGGCCGCGTTCACAACGTAGTACCCAAGCCAGTTTTCCGGCACTACCCCAATACGATACCGCATCTGACTTCGCGAGTTCCTGGGACAATGTCTCGCGATTCAAATGCGGTGCCAAGGGCAAAGATACGTTGTTCACTTTCCAATCGACTTCGCTCGCTGTGATCGCAAATTTCTCTGTCGATTCATACGCTCGCTGCATCGCATCAGCCAGTCGCGATGCCAACTGCAAACGATTTTCCTTGGCCCCGTCGTTGTATTTTCCCGCTCCCACATTCCCACCGGCGCCATTGAAGTGGACGTGCAGCACATCCGGCTGGTCTTGGCCTCGAAAGAAACGAGCGATCCCAGGAAAATCAGGGCTCGGCACACCCGTGCGATAGTAACTTTGCGGATGACAAGCGTAATACGTCAGCACGGCCAGCGGCTTGTCGTTGTCATAAAACGTCAACGACGATAGCTGAGGATCGATCGTGCCGTCGGGTAAGGCGCGAAGTTCTGGATCGCGAGTCGCCGTGTACCGCGTTGCTCGAACCTTTCCGGCGTCGTCCATGATGCGTCGATTCGAAGCAATGTCCTTGACTTCTGCAATCGCGAATCCAGCATGAGTTACTCTCTGTGTTGTTTTCATCGCCGACTCGATAGCCACAGCCAGTCGATCGAGCACTTCACGTGCAAACGATCCATCGTGAGCACCAAGGTCGCTGGCTCCGACTTGGTGCAACAAAGCTTCAGCACCAAAATCGCAACGCGGCGCGTCGTGCTGGTGCAGCGTATGCACGGCCACTCGCTCCGGCGTTGTCCCGGCCGCATTGGCAATTCGTTGGCGAAAAACATCTTGGCTTTCGTTGCCGATGCCAATCCAGTCGACCGCACAGAGCACGATTGGCGAGCCAGACCCCGACAGCACAATACCACGACATCGCAGCCCTAGCTCATCCACGCGGCGAACGCGATCGTAAGCCATCATGAATCCAACGGGTGGCGTTGCGTCGATATCGAACGTCGCCAGCCGCAAGCCACCGGTTTCAGTCTCCTCGGCCAAAATCTGCGGTGATATCAGTAGCAGCCCGACAAACAACAACGCCAACACAGAGAGATGATTCATGATTGAGGGAACTTGGCGGGAATTGGAGGTGGGTGAAGCGAAAAAAAAGGGGCAGCTTTTACTCGATCCTAGCGTCACATGATAGCTTTGCCGCTCCCGCGAGATGCGGCTGTTGCGTGAAAAGCCTGAGCATCGCGTTGCTCAAGTTGATTGTGCTTATGCTGCCAACGGAAAATTTCCTCAAAAATGTTTTCGGCGTTTGACCAGACTTGTCCTGAACGGGTCGGATAATACCTATATCAACGCTCAACAACTGAGATCGCCGGCACGGATCGCCGATGGCTGCAACGCCTGTGGAAAAACTGTTAGAATTTTTGTTGCGGTTGACGAAAAAGAGCGGTACTGTATGTGCGATCACTTCGGGGGAAGGGATACACTTTTCAAAGTTAGTTTTACCCAAGCACGGGGAAGGATTGAGAGATGGCAAGAAAACCAAAAATGGCGTCGGCGGCAGCTTCCAAGGACGTCAAGTTGGATCCGGGAATGAAGAAGGTGCTCGCGCTTGAGCCCGGCCTGAAAACGACGCTTCAGCAAATCGAAAAAACGTTTGGTGATGGTGCGATCATGCCGTTGGGTGGATCGAACACGCTGCATATCGAAGGCGTGCCGACAGGCAGTTTAAGCCTGGATATGGCGCTCGGCGGCCAAGGATTGCCGCGGGGTCGTATCGTGGAAATCTTTGGCCCGGAATCCAGCGGCAAGACGACCCTCGCCCTGCACGTCGCCGCCCAAGCCCAGAAGCTGGACGGTATCGCGGCCATCATTGATGCCGAACATGCCTTTGACCCCTCGTGGGCCAAGAAGCTTGGCGTTGAACTCGACACGCTGTTGGTTAGTCAACCAAGCAGCGGTGAAGAGGCGATGCAGATTTGTGAGATGCTCGTCAAGAGTAACGCCGTCGATGTGATCATCATTGACTCGGTGGCTGCGTTGGTTCCCAAGGCGGAACTCGAAGGCGAGATCGGTGATAGCCACGTGGGCCTGCAAGCGCGGTTGATGAGCCAATCGATGCGGAAGCTGACTGGAGTGATCGCCAAGAGCAAGACGGTGGTGATCTTCATCAACCAAATTCGCGAGAAGGTCGGCGTGATGTTCGGGAGCCCCGAAACAACACCCGGCGGACGTGCTTTGAAGTTCTACTGCTCGTGCCGTATCGACGTGCGACGAATCGGAGCCTTGAAGGAAGGCGAAGAGCAGGTTGGGCAACGAGTGCGTGCTAAGATCGTCAAAAACAAGGTCGCTCCTCCGTTCCGAGTTGCCGAGTTCGACATGATGCACAGCAACGGTATCAGCTTTGAGGGCGACTTGCTGGACTTGGGTGCCGCCAACAAAGTCGTTACCCGTAGCGGTGCATGGTACAAGTACGGCGAAACGTACTTGGGCCAAGGCAAAGAGAAGGCACGTAACTTCTTGATCGAGAATCCCGATGTCACGGAATTGATCAAGCAAGGGGTGCTGGCCGCCGGCGGTTATGCTGCTCCAGTGCACGGAGACGGGGATGGCGAAGAAGAAGTTGCTGAGGAAGCCTACGAAGACGACGCCGTCAACAGCTAAATCACCAACTGCTAATGTACCTCAGCCTTCGCAGGCTGAGCTGCCGTCGAGCGTGAAGGGGTCACGAGTGGTGAGCCCCATTTGTCCAGGGTCAATCTTCGGTGACAGAGCCAGTAATGCACGGGCGTTGTCGCGCATCCAGGCTCCAATTTGCAAAGCGTTGGCGGAAAGTTTGTGGCGAAGGACCGATTCCATTTGACGGAGCGTTGCGGCGGAGCCGGCCAAGTGGGTTCGGTCTTCGCTCCAGGCGGCTCCGCTTTCGTCGACATGGACTGTTTGTTCGGCGAACCAATAATCGCCTGGCCCTTGCCCCGCGGCCAGCATTGCGTCACTGACAATTACCACGCGATTTGTGGGGACGATTTTCAGGTAGTTGCCTAGAGCCAGCGGCGGCACATGGTGTCCATCGGCGATGAACGAAATTGTTAATGACTCCGCAAGGCTGAGTACTCGTTGAATGATATTGTCATGGCGAGGAAGTACACCCGGGCAGCCGTTACCCAAGTGCGTCCACATCGACAGGCCTGCATCAATGAACTGTTTGAGCATTTGCACGGACGCATTGCTGTGGCCGCCAGCGACAATAACACCATGCTTAGCTAAATACCCCGTCACTCTGGCTCCCGCATCCATCTCCGGTGCAAGAGTAAGTAACTTCACGCGGCCACAAGCAGCGTCCAGCAATCGACGAGTGAAGTCCAAATCGGCTGCAGTCACCGCCTGCGGCGGATGAGCACCGACATACCCCGGTTCGCGGCTTATAAACGGACCTTCGATGTGAATTCCAGCGATAACTCGCGAATCCTCTGGATGCGCATCGCAAAACTCGGCAATTCGCGAGACCCGCGCCAACATCTGATCTTTGCTTGCTGTAATGATCGTGGCAAGAATCGCCGCCACGCCATCGTTACGTAAACGTTCACAGGCCTCGGAAAACTGCTGGTCAGTGACTTCGTCAGCATTAAAGTCCACACCGGCGTATCCGTTGACCTGTAAGTCGATGTATCCGCTCATGCGACGCGTTCCACGTCCGCAAGAGTCGCTGAGTCGAGCTTACTCGCAGCAGCGGTATCGACGATTAGTGTCGCGGCATCGTGCTGGCGAAGAATGCTCGCCGGAACATCAGGCGAGACTGGACCGCTGAGCATCGCGGAAATCGCTGAGGCTTTACGCTCGTCAGGAACACTGCAAAAGATGCGTTTTGATTTCAGGATCTGTCGCACTGATATGCTTATCGCTCGTGTCGGCACATCGTCCAACGATGCAAACCAGCCTTCACCGACTTGTTGTCGACGGCACGCCTCGTCCAAATTGACGATCAAGTAAGGAGATTCGGTTTTAAAATCAGCTGGTGGGTCATTGAACGCCAGATGCCCGTTCTCACCAACACCGACAAGCGCTACATCGATCGTCACTTCACTGATCGCTTGCGACGCTTCGGCAATCATTTGCTCAGGGTTTTTCTCGCCATTCAGATATAGGAATGACGCCAGCGGAACACGCTCAACGAAGCGTTCTCTCAGGTACCGGCAAAACGATGCCGGGTGCTGGTTGGACAGTCCAGCGTATTCATCCAAGTGAAATCCGTGTACACGTGGCCAATCGATATCCGGTTGCGCAACCAGAGCTCCGAGGACCTCAAATTGTGATGCGCCGGTGGCAACGAGTAGATTTGCCGTTCCTGTTGCAGCGATTACTCGCCGCAGTTCTTGGGCTGCCTCCGCAGCCACCCAGGCTCCCATCGAATCACGATTTTCTGTCAGGACGATACGCATCAAGTCACACTTTATTGAAAAACGAATTGCTAGTTTAACCGCCCCAAAATGATATAGGAATCGAGTACGATGAGTACCGTCAGTATCCTGTCTTTTGAATCCGGCACTCACGAGTATCTTCCAAATGTCGATCCGCTCAAGTAGGCAATTGCGTGTTGCTGTCGTTCTGTTCTCTTGTTTCGCAGTGTCATCGCTTCGAGCGGAATCGCCTGGAAACCCGCCTCCTGAACTAAAAACGCTTAACGGTCATTTCCCCTTCGTTGTCCCGCCGACTAAAGCGGCCTGGGAAGCTCGAGCCGAATCACTTCGGAACAATATCAAAGTTGCGACGGGTCTGTGGCCGGAACCCCAGCGGACGCCGCTCAATCCAGTGATCCACGGAAAGGTCCAGCGTGATGGTTTTACATTTGAAAAGGTCTATTTTGAGAGTTTACCGGGGCACTATGTAACCGGCCTGTTGTTTCGTCCCGACGACGGAAAGCCAACGGAAACTAAACGCCCCGGGGTGCTGTGTCCTCACGGACACGGTGGGCGAATGGAGCGGCATACGGCTGAACAAATCCAGCAAAAGATTACTGCAGGTCATGAGCGATACGTCGCTTCGGGTCAAACGCCAACACTCGCGCGGTGCGTCCAACTTGCGCGCATGGGTTGTGTCGTATTCATCTTCGATATGCTCGGCTACGCTGACTCGGTCCAGATTCCTTACGATGTCGCCCACCGACATGCCGTCGCTCGACCTGAAGAATCACGACCCTTCGATGGCACGATGCCGCCCTCGTGGATCATGTTCAGTATTGATGCCGAGCTGCGACTACAGTCGATCATGGGTTTGCAAACCTGGAACGCCAGTCGGTCATTGGATTTTCTCGCATCTCTTTCGGACGTCGATCCGGAACGACTGGGAGTTACCGGAAACAGTGGCGGCGGCACCCAAACAATTCTTTTGGGAGCGATCGATCCGCGCGTGAAGGTTTCGTTTCCCAATGGCATGGTATCAACGTCGATGCAGGGCGGATGCTATTGCGAAAACTGTAGCCTGTTGCGAGTCGATACCGGAAACGTAGAATTGGCGGGATTAATGGCTCCGCGTCCACAAGCTATGACGGCGGTGGACGATTGGACTCGGGACATGATGACCGATGGGTATCCGCAATTGCGCCAGTTGTACCGCATGGTCGGCAATGAGCAGGATGTCCATTGCGCCCACTTCCCAACTTTTCCACATAATTACAACTACGTCACTCGTAGTTTGATGTATCCGTGGATGAATCGCTATCTGTCAATCGGAGCTAAAGAGCCGATCGTCGAAGGCGACTTCCAAGTTATCACCGACGAAGAAGCATCGGTCTGGAACGCTGAACATCCGCGTCCGACATCGGTCAGTCCCAAACATGAACACGACGTATGTCAGTGGTTTGATGCACAGTCTCGTGCAGCGATTGACTCCATGTGGCCCAAGACGGCTGAGGACGTCGACGAGTTCCAAGGGGCTTTGAGCGGAGCTTGGCGCATCATCCTGTCGATTGATGAGTCGGACGATCGTAACCTCCAGTTCACTGCCAATGTATCGAACGTTGCTCAGCAGTTTCCTGGAGCGAAAGTCCTCACCGGATCGGTGAAGAATGCGACTACTGCGAACTCGATTCCAGTCACAATTCTCGAACCGATATCGAGTAATCCAATCGCAAAAACGGTTGTTTGGTGTGCCGACGGTGGTCGATCTGAAGTCCTGTCGGCCTCTCAGGACGACACCGGTGCCCAGGACCGCACAGCGATGCTCAGTCGATTGCTAAAGGATGGTTATACAGTCTGGCTACCGGATCTAATGGACCAGCGATCGTCCGCACCAGCGGATGCAGAGCGGCAACGATTGATCGACGACAAGCGACACTACGCTGCGTTCACTTTTGGTTACAACAAGACACTATTTGCCCAGCGAGTCGCTGAGGTTATGGATGTGCTGACCCACGTTATCGAATCCAGTGGCCAACCAGTCGGGCTCATAGGCAGCGGTAATATCGCGCCGGTGGTTTTGGCGGCATCAGCTTTAACGGCCAAAGGCCGAGTGGACCGCACCGTTGTGTTACTGGATGGATTCCGCTTTGGAAACGTCGATTCGTATGCCTCGGTAGACTTCGTTCCTGGCAGCGTCAAGTACGGCGATGTCGATACGCTCGTGGCACTTGCCGCTCCTCATAAATTGTGGCTGAGAGCTGCGAGCAACACGGCGATTCAAGCTCGACAGGTCTATGAAAAACTCGGGGAGAAAGCGAAGTTGGTCGAAGCCAATTACGAGGCAACTGATTCACCGCGAATTCCGGTAAATGATATCGCTGCGTTTTTAGGTAACTGACCTTGTGTCTTGAGTTGTTGCACGATGGTTGGGATCGGTTAGAAGAAAACGTGGAGAACTATCTTGGCTTCATACCGTTGTGAGTGGCGGTGGCGGAAAATGGGTCTTCCGGCCAATTGTGCTTGGGATAGCGGCCGCGAAGATCCTTCCGAACCTGTGCGTACGTCGATTCCCAAAACCTTCGTAGATCGCTGGTAATTTGCTGGACGCGTCGATTGGGGCCGAGCAAGTGCAGTTGAATTGGGATGCGGCCACGTGCGATTCGTGGCGTGTCGTGCCAACCGAAGAGTTCCTGCAATCGAACGCTCATCATCGGCGGTTTTCCCGATTCATACTGAATGAAGATCGAATTACCACTAGGCACTTGCAATCGCGCCGGTGCTTCGCGATCAATTTGTTGCAGCACGTTGTAGTCGAATTGGCCTTTGAGGCATTCCAACCAAGGCATGTTGGTGAGTTCTTGGAGAGATAGACAGCGCTGCGCGAGTTCGTCCCGAAGCTTATCCAGAACCTTCTCATCGAGAGGGATAAGTTCAGTGTTCTCAAGAGTATCTCGAAGCAGCTCAACTCGGGCGATAAACGATTTCAGTTCATCTGCCGTAGGTGGATAACTCTGCTTCCACACGGCACGTGCTTCGCGTGCGAGAAGTATCGCTGACTGTGGGTTGGGTTTGCATTGGATCGGTGTCTCGCTTAGCACCAAATCAAAGTAATACTCGCGGCGACGGGCAACAATCGATCCTGTGTGCGTTTGATAGAATGGCTCGTCAATGTTGCGTAGCCATTTTGGGTCAAGCCACGATTGATTGATGTTGGTTGCCAAACTGACCATTGCATCGGTCTGCAGCGAGTCCACTCGCAAGCACAGAAGTAAATCGCTGTCTTGCGGAACTGACGGCGTATGCAATCGCACACCTTTGCCGCCAACGAGTAACGCTGAGGTGCTGCCGACCTCACGCCGCTTTGCAACGCGATCAGGAAATGCCGCGATAAGTGCTCGTTTGAGTGTATCGCGGTTGCCAAAATCACCGCATGGTAGATCCAGTTTGCGAACCGACGATACAAGTTGTTTCGCGACTCGTTCAATGTGCCCTGCAGCGCGAAGCCCGCGAAGAAGCTCTATGGCCAGGACCATGTCACCACCGTGAGCAGGCGATTGAAAAACGTTGTCGGTCCGGGAACGAACGCGAAAGGGGTCTTTTTCTGTTAAAAGTGCAGCGATGATCGCGGCATCTTTCACTACACCGGTGCGTGCAGCAACAATCAACAGTTTTGCAATCGATGGATGAACGGGAAGTTCTGCCATCAACTGGCCGTCAGCCGTGATTCGGCCATTTTCGTCGATTGCCTGTAAACGCTTTAGGAGTTGATTTGCCTGGTCAATCGCGGCGAGAAGTGGTGGATCAAGCCATGGAAAATCTTTCGCGTCGTCGCCCCAGCTTGCCAAGACCATTGCCGCAGGTGCAAAGTCAGCACGGCGGATCTCCGGTGCATCAACTAGATTTCTTGAAGAGTGAGATGCCTTGTTCCAAAGGCGATAGCAAACTCCCGTCGAAGTTCGCCCGGCGCGTCCGGTACGCTGGTCAGCCGATGCCTGAGAGATGGGTTCAATTCGCAGTCGCGGTAGGCCCACACTGGGTTCATACCGCAGTACTTTTGCCGTGCCGCTATCGATGACTACCGTAATGCCCTCAATCGTCAACGAGGTTTCGGCGACGTTCGTTGCCAGAATGATCTTGCGGCGACTGGATGGGTTCAAGACTCGATCTTGCTCCTCGACGGCAAGGTCCGCGTACAGTTCGAAGATATCGCAATCTGCAGCGAAAACTTGTGACGTGATCGATCGCTTGGCCTTAAGAATTTCGCCGACGCCCGGAAGGAAAACGAGGACGTTTCCTGTTGTCGCCGCGAGAGCCTCGGGCAATACGTTCAGCAGCTGATCAGTTATCGACTGGCGATTGAGCGCCGGTCGATAATGCGTTTGGACGGGGAACATTCGCCCTTCGCTTTTGATTGCGACTGCGTTGCTGAGAAACGAGACGATTGGTGCCGGTTCCAGCGTCGCGCTCATCACGATCAAACGCAACTCGGGACGAAAGTTGGTGCGAACTTGTTGAACTCTGCCCAATGCTAAGTCAGCGTCGAGGCTGCGCTCATGAAATTCGTCAAGGATCACGCACGACGCGGTCTCCAGTAACGGGTCGGTCTGCAATCGCCTCAACAGCATACCGTAGGTCAGCACCAAGAGCCGCGTCCGGTGAGATTCTTGGCGATCGAACCGCACATGGTAGCCGACGACTTCGCCGACTTTGCCGCCGATGATCCTGGCCAGTTGCGAGGCAGCTGCTCGGGCAGCCAATCTTCGCGGCTGTATGAGCAGAATTTTGCCTGGCGGAAGAATCTCCGCTTGCATTAAAGCTGGCGGAACCCCCGTCGTTTTTCCGGCTCCTGGTGGCGCCTTCAATACCACCGCCTGTTGATTCGCTAAACTCTCAAGGATCTCGAAAAGACAATCCCTGATCGGCAACGAGGCGAATGGATCGATACGCACGTCAGCAGGCACGATGGGACTATGCTGCTCCCAGACCCATGCAACGGCGCCATGCGCTCATTTGGCCCAAGTGCATCATCGTATGTCCCCCGACGTAAAAAGCATGCATTGCGCCGACCGTTGGGAACTTACCACGCATCGCTTCGTTTGGGTTCGGCACGGCGAATAAGGCGTCGTCGGCAATTTCCAAGGCGTCGATCGCTTGACGAAGACCCGTTAGATAACGCTCGGTGATTGTGTCCATTGGCGGATAAATCGTACCCTCAGCATCGTCAACACATTTCGCCTCATGGGAAAAGACCTTGTTGAACTCGTCACTTGGTTTGATCGACGAAGCATCGCCGCCGAGTTGATCGACGATCCGGCACGAGTACAAGCTCAGGTGTCCCAGCACGAAGGCGGGATGGTTAGATTCGATCTGTGTTCCGTTGACGGTCGCAAAGCGTGCGAACTGCTCTGGATTGAGATCTTTCAACAACCGTTCACTATAACCAAGTGCTAGCTTGGCGGACGCGGCAATCATGGGGCCGATTGTGGGCATGGGTATTTTCCGTGGGGAGTCAATGGTCTAAATCATTGTGCGCGCTACAGCCACCACCGCTTGGGACTTTTGCAGTCCTTCAGTCGCCACCGCAAGCGAATCACGCTGCCAGTAGTCTGGATTAAACAGCTCTAACGAAAAAGCCCCCGCAAAACCGTTTCGAATCAGCATTGCGATCGTGGCAGGCAACGGACAGACACCATCGCCCGGAAAAACACGATCTTTATCCGCAATCTTATCGATCGCCGGTTGCCCAGGATAATCGTTGATGTGAAAAACGTGCATCCGTGACGCCTCAATCATCCCTAAGCCGGCGAAATCGTTGCCGCCTTTGTAAATGTGGTAAAAGTCCGGCAGCACACATGCATCGGGATGTCCACTTTGTGTCGCAACGTAGGCCAACTCGCCAAGCTTGCTCAACGTCGGCGAGAATCCCCACAGTTCCAATTGCGGTACCACTCCCGTTTCAGCGCCAAGTTCAAGTAGTGCCCGATATCGATCCGCGATCACAGCCAGTTCTGGCCCCGCGGACTTATGTGCACCGATGGGTGGAGCAGCAATGCGCGATCCACCGATTGCCGCAACCAATTCCATGTCACCGCGAGCTTGTCTCAAACCCTCTGCTCGCGCTGCATCATCGTCCACAATCCACTGAGCAAATCCAATTGCGCTATCCACCTTCAGTCCTGCATCGGCAATTTGTTTTCGCAAATCGGCAAGGCTTCCACCACCATCCCGATATTTTTGTAAATCGCCGATCCAAGGTTCGATCGAATCGTAACCAGCTTCACCAGCGATTCGGACTTGCTCTGGGACGCTGAGGTTTTGCCCTCGCAGGGTGCTCATGTTCAAACAGAAGCGAATACTGGTCGTCGCGGTGGCGGGTTCTTCCGCTTCGGTTGGTGCACTGGAGGACAACGTGGCGGCAGCCGAAACAGCACCACCAGCAACAAAAAAAGTACGGCGATTGATCATGATGTGAAATGCTTGAGGGTAAAAGTGCAGGGGCCAACTATCCAACTCGATGGCTTCATCAAGCGTCACAGTTTAATCGACCACGAGCGCAAGCGGATAAGGTGTCCAATGGTTTTGGGTCAAGCAACCACGCGATCAGTTTCTAGCTAAATTGCCAACTGTTTTCGATTTTAACATCGCGAATCGTCAGGCCACGATGATTCATGAGCTGAATGAGACGTTAGCGAATCCCAGCGTTAGCGACTTGGACGCTGGCAATTGGAAACTCGCGGCGAAACTCTGCGGTGGCTAGTGTTCGCAGGTCGGCTGGCAATAAATCGATCGCCATCCGATACGCATTAAATGCCGCACCCTGGTTCTGTTCGCGAAGTTTGCTGCGAGCAAAACGAACCAATCGTTTGCCCTCTTCGGTCCGCTGGGCAGTCGTTCGATGCAAATCGTGTGCAGGCGCCGGCTCGCTGCCGAGAATCTGGCGATCCATAGCTGCCAAATCAATGATCGTTACCTGGGCAAAACCGCTGGATGAACTCCACGTGCCGCCGCTTGCGCGTGAACCCAATCGTGAATGAGAACTCACCGCAGCAGACCGCCGACCACCTAAATAACCCGCCCCTGAATCGGGAACCAACACGCTGCCGGAATACGAGAAAGTTGTAACCGATGGCAACTGTACCGTTTGCGCGGACAACCGGCTTGTGCTAATCATCACAATGCAACAAACAGTGACAGATATTTGCCTAAACTTTAACGCACTCAACATCGAAATCCTCGGCAGCGACGGAAATTTCTGCGGGCGCCTGGTTAGCATGGCACCCTACGTTATTAGCGTAACGGTTTCTGTATTCGCTGTCGAATCGTTTATTGCTAGCGTTGTTGCACAGATGTCGGTGTTGGACGGGTTTCGTTGATCCTTGGGGCGGCATCCTTATTGCTGTTGGAATCACTTATGTGTCGACTTTATGGGTTTCGAGCAACGCACGCGACGCGAATCGGCTGTCATCTTGTCAGTGCGCAAAATGCGATTTTGTGCCAGAGCCGACGTGATAGTCTTGGGCGATGTCACGGCGATGGGTGGGGAATCGCCTACTATCGCGGTCGCGTTCCTTGCCTAAAGAAACGCGCTGCGGCAGCCTTTGAAGATCTGCGGTTCAGTGACGCCGCTCGCGATATTGCCTCGCGAACCGTTTTGGCCCACGTTCGTTTGGCGACTGTCGGGCGACGCACCGAGCGAAACACGCATCCCTTTCGCCGCAACCCGTTTGTCTTTGCACACAATGGGACGCTCTCAGGGATCGATCTGTCGCATGCTGGCCGCCTGACGCTTCGTGAACAATTGCAGCGAGAGCTGGTCGATGCGGCGGTCACGGAAGCTGAGCCGATTGGACAAACCGATAGCGAGTTAATATTTCGCTGGATTCTCAGTCGGTTGTATTACTCCGGCCAAGCCTCGCGCGATGGATTCGCCGACGCAACTGTCGCCTCGGGGATTGTCGCTACAGCCGTACGAGAACTTGATGAACGCAGTCGTGAAACTGGAGCGAAGGCACCAGCTAAGTTGAACTTGTTGATATCCGACGGTGCGACGCTTATCGCAACGCGACTGCGAAACGACCTATTCATGATTGAACGAGATCGCATCGAACCGTGCTTCGTATGTGGGGAAACTCACGCAACCGTCGGCCCCGACCAGCGGTACCGAGCGATCGCGTTTGCCTCCGAGCCGTTGACAACAGAGCCCTGGCAGCCGGTTCCCGAGTCAACGATGGTCGTTACCGACGGGCATTTTCAAACTTTTCGAGCGGCGATGTAAAGATATGCCGGTTGTTTGTCCGATAACGATTGTAACGAGAGTTTCTCACACAGTTAATCGATGGATTCCGAAGGCGTGAAAACGATGAATGCCAACTCAACGAGCCGACGTGCTTTTCGCTGTGCCCTCTGGGTAACTGCTCTCGGTATCACGGCGGCTGCGTCAACCGGATGCCAGTCGTCCATCAACGGACAAACGTTGCCCAGCCCGTACTACTTGCAGGACGACGTCCAGTACTTCCCGTCGGGCCCAGAATTCAAGCTTCCACGAGAAGCGGCTGCTCTTCGTGCTGCTCGTGCTGAAGAAAAGCTCAACCGTCGTTAGTCAGCTCTGATTGGTATCGGCTTGCGAACACCGCGATCAATCCGATCGCCAAAATCTGCATCAAAGCAAAGGTAGCCGGCGACAGCCCGCCGATCATCTGTACTGCACGCCGAACCATCGCCGGCTCTCGCGACTTCTGTGTCGCAAGCAACGAATTGATTGAGTCGTTCTGTTTCGGCCAGGTGCTGACATGCTGCCACCCTGCGGCTGTGCGTCGCCAACCTTCCGGCGGCACGGACTTCGGTCCCGACGATACGCCCAAAACACTCACCGAAGTCGTTTCAAACGCCAGCACGCGGGCTGATACGTCGGGGCTCGACGTCCGAAGCGAATTGCTGCAGCGACCGTAGACCGTGATGACCAGCATCAGCACGGCAAGGCATACAGTGCGCGAGAGACGCTTGCGAATATATTGCCAGTCTTCGGGAGCCAATCGAGGTAGATTCATGCCCCGCTAAGCAATGCAGCTCGTACACCAGACGCGATCGGTTGTCCTTGTTTTCGTTCAAAATCTCAGTGATTTGCCTCACTATTTTACTTCCTGAGGCGATCGGACCAGCGTCAAGGTTGCGTCAACGCAACACTGAGTACGGGCGTTTGGGCAACGTCTGTCGCATGTGTTCAACATGGAAGCAGGTTCACGATAGCCGGTGTAAAATCCCGCAAAGTCGTCACTGTCACCGAATGTCGAAATCGAATCCGCGGTCCGTGGATCGTCAGGGGCGCCACCAGATGGGTTGCAACCTACGTTTCCAATGCCAAACCATTTCGCTGTTGATCCACGTTCAATGATATTCGTAACCGCAAACACCTTAGTGCAAGCTCATCCATGACTATTGCGACTGTACCCACTTCACTCGAAGACGTTTTTCGTAGCGATATCCTGCCAGCGTTACCCCACAGCGCAATCGCCCTTCTGCAAATCTCGCAACGAGACGACGTTGGGCCGACCGACTTCGCCAGACCCATCGAAGCTGATCCAGGGTTGATGGGACAAGTCTTGAAGTTCGTCAATTCGTCTTACTTTGGTTTCAGTCGCGAGATCATGAGCGTGCAACAGGCATTGACGCTCGTCGGAACTCGGGCGATTACCAATTTCGCCTTGTGGAACGCTGTTTTTACTGTGATCCCCAATCCAAATTTTGGGCCGTTTGATTTGAAGTCCCTGTGGCAAGACTCGCTACGCCGAGCCGTGTTCGCCCGATCGCTCGGTAAACAACTGCAACTGGCCAATGCCGAAGACTTGTTCGCTGGTGCGTTGCTGCAGGACATGGCCATTCCATTGCTGCTGAAAGAGCTTCCCGAACAATACCAAGATCTCGTCCAACGGCGGTGCAGTGAAGGTCGTCGACTGAGCGGACTCGAGCAAGAACTCTTCGGCTGGGATCATGCGGATGCTGCTGCTCTGTTAGCGAGTCGCTGGAAACTTCCTCAGGGGTTCGTTTCGCTGATTGCTCGACATACTCAGTTACCACAATTGCTCGCCGGCGGGAATGCAACACGTGGCGAGGCTTGTGTAGCACTGGCATCCCTATTGCCCTCCTGTGGCGACGACGCGTGGAAGGAGCAAGTTGAGTTCACCGAAGGCTACGCCACGTTGACCGGCTCTAACGTTGAAACATTGCACGCGCTATATCAATCGGTTGACGAAGCCACAGCGAACTTCGCGCCATTGTTGAAATTGCCGACGCCACGAAAAGGGCTCGTTGAATACTTAAGCTAGATGCCTGTATCGAGCCAAAGTGGATTCGGGATAGCCATCATAGAATCGTCGTATCCAATGTCGGCCGGACCAGTTGGGTTGGTGTCGCGTCCAACCCATTCGCTGCAGCAGGCGATCACTAATCGAAGTATTGGTTACGTGGGCTACGATCGCCAGTGTACCTCGGATTCTCGCGACTTCATCGAGAACGCGGCAAGCGCCCAAAAAAGTTTTCGCACGCGTGCCGACACCCGAATGAATGAAGTCGAGTGTTAGGAACGCTGGCATCCCCAACGGTTGATGATAGTCGATACTACAAACGTCGCCTTGTGGCCGTGTAAATCGTGTCCGCAGCCAAACTTCGGCTACAGATACACTTCCAACGGTGCGCCGCTTGCGGATGGCTTCTAGCCGACCATCTCGCATGACGATTCTCGCGCATCGCCAACGACGGATCGCGACAGCGTCACGCTCGGGATCCGATGTTTGCTGAGTGGAAAACATTGTTTGCTGAGCAAATAACATCTGCGGAGATCAACGACTCGCGTGTGACCGAAGCAATAAGTAGTGTCTGTCAGCGTGTCGACACTTCTGGTGATTTAAATTCAGTCATACAGGCGCTGTTTAACTGCTTGCACATTGAGCGAGTCATTTGATCGCTAGGATCGCGTCGACCGGAGCACCGGTGACCTTTACCGCGACCGACTTGAATCCAACCGAGTGCAGGAGCGTTTCGTACTCCGCCGCCGTGCGTTCGCGGCCTTCGGTACAAACAAGCATGTTCAAGTCTTGCATTTGCGCCCACACGGGGCCATCCAACTCGGGAGCAACCATGATTTCGGCAACAAGCAATCCACCGCCCTCAGGCAAAGCAGCGAATATCTTATTTAGCAAGCGTTCGATCTTGTCGTCGCTCCAGTCGTGAAGGATGCGACCGAGTGAATAGAGATCCCCAGCCGGCAACTCGCTCTCGAAAAAGTTACCACCCACTACCTCAATTCGGTCCGACACGCGGGACATCCCGACAATCTCACAAGTCAACGGTGTCACTTCGGGCAAGTCAAACACGGTTGCCGACAATTGGGGATATGCTTCACAAGCAGCGATGGCTAAATGGCCCGTCGCACCGCCTAAATCAACCAGTTTCTTAAAACGTGATAAGTCACAGGCTCGCACAACATGAGGTGAACTAATGACGCCATAGCCATGCATTCCCATCAGGAACTCGCGCATCGCGTGCTCATCCCGAAAGAAACTCGAAAAGATCGGTTCGTCCCAACCGTACGCTTGTTTCCAGCGATGGCCGCCTTCGCGAACCGCGTCCTCAAAATGCGTCCACAATTTCCAGCTCACATCGTTACTAAAGCGAATGTAACCGCTCAGCCGGTTAGGACTCGCAGAACACAACAGCTCAGTCGCTGCCGCGGTATTTGAGTACGTTTGATCGTTGCGGACCAGGAGTTCTAAACCAACGCACGCATCCAACAGTCGACGCATCGCCGCTGGATCGCAATTCAATCGCTGTGCCAACGAGTCACTCGAGGAGGGCGATTCGGCTAACGCATCGAACACACCCAGTTCCACGGCACCGAACATTGTTTTCGAGCGACGGAAGCCAAGCATCAAGTCAAGGATCGGAGTCGGATCAACAGCCACAGAAGTTTCTCGTTGGGGGATTTAGGAAGGAGTTTGGCGGCTAATGACCAGCGGAAAACTCAGTGTGGTTTCGCGCCAATCCAATAGGCTGCTCCGCTCCATCATGCAGCTCCGTTTTTTCGTGCCGCTCTTGAGATCGTTGATCGAACTGGCGTTGACGCTCGGCAAATCGTCGTTTTTGCCCATCGGTGAGCAAGTTAACACAGCGAGGACAATGGACACCAGCCACATAGTCGGGATGCTGTCGCTCGCTGGAGGAAACCGGCCAACCACAACCGTAGCAGAGAACTTGATCGCCAACCGCCAGGCCATGCTTCACCGAAACTCGTTCGTCAAATACAAAACATTCGCCGGACCACGTTGACTGCTCTTGAGGAATTCGCTCCAAGTATTTAAGAATCCCACCGCGTAAATGATAAACTTGCTGGAAGCCCATCTTCTTTAGCAGTGCAGTTGACTTCTCGCAGCGGATACCGCCGGTACAGTACATTGCCACTTTCGTATGGACCGAAGCATCGAGGTTCTCGGTGACAAATTGAGGAAATTCGCGGAACGAATCCGTATGTGGGTTGATCGCCCTAGCGAACGATCCGATTGCAACCTCGTAATCGTTTCTTGTATCGATCACTACGATATCTGGGTCAGCGATTAACTCATTCCACTGTTCAGGTTCTACATAGGTACCTACCGTATCATTGGGGTCAATGCCGTCCACACCAAGCGTCACGATTTCTTTCTTCAGCCGCACGCGAGTTCGCTTAAACGGTGGTGTCGCACACTGGGAATATTTGACCTCCAGCGGCGACAAACGGCTGTCACTGTTCAAGTAATCCAGGACGACATCAATGCCCGATTGCGATCCAGCAATGGTTCCGTTTATCCCTTCCTGAGCGAGCAGCAACGTACCGTAAACATGAACGTTTTGCATTACGTTCAACAGCGGTTGACGTAACGAAGCAAAGTCTGGCAAACGGACAAAGCGGTACAATGCTGCAACGACAGTTGGGCTTGGCGTGTCACTCATAGTGCATTCATTTCCCCCGCTCTGGGACGGACTAAAAGAAGATCGAGTTCGCGACGAACTTCGGCGCGAAATAACTCCGACAAATGATCACACATGGAACGCTGTAGGTAATCGTGGCTGTCCAAGCGTGTCACCGGCACTAGCTCACCCATTGTTCCGGTAACAAACATTTCATCCGCCTTGTACAACTCATCGAGTGGTATGTCCCGTTCAACGACAACGATGTTATGCCTGCGGCACAATTCGAGTATCGTCGAGCGAGTGATTCCTTGAGGGCAAGCTGATGTCGTACTCGTGTGAACTTCATCACCAAAAACGACGAACACGTGCGTAGCGTTGGTTTCCGCAAGGTGTCCATCCAGGTCCAACAACAGGGCATCGTCGACACCTGCGACATTGGCTTCAAGCTTGGCAAGTATGCTGGTCAGTTGATTGCAACTGTGGATGTGTTGGTTCAGCACGTTAATCGGTGGCCGTCGATGCATCGCAGTGGCCAGCGTGATACCCGCCTTGTCGTAGACCGGTGGTTTATGTTCGGCAAGGATGAACAGACTACAGCCCAGCGTATTGATTCGCGGATCGAGTCCAGAGGTGTATTTCACTCCGCGAGATATCGTTAGCCGCACGTGCACACCATCGAACATCTCGTTTAACTCAAGTGTTCGGCGTAAATGTCGAATGATCAGTTCGTCGTCGGGATAACCCGCATACTGTAATAGTCGTGCAGAATTTCTCAGTCGATCCAGGTGTGCCTGCAATTTAAAGATGCGACCATCGTAAAGCCGCAAGCCTTCCCAAACGGCGTCTCCATTTTGGACCGCAGAATCAAATGGTGAAATACCGGCTCGGTCGCGGTGGACGTAGTCGCCGTTGATACAGACGATCAGATTGCGGTTTCGGTCGTTGTAGGATTGCAGCATGTCAAGCGGTGCTGGGCAAGTTCGTGGTAAATCAGTTCACATTCGGCGAGCACGCAGCGCAGCGACTCGGGCACAGTTTCGTTCTTGCTTTGATAGCGTCCAAACCCCGTGCTTTCAATGACATTACCATACCAGTGCTTCGCCCAAACGCCGTCGGTGTCGCGCGTTCCTGCTGGCCAGGAGAGCATGCTAGGTTGAAAGTCGATACCCAGTTGGCGACACAGTTCACTCAATAAACCCGCAGGATTGGCGAGAACATCGCCCGAATCCAACACCGGCGGCGAAACGCTATTGCGCTCGCGAAGTCGCTTCCAAAGATTCAGTTGCTGCGGTAAGCCCGTCTGTGCTGCCGTCGGCTCCGGTATAACCTTGAGCAACGAGGTAAGCATCTCCGTCGGCTCGCGAATCAGCATCGCGTGACGAAAACCGTCTAGCGGCACACAGTCCAGATCGTCGGGTAAGTGGTGGGCCATATGCTTCTGGTACCAAATCTTCTTGCCGCCTGGGACCGGGCCCAGCAGCGTCCTGAAGACTGTGTCAATGTCGTGCGGCTGGCTCCCCAGGATCTCGTCGCGACCAGGGTGCTCATAGCCCGTACGCGCAAGATAGCTCGCATACAGTGGTTCATCAGAAACAAACGTGTCGTCACGATTCCCAAAGGATCTCAACAACGCAGTCGAAATATTGCGAGGCCCAGACCAAACGGCAATGCGGATAAATGTCATGGAAGTTACTTTCTTGATCGTTCGCAGCGGCCAGGCGCTGTACCGTTGATTCTTACGGAGCGAGGCATGCCTTGGTGATAGTTTGAATCAGTCGATTTCGCCACTGAGTGATCTTGTTCTGGTCGACCTGCGTGAAAATGATCACGATCAAGTCGTCTTCGAAGTCGAGCATCGCAAAGGTGCCGCTGGCTCCCGTATGACGAACACGTTTGGCGGTCCCATCGGCGCGGTTGGACATGATGTTAAAACCCAATCCGTATCCCGAACCCGACGTGGCGGGTTGAGCAACGACCATTTGCTGTAAAGCTTCCTCCGAAACAAGCTGAAGATTCCCCACTCTCCCAGCATCACGATGCAGGAGCATTAATCGAGCCACATCGTCTACCGTCGATACCATACTACCGCCTGGATTGATCGAGCGGTCCATGTCTTCCCGTTGACGCTGGACCAAACGTCCGCGAATACGGTCATAGGAAGTAGGCATGCGAAGTCGAGTCTCTTCGTCCGGCACGAACGTTGCCACCTCAGCACCGATTGGATCAAGCAAATACCGCCTCATCAGGTCTTGTATGGTCCGGCCCGTGACGACTTCGGCAACTCGGCCTGCGACCATATAGCCAAATCGCGAATAATCGTACTGTGTCCCAGGAACAGTCACCAATTCTTCTTTGGCCAATTGGTCGACAGCCTGGCCAAGCGTTACGAATCCAGCGAGTTGTGATTCCGTTCCCTTGAATCGATCGTTGCCGGGAAATCCGGCTGTATGTGAAAGGCATTCGAGTAACGTGGGAGCCCGTTCAATCGTTTTTCCACCAACGCGAAGCGAGTTGAACTCAGGTAGATATACGTCGACGGGATCGGTCAGCTTCAACTTGCCTTGGTCAGCCAAAATAGACAATAACGTCGCCGTATGCGGTTTCGTCAGCGACGCGATGCGACAGGGTGCATCGATTAAGAAGGGCTGCTTTGATTCAATGTCCGCCAATCCGTAGGCTTTGCGGTGAATCACTTCGCCTTGGTGCATAATCAACAGTGCCCCACCCGGAAGAATGCCTCGGTTCACGCCTTCCATAAAGTCATGATCGATTTGGTCTCGCCCCGCCGCAGTGAAATGATGGGCCAGCCAATCTCCTGTCTTGAGTTGCGAAGGCGCTTTCTGACGTTTTGCCGACAAGTTGATTCGATCATCTGGACGAGCATCAGGCAAAGTGATCGATGTTGCATGCCGCAAAAATTCTTGCACTAGCTTTGGTTTCTCTGCAGCTAGATTTACACTTTCACCAATGTCCGCCGAGAGATCGTACAACTCCATGTCGTTCGAGCCTCTGTCTTTAACATAGTTATAGTGCTGGCGACGGTCAGCAAGCACCAATTTGAAATTTCCCTTGCGAACCGCATGCAGTTCGTTTTTGCAAAAGTAGAAATAGTCTTCGCGGGCACCACGATCGCTCTTGCCTAACAACAACTCGCACTGATCGACACCATCGATCACGCGATCATTTGGCAGTTCGTAACCGCATAACTTCGCGAAAGTAGGAAAGAAATCGATCGTTGAGAAAATCGCATCGCTGACTCTTCCTGCCGGGACTCTACCCGGCCAGCGAACCAAACAAGGAACACGAATTCCGCCTTCGTATGTCGATCCTTTGCCTTCGCGAAGTGGCCCCGACGATCCCCAAGCAATTTGCCCGTTGTGTTTCTTTTGGAGAACTTCTCGCAGATTAATCCAGGGCCCGTTATCACTGGTGAAAATAACGAGCGTGTTTTCGCGTAGGCCGAGTTCATCCAATGCATCAAGAAGTCGTCCGCAATGATGATCCAGTTCTTGCACAGTATCGCCGTACAGACCACCTTGCGATGAGCCCTTGAACTCCGGTGACGCGTCGATCACCGAATGGACCATCGTGTGTGCCACATAAAGAAAGAACGGTCGTTCTTTGTTCTTTTTAAGAAAGTCGATGCTCTTGTCGGTATAAAGCCGAGTCAGGCCCGCCATGTCGTCGGTTTCGGCGATCTGCTGGTCATTTTCATGCAATACGACACGTCCGTTGTCGTTGGCGCCGAGGGTACCATAGTAGTAATCAAAACCCTGGGAGTTAGGTATTCGATCGTCGATCGCTGCTCGATTGGAAACATCCCACTTACCGACACAGGCGGTGGCATAACCTTGCGTGCGTAGCAACTCCGCAATCGTAATTTCACTGGCTGGCATCGACCAACCTAAACTGCGATTGGGATATCGTCCCGTCAAAAGCGCTGAGCGAGACGGACCGCAGACAACTTGCGCATAAAAATTTGTAAAGCGGGTCCCTTGTACTGCAAGAGAATCCAATCTCGGCGTTTGAATTGTCTTCGATCCAAAACAGCTCAAATCGCCGTAGCCTTGGTCGTCGGTAAATAAGATTACGATGTTGGGTTGGTCGCGTGACTGTGCTCGTAGCGAACTCACACAGAGAGTTTGCACAAAAATTGCAACAACCGGCAGGAACGCAAGTATCGACGATCTATGCCGTAAATTTCTAAATTGCGTTCGGCGATAACCTGTTGTTCTATAAGTACGCGTCGACTTGGCTAAGAACTGAATCATGTTGAATTTCCATTTTTAGGGTGTCGCCTCATTTCAATCTACTTCGGATGCAGGTGACGCAAGTGCGGTGGTAGTTGATAGCCGTCTGATTCCAGGAAACTGACGAGTGCGACGATTTCGTCTTGGGTCAATACGTTGGCGATGCCTTCCGGCATGGATGAGATGCTGGAACGCACCCGCAACTCAATTTCGCTTTTCTTCAGGACCGTGACGGCAGTCGGCTGCAATAAATTCGTTAGCAAGTACACCGCTTCATCATCCTCTTTTTGCAGCATTCCGGTGATGGCAGTACCAGATGCAGTAAGAAATTTCCATGTCTGGAACTTTTCGTTGATCTCCGTCGATGGTTCGATGATTTGCTGCAGCAACTTGGTGCCCTTCAGACGTTTGCCGATGTCGGTTAGGTCAGGACCCAGATTCATTCCGTGGCCAGAGAGTTGGTGGCATTGGTTGCAGCCCGCTTTAGCAAACGCTTGCATGCCTGTCATGATCGTCGCTTCATCATGTTTGGTGTCCAACGATTCGAAGTCGGCCATCTTCCACTGTTGGACAGTCTTGGGAGCGGCGGACATCAGCAGGCTGTCAATATCCGACAGCTCGTTCGCCACGACCATTCGTCCCTTCATGACGACCCAATGACCCGGGAACGTGCAAACGTAGGGATAGATCCCTGGCTCTTTGGGGGCGACGAATCGCAATACATGCACTTGCGACTTTTTTGACGGACCAATCATCGGCGCGGCTTGAAGGATCAGCGGACGCTTTTCTTCGGGGATGAAATCCGAGTTGGCATTCTTAGGGTCACGTGCCATTTCGTTGGCGGCCATACCGACTTCGCTCAGTGAGCCTGGCCGAACGATCAGCAGATTGTGATCCGTTGCATCAGGGTTAGAGAATACTAGCTTGACTGGTTGTCCCGTGAGTACTTCGAATTGCTCGACGGTGTAACGCATGCGTTCAGGCATGCAACTGATCTCGACACGTTTTAAATTCGGCTGTTGGTCAAAGGCAGCTTCGGATGCGGTCGGAGTCGGTTCCTTGAGTCCCGACTCACTTTTCGTATTCTTGAGCATCGTAGCGATGTGGCCGTGTGAGTCATTTTCCCAATGCCGTCGCAGTGACTCGGCGCCCAGCGAACAACGGATCGCATAATCCAGGTGTCCTTCGCGGGGATGATTCAAAACATCGAGTATTGCGGTCAATGCATCCTTGGAACCGATGTAGCTCGCCGCGATTGCAGCTTCCATTCGCACGATCCCGCAGGCATCATTTGCGGCGACACGCAAGTAATCTAGAGCGTCGGGCATTAACGCATGCCAATAACGCAGTTGTTGTGTCGCGGCAGCGCGGGCGTGGTGGTCCGAGCATGAGAGCAGCTCACGCAGCAGATCTAGGTTTTTCGACTTGATGCCGCGGTACGTCCAGATTGCTTCGAGTTGATGATGCCGATATCGCGGATCGTTAGGGCTCAATCGTTGCACCCAGCGATTGAGCGTTTGCGTTACCGTATCGGGATCACGCTCGCGAAGTTCGCGTTTGGCCCAATAACGCACGCGGTATTCCGGGCGTTTGAGCAGGTCCAGCAACTCCGCAATACTTGCGTCGGCAATCCGCGGTGCGTCTTGCAGCGGCTTGTCTTTGGCCGTGATGCGCCAAATGCGACCGGAATGTCTGTCACGGCGCTCGTCTCGCAAAGAGTACTGGGCGTGTCCTTTGATGGGATTGTACCAGTCGCATACGTACATCGCCCCGCGGGGACCAAAGCCGAGGTCAACGGGAATGAAGCTCAGGTTCGTTGAGAATAGTAAATCGCTGACATACTCTTCCTCGAAGCCGAATTCGCCCTCCTTCCAATGGAGAATCTCGATGCGATTGGTCGGCTTGTAGCGGGCCTTGATCATGTCCCCGCGCAGCTCATCGGGAAACGTCGCGAAGTCAACAAACTCATGACCGCAAGTCCCCGAGTAGGCTTGCAATCCATCGGGCTTGGGATGTTGTTGTGGGTAGGGTGGGTCGAGCGAATGAAAAGCTGCCGCATAGATCGGGTGACTGGCAACATGTTGTCCCCAATCGTCGAAAGTTACGCCCCAAGGATTGGTGCTGGGGTAAGTACCAAAGCTTGTCAATCGTTGTGACTTGGGTTCGAAACGAAACCAGCCACTGTTTTGCTGACGCACGGGGCCATACGCCGTTTCTACTTGTGAATGGTGAAAGATGGATTCGCGAAACAGCAGATCGCCATCGGGTGTCCAGACGAAATCGTGCAATGCGTGGTGCGAGTCCTCGGTGCCGAACCCTGTCAAAACACGTTGGCGAAAGTCTGCCTTGCCGTCTCCGTTGGTATCTTTCAAAAACGTCAAATCAGGGCTTTCCGAAACGTAGACCCCACCGTCACCGAACTCGAAGGACAGCGGGATGTGCAGGTCATCGGCAAAGACAGTGGATTTGTCCGCTTTCCCATCACCATCGGCGTCCTCCAAAATCACCAGTTTGTCGTTCGGCTCGTTGCCTGGGTATACATGCGGGTAGGTCGTCGAGCAACTGACCCACAAACGTCCCTGCGCGTCCCAACGCATTTGAATTGGCGCTGCAATGTCCGGGAACTCTTCTTCGCCGGCAAACAGGTTGACTTCAAAGCGGGGATCTATCTGGAATGCCTTCAGTTCATCGGCGGCACTCATCCATTGGTTCGCCCCACGACTGAGCTTGGTCGGAGGAAGTGGAGGAAGGTTACTGTCATCGACAGCCGATGACGATATTGAAGCATCTTCGGTTCTTGCGACGCGATGAATGGCTTCTTCGCGATTGGCGACCATCAATTCAAAGTTCCGCATCGCTGGAAGAAAGTCCAGATATCCGTAGTCGTGTCGACGACCGCCTGTGTAATAAAACGTATTGAGTGGTCGATAGCGGCGGAAGTACTGTCGGTTCTTGTCCAACACCAAGTTGCGGATTCGCTCATCGATCTCGGGTGGCGTTTCGCTAAACAAACCGCGAAAGACAGCACGGTCGAACAACAAGTACCCGGCACCATTTAAGTGCACGCCATTGATTGTCAATTCGTTTACGGCGCTTTGCATCGCCTGTAAAGTCTCGTCGAAAACGTCAACGAAACCTACCTGCTTTTCAGCAGCAACCTCGCGCATGACGTTGGTGTAAAGTTGTAAATTCCGGTTGTTCAATGTTCCCGCAGGTACGTTCGCTAAATCCTCGTTTGCTATCGGCGAAACAAGAACGATCTCGGGCGATGACGTACCGTTAAACGCCTTGCTCCCTAATTCGTCGATGAACTTCTGCAAACGTTGGCGGAACTGATCGATTCCTTCCTCACCAGCAAACGATTCATTGAACCCGAAGGCCGCGAAGATGACGTCTGCCTTCTCGTGATGTAAGTGCTGAAACAAATCAGCAAAGTTTTCCGGTCGCGGTTGCAAATCGATCGTATCCGCAGCCCACGACAGATTGCGAATGGTCAAATTGTGTTCCGGAAATCGCTGGAAGATGAACGATTCTAAGAACCCAAAGTGCTGTGAGCGATCAAAGAGGGTGTTCCCGATCAGCGTGATCCGCGTTTTCGGTTTCAGTTGAAGTGGAAGTGTCGTGGTGCGCGGTACCGTTGCCGGAGGCTGTGCGGCGGTATTTTGATAGATGCCATACTGTTCTAGCTCTGGTGCTTCGTCCGCGTGCGAATCGAGAATGACGTTTTTGGCATCGTTGAGATTCGTTTCCTGCTTCTTGCGTGGTTGCTTAGGTTTCTGCGCCGATGCAAAACCACAGACGAAGAATACCGTTAGCAAGCCGATGACGAGACATTGGGGAAGTGGCTTGTTTGGATACCGCAGCGGGTTCGAATTCATTGGAAATTTCGGGGCGAGAGTCAGGACTGGTGATCGTTGACCACAATGATTTGGCACACGTTTTCCTTCAGGACACGGACAATTGTGCCGATTGAATCGTTCAATCCGCAATGTTTTTGGAACTGACGATTGTTTTTTTGTAACACGTGCAGAGCCTTTGCGCATGGTTATTTGGAACATAACTCTAACCCGTCAAGGAGCCAAAGGGATGACAATTCAAGAATGCGATTCACGTGACAAACGATTTTTATCGAATATTCAAACGATGCTAAATGTCCACGATCAACTCTGCAATCACGCTAAACGTTTGCGAGTGACAATCGAGAATACAGCGGTAGTGATTCGTGGCGAATTGCCGACCGCAGCCCTGAAATCAGAACTCGTGCCGGCCATCCGCCGTGCCGGAGTTCTCAGTCGAGTGTGTGACTACGTACGAGTTCCTGGTTGAAAGCAGACAACGCGGTCGCCAAGTCGTTCATTGCAAGAAGCGAGTCGTAAAACAATCGCTGGCTTTCACTTTCTCCGGATCGATGATCTTCAGGTCAGTCATTTGTTGCAAGAGAGTTTGCCAGCGCTGGTAGCTCATTGATCCCACTTGTTCAATCGGCATGTCGTTGGGCATCGCCAGTTTTTGCAAACCATCACCACCGAATTGCAACGCCTCGGGGGTCATCCCGTGTCGGTTCGCAGCCAGAATTTGCTGGTTGCCCAGGGTCGGGTCAGTGAGATAGTTTTGCCAACCTAGTCGTGTCGCGCGGACAAATCGCTCGACAAGGTCCGGGTTGCTTCGAATCAAATCACCGGAAGTAATCAGGACACTGGAGTAAGGGTTCCAACCTAGATCGCTGACCATGAGCGTGCGCACCTCCACACCCTGTTGTTGAGCAAGCAGCGGCTCGGAGAACGAGTAGGCTTGGATAACGACATCCTTGTCATTGACCAAAGCCGCGACACTGTTGTGATAGGGTACTTCACGTACATCGTTCAAAAGCCCCTTGGAACGCATGAACTCGACAAACGGACGGGCACCACATTGAAGCGTCTTACCCGCCAAGTCCTCAAACGAGTTCACACCGCTGTCGGCACGCACCAGGATGCAGCGTGGATGATCCTGGACCGCTGCCAAGACGGCGACGATGTCCGCGCCCTGATTGCGAAACAGCACGACGTCGTCTGCGTTCGTGATTGCGAACTGGCATCGGCCTAACAGTAGTTCCGGCGCGACGGGAGCTGCATTGCCGCCGGAACGGATCTCGACATCCAAGCCTGATGCCGCGAACGTGCCATCAGCGCGTGCTTGAAACAGACCACCGTGCTCGGCTTCGGGGTACCAGTTCAATTGAGCCACTACCGGCAGGAGTTCTTCGCCGCTGTCGGAAGTGGGCAAGGGATGTGCCGTTGAATCGTTTTGGCTCGATCGACCACAGCCCAAGACGAGGGCAGCAAATAACATGACCGGTGTGAAGCTACGGTGCATGAGATGCAAGCGAAGTTTGTAACAAGCCATGCGCATAGAATTCAGTTAGTTGATGAAGCGAGTCCAACGTCGGAGTACCGTCGCCGAGATGAATTGCACCGTACCAAATAGTAGCAGACCGACGAGTGTTGATGCGAAGACGGCCGCAATGAGTGCATCCGTCCGCTGCATTCCTTGCCAGCGGGTCATCAGTGTTCCCAATCCGGCGTAGTCGGCACCGTTTCCCACGAAAAACTCAGCCACAATGGCACCGATGACCGCTAATCCGCTGCTGATTCTCGTGCCCAAAACGAGATACGGCACCGCTAGAGGAATCCGCAGTTTTGTAAGTCGCTTGATTCGGCCTGCACCGTATAGCCGCAGAAGGTCGTCCAGTTCGCTGTGAATCGTCATCAATCCCGCCGTCACGTTGCTGACTATTGGAAACAGACAAATGATCACTGTGACGATCACCACGGTGCGGAACTGGTAGCCGCTCCAGGTAATCAGCAGAGGTGCAATCGCCACGATCGGAACGGTTTGCAGGAATATGACATAGGGAAAAAATGCCCGTCGGATCAGTCGCGATTGGCTGAAGATGATCGCCAAGGTTGCACCCAGCGCTATTGACCAGGCAAGTCCAACGATCGCCGCGATACCCGTGGACCATATTCCAAGACCCAGTGCCACATATTCTCGCCGGGCCGCCGCAAGTACTTGCAGCGGTGAGGGCAATAGAATTGGAGGCAGCTCGAATTTCCAGATGATCGCGACCCACAAACAAATCACGACGATTGCGACGGCGACAACAAATAGCGATTGAACGAAGTAATGGGCAATGCGGTTTCTGTAGGAGAGCATGATGATTGGCGAAGTCATGAATCCGCCCTCAACGAATCCGAGATGACACCATAGAACTCGCCAAACTCGGCAGTTCGACGTATCGATCCGTCGCGTGGTTGTGCCAGCGGATTGACGATTGGAGTCGCCACACGACCGCGACGCATGATGACGATTTCGTCTGAAAGCAAGATTGCCTCAGCGACATTGTGAGTCACGATTACGGCCGTAAATCTCCGCTTGCGCCAGAGCTGAATCAACAACTCGCCCAGTTGCCCTCGCAGCATGTCATCAAGCGCCGCAAACGGTTCGTCCAGTAGCAACACATTTGGTGAAGTCGACAAGGCTCGCGCGATCGAGACCCGCATTTGCATCCCGCCAGACAGTTCATCGGGGCGTTTCGACAATGCATCGCTCAGGCCGACATCGTCGAGAAGCTGGCGGGCGATTTGTTGTCGCTCGGACTTTGGTCGACCACCGACCAGTTCCAGCGGCAGCAGCACGTTCTCTATCGTTGTTCGCCACGGTAAAAGTGCTGGTCGCTGGAACACAAACGAGATGTTTCCCGAACTGGCCGAAACCGCCGGTTGCAAGCTTACTGTTCCCGATGTGGGAAGTTGCAGCCCTGCCAATAGCCGCAATAAAGACGTCTTGCCACAACCGCTAGGCCCAATAAGCGACGTGATCTGACCAGCCGGAATCCGCAAATTGACGTTTTCGACCGCTTGAAAGCCGTCCGGGAATGTCAATGCGAGCGATTCGCAACGAATCTCCGAGGCGGCTAGCATCTGGGCTAAATATTCTCGCAAACAAAGCAAATGGTGGGAAGTGATCCAACGCGTCCACGATCATAGTTGGTACAGCCCACGAAAGCAGCGGTATAATTATTTTCGATCCACCATGAACGTGCCGTTATCCGCAACATCGAACATCGGGCGACAATATCGACCGCAACCCATCGGGCCGCCCGGACGTAGGACCAGTCCCAGCGAGATGTTCCAACCCTCTTGCTCAAACCCGCGATCAAAGTCGTTCTCGTTGGGTACCAGGTAGGTCGCTCCGGCCTGCATCAGCAGACGTGATTGCAACGGCAGACTCATGGTCGCGCCGAATACCGTGTCACTGTGGTTCGTACCGCCAACGAAGGCATCCCAGTAACCGCTGTTGCGGATTCCCCAGCGATAGAACGCGCGGTATTGATCGGTCGGCTCAAAAGTGATTTGCGAAAGTACGGTTGCTCCGGCCGAATCACGAACGGTTGTACCGGACGTGTCGTCACCGGTGCCGGACATGAATTGGAAGCCAAACTCATGGCAGGCAGCCGTCTTCCAGCTCAGTTCGCCCCGAAGCTGGACCAAGTCACCTCGGAAATACCAATCGTCATTCATGTAGTCGACCACCAATCCATATTGGAATCCGTAATCGACGCGGCGAAATAAACCGCCTGTCACAAAGACTTGGTGTCGCGTCGCGTTCGTGAATTCTGTTCCCGAGAGACTGCTTTGTGTCGCCCGCGCACCTAACTGTGCTGCCATATCCCAGCCGAACAACCGTCGCAGCGAGCGACCCTCGTTGAACCCTTCGTAAAAACCAAAGCTTCCGCTACCACTACGGACATTGGTCGCGGCAGCGCTTGTCGTGGGGAAGTTAAGCGGCCCTTGGAAAGCTTGTACGCCAGCAAAAAAGTCGAAGCGACACCAAACCGGACGCAGGATCGGCAAGAACAGCGGCAACGCATCGCCACAACAAGCATCACAATTGCAAACGCCAAGAGAATCCGCACGACAAGCTGTCCCTCCACACGAATCGCATCCGGACATTCCGCACGGCTCAAACCCACATCCAGGTTCGAATCCACAGCCAGGTCCATATCCATTACTCGATTCAAAGCCGCACCCAACTTCGTAACCGCATCCCGGTTCCAAGCCACAGCCAGCCTCGACGCCACAGCCCGTTTCAAGACCACAGTTGCCGCAGTCGCAAACCGGACCACAGCTTCCGTAGTCTTCGAGAAAACCAACTTGCTGTACTTTCGCTCGGACGATCGAGCTGGACAATGATGGCAGTGGTGGATCAGTCGGCATCTCGCTTTGAATCGCGCGCACGACACGAGATTTGCCCGACGTTCGTTGAACGGGCTTGGCCGCGCCGACGTCAATTTGGCCATCACCAGCGGTGGCGTGCGCAGCGATATGACACAAGCACAGGGTCACTACGAGGGAGAAACACTTCATGTAGCGATCCGCTGGGAATCGTAGGATTCGTTTATCGCGTGGCATTCTCTGACCGTACAAGTGTGATGAGCGACTTTGAGCAAATCTCGCGGCCAAACAGGCACTCTCGGCGCCGACCGCTCCCGGATTATCTATCGACGTGACAGAGTCGTCGCGATTAGTAAACTTTGCGCAATCGGCACATTTTGTCGTGCTGGTTTCACGGCACGACGTCGTTTCACACTTATATGCCTTTGCTGCTGGAATTCGTATGTTGCCCACTACCGCCCGTCTCTTGGCTCCTGCGAAGCTAAATCTGTTTCTAGAATTGGTCGCTCGGCGAAACGATGGATACCACGACATCGATACGGTGATGGTCCCCATCGATTGGTGCGACACATTAGAACTGCAACGGACTCGCGAAAAAAACATACGTCTGACGCTCGCTTGGCAACCGTCGCGGGCGATCCTTGCCAAGCGTCTGGGAGTCGAATTGGATTCGCTTGAGGAGCAAAAACTGCTGGGGATTCCTGACGATGAGCGCAATCTCGTTCATCGGGCGCTACGTCGGTTCCAAGACGAATTCAATACAGATGGCGGGTTTCACTGCATGCTTGCCAAGCGGATTCCCGCTGGTGCTGGGATGGGAGGCGCCAGCAGTGATGCCGCAGCAGCGATACGTGCAGCGGCTCGGCTCGGCGATATCTCGCCGACCGATCCGAAACTGTGGCAGATAGCAGCCGAACTGGGGAGCGATGTTCCGTTTTTTCTTGGAATACCCGGCGCTGGTCAGAGCATCGACGGAGAATATCACCCAGCACTAGTCACGGCGAACCATGTGCGAATTGGTAGCAATGACGATGCTCGTCATGACGCAACCGCGAATTCTGGGCAGCTTAGAGCAGTTAGGGGGACTGGGCGAGGCGAGGTTATTCATCGTTTAGATTTGAGGCAACAGTTGGCCTTGGTGGTGGTTTTTCCTGGCCGGATGTTATCGACGCCGCTGGTGTATGGCGCATCCAAGGTACCGCGAGCTGGTAAAACGGCACAAAAATTGATCGATGCACTAGCGTCCGGACGACAAACGGACTTACACCATCATGTGTTCAATCGGCTGTCGGAACCGGCGTCGGCGATTGAGCCCCAGATACAGAGGACACTAGATTTGATGCAACAAACCGCGTTACTCGGGTGTCAAATGACGGGCAGTGGTTCCGCTTGCTTTGGCTTTGTGGCGTCGATACGCCAAGCACGACAAATCGCCGTCAAGTTGATGTCAAATAGAGAAGTTGGCGGTTTTGTTCGAGCGTGTCAGACAATTCGAGTGCCGCCAAGCGTTACTGTTCGGTAAAACATGTGTGGTGACACTCTTCACGGTCGCCGGTTAAGGAGGGTCGGAGTGTGCAGATTACCGAAATTCGAATCAAGTTGATGGAAGAGTCCGAAGACCGCTTGCGGGCCTTTTGCTCGATCACCATCGACAACAGTTTTGTTGTTCGAGATCTAAAGATTATCGACGGGGCTAGCGGTCCCTTTGTGGCGATGCCAAGCCGAAAGCTTGCTGGTCATTGCCAACGTTGCGGATACAAGAATCATTTGCGTGCATCGTACTGCAATCATTGTGGGGCGAAACAGGTTGGTTCTGGTGAGGCTTCCTTTGATTCACCGCAAAAGCTGTACGCGGATGTGGCCCATCCCATCAACAGCGAGTGTCGCGAGATGATTCAAAACGCGGTGCTTGAAGAGTTTGCTGCCGAACTCCGGCGCGCGGCTCAACCGGGATACCGCTCGCGGTACGATGACGAGTTTGACGACGACGTCAGTATCGATGAAGTATTTGAACCGGGTTCAGCGTCACCGATCTATCAATGCGATGACGCGGCGATTGAGCCCAATCGACCACACTTCGATGATCGCAAGCAACAGGAAAATACGGTTGCTGATGATGACGAGGGATTCGGAGCAGGTATCTTTTAGACACTATCTTGCGTCCATGATTTGTGAACTAATGATGTGTCGTTCCGTTTCGTCAAAATCGTTGTTCCTTTCTGTTGGCGTATTGATTGCCACAGCAACTGGCTGTACTGATCCACAGTCCAAAACTTATCCCGTTCGGGGAATTGTCCGTTTCACCGACGGTAAATTACTTCGCGACGGATTGGTAGAGTTCGAGATCATGGGTCGCAAACAACCTACCACGGCGACGGGCGAAATTCGTCCCGATGGAACCTTCGTGCTAGGAACCCATTCGCTGGATGACGGGGCGCTTGCCGGAAAGCATCGCGTCGTGGTGATATCGGACTATTCCATCGGAACAGGAGCCGAACGTCCCGGATTAATTCCTGAAGTACAGCTCCACCGCAAGTATCGCGATTTTAATTCGTCGGGCTTGATTCATGAGGTACAACCGCGCACTAACAATTTCGTCCTCGAAGTGGAATACGCGCCGACAACAGCTTCGTCACCCTAACAGCTGGTTGCGACTCGCCCTGTTCGTAAGCACCAGTGATACAAAGAAACGCGTTGGTGCATGGAAATCCAGTACCAACAAAATCTGAGTTTTGGTGCGTCAATAGGTCAGCTTTGATTGCCAGGTGCCGAACTGGTATAATGGTTCATCGCCATTACCCGGCGACTCCCCCACCACACCACTACTGGGCGGTGCGACCCTCTCTCCGGCGAAAGAGGCGATTGCAATTGCACCTCCCAGTCCCACCCTAAATCAGCGATTCGCGCATTTTCGGATTGGTCCAGCGATCATTCGTTGGTCGGCCCAGTAAGAGCGTTTTGCATTGCAAATAATGATGACCCACGTTTTAACCATACGATTTTCATCAATCGCAGCAGCGACGTTGGTGCTGTCGGTTGTTCTCCCGATCGGCTTGGTCTTGGCTGAGGATTCCGTTGACGTCTCAGTGGATGATCCGTTGTTCCGTCGCGGGGCAGTGATTTATGCAAAATCATGTGTGGCTTGCCATGGCGATAAGGGTCAGGGTGTTGCTGATTTCTACCCTGATCCCTTGATTGGTGATGCGACCATCGGTGAACTGACGAAATTGATCGCAGACACAATGCCGGAAGAGGACCCTGCCAGTTGCGTGGCAGAGGATGCGGCGGCTGTTGCGGCATACTTGCATTACGCTTTCTATAGTGAGGCAGCGCAAGTCAGAAATCGTCCGCCACGAATCGGATTAGCGAGATTGACTGCTGAGCAATTGCGACAGAGTCTTGCCGACCTGTTCACGCGAGTTGACGGTCGTGCCGATGTCACCGAAGAACGAGGTGTCTCGGGTAAGTATTTCGATGGTGCTGGTTGGAATGACAAGAAAAAGAAGATTGAACGCGTTGACCCAGTGATTGATTTTGACTTTGGTCACGATGGACCTGGCGAAGGAATTGATGGAAAAGAGTTCTACGTTTATTGGTCTGGCGGATTACGTACCGATGTCAGCGGTCGCTATGAATTTGTCGTGCACAGCCCCACTGCCTTCGAGTTGTACCTTGGCGACAATGATCGCATTCTCATCAACAATCGTGTCCAGTCCGGTGACCAGACTGAGTTTCGCAAGTCGATCCAGTTGACCGCTGGTCGCATCTATCCGTTGCGGTTGGAGTTGATTCAGCGAAAACGCAAGACTGAGCAACCACCCGCGTCGATTCGTCTGGCTTGGGTGCCGCCATCCGGCACCGAGCATACGATCCCTCACCAGAATTTGGTGCCGACTTGGGCACCAGCCGCATTCGCATTGCAAACCCAATTACCGCCGGACGATCGCAGTTACGGTTATGAACGTGGAACGGCGATTGACCGCCAATGGGATGAATCAACGACTGCAGCTGCGTTGGAGTTTGCGGATATTGCGATCGATGAACTGTGGCCACGTTACCGAAAGAAACATCGAAAGGACGACGATAAGGATCGGGAAAAGCTGCGAGGTTTTGTGACGGATCTCGTTCAGACCGCGTTCCGTGGGCCACTGGATGAGGCAGCGAAAAAACTTTATGTGGATGCCCCAATCGCAACTTGCGAAAGCGACGACGATGCGATTAAGCGCGCATTGTTGTTGACGCTTAAGTCTCCGCGTTTTCTGTATCCGCTACTGGACAATGATAAGTCGGTTTCAATCCGCGCCGCGAACCGACTAGCGTTGACGTTTTATAATTCGTTTCCATCGGATCAATGGCTGATCGACCGAGCGACTCGCGATCAACTCAAGAATGAAGATGAAATCCGCGAAGCGGCATGGCGAATGGTGAACGATCCCCGAACGCGTGCTAAAACGCGAACAATGCTCCACGAGTGGTTGAATATCTCGCACATTGGCGACATCACCAAGGACGCTGAGCAGTTTCCGGGATTTAAACCGCAACTAGTAAACGACCTGCGGCTTTCGCTGGACGCATTTCTCGATGAGGTTGTCTGGAGCGAGCCGAGCGATTTTCGTCAGTTGCTGCAAGCTGACTGGACATACACGACGGATGCTTTGGCAGAGTACTATGGTGATTCGTGGAAGCCGCTTGAAGGTGAATCGGGTTTATTGCGGCGCAGTGTCTCTGACCCATCGAAACGACACGGAGCGCTAACGCATCCCTTGCTGATGAGTGGCATGTCCTACACCGCCACGACGTCTCCCATTCATCGTGGCATTTTCTTGATTCGTCACGTTCTTGGCCGCTACCTGCGTCCGCCCAATGCGGCATTTTCGCCACTCAGCCCCGATTTGCATCCGGACTTAACGACGCGGGAGCGAGTTGCCCTGCAAACGAGTCCCGAGAGCTGTCAAGTTTGTCACTCGAAAATCAATGCACTCGGGTTCGCTTTGGAGAACTTTGACGCCGTTGGTCGATATCGAGACCTCGAGCGAGACAAACCGATTGACGCAACAGGCAGCTATATGACCCGCACCAGCGAGCAGATACAATTTAATGGTGCCAAAGAGTTATCCGATTTCTTAGTTTCGAGCGACGATTGCCATCGAGCATTTGTCGGCACAGCATTTGAACAGTTTGTAAAGCAACCGATTGCTGCCTATGGGGCAAATCGGCTGGATCAGTTGACGCTGCAATTCAAAGAGTCACAGTTCAATATCCGGCGACTGTTAGTTGAGATCGCAGTGATCGCTGCAAGTGAAACCATCCCTGAGCCGACTCCCGGTACCTGAGACAAAAAACGGTCCACGAAATACGGTCTTAATAATGATGAATAACAACTTACCACGACGTGAATTTCTGACTCGGCTGGGCATCAGTGCTGCAGCCGCGAATCTGATGCTCAATCTGCCCAGTTTTGCCTGGGCCAATGAAGCGCCTCGCAAGAAACGGCTGGTCGTTATCTTCAGTCCCAACGGTGTGATTCCAGATCATTTTTGGCCGGATGAAGAAGGTGAATTAAAGGATCTGAAACGGATTCTCACGCCGCTCGATCCGTTCAAGAGCCAGATGCTGACGTTGCACGGAGTGTGTGACAAGATCAAAGGGGACGGCGACGGGCACATGCGCGGCATTGGTTGCCTGTTGACCGGCATCGAATTGTTTCCGGGTGACATCCAGGGTGGTTCGGATACGCCAGCGGGCTGGTCACAGGGGATCTCGTTGGACCAGTACCTCAAAACGCAACTGCAAGCTGACCCAGCAACCCAGACGCGATTTGGATCACTCGAGTTCGGCTTGATGGTGCCCGACCGCGCTGATACCTGGACGCGGCTTTCCTATGCGGGCCCCAACCAACCGGTGGCCCCGATCGACGACCCCTACCAAATGTTTGAGAAGCTGTACGGTCAAACCAAGAATCGAGAATTGTTAGCCAGTGTGCTTGACGAGTTGAGCGAAGATTTTCGTAAGGTCGAGAAGTTGATTAGTGTCGAAGACCGACGAATGCTGGAAGAGCATGTATCAATGGTCCGCGATGTGGAAAAAGAGTTGCAGCAAGAACTAAAGCAAGCGAAAGAAAAGGCGGACGTTGGGCACGCTGTGCCGGAGATGCCAGCCGATGTTGATGACGTCAACGACAATATGCCGCAACTCAGTCGGATGCAAATTGACTTGATGGTCAATAGTTTCACCGCAGACTTCACGCGAGTTGCAACGTACCAGATCACCAACAGCGTTGGCGGTGCGAAGATGAAATGGCTTGACATCGAAGAAGGTCACCACGCGTTATCGCACGAACCGGATAGTAACGAAGGTGCATACGAAAAGTTGATCAAGATCAACACGTGGTACTGCGAGCAAGTTGCTTACTTGGCAAAACGATTGAGTGAGACACCCGAGCCGACTGGCGAGGGATCGCTACTGGACAATACCACCATTGTATGGACCAACGAACTTGGGAAGGGCAATTCGCACACGTTGGACGACATCCCCTTTGTGCTGGTCGGCGGCGGTTTGGGATTCAAGACCGGACGCGCGTTGAAGTACGACAAGGTGCCCCACAACCGCTTGCTGATGTCGCTTGCCGAGGCGATGGGTTATCCACAAGCGTCATTTGGCAATCCCGACTACTGTGGTGACGGCGCGTTGACGGGACTGACCGGCTAAGCCGAGAGCGTCGCGTCCGTTATGGAGTGTGCAACGAGTGATACGGTGCATTTAAGTCACGTCAATGATGGCTTTCAATACTCCCGTTTCGGGATGCGTCAGTTGCTCGAACTCGTCAACAACGCGATCGAACGTTGTGCGGTGCGTGATCCAGGGATCGGTGCGGATGGTACCGTCTTCGATTAAGCCGATGATCTTAGTGAAATCACGCGGCAACGCGTTACGAGAAGCCTTCAAGGTAATCTCTGGTCGGTGCAAGACGGGATGCTTGAATTTAACTTCGACCGTGGTGATGCCGACGTACACCAACGTCCCGGTTTGGGCGCAAAACTGAAACGCAGAGGACATCGAATGAGGGCTACCGGTTGCATCAACAACGACCGCGTATCGATCGCCGCCGGTAATCGCGTTCATCTGTTCGATCTCGCTGCCATCGCCAACGAAACTAATCGTGTCTTGAAGGCCATAGTTTTTGCGGCAAAATTCCAGTCGCGAGTCGATTCGATCCATGACCGTGACCTTTGCACCGGTCAATCGCACAAACTCGAGGGTCGATAAACCAATGGGTCCCATACCAATGATCAGGACATAATCGTCGGCTTGCGAGTCCCCTCGAAAACTGGCGTGGCACCCGATTGCCAAAGTTTCGACCAGTGCCAGTTGATCGTAAGAAAGCATTTCACTGCGGTGCAGTTTGCTTGCTCGCACGCGAAAGGATTCACACAGGCCGCCGTTTTCCATCACTCCAATAACGCTCATGTTGGCACAGCAGTTGGACGCTCCCTTGCGGCAAGCGTAACAGTGACCGCAATTCATGTACGGTTCGATACTGCATCGATCGCCGACCGAGACGTTGCTGACGCCATCGCCGACGGCCAACACTTCTACGCCAAGTTCATGGCCTGGGATGCGAGGGTAATCAAAGAACGGGAATTTACCGAGGTAACAACTGACATCGGTGCCACAGATCCCCATTCGGTGTGTGCGCACAATCGCCTCGTTCGGTGCGGGGGCTCCAGGCAATGCAATGTCGATGTGTTGGAGCCGTTTGGGCTCGACGATTTGTATGGCTTTCATAGTCCGGAAGCTGAGGGAATCAACAGGTGTCGAGGCGGAAGTGATGTCTGCTCAGCCTAATCCCCAGTCTTGTTCGCGCCGAGCCGATAGGCTTTGGTTGCGTTCTCGCTCCAGAACGCGGCTTGTTCAGCGTTCGAGAGTGGGCGAGCCAGTTCGCTGACAATGTCTACCCAGTGTGCATATTCGGTGCGGAGTAAACAAACGGGCCAATCGCTGCCAAACATCAACCGTTCTGGTCCGAACGAGCTCAACGCGACATCCCAATAGCGGCGGATCGAATTGATTGACCATGTCGCATCGCGAACTTCTGTTGCGACACCCGAAAACTTGCACATCACGTTTTGACGCTTGGCTAGTTCGCGGATGTTTTTTTCCCAGTCGACGTCGAACGTGTTGTTGCGTATGGTCGGTTTGGCGATGTGGTCCAGTACGAAACGTTGGTTTGGGTGCAAGTCGACGAACTCGATCGTCGGACCAAGCTGACGGGCGAAAACAAGAATATCGTAGACCCAGTCATTAGCCGCCAATTGAGCGACGCCCCGATTGAATTGTGAGTTGAGGATAAAGGCATCATCGGGTTCGTCTTGTACGACATGACGAAAGCCCTTGAGTAATGACTGGTCAGCAAATTTTTCGAGTTCTGCGGCAATCGAATCGGATGCTAGGGGAATCCACCCCACAACTCCCAGCACGCCAGCATTGGCACGCCCAATCTCAAGCAACGCCTGGGTCTCTTCCGTTGTCTGGCGTGCCTGTACGGAGACGACACCAGCGATATCGCTACGTTGAATTTGCGTGAACAGATCTTTGTAGAGGAAGTCTCTTCGTAGCACGGACATCTCGTCGCTGATCCAGTCGTATTGAACCGGATCGTAGACCCAAAAATGGTGATGGCTGTCAATACGACGCATCTGTTGTTATCCCGAGAGGTTCCACAATGCAATTAACTGAATACACCTAACTCAAAGACCAGCGTTCCGACGGCCCAGGCGATCGCGATCCAGATGGCAGCAAACGGTTGCCGCGTTATCCAGTTGGGCTGGCAAGCATAATCCGCTCCGATGGAGTCTAGGTCTCGGCTGAGTGAATCGCGGTTGAGTGAATCGTCATCGTTGCCGCAAGAATGTCCGCTATCCAGCATGCAAAACTGGCCGGTAGCGCTCGTGCTTCTTTGTATCATCTTTTTCCTCCGCCAAAAAACGAAACGACATGCCTCAGTCAATACGTAACAAAACTAAGCTGAAAAGCCATGCGAGACTTTGACAATTTCGCAGCCAAACCGGTAAATACGTTTGTCACCTATCCGGTCGAAACAATTGAGGCAGCCGCTCGTTCTGCGGAAAGGTTAATGAGAATGCCAGAAGCGCCGCTTGGAAGCATTGCGGAGGTCCTTTGGCAACTTCGATGCGAATAAGATCACTGCGGCCCCAACAGGTCATCGATGGTGCTGAAGTAACCACCAAACACGATCATGATCATCCGGATGATGATAAACAGAAGTGCTCCGAGTACAGTTAGCCAAACAATACCGGTTGCTATTCCGGAGAGTGTCTTGCTCGCTCCTCGTGCACGTTCATCGTAGGCCTGGGCCAAGCCATCGATGGACTCTGCATCGGTCCCCGACATCTCGGCGATTTCGATCTGTGTGATGAAATCTTCGGGAAACAGATGCGTTGCCTTGAGTGTTCCGGCAAGCGTCTCGCCGGCACGAATCGAGGCTTCGGTTTCGTCGGCGGCGCTACGATAAAAGTCACTATCGGTACTGTCCAGGGACAGCTTGATCGACTGGATTGGATCGAGACCCGAGTCGAAGCAAAGCGACAGCGTCCAGCAAAATCGAGCGAGAGTGATCGTCTGCACCGCCGGTCCGAAGACGGGGATCTTGTATACCAGGGGAACGATATTCTGCACTCCGCCAATATTATTCGTGTAGCCCCAAATTCCCATCGCAATGGCGCCAAAGATCATCGCCAAGTAGCCCCAGAATATCAGGACACCTTCGCCACCCTTGAGCCCAAAACCGAGCACATCGAGCATCTCACCACCGCCTGGAGGCGTCAGCATTCCGAGCAAATAGATGAGCAGCGAAATAACAAAGATACCTCCGACCAATTGTATTCCCGGCCAGACGATCGACATGGTGAATGTACGGCGTAGGGTCAGTCGATGGTCGTAGTGGGTTGCCAGGGCAAGCAGCGTGCGGTCCAGACGCCCGGTCGCCTCGCCAACCCGCGTCATCGCGATCAAGAGCGGTGGAAAAAAAGGCTTTTGCTGCTGCATGATTTCCGACAGCGCTTCCCCTTTTTTTGCTCCGTCATGCAGTTGGTTCATTGCCGATCGTTGGGCAGCTGGGCCCTGCTGGGACTCCAGTTCCAACAATCGCAGCAGGTCCATACCGGTGCGGATGGCGGTCCCAAAGCGACGGCAGAACAGGGCCGCAGCAGCCAAGCCCATTCGTTTAGAAAACACGGTGGTATGACGCCTCGATAGCGACAGAAATGAAAAATCGATGCCTTCGCAGCCCGTTCGACCAATTACGGCTAGCTCGCCGGGCCAGGCACAATGTAGGCTGCGACGAACGAATGTCCACAGCGAGATTTGGCTAATATCTGCGGAATTTTCTACACAGGTATCCTTGTTGCGGATAAAAAATCGCGGATGATCTGCGTCGGTTTCGACCCCCACTGCCCGGCCAATTTGGGCCAGTGCTTTTCAGCGGGTCCGGGCCGACGTATCTTATTGGGTTTCCGAGGCGACCAATTTCGATGGGCGAGATCCTTCACTCTTACCGCCGACCAGATCCGACGACATGGGTTTACATGTCGTCGTTTTTGACAATTGGTTTGTTTTTCGTTTTCCATCGCTTTTGGAGTGTTCGCAATCTCGACATCGTCCTGTTGATTCTGTTGGCGCCTGGGTTACTGATGGTTCACGAGGGACGTCGTCGCCAGATGCGGGAGTTCGAAGCCCAGATCGCGCACACGGCTTTCGTCAATAGTCACGACGATGAGGCATCGTTGGCGGATAACGCGATCGCTGACGAGGAAATCTCCAATGATCAGTCCCGGTCCGAGGACGCTTCCTTGGAAACCACGGTTGATGTCGGCGATATTACCCAGCAGTGGCTGGTGGCGATGCAAGCCAATGACTCGCTGCGAAATGATGCTGACACCGTGAACGCAGCCTTAGTTTCCAGTCCCTATTCGCCTGAGGCGATTCAGCTTACTGGGTTCATTTGGTTGTTCGTGGTCCAGGGTCTGATACTTGTCCGTCTCATGCTTGACCCGTTGATGGTACGCCGGCCGTTGTTGGATCCAAATTTAACGATTGGCGGTCTGAATTTTATCGGTATCTCGCTGTTCGTTTTCATGATGGCCAATGTTGTCACCAGCACACCGCGACTGCAGCAAGAACAGGGGCCGAAGTTGGGGCCGGGATATCCGTTGATGCACATGTTGCCAGCGATTCCGACGCGACCGGTAAGCGACTCACTCATCGGGGCCGAACCTCCTGGGGGTGTCGCCGTGGACGAGGCTGACCAATGGTTGACAACCGTCGCCAAGGTATTGGCCATCTTTGCCCATGTCGCTACGGTGATGGGAATCGTACTAATCGGTGAACGACATTTTTCCAACTTGCGTGCGGGCATCGGTTGCGCGTCGCTGTATTTGTTGCTGCCGTACACGGCGCAGATGACTGGTCGCGTTGATCACGCATTGCCCGCGGCGCTGTTGTTGTGGGCCGTGCTGATGTATCGCAAGCCAATGGTTGCGGGCGTGTTTTTGGGTCTCGCTGCGGGGCTCGTCTACTATCCACTGTTCTTGCTGCCGCTATGGTTCAGTTTTTATTGGCAACGTGGTGCGAGAAGATTTGGGATGGGCGTTGCCGCAACTCTTAGCGTGTTGATGATCTTGCTATCAGTGGCCGGAACTGAATCGCTTTTAGATCATCTGCGGCGAATGTACGGGATCATCATGCCCACGTGGGAGCCGCGTGGAATTTGGGCGCTAGGTTGGAATCCGGTATGGCGGTTTCCTGTGATCGCGGGGTTTGTGATCTTGAGTGGATTTTTCGCGGTCTGGCCGACACAAAAAAACCTCGGGACGCTCATCAGTTGTACTGCTGCGGTGATGGTTGGTGCCCAATTTTGGCACGGTGATGGCGGCGGACTTTACATCGCTTGGTTCTTGCCAATGCTGTTGCTGACTATCTTTCGACCGAACCTTCAGGACCGTGTGGCACTCAAGGTCATCGACGGCGGCGTCGGCAACATTCGCCAGCGTGCGCGACTGGGAGTTGAAGCTGCTTGAGCGACATAGAACGTCAAAACATTCGATCTGGGCTGCCGCGTGCAGCCATGGATCGATACACCACTGAACTTGCCCAGCGCGACCAGGCTTTCGCGGCGCTTGCTGCTAGAGATTCGCGGTTGGGAACGATTCGCGTCTTGCTGTTTTTGGCGATGTTGTTGTTTCTGTTTGTCGCCATTTTCTCTGATACTCACCTTTTGTTTGGTATCTTGGCCGGGGCTGTCTTTATCGTTTTCTTCGCTGTCGCGATTTACAACGAGGGAGTTCGCGATGAAATGTTGCAAATGCAAAGTGAGCGAAAAGTCTTGCGACGGCTATTGGCCCGATTGAATCGCGACTGGAAGCGACTTGGGGAAAACAGTCCCAGTCGGTTGCTAGTTGATTTGCAGCTACCATCGAACCAACGGGAAGTGGCCGATGATTTGGATCTTTTCGGCGAAGCTTCGCTGTTTCAGCTCGTCGCGATTGTCGGAACTCAGAGCGGTGCGCAAACCCTTGCACGATGGCTAGCCGCTCCGGCTGATTCGCAAGTCGCGACTGCACGTGCTGCGGCTCTCGATTTGCTTGCCCCTCGACGACAGGAACGATTGCGTTTCTATGTCACCGCTAATCAGATCGGCGAGAGTACGGGACACCCTGATCGCTTTGTTGCCTGGGCTCAGGGTCCAGCGTGGCTGGATTGCCATTCGTGGCTAAAAACCTGGTCCAACGTTTCAGTGATCGCCACTGCGATGTTGCTTGTCGCGACGGTTGGTGGCTCTTTGTTTTTCGCCAGCCAATGGGTGATTTACTCGCTCGTCGGATTGTTCGCATTGGCGATGCTTAATTTTGCAATCACAGCGATATTCCTTGGGCCCGCTCACGAGATTTTTTCGATTGCGATGGCGAGTCGACGTACGGTCGCAGAGTATCGTGAGCTGATCGCTGCCGCACGATGGACACAGCAATCCCATAACATTGATGCCTGCGATAGCCTGGCGTCGATTCATGCCCGACTGGTCGAGGGCGAACATTCCGCCGATGTCGCAATGCAGGCGCTCGAAAAAGTTGCCGCTCGTGGAGCCCTTCGTCAATCGGCAGCGACGTTCCTGATTTACCTGCCGCTTCAGGCGTTCGCACTCTGGGACATTCGCGTGCTCGACGCCCTGGAAATTTGGCAGAGAAAATATGGCTCTCATGCTTTAGCTTGGTTTACAGCACTTGGCGAACTCGAAGCACTGATGTCGCTCGCTGCGTTACGCGACGAATATCCACATTGGTCTTCACCTTCCTGGATTGCGGCAGGTTCATCGGCACAGCTATCGGCGGAATCGCTGGGGCACCCGTTGCTGCGAGATGATGCACGAGTAACAAACGATGTTCAACTTGGACCGGTGGGCTCATTCTTGCTCGTCACCGGCAGCAACATGTCGGGCAAGAGCACGCTTCTGCGAAGCCTTGGCTTGAATGTCGCTTTGGCAGGAACCGGCGCGCCAGTTTGTGCGTCCAGCTTTTCGTTGCCTTCGATACAGCTTGCGACGAGTATTCGTGTCCGTGATAACTTGGCTGAAGGGGTTTCGTTCTACATGGCGGAGCTGCATCGTTTGCGCGGTGTGGTTGATCAAGCGAGGCTGGTGAATGAGCAACCTGACCGAATGCTCGTGTTCTTGTTAGACGAAATTTTGCAAGGTACGAATAGCCGAGAGCGACAAATCGCGGTTGCCCAAGTCATCGAAACCTTAGTTCACGAGCAGGCAATGGGAGCGATCAGCACACATGATCTGGAACTTGCCGATGACGAAACGTTGCGTTCGATGGCGAAGATCGTTCACTTCCGAGAAACCATCGTTCCCCATGAGGATGGTGCTGACGAAATGACATTCGACTACACGATGCGTGAAGGTGTCTCGCCGACGACCAATGCCCTGCGTCTGTTGGAGATCGTTGGGCTGACACGAAAGCCGTAGACGAATTTTTCGTTATTGTGCGTTTACGTTCACGATGAAGTACTTGTGCTGGAACCATTGAGGAGTCAAATCGAATCGCCAGCAAATCGTTTGTTCTGAACCGGCCCGATCGGACAACACCGGAAGTGTTCCCAGCGGACAAATCACGGACGCGACATCCGGCAACGATACAAAACGTGTTTGATAGGCTTCCAAGTGAACATTCGCTAAAGAACCACCAACGTTCAAGTATTCCAGGCTTTCCGCAGACGTCATCGCGTCGGCTGCTTCAAGTGTCAAGGCCGGATGGTCCGCAGAAACAACCAACGATTTTTGTAACGATTCACGTTCTTTGGCAGCGGCAACAGGCGTCGTGTTTACATAGCAATGATCTCGGAAAGGGCCTATGCCGACAGGGCTTGCCGGTGTGATTCTCAGCACTGGCGAACACGATACCGTGCGATTCAAAATCTGTTCCGAGGTGCTTAGCACTGTTTTCGCAGCAGTCAAGCCGAGTTCCTTTGGCGCGATGATCATTGGGGGAGTTGAATCGGTTTTGGAGTCAACCAAGGAAGTCACCGTCGGAAACGACTGCAGGAGGTACTTGGCACGCTGTTGCGTGAATTCACGACGCATCCGCAGGACTTCCGATGTTCCGCGTTCGTAGGCTTTAACTTTATCTGCCAAAGTCGAATGCCGAGTCAGGTAGCGGTCTAGTGACGGTCGACAGGAAGTCGCCAGATCGGAACCCTTGCAGCGACGGTCTAGCGTCGCGATCTCCGCTAGCAACTGGGCATAAACTTGCATTGCACTATCTTCGGTCGTTGAATCGGCAGCGGCATCGATGATTCCCAGAAGCACCGATTTTGCCGCAGCGTGCAGGCGTTGAGAATGTTCAGCGACATTCTGGTCTCGCAGGCGAAATGTGTTGGAAATAGCAAACGCGCGAATCAGCGCTGCGTGCGTCTTGCTCCATTGGTCGCCGACGAATTTGAACGCTTCAACGGGGCCTCCACTCTGGCCTTCGCTAAGCGATGTTGAACCCGCGGTCTTTAAATTATTTGCCAACTGTGATGTCGCCTCCTCAAAAGCATCAATCGTCGCAAGTTGTTCAGTAACTCTCTGCTGTGCCATCTCTCGATACTTCTTGGAGCGAAAGGGAGTCAGACGGCTGTCGCTTAGCGCCATGGTTGGAATATCAAAACTGCGATCCCAATAAGTATCACGTTCCTGCAGCGATCCAAATGCTTCAATCATTACCCGTTCGGTGCCCATTTTTTCCGCCAAACTGTTCGCTTGTTCGAAATTCCCAGCTTCAATCAAACTCACAACCTGCTGCTGCTGCTTGGCCCAGCGAGGCGCGTCCTTTTGGAACTGCTTGATATACTTTTGCTTAAATGCATTGCCGAGTTGTGTTTGTCCATACTGACGGCCGTAGTGGATGACGTGGCCACGGGAATAATCTAACCGGCGCATCAGATCGACTGCCGCGGGCTCGCCCATAAGCTGAAGATGCAGAATGTCCCGTCGGGCGATAAACAACTGTTCGGCGGCAGCCGCCATTTCTCTGGCGGGAAAACGTTCCATTTTTCCCGAGTTTGCGAGTTGGATTAGCTGGTCAGTCAGCTTGTCCCAAGCTGGCATCTTTGAATACAGAGAACTCACCATTTGCTTTGCTTCTGGAATCGTTCCATGTGCAGCGAGCGGTGCCATCGGTTCTTTGGCACTGGGGTTGGCGTTTGCCAATTGGATCGTCAAAATCAGTGGCAGCAAAGTCAGGAGCACAAACGTGATCACTGCGATTGGTTTACATAGCGATGTTGCTGAGCATTTCATTCTAATTTTTTCCCTTCGTCACAAGCGCTGTGATCGTGCCGCCAGAAAGCGAAACAGGCTGATTGTCAGGCTGTACTAGTGTCGCATTGTTGAGAGTACCTTCAAGCGTATTCTTGTCGGTATTGAACCTGGAAAACTGAATAACGACAGGTGCCTCGAGCGTAGAAGCGATCATGGGTCCAGATGCTGTCGTTTGGATGAACAGGTCCATGGAGAGGCTTTTCCCTACCAATGTATCCGCCGAGAGTTCGGTCGTTGTTCCATGCAGCAATACTCGGGGATACGAAGGTGAGTTTTGAGGATTGTAACTTAGGATTTGCACCACGTTGAGGCGTCCATCATCTACGGAAATTATCTCAATTTCGGCCGAACTCGTTTCCAGTGGTGGTGTGATTTGCAGTGCCATGCTGCCGGAGCTGGGTAAGTTTTCCTTCACGGTCTGGACCGCCGATTGGGAGGCCGCTTTAGCCTTTTCCGCAATCGCTTCGGTAGAACTGGCTAATTCCGCCGACTTCTTCTTCACGTTGGACGCGAGTTCATCCAGTTTCTCTTTGGAGCAGCCTACACAAATACAAAGCAAGACCAGCGATCCAATTGGCAAAGAAAGCCAACGGCAACAGATAATATTCTTCATTTGGTTCTTCCAATGGGCCAACGGTTTGACCAGCGTCTCAGGATCGATTGTATAAATTGTATCTTAACGGTTGCTCCCACAAGTCATGGGCGATGTTCGCAGGGAGCAGCGAACCAGCGTCAGCAAAAAACTGCCTTTTTGCCGCGCAAGTAAATCTGCTGCAGGCTATTTTCTCTGCAAACAGCCATCGACTAGTTCGAAACGAAATTGCATGGCGGTCGACAGTGACTCGCTATGCGTCACCGTTACCAAAATTGCTTGAGTTTCGGATTGCAGTTTCAATAATAACTCGGTGACGGTGTCTGCGGTACGTCGATCGAGGTTGCCAGTAGGCTCGTCCGCTAAGATTAACGACGGCTGCATCACAAGCGATCGAGCGATCGCGACGCGTTCTCGTTCACCGCCGGAAAGCTCGCCAGGGCGATGCCCCATGCGATCCTGCAGGTGGACGCTGGCCAGCAAGATCTCGGCACGTTCGGTTTGCTCAGTTGTTGGGCGGCCCGTTGCCAGAGTGGGTATGAGTACGTTCTCAAGCACGCTCAATTGCGGTAACAGGTGGTGATCTTGGAAGACAAACCCGATATGCTCGTTGCGGAATTTGGCGAGTTTTTTCTCGTCAAGGTCAAATGGGTTGGTCCCATTGATTAGCAGCGTGCCAGAATCTGGAGAATCCAGCGTACCGAGAATTTGCAGCAGAGTACTTTTTCCGCTACCACTTGGTCCCACGATTGCCGCCGTCTCGCCCGTCCGCAGACTCAGTTCAGCATCTCGCAGAACCACGAGCGGTTGCCCGACTGTTGGAAACGACTTCGAAACAGACTTCATTTCGATCGATCCGGCGACGGCGCTTGCAGTAGATGGCGTTTCGTTTGCTGACATGGTGTTTTAAGAAATTAGGGAATGCGAATGAAAATGAACCTTGTCGCGTCCAGCTATTACGGACTGATCAGCGTCTTGACTTGCGCAATGATCAGCCCTGCCGAGGATCAGTTGCCGCAATCGTCGACTCAAGAAGTACAGATCACAATTTCCGATCCCGCGATTTCAGAGAGTAGCGGTTTGGCAATTTCAAGACGGTCAGCCAATCGATTTTGGACGCACAACGACTCAGGGGATACTCCTCGTTTGTTTGCCTTGGATTTGTCCGGCAACAAGACTGGTGAATGCCAGCTGTCGATTTCGGTCGCTGTCGACTGGGAGGATATGGCATCCTACCAAATTGGCGAAACACCACGACTGGTGGTGGCCGATTGTGGCGACAATTTGGCCAAGCGGGATTCGATCGATGTCTATTTGTTTGATGAGCCGGACCCTGACAAAGTCAGCCTCGTTCCTTTTTATACCAAGCTATGCATTCGTTATCCCGACGGCAAGCACGACTGTGAAGCGATAGCTGTTGATATTGCAAGTCGTCAGATCGTGCTACTGACCAAAAGTGTTTTACCGCTAGCTGGTGTCTACACCGTTGATTTGCCTGATCAAGAAAGAGCTAATTGTGTAACACGAACGACCGTTCTCACACGTCAAAGTACCGTTGCATTACCGATGGTGACCGCGATGGATATCGACAGTTCCACCGGAGATATTTGGGTCGCCAATTATTTGACCGCCTTTCACTACAAACGAAACGCTTCCAAACAAAATGTGGTGGAGTTGTTAAGAATCGTCCCGAATAGCCAGCCAATGCCCGCCATGAAACAGATCGAAGCAATTGCCGTTGATGTTAATGGCCGAGTATGGGTCACTACCGAAGGAATGCCGGGCTCGATGACTCGCCTGAGTATTCAGGATAACTTACGTATCCAGGAAAACTCGTCGCCATAGATTTACGCCATTTTGAAGGACAAACGATGTTGGAAGTTGAACAGAAATTCTGGATCGATGATGCCCTGCGGTTGCAAGACCTACTGTTGTCGCATGGTGCGATTGAAGGAATGGCCGAAGATCACTGCGACCGATACTTCAATCATCCTTCGCGTGATTTTAGCGAGACCAGCGAAGCGCTGCGGATTCGCCGAATTGATGGCATCGCACATATCACGTACAAGGGCGCTAAATTGCCCGGCTCCGTGAAGGCACGCACTGAAATGGAATGGTGCTTGGCGCCTGGCGATGCGGACGGTTCTCTGACAGAGAAGCTGTGGATCACACTTGGGTTCCGCCCCGTCGCAATCGTCTCGAAACAGCGTCGAGTATTCCAGTGTCACGCGTTTGGTGACGACCTTACGGTCACCATTGACCAAGTCGCAGAGGTTGGTTTGTTTTCAGAGATCGAGTTGGTGGTGGCTAGCGAAAATGACGTAGATAGGGCGCGTGCTCGCATTGTCGCAGTTTCACGACAATTACAACTGCAGCGGGTGGAATCTCAGAGTTATCTTAGTTTACTGCTCAAGCAACAATTGAACCGAGAAACTTGACACGATCGGTACAAACCGCCTATGCTCCATTCGACTCTGTCGACAAATTTCGCTTTCCAACCTTTGGAGATTCAAGAATGATCAAAAAAATTACCAGCGTTTTGGCGGTGATGCTGGTGGCCTGTGCCACGGTGATCGGCGGCGATGTCAATCTGGAAGGCGTCAAGTGTGTCGTAGCGCCCAAAGATGCGCAAGCAAATAAGTCGGCTGACTACAAAGACGGCAAGGTGTACTTTTGCTGCGGCAACTGTGCTGGGAAATTCGCCAAAGATTCCAAGCCGTTCGTCGAAAAAGCCAACGTCCAATTGGTTGCGACAAAGCAATATGAGCAAAAGGCTTGTCCGTTCAGTGGTGGCGACTTGAATCCGGAAACCACGCTCACGGTAGCTGGCCAAAAGGTCGCTTTTTGCTGCGATGGATGTAAAGGCAAAGTGGAAAAAGCCGAAGGTGACGAAAAATCCAAGTTGGTATTCAACGACAAGGCGTTTGAAAAGGCTTTCAAGAAGGCCGTTGCCGAATAGTCGATTATTAGCGATTCGCTTTGTGAATGCGATTCGCTCTGTAAATATAGAGTAGGGCATCCCGCATGGGATGCCCTTTTTTTTGCGTCTTTCTAGGCCAGGATCGACGTGAGCACATGAGCTTCGTCGACCCCAGTCAGTCGCATGTCCAAGCCTTGAAAACGCACGTTTAGGCGGGTGTGATCCAGACCCAGTTGATGCAGCAACGTGGCGTGAATGTCACGCACATGAACTGGGTTGTTCACCGGACCGAAACCAAGTTCGTCGGTTTCTCCATAGATTTCACCTGGCCGGAAACCACCGCCAGCGAACCACATCGTGAACGCATCGATATGGTGATTTCGTCCTGTCGATTCCCGCAATTCACCCATTGGTGTTCGGCCAAATTCGCCGCCCCAGATTACGATCGTGTCTTCGAGCAAGCCTCGTTGTTTTAAGTCCATAACGAGCGCTGACGCCGGTTGGTCAATGTCGGCACAAACTTGCGGCAAATGTGTTTCCAGGTTCTCCGTTGGTCCACCGTGATGATCCCAATTGGTGTGGTACAGTTGAATGAACCGCACGCCGCGTTCGACCAGTCGTCGAGCCAATAAACAATTGCGGGCGAAACTCGATTCACTCGCGTCTCTGATTCCATACATTTTCAGTGTTTCAGCGGATTCGCTGGCGGTCTGCATCAACTCCGGTGCACTCGTTTGCATGCGATATGCCATCTCATAGGCATTGATACGAGTCGCGATTTCCTCGTCACCGGTCTCGGCCAGTCGTTTCAAGTTCAACTCTCGCACCGCATCAATGACACGGCGTTGATCAGTCGCTGTGACATTTGCCGGGGTGGAAAGATTCAAAATGGGGTCGCCCTGGTTCCTCAACGGCACACCTTGGTAGGTAGTGGGTAGCATGCCACTGCTCCACAGCACGCCTCCGCCGCGCGGTCCACGCGGTCCACTTTGCAAGACGACGAATCCGGGCAAGTCTTCGCACTCGCTGCCTAATCCGTAGGTTACCCAGGAGCCAAAACTGGGGCGACCAAATTGACCGCTGCCCGCATTCATAAATAGCTTTGCGGGGGCATGGTTGAACAGGTCGGTCTTGCACGTTTTTACAATCGTTAATTCATCAATGATCGCTGCTGTATGGGGAAGCAAATCACTGACCCAGGTACCGTTTTCACCGTACTGTGCAAATGAACGCTTGGAGCCTAGCAACTCGCTACGATGGCTGCTGTCCATGAATGCAAAACGTTTTCCAGCGATATAGCTTTCCGGAATTGGTTTCCCACTAAGTTCGGTTAGTTTGGGTTTGTGCTCAAACATGTCCAATTGTGACGGACCGCCAGCCATAAACAAGAAAATGATGTTCTTGGCACGCGGCGGAAAGTGAGTCGGCTTGGGCGCAAGCGGATTGCGCATCGCGCTGGACTCACCGCTGGAAGCTTGCATGCCAAGCAAATCGGCAAGTGCGATTGAGCCGAGTCCGACACCGCAACGGCTGAAGAAATGTCGACGGGTTTGTTGTTGTAAGGCTACGTTTTTTGCATCCATGATGATTATTCTCTCGTGATCGTTTCGTCGAGGTTCAGCATGACGCGAGCGGCACTATGAGGGTCCAAACTTCTAAGGACCTCCAGTTCATCAGCCCGAGGTTTCCGCGATGTACAAAGTTCAAATGCGAAGTTAAGCCCTTCGTCCTGCACAACCGATGCCAGAGCTTGAGAGAACTCAAAAAAGGCGGAGTCGTTTAGCAAGGTCAGTGCCTGCAACGGCGTATTGCTGCGAGAACGCCGCGTGCAGGTACTGAAACCATCCGGAGCGTCAAAAACATTCAATGACGGCGGCGGTGTGGCGCGATAGACAAAGGTGTAGATGCCGCGTCGGTAGCGGTCGTCACCTTTGCTGATTCTCCAATCGCGTTTAACCTGTCCCTGGCCCATGACCCCGTCGGGAATGGGTGGGTAAACAGGTGGTCCGCCGAACTTTCTCGCGAGCAATCCGCTGGCAGCGAGAGATACATCGCGAATCAGTTCGGCATCCAGACGAATTCGTTGTTGGCGTCCTAAGAGATAATTGTGCGGGTCAGCTACGCGCAATTCGTCACGCTCAGTAGACGATTGGCGATACGTGTGGGACGTAACAATTCGGCGATGCAAATCTTTTAAACTCCAGCCGCCATCTCGAAATTCGATTGCCAGCCAGTCAAGCAGTTCAGGATGCGTCGGGCGTGTTCCGAGCGAACCAAAATCATTCTCGGTCTCTACCAACCCGCGGCCAAAGTACATTTGCCAAACACGGTTAACCATGACTCGTGCTGTGAGTGGATTGTTGTCACTTGTAATCCAGTAAGCCAAATCGAGTCGATCGGGAGAATCGGATGTTGATGAAAAGGAATGCAGCACTGAGGGAGTGCCCGGCGTGACTTCCTCGGCAGGACGAGTGAAATCACCTTTGATGAATACCGTCGTCTTGCGTGGTGTGTGGCGCTCCTGCAGCACCATCGTGGTGACGACGCCGTTGACTTCGCTGTCCAGTTGCTCAAGTCGTTGCTGTAGCGATTGGTACTCGCTGTCAATCTTGCCTACTTCGATCGCAAACAATTCTCGCATTTGGTTCGCGTTGCGTTTGCTCGTTTCGATGGCGAGTGACTTTCGGGCTCCCGCAGGTAATTTCGACTTCTCATCGTCCGTCAGTGCGGCTTCCCATGCTTCATACGCATGCATCTTCGATTGAATAAAATCGTCCAGTGCTTTTTCTGCGGCCTTTAACTCGGCGACAAGTTCAGGGACTTTGACACCTGGTTCGTACACCTTCAGTGTCGGTTCGTCTTGGTTATTAAAGAATGCAAACAGTCGGTAAAACTCCTGCTGCGAAATCGGGTCAAACTTGTGATCATGGCATTGCGCGCACCCAATCGTTAGCCCAAGCCACACGGTACCTGTCGTTGCGACACGATCAAAGACGCTGTCGATGCGAAACTGTTCTGGATCGATGCCGCCTTCTTGGTTGATTTGTGTATTGCGATGAAAGCCGGTCGCTACCTTCTGGCTTTGAGTTGCATTCGGAAGAAGATCGCCGGCAAGTTGTTCGATCGTGAATTGATCAAAAGGCATGTCCTGGTTGAGTGCGTCGATCACCCAATCGCGGTACCTCCAAATCTGTCGTGGACCGTCGATGGAGTATCCATTGCTATCGGCGTACCGTGCCTGGTCCAGCCACCAGCGGCCCCAGCGTTCACCATAATGCGGGCTCTCCAAAAGATGATCGACCAATTCCAAATAAGCACGCTCGAGATTCAGTTTTTCTGCTTTCGCGTAAGAATCCAGTTGTTCAGGTGTTGGCGGCAACCCTATCAGATCCAGACTCAAGCGACGTACGAGTGTTGCGGAATCGGCAGCAGCAGTCGGACTTAAACCATTGCTACGAAGTTGATCCTGGACGAAACAATCGATTGGATGCTCGACTCCGGCAATCGTTGGCGGTGCGACTTTTACGGGAGGCTCCAGCGACCAATGTTTCTCGTATTTTGCACCATCAGCGATCCAGCGGCGGAGCGTTTCCATTTGCGATAGTGTGAGTGATTTTCCGCTATCCGGCGGCGGCATCATTTCACCACCAGTGGATGGCTCAATGCGTCGAATCAGTTCACTCTCATCGGGTCGACCTGGGACGACTGCGTGAGCGCCTGAGTCGGCTTCACCCGTTGCGCCAACAAGCGTATCGAGTCGCAAGCCAGCCTCACGTGCCGATTCATCAAAACCATGACAGGCGAAACAGTTCTCCGAAAGGATTGGCAAAACATCCCGATTGAATTGAACAGAATCGCTACCATGTAATCTTGTAAGGGCAAGATTTTGAACTGATAGGATGCAGGCAATGGCGAGCAAAGGCCGAGTAGTGGTCACAGCGTTATTGACCTCGCTGGTGGCGGTACGGATTGAACAATAAGTAATTCAAGTGTCGATACAGATCGCTTCCCGCAAGCAGATCCGCGTGCTTGCCTTCGCCCGCCAATCGCGGGCCGTTCAGCAGGACAACACGGTCTGCTGTCCGCAGCGTTTGTAGTCGCCTAGGCAATGTAACCACCAGCGTACCCGCCTGAACCATCTTGTGAAGCGCCTCCAGACAGGGATCTTCGCCAATGGCATCACTCGTCAAAGCCGGTTCAAGGACCAGCAGAATCGGTGGCTTGTGCAGCAGCGCGCGAGCAACACCCATAGCATAAGTCGTTTCAATGCCCAGTGAAGTATCATCGGCTGCAATAATCGTGCTCAGTCCGTCGGGCAGACGTTGCAAACGCTCGTAAATAGCGACTTTCTCTAGGGCTTCGACCACCGCACGACTGTCGATCGAAGAATCGCCGCCTTGAAGGTTCTCCATCACTGTCCCGTCCCAGATCGGACCGGTGGGTTCAATCCACATCACGTTTCTAGCGAGTGCTTGTGGATGTACTTCGAGCAATTGGATTCCATCAATCAACACCCCGCCACTAGCTGGCCGACCAAACCCCATCAACAATTCGGCTAAGGCTCGGGTCGATACGGTTTCTGTTCCCAGTAACGCTACCAGTGAAGCGGGCTTGAGTTTCAAACTCAAGTGACTGAGGATCGGATGCTCTTTGGAGTCCCCCAACGTCACGTCACGAATCTCGACGCTGTCACGCAGTCCCGCCAAGCCCACTCGTTGTTCACTGGGTGCGATATCATCGCTGCGGTGCAGGTAGTGATAAACGGCGTCGCTGGCCAAACTGATTTCACGCAATTGGGTTGTCAAACTCAGCAGTCGTCCCGCAGAGACAACGGCGCCGGTCAACGACAGCCCCAATACGAGTGCTGCAGGAACGCTGAGTCCGTTATCGATATCAAACAAATTCACGCCCAATCCCAGCACCATCACGGCAATTGCAGCCGACGAGGCCAGGAACAACAGCGGCCAAATCCGGCCCTGGCGATGATCTTCCGCAGTCAACCTGCGGTATAGCGAATCCAATTCAACATCGAATGCCCGGTCGGCAAGTCCTTGCGATTGAAGCCGCGCCAGAAGTGGTGCTGCACCGACAAGTTCCGCCATTCGCCGTCGTGTTCGCGGCACTTCCCACTGCATCAAATCTTCTTCATCTGTATCGTGCAGCAAGCGATACAGTTGCCACATCAGCACACAACTGATCACAGCCAACAGCGCCAACCAAATGTTCACGAGTAGTGCAACCGTTAAGCATCCAGCCAGCATCAACACGCTACGAGGGATGCTGCGATACCAAAGGGACAAGCCTTCTTGTAAAAGCGGCAAGTCTTCGCCGATGAGTTTACTGGCGCGAACGTGCTGGGCTGCCGCCCCTTCGAGTTCCGCGCGACGCAAACTTTGCTTCAGAACGCGACCGTGAAGTGCTCGGACGACTTCGCGGGCTCGCGCATCGGCGCTGCGGCGATGAAGCCATACCGCCAAGCAAAATACGATCGAGACGAGCAAGGTAGCCAGCACGAGCTCTGCTAATTGAAGCAGCGGTGGTTGCTTGACGATGGAAGTGCTCACTGGTACCGACAAGTGCGTTCCCAGCGTAACCCAGGAATTGGACAGCCCCCGCGTTTCACTATTGAGTATGACCGCGATTACTCCCACGAGAACAACAATCACTGGGATCAGAAGGCCCGAGATGACCGCCCACAGATGAGCAAAAAAACTGGCCCGTGACTCCGGTTCACGGCGAGCTTCCACTAACGTACTGATTCGATTCAATCTGGGTGCTCCGGAGTTCTGGCGATTGATAGCCGCCGCAAGTTTCACCTGGAGATGAACTAACGGCGGGTCGGTTGGACCGTTTCCCGAAGCACCTCAGTGGAACTATGCCAAGTCTCGGTCCTCGAAAAGTAGCATCGCGAGCATCCAAATCGCGATGACGAAGCATACAAGATAATTGAAAGCTCCCGCCAAGTAGAGCAGTGGGATGGGATTTCCCGCATCCACAGCACTCTGCACATTAAAAACATTCAAATTCGGAAGGATCACGGCGATCAATCGCCCCACGAAGGTCACCAATGGGTTGTTCCCCTCGGTCGATGCGACTAGCGGAGAGGTCAAATTTCCGATCACATAGATGACGAAACAAGTGATGAAGTTTGCCAACAGTGGAACCCGCGTTGCCAACGCTACAGCGATCGCACCAATCGCCATTGTCTCCATGAAGTACAACCCCAGCACGGGGATCGTCGTCATGATTTCCTCATGACCGACCTGCCATACCGGAGTTGCCTTGCTCGTTTCACGAGCGTCGTAAATGGGTTTGTAACTCATGACAACAAGCAACACGGTCGCAATGATCACGAACAGTACCAATACAGCCAACATGATTCCTGCGTACTTGCCTAGCACAAACGATCGACGGCTGACTGGTTTGCTCAGCACCGTTAATGCGGTACGTCCCTCGATCTCATCGCTGACGGTGGTGCCGGCGCTCCATACTGCTTGCAGCATGCCGAGCACCATAATCAGGGTGACGCCGCTGTCTTTGAGCAAGCGAATATCGTCCCCAAGTGTGTTGAATGGATAGATTCCAAACAACAGAACGCCAAACAGGCCGATACCCAAAAGCAACAAGTACAGTGGTTGAGCCATTTCATTCTTGGCCGTTGACAGTGCCAATGCCCATACCCGCGGTGCTGCTTGGCGAAACGCCATCAGCGCCGTAATCATGAAGAAAAAGGTCGCCGCAGCGCCAACGATCGATGCCGCTTCAGGCACTTGCGGTAAAGTCTTGAACGTGAACGTCACCGTTGCCGGATCGACTTCTTGATTGCTGATGTGCAATTTACTCGCGATCGCTGGGATGGGTGGTGTATCACGATCCTCGTACTTGTAATGCAAGGATTCATCGGCATTGACTCGATACGGAGCCCGCGAAACTTCAGCAGGGGTGCCAGCGTCGGCCAGCGCGATCGTTCGGTCGCTCGAAATCGTCAGTTCGGAAACACTACGCAGGTTGTACTCGATATTGGCCGGATGGAACGAGGCTTCGTCCAACGAGGTTTCCACTGGTGTGCCAGGCACGGTGACCGTCTCTACTCGAGTTCCATCGCCGACATAGTTGACGGCCGCAATCGATGCCAGAATCTCCTTGGAGTCCTTCACGATCGGGCTCGATGCTAAACCCAAAACAGCAAACGCACCGGCAGTGGACAGCAAATAGGGAGTAATTCCTTCACCAAGCATTGCTGGCCATTCGACCCGAGTGCGATGCCACATCCCATAAATCAAGCCGAAACCCAGAACCAATCCAATCGCGATCAACGGCATGTAAAGCATTTCGCTGCGCGGCTGGCCATGCGGGACATAGAGAATGCAAAGGGAGGTGGCAAATATTCCGCCAGCGATCAACGAGGCCACGTTTCCGCGGCGAGGATGATCAGCCAAATGTCCCAGCGGCGGAACAAATGACAAAACTGCCAACACACTGTACACCGCGATACAGAGCGCCAAACCCAACATCAAACCGATCGAAAGCACCCAAATCGGCGTTAGCCAAACGGGTAGCCAAGTCATGACTTGTCCCAAGACTGGGGAGTCGGCGGGCAAGCCGAGGCATTCCAATGCGTTCATCGAGGTCGATTCGAGGTGTAAGTGTACGGATAATGTCAGTCAAATGAAAGCTTTCGCCGGGGTGCTACGCAGCCAGTTTGCGAAAGGTTTGCTGGGTTAATGTAACTTTTAGCCGTTTCCGAGATCGGGCCTGCCCGCAAGTCTCTCGATATCTCATCAATTGACGGTAATGAATTTTGGACGTGCTATTCTGGGTGCAGCCTCCCTCGCGAGCCTTTTCGTCCACCTGTAGCGATTCTGACCACGATGACCCAACGACCGAACCTGTTCACCTGGATCGCCGCCGTGGCTGCGCTGCTGTTGTGCGGGATGCTGTTCGGAGCATCTCTCTGGGTGCTTGCGGGAATTACCGTCGCGGGTGTGCTAAGCCTAAATGCCGTGTTGGCGCAAATTTGGACCGACTCGGTCGTAGCGATTCGCCAAGGTAGCGACCGAGAGTTGAAGATCGGGTCATCATTCGATGTCAGCGTCGCCCTGACCAACCATTCCCGCTTGCCTATTGTCTGGTTGTTGGTTGAGGATCTGCTACCGCGATCAGCAATCCTGCACGAACCGTCGACACTGGGAGTCGTTGGAAAGCGAATTGGTGTGATGCTGCTTTGGCCCCAGCAAACGCGTCACATCGCGTATTCACTTCAATGCAATCGTCGAGGCTACTTTCAAATTGGTCCCACGGTGCTCGAGACCGGTGACTTGATGGGCTTGTATCGTCGCTATCGAGTTGGCACGCAGCCGATTTACCTGACGGTACTTCCAGAAGTCATCACCCTTGCTGGTTACGATATAGGATCGCGACGACCGATCGGCGAGATTCGCATGCGGGCCAACGTGATGGACGATCCCACTCGACTGCGAGGAATTCGGCAGTGGCAACCCGGTGACCCGATGCGCAGTGTCCACTGGGCAGCGACGGCCCGCACCGGGACTCTGCACAGCAAAGTTTACGAACCTTCGTCCATTATCGGAGCAACGCTCGTTTTGGATTTGCATGAATCAACCATGCCGCGCGAGCACGAACCGGTTCGCAGTGATTTGGCGGTTACAGCAGCCGCTTCGATCGCGGCAACGCTCCATGACGCTGGTGAACCCTTTGGCTTACTGACCAACGGGCGTGATGCTGCAGACCGAATTCGTACCGAAGGCTGGATCGGTGATTCTCGGGTGCGGGACGAAGCTCGCCAGGCCGCGCAAATGCGTGATGAAAGCGATCGCTTGCGACCGGTGATTGTTCCTGCATCGCGCGGCCCAGTTCAGTTAGCAGAAGTGACACGTACGCTGGCAAGATTAGAACGCACTGACGGACTGTCGTTGCCACAATTACTCGCTGAAAGTCAAGGCCGAATTTCGAGTGAAACCACGTTGCTGTTTGTATTACAGAAGTGCAGCGTCGAATCGATCAGCGCGATTATTTCGATGTCACGGCGAGGTTGGGCAGTGGCGGTAATCGTCAATACGTACGATATCAACGATTACTCAGCGATTGCTGGTCCAATGATATCCCAACGAATTCGCACGTTTCATCTGGTAAACGCTGCGTCGATCCCAGATGTTTGTCGCGACATCGTGACTCGCTGAGGGGAACGTTTCTCAGCCGATTTTCCTGGCGGACTGACACGTTTTCTTCAACCGCAACTTCGATTGTGCCGATTGTAACGATGATAGGGGGGAGCTGATCGCGGATAGCCGCGCTTGCTCCAGATGTTTTCAACGCAAGCGGATACGGGATCGAATCATGCGGATTTCGCTCGGCCGCCACACCGTGGCTGCTCTTACGATGACGCTTCTGGCAGGCGTCTCACAATCGGCAATCGCCCAGCGGGCCGTCGTTCCTGGCACGGGTGCCGAGGTACTCGGAGTGTCGGACGACTTCGAAGATCCGAACTGGCAATACATCCCGAACGATCCGAAAAGCACTGAGGACATCGACGAAAACCAGCGCCAGCCGATGGGCCGAACGACGAACGGTCGTTGGTACGAAGGCGTGATGCGAGGTCATCCCGACGTCGTCAAACGTGTCGTGACTCCCAGCGGTGGCTTGCCCGGTAGTAACGGCGCTATGCTGTTGCGGTCGCTGCAGACGGGCATACCCGGCCAGCCGAGTCGAACGATGCACCAAGACGATTTCGTCTGCAATATTCAGTATCGACTGAAGCGACGCATTGACATCGCCGAGGTGCCAAGTGTTACGACTCGCGTGTTCTTACCACCTGTTTCGCAGTGGGAGAAACGCTCGGGACCGCACTTTGGGTTTCGTTTGGCGCTGGAGACAACTGCGCTAGTAGAAAAAGAAACTGGGTTCCTTGGCTTGAAGCATAAGAAAATGGATAACGAGGTCTACTGGCCGGGATTATTCATCGAATTCGAAAGCAAGGCCGACTCCTCGAAAACCGATGACTTCGCGTATTTCCGCATTCGTAGCAATCGAAAGGGTGGCGATTTTCGGGGACCGCAAATCACAACCACGGGTTGGTGGACACTCGGAATGAGCGTTACGCCCGATGGAATGGTTCACTTCTACGCGTCACCGGGCGTGGATGAATTAACCGAAGCGGACTACATCTCCAGTCAATTTCCCTATGATTATCGCGCAGAGCGATTCCGCACGTTCTTTTACAACGTATGTAGTGCGGACGACGGGCACCGATGGAGCACGGCGTTTATCATCGACGATCCGAAAATGTATTTGTTGCGGCCGCAGGGCGGTCAAGTCGCAAACCGTCCGACGAACAATCGTCGTTAGCCAAGGTAATCGACTGCGTTTTGTCGAAGTGATCGATCAAGAGAAGGTGGTCGAAGCGTCTTGCCAGATTACCTTCCAACTGCCGCGTTCGATCTCAAACCGTTTCCAGTAGCGGCATGCTGTGAATCATCAGCCGCTTGTGCTCACGCACCACCCGTAAAAATTCGTCTTCGGAGACGGGCTTTTGAATGTAGTCGTGAACACCAAGCTCATCCGAACGCCGCTTGATCGACTCATCGTCCGAAGCGGTTAAAACGACCACGGTTGTCTTGATCGAGTCGGCTTGCAATTCGTTCATTGCTTCGAGCACTTCCAAACCATTCCCGTCGGGCAACATCATATCCAGAAGCAACAGGTCCGGCCGCGGCGCGCGAGAAAACACCCCATCTCGGTTTAGGAATTGAATCGCCTCGCCAACGCTACGAACCAGCGTCAAACGATGATGAATTTGGCTGCGGCGAAGCGCGTGAATTGTGACACGCGCATCCAATAAGCCATCTTCAACCAACAAGATCTCCATCGGCTTCGTTCTGCTGTCACCAAGCATCTCTGAGCAACTCCTGTTTTAAGTGCGAAAAGTCAAACGCGTCACTGTGTCAGCCAATAAAACCACTGTGCCCGTAAGAGAGACGCTCGTTCATTTGAACGCAGTAAGGATTCAATGCTGACCGTTAAATTGAGCTGAATGGGTGCTCGTTCGTTGTTGACAATCAAGTCGGCTCGTTTGAACTTCTCAGCCTACGGGGCATTGGGTCGGTAGTCAACTGTTTTATGTCGCGTCGGGGAAAACAGTTCAGGGGCCATTACATAAGTCTTTGTACAGTATCAAGTTAAGAATGTTGGTAGCGAGTTGGCCCAGCACTGCCGACTTTGCGGCCTGGATTTCCGCAACCCTCGCCTAATCGGGAGTTTTTTCCGCGTCAGCACTCGTCGCATGATCCATATATCTTAGCCAAAATACGCACATCTACCCCCAAAGAACCCGCCTCATGACTACGGAACGCCCCAGCACTGAACGCAAAGCTTTGGCCGTTAACCTTGATCCCCGCCGCTATGGTTCGTTTGCAGAAATCGGCGCTGGCCAAGAAGTCGTTCGTTGGTTCTTTCGAGTCGGCGGTGCCGCCGGGACGATCGCCAAGAGCATGTCCGCCTATGACATGTCCGTCAGCGATGCGATCTACGGCCAATGTGATCGGTACGTGTGTCGCCAGCGATTGGAAGACATGTTGAATCATGAGCATTCCTTGAACCTTGAAAGGCTGCGCGAAAGTCGTGGTGATACGACCGCATTTTTTGCCTTCGCAGACACTGTCTCTGCAAGAAATTTTCATGGCACGAACGATTGCCATGGCTGGATGGGCATTCGATTTCAAGCACACCCACGTGATCAAGACAGCCAGATTATCATCCATGTACGAATGCTGGATACGGAAAATGCTTTGCAGCAGGAAGCATTAGGAATCGTGGGCGTAAATTTGCTTTACGGGGCATTCTTTCTCAATCACGAACCGGACCAACTGATCAATTCGCTACTGGACAATCTCACGACACGTCGCATCGAAATCGACATGATTGAGTTCTCCGGTATCGCTTTTCGCCATGTTGACAACCGTGTGATGAGTCTGCGGTTAGTACAGCTTGGACTCAGCAGTGCTGCGATGTTCTCAGCCAGTGGCGAAGTCTTGCAGCCTTCAGAAACGTTGTACAAGAAGCCGATCTTGGTGCAACGAGGCAGCTTCCGCCCGGTAACGCACGTCAATATCGATATGCTTCGCGCAGCGCATGACAAATTTCAACGCGAGCCGGATGTCTCTGGTGAACAGATCGTTTCGCTTGCCGAGATCACCATGCACAACCTGCAATCCAACGGTGATATCGACTTGCGTGATTTCCTTGCCCGAGCCGATACGCTTGCCGCATGCGGTATGACGGTGATGGTCAGTGACTATTTCGAGTATTACCGACTTGCGGCCTACTTGGCTCGTTACACCAAGAAGAAGATCGGGATCACCATGGGTGCCGGCAGTCTTCATGATTTGTTCGATGAGAAGTACTATACGAAACTCGATGGCGGTATCCTGGAATCCTTCGGTCGGCTGTTCAAAAACGACTTGAAGCTGTACATCTATCCGCTGTTGGATCGACGCACAGACACGCTAACGACCGTTGATAATCTTGAGATTGCACCGGAGATTCGCAAATTGTACCAGTACCTCGTTGACAAGCGATGTATCGAACAACTCGACAACTTTGATGCCAGGCACTTGTCAACATTCTCGCGCGAGGTACTGAAACAGATCCAGTCGGGACAGGACGGTTGGACCGAGCATGTTCCAAGCGAAGTCGCAACAGTGATCCGCGATCGCGGCTGCTTCGGCTACCGACGGCAAGCAAAGTCTTCGGCAACGGCGGTTTCACCATCGCTGTCGAGTTCTGCTGCAGCTTCCGGTTCACTGACGGCGACACCGAACGTTCTGTTTTAGCGGGCTCTATACTTGAGGCGATTGGATTACAATCACGGAAGTCTGTTCGATACCGGCTTCTTTTGAGAATTGATCGATGAAATCGCCTTGGCTACTGTTTGCATGGTTAGGTGTCTGCTGTTACGTCGCTACAAGTTCTGGTGCCGAAGCACGATCACCGAATGTTGTCGTCGTGCTGGTGGACGACATGGGATGGTCGGACATCGGTTGTTATGGCAGTGAAATCGCCACGCCGAACTTGGATCAACTCGCAGCCAACGGCGTTCGATTCACTCAGTTCTACAACACCGGACGCTGCAGTCCGACACGCGCTTCGCTGTTGACCGGGCACTATCCGCATCAAGCAGGAATGGGGCACCTGGACAACACCATCAAGCCGAACCATCCCGGTTTTCAAGGTAAGATTGCTAACTCCAGTGTGACGATTGCCGAGGTGCTAACGCAGCGAGGGTATCTTACGGCGATGAGCGGCAAATGGCACCTTGGACAGAATCAAGGCACGCCACCCTGGAAACGGGGTTTTCAGCTTAGTTTGAATTTGGTCGCAGGCGGTGTTCACTTTGCGAATCAGGGCGGCGACAAAGGCAACGCCAAGTTGTTCCTCAATGGTGAAGAAAAGGCACTGACCGATCCTCTGTTCGGAGACGATTGGTACGGTGCAGATCTTTGGACAACCTGGGGTCTAAACTTTGTTGACGTCGCGATTGAGCAAGACAAACCGTTCTTTCTTTATCTCGCGCACTGTGCACCCCATTTCCCGTTGATGGCGCCGCAAGCTGACATCGATCGTTATCGTGGAAGATACAAGGTTGGATGGGATGCGTTGCGCCAAGCGAGGTACGAGCGCCAGATCGAACTAGGGTTAATCCATCCGGACTGGCCGTTATCATCGCGCGGCGATAACACTCCAGCCTGGGACTCGCTGTCGGGCGATGAACAAGACCGCTATGACCATATGATGGCGATCTATGCGGCGATGATCGATGCCATGGATCGAAGTGTCGGTAATCTGGTTGCCGGATTAAAAGATCGCGGCGTCCTGGACAACACCTTGCTGATGTTTCTCAGCGACAATGGAGGCAACGCGGAGTCGGGTGTTCCTGGGCGATTTACCGGCACGCCACCGGGTGGCCCCAATTCCAATGTCTTCATTGGCCAGACCTGGGCGACGCTTAACAACACGCCGTTCCGTAAATGGAAGCATTATGTGCATGAAGGTGGTTCTGCGACGCCTCTCATCGTGCATTGGCCTGCCCAGATTGCTTCGTCGCGTAACGGCCAGTTTGAGTCACAACCCGGGCACCTGATTGACATCATGGCAACGGTCGTTGATGTCGCCGGAGCCAAGTATCCAATGGAGCATCAGGGACACTCCATCGAACCGATGGAGGGCGTTAGTTTACTCCCCGCAATTCGGGGAGAAAAAATTCAGCGACTCGAGCCGATTTTCTTCAACCACGAAAACAATCGCGCCGTGCGTGATGGCAACTGGAAAATTGTCGCTTTGGAAGGCAAGCCGTGGGAACTGTACGACATGGCCGCCGATCGAACTGAACTCGTCGATCTTGCCAGTAAGCATCCGCAGCGGGTCGAGTCGATGGCGAAACAGTACGACGACTGGGCCAAGCGTACTCATGTGGTTGTTGACGACGTGGTCGGCGATGGGCAGACGAAACGCAAGAAAAAGAAAGCTGCCGGGAACTAGTTCTGGTGCCAATCGATTTGATTGAACCATCGGTTCGACGGGCTACGGTGCAATCGACGTGGTTGCTTTAAGTTGCAGTTTTGCTGCGAGCAGCGTGTTATTCAATAGCATGGCGATGGTCAGTGGCCCCACTCCTCCGGGAACCGGTGTGATCGCTGAGGCGAGTTCCAAGACTTCGTCAAAGTGAACGTCGCCGACCAATGCATCGCCGACACGATTGATACCCACGTCGACCACAACGGCACCTGGCTTAACCATCGCTGCGGTGATCATTTGGGGCACACCGACGGCCGCAATCACGATATCAGCGGAGCGCACGATCTCACCAAGGTGTCGCGTTCGGCTATGGGCAAGCGTGACCGTCGCATTGGCGGTCTCGCTGCCGCAAGAACCGTCTTTCGCAGCCAGGATCATGGCCAGGGGTTTGCCGACGATGTCGCTACGTCCAACAATAACGACGTGCTTTCCAGCGGTCGAAATACCGGATCGGAATAACAGTTGAACCACGCCATGCGGCGTGCAAGGAAGGAATCTGGGACGCCCTTGCATCAATAGCCCGACGTTGACGGGAGAAAAACAATCAACGTCCTTCAACGGGTCCACGGCGTCCAGAACCGCCCGCTCATCGAGATTGGGCTTACAGTCGTCCCGTCGAGGCAGCGGCAACTGGACTAAAATCCCATTGACGCTAGCGTTGTTATTGAGCTGATCGATCAGCTGGATCAGTTCGATTTGAGTCGTCGTTGCTGGCAATCGATACAACAGGCTGGACATTCCGGCTTGTTCGCAAGCCCGCTCTTTGTTGCGAACGTAAACCTGGCTGGCCGGGTCGTCACCGACAAGGACAGCGGCCAGGGTGGGGACAGGACCACCGGAAGCCACAAAATCCTGTACCACTAGCGAGATTTCGCTGCGGATTTCAGCAGCGATCCGCTTCCCGTCAAGTAGTTTCGTGGTCGAGTTCGCCATAGTGGTCATTCGCTAAAAACGTTATAGTTGCCGCAAACTAGCTGGTCCGCGGTGCCCGTGGTCTATGTTTCTTAACGAAATATCGCCGCCGAGCGTAGCCCGTACACGGACGCCACAACCCAAACAAACGCCCAATTAGCATTACATAGGTCCAGGTCCGGATGTCCATCGATACACCTAAACTCAGCCCAAACGAAGCCCTGAAGGAAGAGAGCAACTTTCTCAAAGGCAAGATAGACGTCGAACTCGCCGAATCGACGGATCACTTCGACAAAGACAGCATACAGTTGTTGAAGTTTCATGGTACCTATCAACAGGATGACCGCGACGCGCGCGGTGGCGCCAAAAAAGAGGGTGGCGGCAAGGCGTACTCGATGATGGTCCGTAATCGGATCCCTGGAGGTCGGATGTCGAGCGAGCAATTACTCGCTGAGCTGGACCTTTGCGATACGCTCGGAAACTCGACACTCAAGATCACCACGCGCCAGACACTGCAACTGCACGGAATCTTGAAGCAAGATTTGCGGGCAACGATCAAGCGGATCAATGAGATCCATTTGTCGACCTTGGCGGCTTGTGGCGATGTTAATCGCAATATCATGTGCTGCCCGGCCAAGCGTATCGGAACGGTTTACGAAGAATTGCATCGGTTGACAGACGAGCTGACCGAAGAACTTGCCCCCAAAACGCCTGCCTACCATGAATTGTGGGTAACGGATCTGGAAACGGGTGAAAAGACTCTCGAAGGCGGAGCGGTGGTTGAGCCGTTGTATGGCCCACGCTACTTGCCGCGAAAATTCAAGATTGGCATTTGCCTTCCTGAGGACAATTGCGTCGATGTCTACACCCAAGACATCGGGTTCATTGCTGTCGTGCGTGATGGGCACATCGTCGGTTACAACGTGACGGTCGGCGGCGGTATGGGCACGACGCCCAGTGCCGAAAAGTGCTTCCCCGCTTTGGGCAAACGGATGGCGTTCGTCACGGTCGGACAGGCTGTCGATGTCGCCAAGGCGATTTTGAAAGTCCAGCGAGATTACGGCAATCGCGAAGATCGTAAAGTTGCTCGTATGAAGTATCTCGTGGCGAAGTGGGGAATCACTAAGTTCCGCCGCGCCGTCGAAGAGTACTACGGTGGCATGTTACAGGATTGCACCGAGGACGACGTTACCGGCTTCGATGATCACATGGGCTGGCAAGAGCAAGGCGACGGGCTCTGGTCGTACGGACTGAATATCGAAAACGGTCGCCTTTACGATGATGAGAATCACCAGTTGAAAGCCGCCCTGCGAGCGGTCTGTACGGAGTTGAAACCCGAAATTCGATTAACCGGTCACCAGAGTATTATCTTTGCGAATATTCAACCGCAAGATCGAGATCGATTGATTGAGATCATCCAGTCGCACAAGACACCCACGACCGAACAAACAAGTACGGTTCGTCGTTGGTCAATTGCATGCGTAGCGCTGCCGACTTGTGGCTTAGCGATTACGGAAAGTGAACGGTACTTGCCTTCATTGATCGATAGTATCGAAGCACCGTTGGCAAAGTTGGGGCTGGATAATGAGAAGTTCCTCATTCGCATGACAGGGTGTCCCAACGGATGCGCGCGTCCCTACAACGCCGAGATCGCGATGGTCGGCAAAGCCAAAGGCAAGTACACGTTATTTGTGGGTGGAGCATTCCTGGGGACGCGGTTGGCCTACATCTATAAGGATTCCGTACCGATGGAAACGCTGACCGACGAATTGGTGTCGATCTTCGCGGCCTACAAAACCCATCGCCTCAGCGACAAAGAATCGCTCGGTGACTTCTGTGCCCGAGTCGGACGCGATGACTTGGAAGTGCTCGCCACCGCGGCCGAAAAGCCTTAAAGCTGAATTCCTATTAAACGATTACATCACGGACAACACGTGATGGTTCAACTCCAGTCAGTCGGAGGTCTAGCCCTTGAAAGCGTGCGGTTAGCCGCTCGTGATCAACACCGAATAAGTGCAGCATCGTGGCGTGCAGGTCGCGCACATGCACCACGTTCTCCACACTGTTGTATCCAAGTTCGTCCGTTGCGCCGTAGGACATTCCGCCACGTACGCCGCCACCGGCCATCCACACGCTGAAAGCGTTGATGTGATGATCCCGGCCGGAACCCTGGGCCATGGGAGTGCGTCCAAACTCGCCGCCCCAGAGCACCAACGTGTCCTCCAGAAGACCGCGGTCCTTCAAGTCTCGAAGTAAAGCAGCGGTCGGTCGATCCGTAGCGTTGGCTGCGATGGTGAAATTCTTTTCCAGGTCACTGTGGTGGTCCCATGCACGATGATAGAGCTGGACGAATCGTACTCCTCGCTCAAGCAGTCGCCGCGCGAGTAAGCAATTCGACGCGTACGTTCCATCACCAGGAGAACTGATGCCATAGGATTCCAGCGTTGATTGGCTCTCTTGAGACATATCCGCCAAATCGGGCACGGCGGTTTGCATCTTGAATGCCATTTCGTACTGGGCGATACGCGTCTGGATCTCTGGATCATAATGCCGTTCAGCGAGCATCCCGTTGAGTCGTTGGACTTCGTCGATGACTTGTCTCTGGGTCGACTGGCAAACCCCGTCTGGATTGCCGATGTAATGAACCGGTGCGCCGCTGGATTGGAAAGCAACACCTTGGAATTTACTTGGCAAGAAGCCAGCACTCCACTGCCGTGCCGAAACCGGCTGAGCACCGGGGCCAGATGACGTCATCACCACATATCCAGGCAAATTGTCGGTTTCGGCACCTAGCCCGTACAGCATCCACGACCCCATGCTCGGGCGACCTTTGATGATCGAACCACTGTTCATGAATGCGTGGGCGGTGTCGTGGTTGATTTGCTCCGTCGTCATGCTACGGATCACACACAGATCGTCCGCCATCGCAGCCGTCAGGGGGAACAGCTCCGACATTTCCAATCCGGATTCGCCCCACTTCTTGAACTTCACAAACGACTTGCGGGCCTTCAACACGGTGTTCTGAAGCTGTGCGAGTTGTTGCCCTCGCGTGAAGGATTCCGGAAACGGTTCGCCGTCGAGACGATCGAGCTGTGGTTTCGGGTCCAGTGATTCAACGTGCGACGGTCCACCGGCCATGCACAGGTGGACAATCCGCTTGGCTCGCGGAGTATGATTGGGGAAACCCGGCAGAGCTGGCCAAGGGTGGCTGGCGGCACCATTGGCAAATGTCTCGGACTCGCTGATCATTGAAGCGAGAGCAAAAGACCCGATTCCGGCGAACGATTTGGCAAGAAACGTCCGACGTGCCCAATCCAGTTTTTGATATTGGTTTTGCATCAACATTGCAGGGTGAGAGCTAATTGAGTGAGCTTGCATTGTAGCTGAGTTTCGCTGCCTTATCATCCTACGACTTAGCATCCTAGATGCGCCCTATTGTCGGTTGCCTATTTCTGCCCCCTCATCAACCTGTAGTCTAGTGATTCACAACGTTTATCAGCCTACTGCATTTCGCGGGCCAATGTTGCATCTGCTGGCGAACCCCTTTGAGGTTGCGGAAGAGGATAGTTACGAGTATCTCACCGACGGAATGATCGTCCTCGTCGATGGGCATATCGTCGCGGTTGGTCCGGCGCCAGACTTATTGCTGCGATTTCCGGACATCATCATCCAGCGACAGTATGCGGAGGATGCATTGATCGTACCGGGGTTCATTGACTCGCACCTGCACTACACACAGACCGATATCGTTGCAGCTTACGGCGAGCAGTTGCTGGATTGGCTTAATCTCTATGCGTTTCCGACAGAAATTCGATTTGCTAATCCTGGCTATGCTGACGAAGTTTCACGTTTCTTTTTTCAAGAGTTATTGCGTTGCGGCACAACCACAGCGATGGTGTTCGGATCGGTGCATACGAATTCGGTAGAAGCCTTCTTTCGTGAAGCCGAGCGGTTGGGAATGCGCATGATCGCTGGAAAGGTGATGATGGATCGCAATGCACCACCTGAATTGCTTGATACGGCCCAGACCAGTTATGACCAAAGCAAGCAGTTAATCGAAACTTGGCACAAGCGTCCGGGCAGTCGACTGCAGTATGCGATCACACCGCGTTTTGCACCCACATCGACTCCTCAACAATTGCAACTTGCGGGCAAACTCAAGAGTGAACACCCCGACGTTTACATCCAGACGCATTGGGCGGAAAATGTTGATGAAATGAAGTGGGTCGCCAAACTGTTTCCACAAGCGAGCGACTACTTAAATGTTTACGAGTCTTATGGATTGCTCAGTGATCGCACAATCCTTGCACATGGAATCCACGCGACTGCGTTGGATCTGAAAAGAATCGCGGCGAGCGGTTCGGCGATCGCTTTTTGTCCGACGTCGAATTTGTTTCTTGGCAGTGGCTTGTTTAACTTGGGACAGGCGGTTGCCGAGGGTGTCAACATTGCTGTGGGGACTGATATTGGTGCGGGAACCAGTTTTTCGCTGCTGCGGACGTTGGGTGAAGCGTACAACGTGGCACAATTACAGCGACAAAAGCTTTCGGCAATACAATCACTGTACTTGGTTACACTGGGTGCAGCACGAACACTGCAAATGCAGGACAAAATTGGAAATTTCCAAATAGGAAAGGAAGCCGACTTTGTGGTCCTGGATTTGCACTCTTCACCGCTGATGATGCGACGGATGCAATGCACAACTAATATTAAAGACAAACTGTTCTTGTTGCTGACGATGTGTGACGCCTTCACCGTGAGAGCGACCATCATTCATGGTAACCTTGCTTACGAAAAATAAATCATGAGACGTTTTGTCCAAGTCGCTACCTGTCTCGTATCCCTGGTGATCGTTGACAGTGCTCAAGCGCAACTGGTGCGTGTCGGACCCTTTGGAGGTGTGAATATCAGCGTCCCATTTGTATCGGTGGACGTGTTGCCTTTTGGCGGCGGGACGCGCGTGCGGGCTCCGTTCACATCGGTGGATACAAGGTTGTATGCATACGCTCCCTACTTTGGTCGCCCGGCCTTCTATGGCTCAGGATACTACGGACATTACCACTACCCACCGATTTATCCCGAGCCGATTCATCCAGCGCCAGGCTATGGCTGGAACGTGCCCGCTTATCCTCCGCCGGCTTATCTCCACCCGGCGTATCCCCATCCGGAATATCTGCAGCCCGAATATCCTCAGTACAGCGATCACGATCCTGCATACGCTGCTCAGGCTGGATCGGAATCGTCGGTAGAGCAATTGCGGATGTCTGCGATGCAGTTGAGCCACAGTTTCTCCACTCGTCGTGATGATGCCGATATTTGGTTAGACTACTTGCGTCCCGAAGAAATCATTGCGACGATCGATCGCGGTGATTCGCTACGGTCATTGTCGGAGCTTCTTAAGAATTACGATGGGGTCGCCGGCAACTCTGAGTTGACGAGTATTTGGTCGATAGATGGTTTCTGGCAGACTCATCGATTGCTTCGAGAGCTCATTCAGTCCTCAAGATCAGTGCCAGCAAACCCGTCGGCACCCGGGGAACCAACATTAGCAGAGCCGCTACCTGCAGAATCCTCCGCGAAGGAACCCGTTCCACCAGCTACCGGGGAGAAGGAAGCAATGCCAGTTCCGGCGCCTGTTGCGGAAGAGACCTCGCTGCTTTAGGGGGGCAATGAGCGGTTTCGTTGGATGTTGACTGGGTTGGACTTGGGTTGACCTGGACGGGCGAGCGGGCCAGACGTTAGTACTATGAACACGTCGTACTTGTCCGAATCGCTAATGTCGATGCCATGCAACTCGCTGTGAATTTCTGCTGCCACGCGATCGCGTTCGTCTTTATAGCGCCGTCGGTGATCGCTCAAGTCTCACCATCGCTGGCAATCTCTTCGGACCAGGCTCGCGAGTCGATGCAGTGGTTAGTGGATGTGGCGGCGCAGCACATGCCTCACGAGTACGAGGGCGATGATGATTGGGGCAAGACCAAACGTGTTTGGGCTGGCGTTCATATTCGACGAGAAGGCCTTGAGCTGAAGACTCACCGTCGATTCAAAGATGTCCGTCATGGTCGATGGGTTAAGTACCAGTTGAAGCTCCCGCTACTCTTTGTCAGCGACGCGAACCCGATTCAAATCCAGAGCGTGGAAGCCACAGATAACGGTCGGTGGCGAATTACCACGTCAGTAGCCGCTCCATTGGATTTCACCTGTCGGATCGAGCAGTGGAATCTGGGGCTCCAGTGGTACAGCGTCAGTGTGGAAGGAAACATGCGAGTGCGACTGAATTGCGTTGCGACACTGGCGATGCATGCCGATTACAGTGAAGTGCCACCAGCCATTTTTATTGATCCTCAAGTTGAATCCGCAGAACTGGTGCTCGAGCATTTTGAAGTCAACCGAATCAGCAAGCTGGGCGGTGACGTTGCGGAAGAACTCGGCGATGTCGTCGAGAAAGTATTGCAAGACAAATGGTTGGATAAAGAGAACGCTCGATTGCCAGATCGGCTGAATAAGTCGATTGCAAAGAAACGAGAGCAGTTACGATTCTCAATGTCGGACTGGATTACCAAGTGGCAGCAGTAGATTTTCTCATTGCCGTTGGGCAGTGGAGTCGATCACTGGCTTGGACTCATTGAGCATTGCTTGCGTTTGGAGCTGTTCGCGGCGATGGCTGTGCCACAGTTTGACGCAGGCGAATAGTGCTAAAAAAACTCCGACAAACGTAGCGACGGCGAAAAATAACGGCCTCACATATCGCTCGGAAATATGCTCAGCGGCGTTTCCTCCAACGTCCAGGCTGCGACCGAGGATGCCGCTTTTACTGACAACGATCGGATTCCCGTCGGCGTCAAAGACGATTTCGTCGCCGCCAAGGATTCTCTCGGGTTGGGCCAAAATCACACCCGTCGTCGCCGCCGTGAACAAGGTCTTGCCGGGGTTAGCTTCAACAAAGCGACCGATGAAACGAACGAAGGCCACGGAATCGTTGTGCAGCAGCGCTAACACGCCTTCGCGTTGAGCAGATGGCAGTGCCGCGATTTCCTCTGCATGTCGAGCAACGGCGATCGCGGAATCGTCGCTCAAGTTGGCGGCAAGTTCCGCTCCTTCGTCTCCCAAGGAGCGAACCAGGACTAGCCCAACGCCAGGATGTTTGAGTTCGGCGCGAAGGGCAGCGGTACCATGTTGGACAACCGCTTCGGCTAGTTCTCGGCCGCTACCACCTGCAGCCAAGCGTGTTAAGGCATGCTTGATTTCACCGGCGGGTAATTCGTCAAGCGACTTCAACAGGGGAAGCAAGTGAGGGGCGTTATCCAGCGCGGCGAGCGTTTCAGGGCCATTCTCAGCGACCAACTTAGCGATACGCTGGACCGTTGCTTCGCCGCCTTCACGTGAGGCGGTTGTGGCGACTCGCTCAAGCAGGTCTTTGCTGCCGCGGCGCGCGAGATATTCGGTCGTTTGCTCGGCACCCTCTTTGCCAAAGTACTGCGAAATCCCTTTCGCGATTGAGGAACCAACAGAAGCCAGGGGGAGATCAGCAAGTGATGATCGAGCCTGGCCTAAAGAAAGCAACAGTACTGTCAGAATTGAAAATCTGGATATGCGACTATTCGCTAGCATCGTTTATTCTCCGATCACAATTTGTTTGTAAAAGCGTTCACGGTACGCGTCCAGCAAGCGGTCGCAAACCACTGGCATCGCACCGACGAGTCCTTCGTCTGTTTGGTTTTGGTTTCCGCCATACAGGATCGAAGCTTCCAGTGAATCCAAATAGGCGGCCATTTCGGAAGACATTTCCGCTTCGAACTTTTCCGTCATCCACCAATCAATGACTAGGCCAACGGCCAGTCCGACACCAAATCCGACGACAGCGCCGACGGGGCCGCCGACACTCCCGCCACCAGCTCCGATGGTCGCTGATCCAGCGGTGGCGCCCGTTGCCGCAACGGTTGAAACCGCAGCAGAAGTTCCGAAGCGAGCGAGCAATCCCAGGATTAGGGTTCTCGCGATCTGGCCTCCAGCCTCGCTGACGATGAATACGGTGATCGCATTGTAGACCGACGATGTTGCGGAATCGCTCGAGTAATTTTGCAGCTTGTTGGCAATCGCGTCGAAGAAATCGTTGTAAGTCGCTAGTTTAACCTCGGGCAGATCGGCCGAGGAAAGTGCGGCTCGAATGTCGACCAACATTCGCCGCTGGTTGGCATCGACATCGCTTTGAAAAGCATTGAAGACGCCGGCGATGTCATCCATCAATCTTTGTTCAGAAAATAAATATTTCTCAAATTTTTCGCGTATGTATTCATTGATCCGCTCGTCGCTGGCCCACCATTGTCCAGGCAAGCGGCGAACAATCCCCAGACGCGTGGAGACACTGGTCAAATCCTTCACAAAGGTTTTGACCCCGGCATGATAGGTGTCGAAATTTTTCTGTAGGCGGATCAACGCCCGGTCACCCGCTTCGCGGTTCAGTAAATCGGTCGCGAAAATATTCGGTTCAACTTCCGTGTCATAGAAACTGGCACGAGCAATCCGTGCCCTTTGCTCAGGCGTCAAGGCATCAATGGTTGCTGGGGGTTCTGGGAACGAAACCGTCTTTGTTGCTATTCCATGCCGGCGCGTGGTAACGTACGTGGCCGCAGCAGCGACTGAGGAGGCAAACAGCATTCCCAGCAGCGTGCGGCGAGACAACGGACCGTTAGTTTCTGGAATCATCGCGGGGGGAGCCGATCGAATGGGCGAAACTTGGGCAGAGATTTAATGTAACAGACGGCGCCGGGGATTCGTGGAAATTGACGATTATTCCGCAAAAACACGCAATCGACCCAAGTTGTTTGGATAAGTCGAAACCGGACGCCTGTAACGGACAGGCAAGCAAATATACTGAATCTGCATTTCCAGTCCTCTTTTTAGCAACTTCCGCTGACACCGCGAAATCGCGATTTACGGAAATCTTCTATGTCCGATCCTGACGCTCCTACGACATCACCCATTGCCGCCTCTAAAACAATGACCGATTCCAACGCGATGTCTCACGGTGATGGAGGCAGCGACAACATTTTGCGGTTGGTGCGGCAACTCAACGCAACGATGGACTCCGCGATTGATGAAATCAATGAAATCAATTCGCGAACAAAACTTTTGGCGCTTAACGCTCGCATCGAGGCCGCACGGGCGGGCGAGTACGGTGCGGCATTTGGAGTCGTAGCGGCGGAGATGCAGAAACTGTCCAGCAGCACGGCGGATGCAGCGAACCTGATGGCCAGCCGCACTCAGCGTACGATTCAGCAGTTGCTAGACCTGATCGGAACCAGTGTTCGCGGTAATCGACTCAGTGATATGGCGATGATGAATATCGATTTGATCGATCGCAATCTCTTTGAGCGATCTTGTGATGTTCGCTGGTGGGCGACCGATCCCAGTCTCGTGGATGCACTGACCAATCGAAGTCGCGATACTGCTCAATACGCCATGGAGCGCCTTGGCATCATTTTGAATTCTTATACGGTTTATTTCGATCTAGTGGTATGTGATTCGCGTGGCAAGATAATCGCTAACGGTCGCCCCAATCGCTATCGATCGCTTGATCGGGAAGTTGGGCGATCAGCTTGGTTTACCAAAGCCATGGCCACAAAAAGTGGCGAGGAGTTTGTGTTCGAGTCCGCACACCGCAGCCCATTGGTCAACGAAGAAACGGTTTTGATCTATTCATCCGCAATAAGAAAAGGCGGTAAGGTCGATGGGGCAGCGATCGGTGCATTGGGTGTCGTATTCAATTGGGAAGGGCTCGCTCACTCCATACTTTCTTCCACACCCTTGACGCCTGCGGAGCGGGACACCACGCGAGTTTTGATCGCCGATGATAATGGTCGGGTTTTGGCTGATTCGTTTGGACGTCAGCTCACGGAAACCATTCCCATGGCTTGGCTAGAGCCAGTTGAGTCCAACCGTAAAGGATTCATGACGATCTCGATCGACGGCAAGCCGCACTGTATCGGCTACGCTGACAGCCACGGCTATGAATCCTACACGACTGGTTGGAACTCGCTTGTGATTCAGCCAATCAACCGCAACTAATCTACTAGACAAAATAACGGACGTCGGAGGCAAGAGGTTGTTCACGGCGTTGTCGCTCCTGGCTGTTTTTGCTCACTTGTCGAACACCCAGGAGCGAAAACAGCTACCTGCGAATGGACAGCCCAGCTCAATTTAAGGCGGATACTTTCCAGATTTCATCCGCGTACTGTTGGATCGTACGGTCGCTGGAGAACCAACCGCTTTGAGCTGAATTGATAATGCTCATGCGGTTCCATTGGTCTTGATTTCTATACGCGTCGTTCACCCTGCGCTGGGCGTCAATGAAGCTGCGGAAGTCCCCGATTGATAACCACTGGTCATACGGGCTACGCAATCCAGCAGTGAGCAAGTCGAAGATACCGGGCTCGTTGGGATTGAAGAAGCCACTTTCGAGCAACTCCATCACGCGCCGAATATCGGGATCAGCGGCAATGATCGTGTTGGGGTCGTAGGTCCTTTTTGTTACCTCGACTTCATTTGCGTCCATACCGAACAGGAAGAAGTTTTCGGCACCGGCCTGTTCACGGATTTCGATATTAGCACCATCGAGCGTACCGATCGTGATTGCACCGTTCATCATGAACTTCATGTTCCCAGTCCCCGAGGCTTCTTTGCCAGCCGTTGAAATTTGTTCGGACAGTTCCGTGCCGGGGCAAATGACTTCCATCGCCGAAACACGATAGTTCGGGAAGAAAACGAGTTTGAGTAAATCCTTTGCCGCTGGATCTGCGTTGACAACAACTGCCACGTTGTTGATCAGCTTCACGATCAGCTTTGCGATGTGATAACCCGGTGCGGCCTTGCCACCGATCAAGACACAACGAGGCACCATGCCCTTGGTTTCGCCCTGGCGTATACGATCGTACAAGTGGATCACGTGCAGGACGTTGAGTAACTGTCGCTTGTACTCGTGAATTCGTTTGACTTGTACGTCGAATAGAGCACCGTCGCTGAATTCCACTCCCGTATGTTTTTTGACATAGGCTGACAATCGCTGTTTGTTGCCAAGCTTGACGGCAGCCCAGCGTTTGCGAAACGCCGGATCGTCAGCGTAGGGTGCCAGTTTGGCAATGTTCTGTAGGTCACCTTCCCAATCGGTGCCAATCGTTTCGTTGAGCAAGTCCCGCAACTCTGGGTTGCAGTGAGACAACCATCGCCGCTGAGTGACACCGTTGGTTTTGTTGTTGAACTTCTCTGGCCACAAGCGGTAGAAGTCCGCAAACAGGCCTCCCTTGAGCAACTCGGTATGTAAGTGCGCAACTCCATTGACGCTCATGCTGCCCACAATCGCCAAAAACGCCATGCGAATGTGTGGATAATCGCCTCCTTCGACTAACGAGACTCGTCGCCGCAAATCCATATCACCAGGATACTTCTTGGAGACGATGGCCAAGAACCGCTCGTTGATTTCATAAATGATTTCCAGCAATCGCGGCAGCAAGCGACTGAACAAATTCACTGACCATCGTTCCAGAGCTTCGGGCAACAACGTGTGGTTCGTGTACGCCATGCATTCGGTAGTAATTTTCCATGCTACGTCCCACTCGAGGTTGTGTTCGTCCATCAGCAGCCGCATCAATTCTGGTACAGCACAGGCGGGGTGCGTGTCATTGAGTTGGAAGCAATTCTTTTTGCCGAAGTTCGTGAAATCTTCGCCATGTTGCTCGACCCAGTTGGCAAGCACATCCTGCAGGCTTGCCGAGACCAAGAAATATTGTTGTTTCAGTCGCAGTTCCTTGCCGTTCTCACTGGCATCGTTGGGATACAAGACCATCGAAATCTGTTCGGCACTATTTTGAGCCGCCACGGCTTCGGTGTAACTGCCAGAGTTGAACTCTTGCAAATCGAAAACGTCGGTGGCTTCGGCCTTCCACAGTCGCAGCGTATTGACGGTATCGTTTTTGTAGCCAGGAATCGGCATATCAAATGGAACTGCGTACAAATCATTCGTGCTGACCCAACGGCTATGAGCGGTCCCCGTATCATCGTGATAGCGTTCGGTGCGTCCATAGAACTTCACCGTGCGGGTATCCTCGACGCGTTCGATCTCCCAGGGGTTGCCATCGCGCAGCCAGTGATCGGGCGCCTCAACTTGGCGTCCGTTTTCGATCAATTGATGGAACATGCCGAACTCATAGCGGATTCCGTAACCGGCGACGGGAAGCCGCAAGTTCGCACAGCTATCAAGGAAACACGCGGCGAGACGACCTAGGCCGCCGTTGCCAAGCCCAGCGTCCGGTTCCTCTTCGGCGATTTCTTCCAGCTTGCAACCGTATTCGTGCAAGGCATCGCGTGAGGCCTCGTCCAGATCCAAGTTCTGAATCGCGTTATTGAGCGAACGACCAAGTAGGAACTCGAGGGACAAATAGTGCACTCGACGATCTGTGGTTTCGGCAAACCGTTCGCGAGTCGATCGCCAATGTTGGCTGACACGATCACGAATGGCGATCGCCAAAGCTCGGTAGTAGTAGCTCGGACGCACATCTTGATCGTGGTGACCGAGGGTATAGTAAAGATGGCGACGAAGCTCGTCAGGGAGCGGTCCGAGAATTTTACGCGCGGTGGCGGATTTGGCTTGAGGCTGGTCCAGCGTGTTTGACATGTTCTGAATTCTGGGTTATTCACTCGTTGATATCAAAGCCGCCACGCGTAAGCTTCGGCGACGAGAAGCATTGTTTACGAATTTTCCGATTGTGTCGAGAATGATCTAGTGCGGTAGGGCGGATGCACCGATGACGGACGCGGGGCTTCCTGTCGACTGCGATTCGGGCCAACAACCATCCACTAGCGGGATGGGTTATCGTTTAAATCGAATAACTTCAGAATGTCTCTTCCCGCGGCTGGTCCCAAGGGGTATACTTTCGCCAACGACGCTAGCTGGGTTTGTTCCATGCTGGGTTGATGTGGATGGAAGTAAGCGAGTACGTAGCTCGAAACAGTTTGAGCGAGCGTTTTCCGTCCGAACGGGTTAGTAAGAGCAGAATTGGAAACTTCTGTACCCCCCGCCCCTCACCGGTATCGGCATCTAGGCGATACCTATTGCTGCTAACATGGGTCGATTTTGTGAATCGCTTCCTGTAAAGCCGCTCGCGTTTTGGTGGACGCATTGGACTGCTGTGACTTTCTTGTTTGTCACCAGTTTCCGTCGATAGCGGCGGCGCCGAATCGCTTGGAGGAACTTTCATTTGCAAAGTTTGTGCAGGAACGATTTAGGCGACTACTGAATTCGGGAGCCCAGTGAAGCGTTTCACCATTCTCCCCACCGCCCTCGGCACGCAGATTACCGTGCGTGGGCTCCACCCGAATGTCCTTACGGTGTCATCACTCGTCCAAGGCTCGGGTCTCACGAGTATCCTTTGAAGGAACATTTTTTGAACACGTTTGACGAACTCGGACTTATCGAACCTGTGCGACGCGCATTGGTCGAAGAGAACTACCATACCCCCACGCCGATTCAGGCGCAAACCATTCCCCCAGCCCTCGATGGTTGCGATGTCCTTGGTTGTGCTCAGACGGGTACGGGCAAAACAGCGGCCTTCGCACTGCCCATTCTTAATTTCCTCGGCCAAGAAAATATCAAGGCCCGCCCCAATCGCCCGATCGTCTTGGTTCTTGCACCCACTCGTGAATTGGCGATCCAAATTGGTGACAGCTTCACCACCTACGGTCGCCACTTGCGATTGCGACATGTGCTGGTCTATGGCGGCGTCAATCAAGCCAACCAAGTTCGTGCACTCAATCGCGGCGCCCACGTGTTGGTCGCGACGCCCGGTCGGTTACTCGACTTGATGAACCAAGGCTTTATTCACTTGGACGAACTGGAGATCTTTGTTCTCGACGAAGCCGACCGGATGCTCGATATGGGCTTCCTGCCGGACTTAAAGAAAATCATCAGCAAGCTTCCCGAAGATCGCCAGTCGCTGTTTTTCTCAGCGACAATGCCGCCGAAAATCGTTGAGCTGGCTGAACGACTCTTGTATGAACCGGTAAATGTCAACGTAACACCCAAGACAACGAGCGTTCAGCGAATTGACCAGCAAGTCCTGTTTATCCATCGCAGCGGCAAGCAAGAGTTGTTGCAAGAAACGTTGGGTGCTCCAGAAGTGGATCGCGCAATCGTTTTCACTCGCACCAAACGCGGGGCAAACGTGGTTGCGGAAAAGCTATTGCGATCCGGGATCAAGGCTGTGGCAATTCACGGAAACAAATCGCAAGCAGCACGCCAGCGAGCACTCACCGCATTTCGTGACAAGGATGTGAAAGTGCTTGTGGCAACGGATGTGGCAGCACGCGGAATTGATATCGATGGCGTGACTCACGTGATCAATTTTGACATTCCCAACGAGCCGGAAAGCTATGTTCACCGTATCGGCCGCACCGGACGCGCCGGTGCCGACGGGATCGCTTTGTCATTCTGTTGCCCAGAAGAACGCGATGATTTGCGGGCTATTGAAAAACTAATCGGGCAAAAAGTACCTTCTGCACCAAATCAGCCGCAACCAGCACCGACGGGTCAATCGTCCTCGGCCATTAGCTCACGAGTCTCTGCGTCTGCGTCGGGTCAACACCGACGTCGTGGACGCTCCGGAGGTTCCGCGCCGTTCTCCAGCACGGCGACTGTGGCAAAACCACTACCAAAGCCGAAACGTCGTGTTCGACACAGCGACTCGCGGTCAGGCGAGCGGCTAGCGCAGCCTCGATAGGTTGCTTGAAACGAGGACGCGAGGGTCCCGTGGCTTGCACGATTTACCGTCAAGCTAAATTGTTCTCGCCAATGAATTGATGATCTTCCACAAAACAGAGAAATCACCATCGCAAAGAATCAAAATACATTCGCCAAACGACAGCGCGAAATGGAAAAGAAGTTCAAGGCTCAAGACAAACTCACTAAGCGTCTGGAACGCAAAGCGGCTGCCGATGCCGAACCTGTGGTAACCCCACAGCTCGACGGCGATGAGCCACAACCAGATGAAGACGAATTGGATTGAGACTCCGGTGCTCAGCATCGGGGAACGTTACGAACCAAGCCCGCATGAACTGTTTGTGCGGGTGAGATACGGGTTAGCTTTTTAGAAGAGAAGGTTGGGATATTATGCCAGAAGGCACAATCAAACGGATTACGGACAAGGGTTTCGGTTTCATTGAAAACGCAACTGGCAACGACATGTTTTTTCACAGCTCGTCAGTCGAAGGCGTCAGCTATGACGAACTTCGCGAAGGTGAAAAAGTCACGTACGACATTGGCAAAGGCCCCAAGGGACCTCGCGCCGAGAACGTTCGTAAAGCCTAGATGTTTCGTTAATGACAGCACGTCGACTTACGTTGCTGTAAACTGAACTTGTTGTACGACGGGCTCTTCGAGTCCGTCGTACTTCTGTTTGTCTGGAACGTTTTTGCATCCGCGGACCGTTACCCACCATGGCTGACCCGATACATCAACCTTGCTCGTTACGTCGCACGCCGCAAATGAGCCTCGCGTTCATGATGTTGATGATGGTGATCTTTGCGATTGTTTCTGCCGGATTACTCTACGCGTCGCGAGTCCCGGCTGTCCAAGACGAGTTGCAAATCCTTTTTGGCACCGGCATCCTTACCAACGACGACGTCGGCCAAACAGCACATTTAGCCTTCATTGTCTTCACGCTGACATCGCCGCTCATTCTTGCCGGCGTCCTTTCCACAGGTCTGTCACTGGTCCGCTGGATCGACCAGCGAAACCAGACTAGACAATCAAACTGACACAAAGCCAGTCGCACTGTGTGGTCAATTCGACCTCACTCATCGGGTGGCACGCGGTACTGGGCTGGCGACTTGTTAATTCATCGGATGCATTATCGTGTTTCTCTAAAGCGATGCAGCGTAATGGTTTAGTGCAATCATGCTGGTCGGATGCGGCTCAGTTGACAGCGTCTGGCATCGAGTTGGCGCAAATGTAGCGAGTTTCATGAACAATCGCGTCGAGCGGCTTGCTTGGCGGATATCGGCACCTGCAGATTTTGGAGTTCAGACAAATGTATACCTTCACCAAGTGGTTGGTGGTTCCCATGTTGGCCGCCGGATTGTTTTTGGTCGCCGCACCTTCAAAGGCGGAGGCACAATTCGGACTTTACACCGGACGTGGATTGAGCATCACCATCGGTGGCGGTGGCTATAACACCTATCGCCCGTCCTACGGATATGGACATAGCTACCACTCTGGTCACGGCTTCGCTCGCGCACCGGGCTTCCCCATCTATGGCTCGACGTACAGCAGCGGCTACCGCGGTCGAACGTTGAACGGGTATCACGGTGGATACCACGGCACGGGCCATTATGACTACCATCCGCCACAAGTCATTCGTCACGGCAACCATTTCGATGTTCTGCCGGGCCATTACGATTACCATCGCTCTGGCCATTACCACCATTAATCAGGCTGGCGAATCCAAAACCGAGGACGTTCGACAGATGTAATGGGTGGCAGCTCAGGAGCCGGTTCGTCGTTCGAGACAGCCGGCTCTGTTTTTGCGCGGTTAGAAATGTTCGCGATCATCGTATCGTGACGAACCGTCGGCATGGCAGTGATTGTTGGGTTGACCGCAAGCTTGTCATTCGCAAGAGAGTCAATAGCGAGAGAATCGGTAACAAGTTCAGTGCTATTAGAAATGTCGGTGAACCGATGTGGAACGACGGGGACTGTTGAAGCTGGAAGTTTCGCCCCGATCAGCGGTTGACCTGGATGAGTGATCGCGGCATGGTCAACGCCACGACGCGCCTGGGCTGCTTGAGCCTGGAACTCTACGCTAGCGCTGTATTGCTCGGCCACCATGCTCGGTTTATCGATTTGAATATCCGAGGACCCATACGATGCGGGTTCTTGAACGAGTTCTTGCCAGCGGCTCGGAGCCATTGGCGAGTGGGGTGGCGCCGTAGCTGACGGCCATGGCTTGGAGCTGGCCATTGTCACCGGTGCGACCTGTGGCATGTCCAGTGGGATATCCAGGACCGCCGCATCCAACGGAGTAAATGTTGGGCCCGTTGCCCGAACCGATGCGTCGAGCGACTCGCGTTTGGAGTGAACTCGTCGAAACGGGAGTGCGGCGATCGCGCCGCCGCAAGCGATAATGACGCCGAGAGTGAGATTGCGCAAGCGAGAATCCGGAGCTGAATGGAATTCAAGTACCACCTTCTTCCGTGAAACAGTTGTGCGCATCTTGCAAGAGTGGTCTATCGGCAGACGCATTGCTGTGCTTAAGGCGGAGAGCGCAATTTAGAATGCGTTAGAAACCGCCAGGGCTACTAAATTCCGCATAGTCATCAAACTCACTGTGCCGATCCGGAGCACGGTTACTGAATCGAGTGAAGTCGGCTTCCCAAGTCAGCAGCACATCGCCGACGGGACCGTTACGTTGCTTGGCGACAATGATTTCAGCTTGCCCTGCGTACTGGGCTCGTTCGTCACCGCGGTGGTAGTATTCTTCTCGGTGAACGAACATTACCACGTCGGCGTCCTGCTCGATTGCACCGGATTCACGCAAGTGGCTTAAACGAGGGCGGTGATCTTTCCCTTCTTCCGCTTGCCGATTCAACTGGGACAAGCACAGCAGCGGCACTTCCAGTTCACGCGCCATACCTTTGAGCCGACGTGCGATCTTTGCGACCTGTTCTTGTCGCGGATCACGAGAATTATCGGGTTCAATGAGTTGCAGGTAATCGACGATAATCATGCCGAGGCTTCCCTCTCGACGTTTGATTCGCCGTGCAGCAGCAGCGATTTCGCTCACCGTGCGACTGGGGGAATCATCGACAAACAGTGGTGCTTGACTAATCTCGTTCGCTTTTGAAATTAAGCGGTCACGATCATCCGACGAGATTGTTCCATTTCTTAGGCGATGGCCATTCACGCGAGCGAGCGAGCACAGCATCCGGTCGGCCAGCTCGATGCCGGACATTTCAAGGCTGACAAACAGCACGGGCGCGCGTTGCTCGATGGCAACATGCTCGCCAATGTTCATTGCCAGCGCCGTCTTCCCCATCGACGGGCGAGCGGCCAAAATAATCAGTTCACCGTTATGCAACCCACCGGTCATCGTATCAAAATCCGTTAGGCCGGTTTCGCATCCGCCATCGACATGTTCACCACTCATCCGGGCTTCCATTCGATCCATCGCCGCATGCAGCACGTCACTGATACTGCTGACGGATTGAGCCGAACGACCGTCCATAATCGCGAACACTTTTTGCTCGGCTTGGGCGCACAATTCGCGCGCGTCGGATGCTTGGTCGTACGCATCGCGAAGAATTTCGGTACTGGCCTCAATCAATCGCCGGTAAACCGCTTTCTCAGAAACGATACCACCGTAATAAATGGCGTGAGCCGCGTTGGGAACCGAGGCGGAAAGTCGACCGAGATAGCCAGCGCCGCCGATCTTCTCGAAATCGCCAGCGGTACGCAATCGCGAAACGAGAAGCGTGATGTCAATCTTGTGCCCCTCGTCATACATCTCACGTAAGTGACTGTAGATTTTTTGGTTCGCTTCGTCGTAGAAGTCCTCCATCTTCAACGAAGCGATCTCGTCACAAACCTCTGGCATCAACAAGATGCTGCCTAGCACTCCCATCTCGGCTTCGAGATCAAAGGGAGGCTGGCGCTGAAGAATTTCACTGGCACTGGCTTCACGTTTCTTGCCAAAACGTTTGTGCTTCTCGTCGATAATCATCCTGTGACCGTCCATGCGTTGGGAGCGTGCGAAGAGCGAGTAGCGAAATCTGAAAAACTTGTGCGTTGCGGGTGTACGAAGTTAACTGGCACGGAGAATGGACTCGATGCGGTCCAGTGCCTGTCGGGCCGACATCGCGGTTGGACCACGACCAAGCGGTTTGCCGGTCTGTATCCACTGTTCCACTTTCTTTCCTGCCAGGATGGCCGAGGTATGGCTTTTCTGGTTGTAGTGCCGTGAAATTTCATTGTACGCCGCCGACGTCAATTGGCGAGACAAGTACATCGCCAACATTCGCGGCTCGGTAATACTTCGCGTTGAAGCACCTTCGCGGAGAGATTGTTGTTGCAGCCCGAACGTCTCACAAACCGCTCGTTCGATCGCTGCTAGCGTCACCGTCGGCGATTGGCTTCGAAGTACATCGCCACCAAACTCGCGAATCTCGTTCATCGTCGGCATGCGGCTATACATTCGCTGCAACATGCCAACCAAATTGACGATACCGCTGCACATCCGAGCGTCACCGCCAAGCATCACGTTGAGTTCATCAAGTACTTCATCTGGCCATGCAATGGGACATGCCGCTGCGATCAACCGTTGCAAGTACTTTTTACGCGTCTCGGCATCCAGCGGCTGAATCGGACACACGAGTCCGGCTGCCATGCGTCCGGCCAACTCGCGGGTCAATCCCGAAATCTCTGTCGGTGACTGATTCGCTGTGAACACCAGTGGTCGACCCGCCGCCGAAAGGGTTTCGACAGTGAACAACATCTCTCGCAAAGTCGCTCGTTTTGAATCGAGAAAGTGCACGTCGTCAATCAACAGTGCGTCGACTTCGCGATATCGACGGCGGAACGCGGGCAACCCTGATCCACCGCCAACGCTGCTAATGAAATCGTTGGTGAATTGCTCGGCGGTCAACACCATCACGTGCCGCATTCGGTGGTATCGCCGAAATTGGTCCGCGACCGCATGCAACAAATGTGTCTTGCCGACACCGGTGGAGCCAAACAAAAACAGCGGCGAGGCTGATTGAGGATTCTGGCAAACCATGGTCGTGGCGGCGCATGCGAGCTGGTTACAGCGGCCGGTGATGAACTCACTCAGCGTGTGCAATGCTTTCGACGCAGTTGACGGAGTCGATCCGCCCTCACTGAGTGCAAGTGACATCTGTGAGGATGAAGCTGATCGCTGGGCCGCCGGTGACTGAGTTACAATACCCGGCAATGTGTCGAGTACTTTCTTAGGACCACTCGTTTTAGGACCACTCGTTGCACCGGAGCCGCGGGTCGGATTACTGCGAGTCTTCTTTCCCGGTGCTGTCAATGCGATGTGGTTTGCGTTAGCCAGCTCGTTGGTTACGACATCTTCGCATGGGTCGACTTCCGGCAATAGCGAAACTTGAGTGGCCCGTTCCTCGACGAGATCGAGCCGCACATCGCTCGATGAGTTACACGCCGTCATCGCAGCGGAACGCAACTCACGCAAGAAGTTCTTTTTCATCCGCGAGAGAGCGAACTCTCCACGAACCCGGATCACCACAACGCCGGATTCCAGAGCGAACGACACGCCGTGAATGAACCACATGCGATAACGGTCCGCACCGACGCGTTGTTCCAACGCTTCCTTGAATGATTCGACGACGGCCTTGTCGTCGGTGCAGCCTTGCGATGCGGACATACCGGTAGCGCAATCCTCCTTCATGGATTTCGGGCGATACTCAGCGACATGTGAGGACATGCCGCTTGGTGGATGGAAAACTGGACGAGATCGGCTAAGAGCAAGCGCAGGTGATGATGGCTCATCCACCTAACTCCGCAGGGCGGTAACTTGTCCGCTTCGCTCTCTTTCGTCTGATTACCACGAGGCTCTCTCGTCGGCTCAGGTGGCGAGATTCTAAGTTTGCTAGCAAACAAGTCAAACGACTCTTCAAGGGTAGGGTAGGGTCAGTCGGTTGGCAAAGAACGAATCGTCGCCCCTGGCGCTCTATTGGAAGCAAAGCGGCGCCTGGAAACGATCCCCGATCGACACTGCGGGGTAGTGGAAAAACTGTCATTCCTCGAAACCGCATCGAAACTTCATTAACAGCTAACGATTGTAACTGGTTTTGCAGGAATGAGTTAGGTCAATTGATCCCAGCTCATCCGGGAATTCGGAACCGCAAGGCGTTTTCCGAAAATTCGTTCACACAGCACGGGCACGAAACCTGACTCGCTGTAAACGCGTGCAGCCGGATGATTTCTCGCGTCGACGGCGAGAACGACGCCCGTGAACCGCTCTGCCAGAGCAAGCTCGTTGACTGCCGCGACTAGATCCTTGCTTAACCCACGGCCGCGGTATTCGGGAATGATCCCCATGTAGACCAACTCCAGCAGTGTGTTGCCAATCCCCGCTTCAATGTCGGTTGACGTGTGACGCGCTAGAATCAAGCAACCGACTGCGACATGGGGTTCAGTCGCCGCCGAAACGTTGAACCACAGATCCGGGGCAAACGCTTTGTTCTGGCAGTAACCAGCAAGTGTCGCCGCAGTTGACTGAAAAGTCGAAAGCTGGGGACAGTCCAATGTCTCCACGTATGTCCGGTCGACGATATCGTGAAACTCTACGGGTAGCATCGGTCGCGAACCTTCGGTAGCGCTCTTGAATGTTTTCCAATCGATAGGTGTCAAACTAATGGACGCGAATTCTTCAGTATCGATCGAATGTGAATCATTTGATGCATGAACGTCACGGCGCATGTACTGCAAATCAGCCAGGAGTTCGAAACCGAGCAGTGTCGGCCAATCGATATCCATTAACGCCGTGGGTTTTTCAAAAAATTTTCCCCTATCGCCTGCGGGCAGATCCTCAGCCCATTGAACGAATCGTGCTCCGCGCAGGGCAATCGCCGCATCAAGTTGCAGCGACAATTGCGGGGCGAATGCCGGAGCGTCCTCGTCGAGTTCACCGGCGAACAAAATTGTCGCACCGCGTTCGAAATTCGTGGTCGACGTGTGTGACATCTGACCTGGCGTAACGCGGTCGAGCAGGCAAATCGCCGCAGCAGAAACACTTTTCGCATCGTCTATGTATTCTGAAGCACCGGCAACGACAACGAGCAAATCCTCGGCCCGATGTTCACGCAGGACACTGTTGATGCGTTCGCTGATCATCTGGCCCCGACGAAAGGACACCCTTTGGAGCACTCGTGGAAGCAGTTCCGCCAGCGTCGTTAGCGGCGTAATTTTCGCCTGAGAATTGGGAATTGAAGCGGTCGACATGCGGTGAGTCCATTTTCTTATGAAGAAAACAGTCCTATCATGAAGCACATGCCCAGGGGAAGAGTGGCCGCGTACGTCCACCCAAAAGTGAGAAAGAGAAAAATGAATCGATGTGTCAAGCAAGCGTTGTTGGTAGTCTTCACGGCGACGATCCTGTGGGATTCCAACCCAGCGAGCGCCCAGGGTCCGTTGCGACGTCTGGGAGATCGCATACGCTCGCGCATCGAGCCGTTGGTCCAGCCACCCGCACCAACGAACCCTGCGCCGGTGCCCCCTGCTGCTGCGGCGCCTAACGTAAATCCGGCTTCGCCCAACGCCCCCCGAGGGCCACTCAATCCCGCATTAGCTCCAGACATTTCGGCCGACACGACGCGATTGCGTCGAATCCAACCCCGGCCTACATCGCCGCTGCAACCACAGCCAGCCTCGCCGCTAGCAATTCCAGGGTTATCTGGTGCGTCGGTGCTTGAGCCTGCGACGCCAAGAACCAGTGCTCCTACTGCACTTCGCCCATCTGCTTCCATCGGCGTCGAGGTGGCACAAGAACAAGGCGAAGTGCCGGGGGTGCGTGTTCTTGCATTGCAACCGTTTTCAGAAGCAGCCCAGGCCGGACTTCGCGACGGCGACTTGATTCTTGCTGTTAACGGTACGCCAACACCTACCATTTCTTCAGTGGCGAGACAATTGATGTCCTTGAACGTGGGTGACACAGTCGATATTCGCGTTTTGCCGGCAGAGGCGAGTCGAACACCAGCACTCGGCGCGACTTCGTTATCGACACGTGAGTTGCGAGTCCCCTTGGTCTCGCGTCCTGCGACGGGTGCCGCAAACAATCGACGCGAAACTGTTTTGCGACCACCGGCAAATACAGCACCGGGAAATTCAGCTCAAGCATCCTACGAACGCGAACCTGTTCATCGGACGCTGGGAGTGATGATTGAAAGCGCACCAAGATACGATGGTGCGATCATCCGCAGTGTCTTGCCGTCGTCGCCTGCCTCGCGAGCAAACCTCACTCCTGGTGATCGCATCGTATCCATAGATGGGCGAGTGGTGCGAGATGCGGGTGCCGTGTGGCGCATCGTTGGTGGTTCACAACCCAACGCGACCCTGCGAGTCCAATGGGTACGCGATGGAAAGTTAGAAGAAGCAAAAATTGCACTCGGGCAAGCCTCGACTACGGCGAGTGATAGCGTCGTCAGTGAGGGCGCAACGTCGCGTCAACCATCAGCGGATTTGTCTGAAGAGACCTATGGACGGTCGATTCTTGGTGATATTGGCGCCAGTATTGGAAATCTGCTCGGTACCAAGTCCAAGCCTAGGGACGATGAGGTTGCCAATTTGGAATCGTTGCCAGCCCCATTGCCCACACCCCTCCCACAGCCCGATACAGCGATGGATGAATTGACGCCGCCCGAGCGGCCGTTGAGCAATGAAATCGCTTCGGGTACGGAAATCACTTCGTCCAAGCCACTTGATCCGTTGGCATTTGGTGATGATGAACCCGTGGGGCAAGCAAGTTTCAACGCCGAGGCCGATTCACAAAGTGCTTCACGGATTTCAAGCGAACTGACGCAAACGGCGCCATCTCAATCGGCGCGAATGCCTGAGCCGCCGTCGATCGACAAGGCCACGCCGCCAATCCTGGATGGCCCTTCCAGCGATCCAGCAGCGAAAACGGATCAAACGATTCAGTTGTTGCGTTCGGAAATCGAACGTCTGCGAATGCGGATTCGCCAACTCGAAACTGCAGACACAAATCTCTAGGCCGGCGCCAATCGGCAAGCATCACAGGAAGAACAAGTGTTGGCGACTTTTAGTCGCCAACTCCTGAAACGTCGACTGATTGACGCTCCACTGGGTCGTCGACTGCAGCAAAGTGTAGGGGAAATTCAGGGCTACAAGACCGAATTGGCTACATGCCTAAATCGCCAAACAGCGGCGTGCTCAAGTAGCGTTCGCCTAGGCTGCACATGATGGTGACAATCCGTTTGCCTTTGAACTCGGGGCGAGCGGCGACTTGAGCCGCAGCCCACATGTTGGCGCCGCTGCTGATTCCACCAACGATGCCTTCTTCTTTTGCCAGACGTCGTCCCCAATCAAACGCGTCTTCGTCATCGACGAGTACCACGTCATCGATAATGGACGTGTCGAGGTTTTTGGGAACGAAACCAGCACCGATACCCTGGATACGATGTTTACCTGGTTCACCGCCGCTAATGACGGGCGAGTGTTTGGGTTCCACCGCGATCACTTTGAAGTTCGGATTTACTTTCTTCATGAACCGACCGACACCAGTGATCGTTCCGCCAGTCCCCACGCCAGCAACGATCGCGTCAATTTGGTGTCCGCTGTCTTCCCAGATTTCTGGTCCCGTCGTCGCTTCGTGGATCGCGGGATTCGCAGGGTTCTCAAACTGTTGTGGCATGAATGCATTGTCCGTTTGAGAGACCAGCTCATGGGCTTTATTGATTGCACCCTTCATGCCTTCACCAGCCGGAGTGAGTACTAAGTTTGCGCCCATCGCCCGCAGTAACGCTCGACGTTCAACCGACATCGACTCTGGCATCGTCAGTGTCAGCTTATAGCCTTTGGCGGCACAGACGAACGCGAGGGCAATGCCCGTATTGCCGCTCGTTGGCTCGACGATATGAGTTGATTTTGAGATTTTCCCATCGCGTTCGCCAGCTTCGATCATGGCGACTCCGATTCGATCCTTAACGCTGTTGAGCGGCTGAAAGAACTCGCATTTAGCGAATACGGTTGCGTGACCGGCCGGTACCAGTCGGTTGATTTGGATCATCGGCGTATCACCGATCGCAGCCGGGGCTGAAGTGTAGATCTTACCGCGAGGCATTTGTTCTTCCTGTCGTGAATGAATTCTTTGAAGGGGGCCGCCGGTTCAGTTATACGGAGCCGTAGCCTGGGCTTCCAGAGCGGGTTTCACGATCGTTCCCATCGTTGCACCCATTTTGACTGTAGCGGCTGTGCCGCTGGCGACGATGAATCCGATTGTACGGGCGAGCGCTTACGGAGGCCCGTGAATATTGGCTCGGTTCCTTCACTGAAAAAAGGGTGGTCGCACATGCGCCGCTTCGTCTTTTTATGTGTCACACTCCTTTGTTGCCTTGGTGGACGTGTGACTCGCGCACAGCAGCTCGAAGGTCCGCGTTTGGAAAAGCTTCCCGTTCCGGCGGCTGAGGCTCGCGCTTTAGCAACGAAACTAAACATTCGCTACCGCGACGTGCCCGGAGTTCGGATTTCGCCCGACGCTCGCGAAGGCCAACTGATGATCATGGCCCCGGCAGGGACACAGCAAAAGATTGCAGGCGACGTCCGCGAGTTACTTGCCAGCAGTGTTACGCCATCGACCAATGGTGCCCCTGTTCATACGCGGCTGACGAATATCACTTGGCGAGAATTCGAAGACAGCCTGAGCAAACTCGCCGGCGGAAGGGTACCGGTAACGACCAGCCACAATGGAGAGCGTGCCTCCTTCCAGCTTACCTCGACGCCGCTGCAAGGTACGACCATCGAAGTCGATCGACGCGCGAACGCCGTCACCATCATTGCCACGGGGTCCACACTTGTGGGCTGGCAAAAAATGATGCAATCGATTGACCAAAAACCACGACGTGCCTCGCATGTTACAGAACTACTGCGACTGCAAAATGCGGAACCTGCGCCGATTCAACGTGCCTTGCGGCTACTCGAGAATTTGGGCGATGCCGAATCCACGATGGTCGCGCCGCTGCCTCGCGGGCAAGTTCCCTTCCGTCGTGCCATGTTCCAACAGGATGCAGGCGACAATGCGCCTCCTCCTGCTGAGCCGATCCCTGCTGATGGAGCAAATGATGCCGAGAGTGGATCGGGCGTCATCGGCGACACCGATATTCAGTTCGTTCCCGAGTTGGGTGTCATCATCATTCGTGGTGCGAAACGCGATGTCGAGCGAGTGCGGAAAGTTATTGACGAAATCGAGAAACAAAGCGTAATTACTCAGCCGGCAGTGGAAGTCGTGCCGCTGCAAAACGCAGATTCTGGGGCGGTCGCAGCTTTACTCCAGCAACTCTATGTCGACGTTCTCTCGGCGCGTCAGGGCGAAGTTAGCATCACAGCCCTGGATACACCTAACTCACTGTTGTTGATCGGACGTGATGAAGCGATCAAGGGCTTAATGGAACTGATTCAAAAAATTGATCAGCCGACCGACGAGAACAGCCGATTACGAGTATTCCGTTTGCAACATGCATCGGCCAACGATGCCGAAGAAACCATCCGTGAGTTCTTTACTGAGCGTCCCGGCAGTGGCGACGATCTTCGACCTGCTTTGGGAACGCGTGTCCGCATTAGTGCTGACTATCGCACCAACTCGCTGATCATTAGTGCCTCGCCACGTGACATGATAGAGGTTACGCGATTGATCAATGAGTTGGATGTCCAGCAAATTGCCGCTAGCAGCGAAATCCGCGTGTTCCCGCTCAACAATGCACTCGCCGAAGATCTGGCACCGGTGCTGCAGACAGCGATCAACGGCGCCGGAGAAGGTGAACAAAATCAAGACGCGTCTGCGCCATCCACGACGCTTTCCATCGTGACGCTTGATGCCGAGGGAAATCGCTTGTTGGATAGTGGTATATTGACTGGTGCGGTATTTACTGCCGATGCCAATGCCAATGCAGTGGTCGTGCGGGCTCCGGCCGCAAGTATGGCATTGATTGCAGAATTGATTCGCCAACTGGACAAAGCACCGGGGCTCGATTCGCTCGTGAAAGTGTTCACGATCGAAAACGGAGATGCACTGCAGTTGACGACAGCGCTACAAGAACTGTTTGGTGATTCGGCAACGACCGGCGGAACAAGCGTGGGTGCGGGCAACCTCGCTGGCTTGGCCCCGAGTACGGCGTCCGAGAGTTCGCTGGTGCCACTACGGTTCTCCACGGACCAACGCACCAACAGCATCATTGCCAGCGGATCAGCGGAAGACTTGGAAGTCGTCGAGAGCATCCTGCTGCGATTGGATAGCGAAGGCTTCGCCGAACGAATTACTGAGGTGATCTGGTTGCGACACCAAGGTGCACCAGAGATCGCCGTTGCCCTACAGACCTACATTCAACAGCGAGTACAAACAGTCAATACGATCCAACAGTTCCAACAAGGGCTCGGCCCTTATGATCTGCCCGATCGCGACTTGATTGTTGTGGCAGAACCCGTCAGCAACAGCTTGTTGATCAGCGTCGCCCCTCGTTTGTACGAAGACGTGCGACGACTGATCGATAAACTGGATCGCCGACCGCCGATGGTGCTGATTAAAGTTGTCATCGCGGAAGTAACCTTAAACGACTTGCTCGAAATCGGTGGCGAGCTAGGTCTACAGGACTCGCTGTTGTACGATCGCGGAGTCGCTGCGGCTCCGCTAGCAACGTCCTTTCCACCATCCACCGATCCGCTCACTCGCCCTGGCTTCAATTTCAACGGTCTCAATACTCCGAATGCAAATTCATTTGCTCAGGAGAAAACGGCGGGACGAGGTGTCTCGGCACTAGGAGTTGGAACGACAAGCAGTGCGATCCCCGGTGCAGCCGGATTTGTGCTCAGTGCAGCCAGTGAGTCCATCAGCGTTTTGTTCCGGTCGTTGCAAAACGCCAATCGATTGCAAATCATCAGCCGTCCGCAAATCATGACTGTCGACAATACCACTGGATTCGTGCAAGTTGGTCAACAGGTTGCTCGCCCGCAAAGCGTTAATATCAATCAAAATACCACGTCGATTGGTGTCGAAGATGTCAACGTCGGTTTGATTCTCGAAGTCACTCCGCGAGTTGGTGCCGACGGATTGATCATCATGAGCGTGCGAGCGACAAGATCGGCGTTGAACTTCACGCAACCAGGCCAGCCGATTGGTGTGTTCCAAGACGGCAGTCCGGTAACGGTACAACCGATTGATACCACCGAAGCTCAATCAACGTTGACGGCATACAACAATCAAACGGTCGTGTTCGGAGGATTGATCCAGAAGACACGCTCCAATACGTCACGCCGCGTGCCTTACCTCGCCGACATTCCGTTGTTGGGATACTTTTTCAAGTTCGATTCCGAGAGCGAAATTCGCACCGAACTGTTGGTCGTCATGACACCCATGATCGTTACTGGTGAAGAAGACTTAGATTACGTCAAAGCGACCGAGTCAAGTCGCATGAGTTATTGCTTGGCGGACGTCGTGGAAGCTCACGGCGATGTTGGGTTACAGCCTGGTTATGGATTGTGGGGACCGGCAATCGGACCGACAATCTATCCTGACTTACAACCGACCGTCGACCACATGCACCTTCACGACGCGGGAATGTCATCCGAGGGCGAATTGCCACCAGGAGCGACGATCATTTCCGACGAGCCCATCGGTGAAAGCATTATCGAATCGGCACCTAGCGTGATTGAATCACCGCTACCACAAGGTTCGGCAAAGGCATCGAATGCCGGCACGTCGGCAACTCCAGTTAATTTTGAGTCGCCCGTGAAATGGATGACTTCTGGGTGGCGATCGAAACAACGAGACGCTTCGGCACCGCTACCGCAAAAGTTGCCAACGGCGACGAAGTAAAGATCGATTACCTGTCAATGTGCGTCAACGTACAAATGGAACCGCATGATGCGATACCTTCAAATACGACTCTGGATATTCACCGTAGTCCTGGCGGCCACGACGATGGCTGTTGGTTGCGCGTCGTTGACACCAAAGTCATCGCTCAACGCGAAGAATCCAAGTGCCAAGACTTCGCTGGCGAGTAAGATGCCTTGGGCCAAAAAGGACGCCAAGCCCAAGCCGTACCCGAATCCGGCCAAAATGGCTGTGACTTGGACTCCGGACACGCTGGTTCAAACCGGTCGCACGCCAACTCGCGGCTTTGGCGGACGCATCTATTTCTACGACGAGAAAGCTCACGCCGTTCCGGTCGAGGGAACTCTCGTCATCCATGGATTTGATGAGGCGGCGGAGGATCCAACAGATCGAGTCAAGCGATTTGAATTTACCCCGGATCAGTTCACTCGCCACTACAGCCAATCGGATCTGGGGGCTTCGTACAGCATCTGGGTTCCCTGGGACGCTGTCGGTGGCGAGCAGCAACGTGTTTCGCTGATCGCATCGTTTACATCGTCGGCGGAGTCCACGCCTCCGGTGCAAAGTGTGCCATCCGTCGTTGTGTTGCCTGGCCATAAGTCAAAGGTTCAAATTGCACAGTCTGAAACCGTGCTGTCGCCTCAGTACACACGCTGGCAGGCTGCTGCGTCAGCCTCTACGCCCAGTCGCAAGGGGTTGACCACAAAGACGATTCCCAGACGTCGCGCAGTGGAAAACGTCGCACCAGGTCGCGATTTACTCGCGGAACACGAAGCTAGGTTCGCAGCCGCCGGTGAAACACCTTCGGTTGAAATCACCCCGACGGTTCGGCCAACATCAACCGCCGTTGTGCCGACGGGATCTTGGACGCCATCGAAATAACCAAGCACTACACTTGGCGTGAAGTCCAGGTCGCATAGACTTTTTTTCCCACACGACCGAGCCACAGGGTGACCGGTCGTGCACCACAATTCTTGAGCAACCGTTGGATCTCGCCAGGTTCGCTATCGACCGAGCGAGCCTTGACGATCGCAGGGTACACGTTGTGCGCCCGCATCTCTTTCTTGATTCGCTTCATATCGGGCGGACCAACCCACTCGATTTGCTCGGCTAACGCCATCGTCAGTTCCTGGGTCAGAGCATCACTGGTTAAGAACCCACTCGCTGTGCCGATGAGTTGCAATTGATTTTGGATCGCGTAAGCATCCGTAAGCCCTGCTGCGCGTATAGCTGGATCAAGGTCGATCATCCATGCACCGGGCTGTGCGGTAGTCGTAGCGGATTGATGAAACTCCGTTGACTCGAAATTGCGAGCTGAACCATAGCTATCGATAGCGATGGCTCGGCGAGATCCGCTCACTGCACCGGAAGTAGCAATTGTCTCGCCGACAATCAACGTCTGTTCACGAACACTGCCGCGAAGAGAGATCCAACTCCGGTGTGTTGGCTGGTTGACGATTGTAAGGTCGACATCCGCTGCAGGTGCAAGCTTTACCACGCTTCCCAGGCAATGATTGACCCAGCCGACGACATCGATCCAGTCGGGCGAGTAATTTTCCGGTTGACTCGTTCGCTGATTAGCGACGCGTCGATCGGGATCAATATGCAGAGAACCGGTCCATGCAGAGGCTTGCCCAGCGGCGTCATCCTGAACGAAGTTCACCTGTGGTTGGGTGATCCCTCGCAGTCGTAGGTTTGCCGTCGACATCTCGATCATGAGCGGGTCGCGATCCACGCCGATGGTTGGCCGCTGCTTTGCCAACCAATGAGTGTCGCCGCCGATTCCACAACAGAGGTCCAAGACGGGACCTGTGCCGAACCATGACGATTTCAGTTTTGCAACCTGCCAGGCGGTCGCTTGCTGCAGCGATCGATCGGTGACCCACCATATCCCCTCACCCAGTTTTTCTCGGGCCTTGGATTGCAATGCAACCGAAGCGACCAAGCAGCCAGCGAGGTCTGGGCCGAACCGTTGTTTCCAGTTCGATATCTGCTTCGCCGACACCTGACAGCCCGCTTCTAAAGACTTATGCAGCGATTCGGTCATCGCATCGTCGATCATCAAAAACTCGGCAAACTTCGGAGGCTAGGTGCAGCAGAAACGATCCATGCGTTGCGTTCGTGCAACATCCTGACGCAATAACGACAACAACGCGACACAAGTACGGCAGAATTAAGAAGAAAGCAGGCGGATTTTGCTCGTTTTATTGGCCGCCCGAGCGGGAATGAACTAGGTTTTCAGTGCATCTCTCATCTAAGTTTCGCAGCCACCAACAATCGAGTCCGCGGTCGTCCTGTTCTAACGGGTAAGCCTGAGGATTTCGAGCCACTTGATGCCAGTATGACTTGTCACGAAATCGCCCAGCAACTCCTGCAGCTTCAGCCAAGCCTTTCGCCTTGTGATGTTGCACGACTTTGCTTGATGATCCTCAATCAATGCGACGATCCATCCGAGCTGAAAGATGATTCAAAGTTGTTGCGAGCTTGGAAAAACGCAAGTTTTCGTTTGGAAGCTGCGGCCGACCAGCATGCGGCGGTTGCCGACGAGCTCGATCACATGTGTGTCGATGGTCCCATTCACTTTTCGCCCGATCAACTGTGGACGTTATTGCGCGCGGTCAAGGTCCAGGGCCAGATTCTCGAGCTTTACACCGAACATTCGGCGCTAGCATAATTCGCACGCATTGGTTTCGTGCAGCCCATATCGGCTCTTCTTGTAATCCAGCGTTCTCACGCTGACAGCGAGAATGCCTTTGGTATCGCACCGAGGTTCATGTCGATGCTTGGCGGCGCAGTTGCAAAGCCGATAGCGAGATGTTCACGCGGAAAAGATTTACGCAGAAAAGGACATACGGTGATACTTGTACCCGGCTTGAGACGAAGCGAACGTGTTTTTCAGTTCATCGCTATGCTTGCGGAACCAAGACGCAACCAAACTCAGTGTATGGGGGTACGCGCCATGGCCGCGGTCCAAACGGTTGCTGGAAACGCTCGCCCAACGCTGCAGTGTCGGTTTAAGTTCCGCGTACTCCCCAGCGTTTCTTGGTGCGGCGACCGCTTCGGAGATTTCGCCGCTATGAATCAGATACCACGTATGACAACTGTCGAAGCCTCTGGCTAAATAGACGAACGTGTAATCTCGTCGAGCTTGAGCGAGGACGCCAAGCTTTCGGTGCAAGTACTCCAAACTTTTGAGCGTATCTCGGCAGCGACTGGCAAGCTCATACTGGTGATTCGCGGCTGAAATTTCCATTCGATCTCGAACGGTTACCAGTGGCTCATCGTTGAACCCATCCAGAAAACTTTCGGCGGCGTTGACGTTCATTTCGTAAGCGCTGTGAGTACACGCGGCGGCACAAGGACCGGCACACGTTCCGAGTTCATAGCGCAAACATCCAGGACGATGTTCCATCTCGAACAGTTGTAATTGTTCAGCAAAGTGAAAGACTTGCTTTTGGCTGCAATCACGCAGCTTGAACGTTTTGTTGAGTGCCTCGACGGCACGGTTCATGCGAGCGGCACCGAGAAATGGGCCTTCGACCGCGCGACAGCCAATGGGCGGTTTGGTCGCAACGAAAAAGTATTCCGCAGGCGGACGCCCAAGACACAGGTACACCGGTCGCTGGCGACGGGGAACCTCTTGAACATTCCAGCGGGGTGAAAGACGGCGTATCAATTGTTGCTCGCGAACGAGCGCGGCAAACTCACTCGGCGCAGTCTCCCACTGAATCGCTCTCGCTTGCTCGATGATGCGACCCGCTTTCTCGTCTGAATTCGACGTGGCGAAGTAACTCAGCAGTCGCGCACGCAGGGACTTGCTTTTGCCGACATAGATCAACTCGCCTTGACGATCCAGGACGCCGTAAACCCCCGGCACTTGCGGACACGAACGCAGCACGCGTTGACGGAGTTCCTCACGCGACGTTGCACCCACGGCATCGATCCCCCGCTGCGGGTGCGGATTGAGCGGATCGGCACCAAAGCCGATAACCGGCGAAGATCGCCATATCGCGTCCATGCTCAGGACCGTCCTTGTGAAAAAGTAGCAACGTCAAAACAGGTATGACGCTCATTATGCCGAAACTCACTGCTCAGCCCAAGTCAAGTTTTCGACTTTAGCATTGCTAGCATCCGGCAGCGTCACCTTATGTTTGCATTTCACAGATTTCCAGTGCAGCGGCAGCGGTTTCACCAGCGAGTGCCGGATGCGGTTGCCCGCCGTGAACGACTGCTGCGGCGGCATCGACTTCAGCAACGAATGCGGAGATCGGGTCAGAGTCACCGAGTTCAGGCCGCTCGACTCGTCCATCGCGATGCATGACGGTGAGTGGAATGCATGCCGTGCTGCCATCAGCGTAAGCGGCAAACTCAAACTGTACGGTGGCCTGCTCGAAGCTAACTTCGAAACCATGCGTGAAGCCTCGCGCGGGCGAGTCAATCACACCGCCGCCAGAACTAACCACCAACGAGGGATCGGCGAATTGAAACACGGTCTCATAAAATCGCGGGACTCCCTGGTGTCGACGAGCCGCAGTCGTCGCGCTCGTCGGCATACCAAACAAGATGCGAATCAGGTGAGCATCGTGAACGTGGAGGTCAACCAATGGGCCGCCGACGCGCTGGCCATCATAAAAGTCAGGTATCCAGTCCGGAGGACTGATCGTGCGTTTGAATCGACCGGCGAAAGCGCGCCCCCAGCGATTATCGGTCGCTGCGTCGACGAGCAACTTGAATTCCGGCATGAACGGCAACACGTGAGCGACAAGCAATTGCCCAGGAGCTGATTTGCTCAACAGGTTCTTCGCTGATGCGGCGGAGAGGGCCAACGGTTTTTCGCACAGCACTCGCTTACCCGCCGCCAAACATTTCTCAATCGCCTCGACGTGTAAATGTGGCGGCAAGCAAATATCGACGAGGTCGATGGAATCGTCACGCAACATGTCGCCCAGCGACTCATAAACGGTCATCGAGGAGACGTCGATTTGTTCTCCGGGAGGCCCAAAATTGCCTTGAATACCGCTCCAATCGCCGCTGCGTTTTTTGGCATCGCGGCTGCAAAACGCTACCAACTCCGCTTCGTTGGATCGCTGGTAGGCAAGATAGTGGATCCAGCCCATAAAGCCGACACCTACAATGGCCGCTCGCATCGTGTATGTTCCTGTGTTGAAGGTATGCGGTGATCTTGTGGACTGCCCCCGGTCAATCAAACGCTGATCGTTGGGCAAGGAGACTTTGGATAATGTATGAGTTAGACATGCTAAGAATTATTCTTGTGGTCCTTACCTTAACCCAGATCGCTTACAGCGACGACTGGACGTGCTGGCGCGGCCCCGTCGGTAACAATCATGCATCCAAGACCACAAGAATTCCGACAGATTGGGATTTGCAAACTGGTAAGAATATCTTGTGGAAGTCGGCGATCACCGGCCGCGGACATTCGACGCCCGTTGTTGTTGGTGAGGGGATTTTCTTGACCACCGCGGACACGAGCGATGATACTCAATCACTGGTCAAGTTTGATCGCCGAACAGGCAAACTGCTGGGACAATGGGTGATTCATCGAGGCGGACTTCCAGATCGAATTCACGGTCACAATTCGCACGCCTCACCAACCCCGGCTTTCGATGGCAAGCACATCATCACTGTCTTTCACCAGAATGATGCGATCATGGCGACGGCGATGACGCCCGCTGGCGAGAAGGTCTGGCAAACTCGCGTCAGCGAGTTTCGTCCAGAAAAATTCCAGTTCGGATATGGTGCCAGTCCCCTCGTGGTCGGCGATTTTGTAATTATCGCGGCTGAATACGATGGTTCCGACAGTGGTTTGTACGCACTTGATACCGCCACCGGCAAACAAGTTTGGCGTGTACCGCGAATGAGCAACCTGAACTTCGCCTCACCTATTCTTGCGGACGTTGGTGGTCAGCGGAGCGTGTTGTTGGCCGGCGCATCGACGATCTCGGCGTACGACGCGGCGACAGGCAACCAACAATGGTCGGTCGACGCGACAACCGAAGCAATCTGCGGGACCTGTGTTTGGGATAAGGAACGCGTGATTGTCAGTGGGGGAAACCCTGAGTCGGGTACTTGGTGCGTTGGCGCCAATGGACGCGACGAACTGCTGTGGGAGAATCCGGTAATGTCCTACGAACAATCACTGCTGGTGGTCGGCGATCATGTGTATGCTCTGTCGGACAACGGAGTCGCCTACTGTTGGCGGACCCGCGACGGAAAAGAAATGTGGCGTTCACGATTGGGTGGTGGTGGAGTAAGTGCCTCCCCTCTGTTCGCTGACAACAAAATTATCATGGCAGCCGAAGATGGTTCGATGTACGTGATTGCGGCAACTCCCGAGAAGTTCGAACTACTTCGCGAAATCCGAACCGGCGAATCGATCTTTGCCAGCCCCGTGGCGATCGACGATCGGTTGTTGGTTCGAACCGCCATCACCGAGAATGGCAAACGCCGAGAATACCTCGTCGCCATCGCTGGCCAATAAAACCGCTGGCCTCAACTGGATGTCTTTTCCTGACCGCTTCCACTAGGACTGTCGACGACCATGGCCGAAGAAATTTCGCATCTGATTTTCGATGTTGAAAGCATCGCTGACGGCAACTTGGTGTCCACCGTCCGCTACTCCGGCGAGGGGCTTAACAGCACCGAAGCGATCGAGCGCTATCAAGCGGAGTTGTTTGCTGATAAAGGCTCAACGTTTATTCCTCACACTTTCCAAACTCCGATCGCTGTTGTGATCGCGAAAGTGAGTGCCGATTTTCGTTTAATCGATATCGTTTCGCTCGACGAGCCTAATTTTCGACCACACATCATGACCGAGCATTTTTGGCGAGGCTGGGAGGCTTACCGTCGACCGCAATGGGTCACCTTCAACGGACGCTCGTTCGATATGCCACTAATGGAACTTGCTGCCTTTCGATACGGACTGTCGCTGCCAAAGTGGTTCGAGAACGATGGCTACCGTTCGCCACGTAATCGTTTCACGATGTCGGCTCACTTGGACCTACAAGAACTTTTGACCAACTATGGCGCTGCACGATTCAATGGAGGCCTCAACTTGGCGGCTCAACTGCTTGGCAAACCAGGCAAGCTAGGGATGACGGGCGATCAAGTGCAATCACAATACGACGAGGGGAATTTGCAAGCGATCAGTGATTACTGCCGTTGTGACGTTCTTGATACTTACTTTGTTTTTCTGCGTTCTATGGTTCTCGTTGGCCGGTTGGAGCTAGCCGACGAGGTCGCTCGAGTCGCTGAGGCGAAAGAGTGGATTGAAGTGCGATCGCCCAATTGTGAAGCCTACGCATCGTACCTGAATTGCTGGGGGGACTGGGTTGCACCTAGTTAAACGAGGGTGTTTTCAGATTCCGACTTTACCTCCTGCCTCGATCATTGGTAGCCTCCGTCGGTTATCTCAATCTCGGTACATCTTTCAATTGACGGTTTATGTCCAGGCAAGGAAGTCGCTGCCAAAGAACGAGTGCTGCTTACGGGGCAGATTTTTGCGAGCGTTTGCTTGGTCGCGGCGGAGTCTTTTTCTGTGTCGTGGTTGCATTCACTGTAGGAATTGCCAGTCGCGTGGTTGCGGATGAATTTACGCCAGTCAAAGCGACTGAGGTAACACCGCCGACGAACAACTCGTTGCAGGTGACATGGGACAGGGAATCCTCAATCTGCAATCCCGAAGAAACACTTTCGTTCACCATCGCGATCAACGAACTTCGTTCGCATTGTTCGGCATCGGTTGCACTGAAGCATATTCTTCGACGCGCAAGTGATCACGAGGTTCTAGAGACTGAAACTCGCGATATAGTGCTGGACGAGACCGGTTCAGCAACGTCAATCACGGTGACAGTGAATGCGCCAGAGCAGCCTGGTGTGTATGAGTTTCGCGGTATGTTGGAAATGCAAGACGAATCGGTTTGGAGCAAGTTCCGACGTCGCAGCGAAGTGATTGTTGAGTCGGGACGGCCGTTCATTGTACGCGCGGATGCTTCGTCGCGATCAACCATAAAGGAAGCGCAACCGGCCTCGGCGGAGACCTCGTGGCGAGTTATTGGAACGATTCGTCCAGCCGAGTCGCGACAATGGACGATCACCGGTTTCGTTCCGGCGACGACGGGAGCAATTCTGTCAACCATCCAGCCTCAAAGTAGTTCAACCCTGGAGACAACCGAGCACAATGGCGAATCGATATCATCACTCGCACCGTCAACCAGTTGCGAATTTAAACTACCGGTTCTGCGGCCGAGTCTTCCTCATGTTATCTCAGTTCGCTATCCAACTGGAACGTCCGCCAAGTATCGTGTCGACGTGATCTCGAGTGATGCTACTCCGCTGCATTCGTTAGCATTTTCGGGAGAATCAGTACACATTGACGACCAACCTTGGGCCACTCGATCATTTGTGTACTATCCATGCGAAGGTGAGCAAACGATTCGTTTGACGAACTTGGATGCGACTGCGGTAGCGAAATTTCATTCGATTCAAGTGACCGCTGGCCCACAACGCCTGTCCGTTGGCCAGGTCGATCTTTCGCCTGATCCGAGCACCGTCGCTTTGAGCTTGAATAATAGCGATTGGGCATCGCAATTGACTTCCGATTTTCATTCGAAGGGTGCAGTCCAGTCGCTTTTACCCGAGACACAATCAGTGTTTCGGCTGTCGACTGCGACATCACGGCTAGCCGACTACGCCACGGCATGCGGTATGAATGCTGTCATCGTTCCCGCGGGTGAATCCTTAGTGGCAACGAAGTCGAACCTGGAAATCGTCATGAATCTATTGGATAGTTCGGGATTGAGAGTTCTAGTCAGCCTCGACTTTGGCAAAGTGAAGTCGCTCGCCATGTTGCCTGTCTCATCGGAAACATCCACTCAACCAGTGGACGTGGCGGTGCTATCCCTGGTCCGAGAACTCAGTGACATTTGCAGCAAGCACGCTTGTTTTGCTGGATTCAGTGTTTGCAATTTGGGTGACGAGCACTGGGGACCCAGCGAAGGAAGTGCACCGAAAGGTGCGGAATCACTGGACCAGCAACGTCGTCTATGGGATCGTGTGGCATCGGAATGCGACTCAAATTTCCTGTTGCGGCTTCGATCGTCGAGCGTCAATTTGACTGGCGAGGATGGGTTTTGTAACGTTCACTGGCCGCCTAAAACGTCGCAGATCGTCCCGATGATCGAGCATCGCCGAGCGACACTGGGGTCGCTGTCACAACGGCTCGCAGCGTCGCGTCACTTAAATTCACTATCGTCACACGAACCTGTGCATGATCGCCCAATTGCCGTTGCCCTGAGCGAACTATCTGTCGTCGCTGGTGACGCATCCGCCACACTGTTCGATGATTCGCTCTGCTTGGATTTGTCGCGAGTCATCGATCGCGTTCATCCCCAGTTTGTCGTTTTTGATTTTGACACCGTTACCGGCAGCGTTTCGCCAAATCTGTCGACGATGATTCGTTCACTGGCTTCAGCGTCTATCGGGCGAATGCAACCTGTAACGCCACGTGATCCAAGTACGCCACCGATGCGACTGTATCAAGACCCAACGACTGGCTCGATTCTCGCGGTGAACATCGCGCCATGGGCATCTGAGATCGATATAACCAGCGATCCTCAAGTTTCTTGGTCGTCCCCAGCAAGTTTTGGTGTCTTGAGTTTCGACGCATTTGGGGCGCCGCTCGCAACCGCGCCGATAGACAGCGCCCAGCCGCGTTCGGTTCGTCTTGCGGCGGGCGAAACTCGTTACTTCACTAGCAGTGTGACAGCACGTAAAGTCTCCGATTGGACGAGTCGTCCGACCGCTGGCGAGGTTGGTTTAGGGCGAATCAAGAGTGCCGTCACGCTGCTCGTCGAACGCTTGGGATCGTTTTCAGAATTGCCCGATTATCCGGCGCTGGCCAATGGCGGTTTCGAACAGTCTTCGTCGGTTGGAATTGTCGGTTGGATGGGTGCCCAGCATCCGCCGGACGCCGTCCAGATCGACACGGAAGCCGTGGAGGGAAAGCAATCGGTGCGGCTGACGACCGACCCCCACAGCACGACGCATACCTGGCTGGTTAGTGAAACAATTGAAGTCCCCGCATCCGGTCGATTGGCGGTTGCACTTGCCTATCGCGGTGAATTGAGTCCCCAGAGTGCGGATCAATCGCCGACGTTCGAACGCAAAGCTGCTCGAATGCGTATCGCTATCGAAGGCCGACATCGGGGCGCGCCAGTACGTTATGCAATCGAAGTGGACGTTCCGAGAGACGGGTGCTGGCAACCGCGCCGCGTGCTGCTCGAAATCGATGCGTTGGAACCAGCCGAAACCGAATCACTGCGACTGACGATTGACAACCTAACAGGGGGGAAGATTTGGGTGGACGATGTTCATCTTCACGATCGATTTCCTCTCGAAAATGAGCGAAACGAACTGCAAGGCCAGTCGTTTCTGGCGGTACAAGGGCTCCAGCGAGGCAATTTAGCGCCCTCGGCTCGGGCAATTCGCAACGATTGGGCTCGACATTTATTGAGCATTGAACCACCTCCAACCTTGTCCAGCGAACATAATCTAAAACGAACTGAAGAGCCGGTTCCTGGCGTTGCCGATCGAATTCGCGGTTGGCTGCCGCGTCCGTTACGATTTTAGGATCAGTTACATCGCGTCTATTTTCTGTTTATAGGTCATCTTCACCCCACGGGGGCGATTGTGAAACGAGATTGGAAAAAGTCACGCTGGGTGCGAGTTTCGCTCGCAACCTTGCTTCTCGCAAGCGTCTCTGGCGGGATCGGCGTCAAGTGGGCCGTGCAACAAACAAGTCACGTCCCCGAATTTTATGCTCGTGCTAAGAAGCAACTTCCTGCAAAGGTTGCCGAAGCGAGCCGTCGTCTGCAGACCGATGTGCAGCAACTGCAAACTGACGCTGCCAAGCGAGGCTCCTGGCACGCATCCTTCAGTGATGACGAGATCAATGCATGGCTTGTCGAAGAGCTCCCCAATAAATTTCCAAAGCTGTTGGCAAGCGGAGCCAAGGAACCTCGCGTGTTGATCGAAGATGGTCGTATCTTGGCTGCTGTACAGTACACCAATCGTCGCATCGATACCGTTATTAGTTGTGAAGTCTCTGTCGAATTGACCGAACAACCCAATATGTTGGCAGTTCGTGTCAGTAATCTCCGCGCCGGCGCGCTTCCTTTGCCTCTGAATAGCTTCCTCAACAATATCACTCGCGAAGCAGCGACTGGCGATGTTGACATTCGTTGGGATATGACCGACGAGGGGCCAGTTGCACTCGTTGCTGTGCCCAGTGAACATCCCAACTATGTATTGAAACCAGTGGTCGTCGAATCGGTCCAATTAATCGAAGGCAAACTACAACTTGCTGGACACACGGGCGCCCTGGCTCATGAGTCCTACGAACCGCGCGGCTCGGTACATCGTTTTGTTTCCTATCACGCAGGCGACAATCGAAGTCTCCAAGTTTCAAGACTTTCTACCAGTGAAAAATCGACGAGGATTCGCTGATCGTTTTCGATGTTGATTGTCGCTGTCGCCCACTGGATCTGAACTAATGTTGCCAGGAACCGTTTGTCGTTAACCTGCAATCGTTTGTATCGTCCCCATGCGATTCGCTGCACCGAGCCTCGGTCGTGAGACAACTCGCCTTCGTAATCCAGATAGGCGATGCGATGATCAGCAAGCGAATCGGCTGGTGACTCTATGGGAAAAGTTGACCAATCAACCGCGTCCACGGCAAACGTTCTTAATCGTCCCTCCAACTCGAACATCCAATCCCAGTGCGATTTGGTCGTCCGTGGGGTGTACTGTCCAACATCGTGCCGCAGGATCACGAATCGCCCTGTTTTCTCGCTGGAATCATTATCGTCAAGAGTCACTTGACGTCACCAGGAGCGACCTGTTGGTATCGGCGTTTCAATTCCCCGTCGCTGGGCGGATGAGTCAATAAGATATAGCGAACCCGTTTGACGGCTTCGTCACGCTTGCCGATGTTCACCAGTAGTTCAATCGCATTCATTTTTGCTTCATGCCAGTCGTCGCTGTTGCGAGGCAAACCGCTGGCGAGTTCATCCCACCATTGGATCGCAACCGCGCGCGTCGCCGTGTCACCTGCACTTTCGAATAATCTCGCGATGCCACGCACCGCCTCTCCAGCATTGAGTGATTTTTCGGCCAGCGATTTAGCAGCGGCAATCGCTTGATCTGTTTTTCCCAGCCACACCAATCGCTCGACATGAGACAATGAAATTGTGTGTTCGTTCGGCCACGATGCGATCAACGTGGCCACATCTGTTCGAAACGAAGGATCGATGCGAGCGTCGTTCATCAATCGTTTCTCAAGCTGGCTATGCCAAGACTTGGCGGCTGCTTGCAAGGGCGCAGGTGGAATTCCGGTCTTGCGAAATTTCAATAATGCCAGTGGTACTTCATGCACGCGAGAAATTTCGTTCGAGCTTACAGCAAGTTCGGTATCGATCCTGCGAAGCTCGTCCCGTGTAAGCGTGAAGGCGGCGGCGGCTAAATATCCGGATCGAAGTTCGCCGTTGGATACGGCATCGATACGTGCAAATGCAGCTTGAAAGCGATCGCTTAGTGTTGTCAATTCGCTGGAATCGACTTGCTCCGCCGCCTTGTGCCACTTGGCGATAACCTGAAGCAAATCGATTTCATCGAGCGAATTGAGATCAAGCGGGGTTACAAGTTCTGCGGCATCGATCCACCGGGATCGTTGTTCCAGCGAACCGCTGTACCAATCGCGAATACCGACAACGTGTTTTTCATTTGGCCAGCGCTGCAGCGTTTCACGGATCATCTTTTCGAGCTGTTCGTTATACTTGGCGTCACCAATGTTTGCTAATAGCAGGATGCCTTGGACGGCCAATGCAGCAGCTTCAGCATCATCGCCCTGGCGAATCGCGACTTGATACAGAATCGATGCCGCCTTGAACGAATCATTCGCCGCGACAAAAGCAGCCGCCGCTTTCGACGCATACACTCGGCTGCGCTGGTGATCAGGCTCGGCTAACGCGGCCGCAGCAAGCATTTCTCCAGCTCGGAAGGGATCGCCACGTCGCAACCAGTCTTCGCCTTGCGCCGCGACCAAGCCAGGGCCGATCTTAGGATCGCTGTGTGGTTCACGACCTGCTGACGCGCCCAATGATCGCAGTACCATCGCTTCGGCGCGTCGACGCTCATACGTACCATATCGTGCGGCGATCGAATCTATCCAAGACTGGATCTCTGCATCCAAGTCTAGGTTTGTTTTGCCTAAATCTTCGAGTTGCTCGGGAGCAAGCCCCGCTAGTCCGATCAAAAAGCGGAGCTGGATAAGATCGACTTCGAATGAATTTGAGCCGCTTTGTCGGTACATTTCTAACTGTCGCATCACGTTCGCCCATTGACCATCGGCGAGCGCCAATCGCAATCGCATCGCCAGCGATTGACGCTGTAATTCAACCGGCATGGCACTCGCAATCACCTGATATGCGGACATTGCTTGTCGAACATCGCCACTGCGTAGGATCGCTTCCACTCGCAACAGTTGTAACTCCATCCAGCCAGTTGATTTTGGCGGCAGTGACTCCATCGACGACTCTACACTCCGCAACGCTTTGGTCGCAGCGTCTTGCTGATCGCGACTACCATCAGCGAACACGTCCGTCAAAACCAACAGCGTCTGTGCCGAACTGACTCGCAATCGCTGTTCGAGTTGTGACAAGTCTTCGCCAAGCGATTGTTGATTCGAATCGAGCTTCGCTGTTGCAAACCGTGATCGTTGATCAACAATGCGTGCAATGAGCGCATCCGATTCGATAGCGACTCTTGCGCCGCGCTTGACGGCGAGTTTCGACTCCTCCGAATCTGTACCACTTGTCGAAGCAGCCAACGAATCTTGAAAGCATCCCTCTCGCAAGAGTTCGATGAGTTGAAAACGAGCGAAAAGTTCGTAGGTTGAATCCGGATACGATTGCAAGTTCTCGTGGATTGGAGCCTGCGCCATGACAAGCTCCTCATCGCTGAGCCGCCCATCGGCCATCAAATTCCCGGCAAGTACACGTGATAAGCCGCACGTCCACCAATCACGGAGAAAGGCATTGTCGCCAGCTTCCGATAACCGTGTGCGACATAACCACTCAGCCTCATCGAACCGTGCCAATCGAATCAAAGCATCCAGAAGGTCCGCATCCTGGGAAACGCTCGTTCGTTGTACCGGCATAGTGCCTGGGTCGTTCGCCCAAACATGCACGGTGCTCAAAATAAGCAGCAAACATAACCGCATCACTCCGCCTCGATTGCGAAGAGGACTCGGTTGGCACCGGAGGAGCGAACGGCGTCGAAGACGGCGACTGCGTCGGCCATCGTGACTTGCGGTTCGGGATCAACAATCACCGCAGGCTGGACATCCAAGGAGAAGATTTCACGCAGGCGACGCTTCAAGTCGCTCACGTCGGTGACCTGTTGTTGGTTCAGCCGGATCGTGGTACTCGCACCATCTGCCGCGATCGTGATGACGAGTTCATCAAACGCCTCGGCCTGCACAGTTGTTGTTGATTCACCACCACCGCCGGCTGTTTCAGTCGTAGCAATCGAACTGGGTAAATCCGATTCAGGAATCGCAAAACTGCTGGTCCAGACAAAGAAAATTAATAGCAAAAATACCACGTCGATCATCGGCGTCATCGCAACTTGCAGTTCTGAATCGCGGATGACACTGGGGCTTTTCACGTTGCAGACGCTGTCTATTGTTTGAACTCGTTATGCGTGTCGCCAAGAATTTCCAGGATCTCTTGTCGCAGCCCGGGTGTCAAATGGGCATACTCCAGTGACACCGTCTTGCCCTCAAGTACCTGCCGCAATTGCACACAGACTTGATTGAGCAGTTCTGGTTCTAAGTTGACGAAGGTCGACGAGTAGATCAAGTAGCTGCAAGGGTATTTAAACATTCGCGTCTGCATATCGAACTCGCGCAGGGATCGGCCGTGGGCGTCCTGTGGCCCGCGGCCGGTGAATTCCGATGCAAAAGCGACGGAACCTTTAACTTCATCCGTTAGTGGACTGCACTTTAGGTGAGTTGTGAGGATAAAAGTTTTCGTCAGGCAGCCAAGAATAGTAGGCGTTCAAGTCGGTCGCGGATTTTTGCTTGGTCGGCGGCGTTTTGCAGATCGCTCAAAAATTCACTTCGCAGCATTTC
>JBGSIA010000074.1:0-177952 GCA_041751935.1 Pirellulaceae bacterium | reverse complement strand
CTGAAGCAAGTCGTTGCCATCGCAAGAGACGCATCGCTGACTATCATGATCTTGGAATCGACCCTGACCAAATCAAAAGCGTCGACTAAAATTCCCGTGAAACTAAAACCAAAAACATCAAACTGGCGCTGTCCAGCTAGTTCATGTTAAATAACAATGACTCCAACGTCACGACAGAGGCGTTGATCGAGGGACTGAAAATTCCTTCGGCATATCCACATCCGGTCAGCGGCCACGTTGAAGTATACGAAACGCATATTTCGATTGTTTTTCTTGCTGGCGAGTTTGCGTACAAAATCAAGAAACCCGTCATAACTGATTTTCTTGACTACAGCACACTTGAGAAGCGACGGCACTTCTGTCTTGAGGAAAAACGATTGGATGGCCGATATTCGAGCGATCTATACATCGGCGTTGTGCCTATCGGCTGGGATAAGGGGCGATTGCGGATCGAAGCGGAAAGTCATGCCATTGAATACGCTGTCAAAATGCGGCGATTTCCCAACGGAGCACTACTCAGCGAGAAGCTTAAATCCGGCACGATGACTACCGTCCAGGTGCATCAACTGGCTGAAACAGTCGCAATCTTTCATCAGCATGCGGCTGTTTGCGAGCCAAAGTTTGCCTCGGAGTGGCCCGACTTTTTTGGGTCGAACTTTAACCAAGTGATTCTTAGACTGCAATCGCACGTCGATCGCGAATCAGCAACAACGCTTAAAGTACTGCAGAGTTGGGCGGATGACTGCATCAGTAAGCACAAGCAGGTTTTCGTGGATCGCGTCGAAAGTGGTTTCGTCCGCGAGTGCCATGGGGATCTGCATCTACAGAACGTCGTGCATTGGGGCGAGCGACTCGTCCCTTTCGATGGAATTGAGTTCAACGAGCGATTGCGCTGGATCGACGTTCTGTGCGACGCGACATTCTTGGAAATGGACTTGGCGTATCGTGGCCATTTGGACTTGGCGAGGCTTTTCATCAATACCTATGTCGAGCAAAGCGGTGACTATAGATCGCTCGTGATTTTGCGTCCATTTTTGATTTATCGCTCGCTGGTGCGCGCGCTCGTGGCGACGATGCGATCTGTGCAGAGTGATCTTACAACCGCCGAGCGCGAAGCTGCGACCTTGGATGCTCGCAAACACATCAGCTTGGCCTACCGTTTTACGCTCAAAGAAGCACCACGATTGTGGATCACGCATGGCGTCAGTGGCAGCGGCAAGTCGACGCTCAGCGAGGCGGTCATCGAGCGCCATGATGCACTGCGACTGCGCAGTGATGTGGAGCGCAAACGGCTATTCGGTTTGGCGCCCACAGAACGCCCTTCAGCGGAAACGCGAAAAACTTTGTATAGTGACCAAGCCAACGAGAGAACCTACAAACAGCTTCAGGATTTGGCTCAAAGCGTTTTGCGAGCCGGTTACAGCGTCATCATCGACGCAACGTTCCTCCGACGCGCTGATCGTGAGCTGTTCCATGAGACGGCAGAACAGGAAGGTGTCCCCTTCGCAATCCTCGACTGCCACAGTGACGAGCAGTCGCTTCGCCAACGAGTCGCCGATCGCAGGGCAAAGAACTACGACGCCTCAGACGCCGACCTTCGAGTTCTCGAACACCAACTCGCCGCACATCAACCGTTGACTGAATCTGAACGCAGCCATGTCGTGGATATTCCTGATCTCGTTGAGGTCGCCGAGCACTTGTAGCCGGTTTAACCGAAAGGGCCAAGGATAGCAAAAATAAATCCACCACAACCTCAATATGAAACGACGTTCAAACCATCGTTTCGTACTCTACCAGCCGACGGGAACCTGCTCTTGGTCTGCAGTTCTAAATGGAGCTGCTTGCCTCCGGGCATCTCAATGTGATCCTGCAAACGATGCCTGAGACTGAGAAAGGCTGTTTGACTCTTGGACTGTTCCATCGCGATAAAATACCGATATTTGAAAGTCTTGTTCCCAGTCGAACATAATATTGAACAAGTCGATGTTTTCGAAATAAGCGTCCTGCAGATCGGATCGTCCGCGTGAAAAGATCAGCTTTTCAAATGCATTGCAGCGGATGCCATCTAATTGTCGCGGCGAATACTCAAAGAAGCATAGTCGATTGCCAATTGATGTCAGGTGCCAACGATGCATCCCTTTTGCCCAGCCGAATAATGCATCCTTCATTAACGTCGGGGTTTCAATGAAACCGCGTTTTCCTATTCTCATCAGCTCGCGACAGGCAACAATCGGGTCATCGACGTGCTCCAGGACGTGACAACAGTAAACGAAATCGAATTCGTTGTCCTGAAAGGGTAAGTCCTGGATGTCAGCAATGACAACATCGCGATCCATGTCTGCCAACCGAGTAAACCGATGCTCAGTCGGTTCGGCATGGAGGTCAACTAGCGTCGTGGCAAACGGAAAGGGATCCGTGCCGCAGCCCACATCAACGATTTTGGCGTGGTCCGGAAAGCTGAACTTTCGATACCGTTGCTGGTAATCGTATCGAGATTCGTTGATATCGTAGCGGGCGGGGTCAATTCGACCAGCGAGCGATCGAAGCAATTTTGCGAGCTGTCTCATCGATGGATTTCCTCGGTATGCGTTTAACAGCGGCAGCGGTCGTTCCTCGTTTGCACCAAAACGTGGTGAAGCCGACGGTACCCACGGTGGTAGCACAAGCCATGAATTAAACCGGCGCGGCAATACGAGATCGGGGACCTGACTCGTACCTAACTAAAAGTAAGCGTGCCTGGCAAGAGCGCTTCGCGCACGCCCACCCCTCCTTCAGCAAAGCCTCTCAGTTCAACACTCATTCAATACCTCGCTTGCACTCAATTTCTATTAGCGAAGCGACCAACGAACGACTGTTGAGATGGTCCGGTTGGTGAAACCCGAGCATTTAAGTCGCGCTGTATTCGGGTGCGAGAGTGTGGTTGATTGAAGTATTTTCGCTCGTTTCGTTACTGCTCACTAGTCGTTGCATGAGGAAGTTTCTCATTCTGATCGCCGTCAACTGTGGCAAGAAACTGATCTATCAATCCATCAGGTGCATTGACGATATGTTCGGGACTCGGAAACCTTCCGCTTTTGACATCGTCGATATAGTCACGAAAACCTTCGACTCGCTCCATTTGCATAGCCTGCTCCATCTTGAAGAGGTTCCGATATTGCTTCGTGTGTCGTGGATAGGGAGGCGCGTGATTGCCTAAGATATCTTCCGCAAACATGAATTGAATGTCACCGCCACTGCCTGCGCCAATTGACGAGATTACCAGACGAGTGCGTCTAGAAATTTGTGCAAGCAGCTCCGCCGGTACGACTTCAACTTCAACCGCCCAGGCTCCTGCTTCTTCAAACAACCGAATCTGCTTGAAAATCCAGAGTGCTTCTTCAATCGTTTTTCCGACCGCCCTCAGACCTCCTGTCCAAGTGCTCAAGCGGGGCACGAGGCCGGTGTGCGCTTGAACCGGAATTCCAACATTGGAAACAGCGCGAATGAATTCTGGGCCCCATTGGCACATGATTCCATCCGCGCCGGCTTCCATGGCGTCAAAGCCGGCACGGACCGCTTCAGCCGCAGTAGCAATCTTGGTCAACCCGATACAGAACGTCATGAACGTGTTGGGCGCTGCTTTTCGGATCGCAATTGCAGTAGCCGGATCGCCTGGATCAAACTTGACTTTGAGCGTATCGATTCCCGCCTCTTCAGCCGCTGCCGCCTCGCTGGTTGTAAAGGGCATGGTCTCGGTTAAAACCATTTTTCCTTTTAAGTTTTGCAGGTGCTTGATAGTATAGTTTCGAGTTGCGTATGCCCCGCCGAGGGTCATGGTCCGATGTAAACCTCGCTTGTGCACATCTCTCGGAGGTAGTGCGTTCGATGCGTTTCCGTCCGATTTCATGGCTCTGGTTTTCTATTGCAGTGAATTATTTTTGCGGGCAAAGTGGTTTCATCCGTCTGCCGCAAGTTGCAGCAAAGTCGTTGTGGTAAGATCTGTTCTTAGCCTGCTTGATCCACAGCCAAATGATAACGGATTATTGGGTGAATTCGGTTCGCAACGAAAGCAATCTCGGGAGCTGCCTCGACAAAATCGGGAACTGCCTCGACATAAAAAGATATCACATCTTGCATCCGTATGATATACAAACTCACTGGGGCAACGGCTTAGCATGCTCTCCTGAAATCATCTGGGGCAATTGCCACACATTACCCTGGATATCACTGAAAAAGAGCCGTGACTCGGATGGTTGACGTCCATGACCATCAGCCCAAAGGGCGATGAAGTCAGGGTGGGCATCAAGCACACGACGAGCGTACGAATGGTTCATCGGGCTATCTCTCGTCATTAGCTTCATCCGCTTCCATGTCGCTCCTTGATCGCGACTCTGCCACATTGCTATCTCCCCGCCGGGATTGTAAGGCTGCGGTCCGGTCTCGGTTGGTCCTATGATCCGCCAGTCGTCTGTAGCGATCATCCAGAGTTCACCAGAATCATAGTTATTGTCCGACGTCGTGATCGGACTGATGATCCAATGCATTCCATTCCAACGGGCAATTGTCCACGTCCGCGGATCGTTTCCTGGACCTGACTCGTGCCCTCGACTGGTGATATACAGCAGCACGGGTCGGTCCATGTTGTCAAACCGTAGGTCTTTCAAATAGACATTCAGCCCTTCCGCCTGATAGTCATGAACGAGTGTAACGTGATTCGACTGTTCAATGGGGATCGAGATCGATCGGCCATCGGCTGTTTGCCAGCTTGCGCCGTTGTCGGACGTCTCGACATAATACAGATTGGTTCGCCAATTGAGCCCTTTGCCTTGCGGATGATAGTTGAACATCGTCCCCGCTTTGGCGTGACCGATTCCACTGATTTGATAGTGCCCTTCTTCCATCGCCGCGATCCGTTGCCAAGGACTCCAAGTCACGCCGTCGATGCTTTGCGAGAAACCAATGGTCCGCTTCGCCGGGTCACCATAACGAGTAAAGAAGCTTTGAAACCCTCGCTTCTTGGAATGCCAGACCTGCATGTAGGAAAAGTTAGTGAAGGGCGTTAATTTTCCATCTTGAGATCTGACAGCCGACACCCTCTCGAATTCGTCGATGTCATAGGGACGCACACTTCGATGAATATAGGATGGCCGCGACGTGCCGTGCGACGTCGAAAAAATCCAGATATGCCCTTGTCCGTCGATCGAGATCACTGGGTTGTCGTGAGCATCATCGGTTTTCTTGTCCAACAGGATCGTCGGTCGGGGGACAGTCTTGGTCTGGTGATCAAAGTACGATACCATGTGCAGCAGCTTGCGATTGCTATCGTTCGTCGCACCGCCATAGCAAAAGAAAGTCTTCTCAACCTCCGGGCAATGGGTGGCAAACGGCCTGTGTTTGGCGCAGTACGTCCCCAGCCCGCCGCTGTACTTGTAGACGTACTCGTCTCCGGAGGGCTGGTTCATATACCAGATTCCTCGATACCCATCCGCCTTCAAATTCAACGTAATCGGGTCCGCCGCCCAGCAGCTCGTTATCGATACGTACCCGCTGAACGCCAACAAAGGAACTCGCCATCCATTCATTTTACAGTCGCCTTGATTGGTCGGTCGTACAGCCAGAGCTAGTCCTTGATCAAGCGAAGCTTGAGCTGGATTTTGTTTGAGAAACTTGGAAACCCTCGGCGTTTTACGCGTGTATTGGCGGTTAGCAAAACTTCAATCCAGGCATTCAACGGAGGGTTTCGAGTGAACATTAAACTACGACACAAAGCTCAAGCACGCAAGCGAAAAATGCAGCGGCGAATCGACAAGAACAACTGGTCGGGCGCCTCGCCGATGATTCGGCCGGAAAGTGTTAATTACGAACTGGCTGACAAGCAACAAGCCATCGCCGCCGGTGGAATTGGCATGTTGCTTGAGTTGAGCAAACGTCTCGGCTTGCGTGAAGAAATCAATCAAGCCATTCCACGTTTCAAGTTGCATCTGCCTTACGATGAAGCCGACCACGTTCTCAACATCGCGTTGAACCTGCTCGCCGGTGGGAACTGCGTTGGGCACATCGAAGCCGATGCCACGCAGGTCGAAACGTCGGCTGAGAAGAAGCAAGGTAACGGGATCAACTACAAAGGTCAGTGGGGTCACCATCCGCTGGTCGTCACGTTTGCGAACACTCGCGAACCGTTGCTCATCGTCAACCGCAGCGGCAACCGGCCCAGTCATGAACATTCGGCGTTCTACTTTGACCTTGCCGTGAAGCGCTGTCGCGACGCGGGCTTTCGCAAAGTCGTACTGCGTGGCGAAACGGACTTCGCGTTGACCGAGAACTTTGATCGCTGGACAGATGACGGCATCGAGTTCGGGTTCGGGATTGACGCGATGCACAACTTGGTCGAGATCGCGTAAAACCTCGACGAATCTGCGTGCAAACCGATGCGCAGGCGACGCACGCTCAAGGCAGCGGTAGCCAAGCCTCGAGCGAAACGGACACGCGAGAAGGAAGCCTTCGTGGATCGGAACCAGTATCTCAACAAGCCGCTGCAGCCAACGATCCACAACAATAAAGGTTGAAAACCGCTGCAAACAAGTCGGACAATCCCACGAAAGATCGATCCTTTACCAACAGAACTGTCCGTAGAATTAATTAAGCTGCATTCCTTAAATCGCCGGAGCCACCGGTTTTCGCGTTACTTCTTCTCGTTCGAATCGATGGTAAGTTGACTTGCCCACGTCGCGACCGTCTCTGGGCTGAATCCTTGAGGCCCTTTGGCCCCAGGCGAAATGACTTTTCCGTCAGTCCCCACGATGACCAAGCGAATCGGCCAGGCGGAATATGCCTTGTTCGTTTGATTGTCAACAGAATCCAACAGCATTGGGAACGATAAGTTGAGCGTTCGTTCACAGTACTGGGCATGTGACTTCCTTAATTTCAAGTCGTCCGTCTGAACGAATTTCTTCAAGAGCTTTTCACCCTGCTCGTCTTCCACGAAGAGCTCTGAGTCTGGATGTGCTTCGCGAATGTAAATCATCGCGAAGTTCACTTGATCCCGATACTGCTGATATAGTTTTTCGACGGCCTGCACTTCGCGTCGAAACGGCGAACAACTGATGCTTCCAAATACCAGCACGACAGGCTTGTCATGTCGCAACTCGGAAAGCGACACGGTTGCCTTACCGTCAACTCGTGGCAAATTGAATTCGGCAGCCACATCACCGGTCTTCAGAGCTTCAGGATACCGCTCCTCTTTCGCTGCGGGCGCAACGACTTCGCCCTGGCGTCCGCCAGTTTTAAGTCTGCGTTTTTCGTCCACCGCGTTGACTCGACGCGCAAGGAATTCCGCAAGCGAGATTTTGCCGTCGTCGTCGCTATCGAGATCGGAAATCATCGCCCTTGCACGTGGTGGTGCTTCATTCGCCTCAATAAAGCCATCTTGGTTGCGGTCGGCCCGTTGGAACATCACATCGTCGCTGGACTTGACGTCGGTCGCTTGCTTAGTTGTCTGGGCATAGCATGCAAATGCAGTCAACATCGCGAGCGCAGTAAGCGGCAAACGCATGAACATCTCTCCTGGTATGTGGTTTGACTATGTCGGAATAGTCTTCCGATCTCGCCGTTCAAGTGACGTCAACACTGAATCTAGACGGTACGAGGCATATCATTACACTTGGCAAAGGCCAACAACCGTTGCTGTCAGTTTACATCTATTTAGAATGCATTACAACGGTTTCAATGTTAACCACTCAATCGTCTGCTTCGCCACTGCCATCCCTGAGGAAGCCTTCAATCCGTGGCCTAAATCGTAATCCGTGGCCTAAATCGAATGTTACTCAAGAAAGCTCGCCTGAGTACGCACAGTTATAATGTAGCTCAGGAGCCGTTGAGCAAAACGTCACATTTCAAATGCCAAAACGTGCTGTGGCCGCGCTCGGCGAAACTTGTTCATCAGTTGTCGAGCCAAGAGAAGTGGATATACCGTAGTGGCTTTCTGTAAGGATCCCAGGCACCCAATTTTGATCGGCAGTGTAGAACGTACAATGAAATGCACAAATGACCACAATGAGCGAATGGCGAAACTGACGTTTGCGTCTGTGTACCCGCACTATCTCGCGAAGGTTGAAAAAAAAGGCCGGAGCAAAGAAGAACTGCATCAAGTGATCCGTTGGCTGACGGGCTATAACGAACAGGCAATACAAAAGCTTATAAATAGCAACACAACATTTAAACAACTCTTTCGCGATGCGAAATTGAATCCGAACGCCCGCTTCATCACGGACATGATTTGTGGTTACCGAATCGAAGAGATTGAGAATTCGTTAGCGCGGCAAATCAGGTATATGGACAAATTGGTTGATGAATTGGCGCAAGGGCGTGCGATGGAAAAGATATTTCGAGCTGATTGAAGCTGCATGTGACCGATTAAAAGCGATCGCAGGTCGTTAGATTCGAGCTCCACCTGGGATGCTTGATAGCAACATAGTGATGCTGGCGGTTCTCTTCTCGCCTTGGTCACACCAACATGCTGGAAGAGAGCCATGAGAATGGCAATAACAAAACTGAACGATCATGAATGATGTCGATTGACGTTTTGCAGGCAAAAACGAGGTGGCAACGTTTAGTCGCCAGATACCGTTGGTCGATTTACGGCGACTGCAAGTCGCCGCCACGTTTGGGTAAGTACCCGTCGGCATCGGTTTCGGATGTGTTGCTCGCGACGCCACCAACCCACTTACCAGCCGCTTCGCGTCGTTCGAATTACTGCGTCATGGCTGCGGTAGCAGTCGTACCCCAGCGCGCCGTGCGAGCCCTGGGACTTAAATCAATGCGTTGGAATTGTCTTCCGGTCGATGATTTGGCCACCAGGTTCGGCGAGTGCGACCTTGATCGACATTCCACTAAGATCGACGCCCGCAATCAGCTCACTCAATTTATGAACCTCCTGCGACTTCAACTCCAGCTCTTCTCGGCCCTCCTACGAGGGCCGGTCCAACGAGTTCCGTGCCGATCACAACAGCTCTCAATGTCATTTGGAATTTAGCTCCTTGTTGCACGCAGAGATCGATCGTAGCGTACCTTGAGCAGGAGTCACAGACTGGATAGGCCCAAGGCGACCGCGGCATTTGTATTGATCGCCACGAAAAAGTGCCCGTTCCCACCACAGCGGTTGCTGCTCGTACAGATATCGACAAGCGGTGACTTCCAACCTAGGTGAACGCACGGAAACTCGCAGGTGCTGAGCCTAGGATTTCAGCCATCACCCTCCCTGTCGGTATACGATGCCGTGGCTAAGCGATTAGGTCAAGCGTGCGAATTGGCTTCGAATCTACGCTACTCATCGAAACAGTTTTTTGCGGATCAAGAAAGGAGCTCGCTGAGGGTTGTTTTTTTGACCCTCACTGGATGCACCGGAAAGGCAGAGCCCAACTGTCGCCGATTATAGTTTATAACTACGTACGCTGAGATGCTTTGCTGGCGGGACATCGTCGAAGTCACTTTTTCATCATGGTACTTGGACGTTTTGCCGTCGCAAATTCCATCACGTGCTTGGTATGCATCTGCGTGTGCTTTTTCGTTGGCTCGCTTTCCTAGTTTCTTATTGTTACCCATGAAATATTTGTTGTTCCTACCGATGGTTTCACTGTCGATTGTTGCACAAGCAAACGAACCGGTGCAGTTCGCTCGCGACGTGTCTCCAATTCTCTCGGCCAATTGTTTTGCCTGCCACGGACCGGACGAGCATGAGCGGCAAGCGGACTTGCGACTTGACGTGGAAGCTGATGCGAAAAAAAAGCACGGTGGCACCGCTGCGATCGTCCCTGGATCAATCGATGCCAGCGAAATCATCACGCGGATGACCAGCACTGATCCCGATCAGGTGATGCCGCCTCCAAGTTCCAAACGAACCGTAAAACCAGAGCAACTTGAAACGCTGCGTCGGTGGATCGCTGACGGTGCTAAATGGCAACGGCACTGGTCGTTTGAACCGATCGTGAAACCGGCAGGGTCGCTCGATGACCAAGTCACTGCAGAGCTGGCGAAGAATGGACTGCGACTGCAACAGGCTGCTGCCAAAGAAGTGTTGGCTCGTCGATTGTCGCTGGACCTCATTGGATTGCCCTCAACGCCTGAAGCCGCCGATGCCTTTGCGAATGACACGTCGGCCGATGCCTATGAACGTTTCGTTGACACGTTGTTGGAGCGACCGCAGTTTGGCGAGCACTGGGCACGAATGTGGTTGGATCTAGCCAGATACGCCGACACCAAAGGCTATGAAAAAGATCTGGGACGAACAATGTGGCCGTATCGAGATTGGGTCATCCAGGCTTTGAACGCGGATATGTCCCTCGAGCAATTTACAGTCGAGCAACTTGCTGGCGATCTGTTGACCAATCCGACAGACGATCAGTTGATTGCGACAGCATTTCACCGCAACACGATGTCCAACGATGAGGGCGGAACCGACGACGAAGAATTTCGCAGTGTCGCAGTGAAAGATCGCATCGACACAACAGTTCAAGTTTGGATGGGTTTAACGATGGGATGTGCGAAATGCCATTCTCATAAATACGATCCGATTTCAAATGAAGAGTACTACAAATTTTATGCGTTGTTCAATCAAACCGAAGACGCCGACCGTCCCGATGATGCTCCGCGAATGCAGATTGCCAACGAATCACAGCGTGCCCAACAAGAACGCTTGGTTGCACTTGTTAAAGAAGCGGAAGCGAAGGTAAAAGACGCTGATGCGAAACTTACGGAGAACGAAGTTTCTCGCTGGCAATCGCTGAAGGTGCTTGAGGCGACTGCGAATAACGGCGGCACGTTCAAGATCCAATCGAACGGGGCGCTATTGGCACGTGGCAAGGCGAGCGATACCGATGTTTATGTTGTCACTGGCGAGCTAGCGAGCGGCAGACACACAGCGCTGCGTCTCGAAGCGATGCTTGCACCGTTTCCTGATGGAGCTGTCGGCGTGGGACGCAATCCGAAAGATCCGAACTTCGTGGTTTCGGAGTTATTGGTCGAATCGCTGGAAGGGGAACAAACTCGTTCGCTGCAACTCAAATCACCTCGTGCGGATTTTGAGCAGAACGGTTGGCCGGTTACCGCAGCGATTGATGGAAATGTGAAAACAGGTTGGGCTGTCAGTCCTCGCCAGCGTGAACCGCATGTAGCGATGTTGGATTTTGCCGAGCCACTGGAATTCACTGGTGATTTGAAGGTACGAATTACGTTGAATCAAAACTATGGTGACCGGTTGGTGTTATCGCAATTTCGTTTGAGTACCAGCGGTGCCGACCCGCAGACGCTGACGCCTAGTCCCGAATCAGCAGAGACTCGCAAGGTGCGCGATGATTTAGCAGCGGCTCAAAAAAGTTTGAGCGATTTCGAAGCGACGTTAGCGATGTTGCCGATCATGCGCGAGCTTCCTCCGGAAAAACAGCGAACAACGAAAATTCATAAGCGAGGAAACTTTCTTGATCCTGGCGATGTGGTGACCGCCGATGTACTGACGGAGATTTGCTCACTGCCAGAGAATGCACCGCTGAATCGATTAGGCATGGCGAAATGGTTGGTTGATTCTGACAACCCGTTAACGCCTCGCGTGTGGGCCAATCGCATTTGGGCTCGATTGTTTGGACAAGGAATCGTTGAAACCGAAGAAGATTTCGGGGCACTCGGTTCGCCACCATCCAATCCTCAGTTGCTCGAATGGCTGGCAGCCGAGTATCGCGATGGCGGTTGGTCGCTCAAGAAGTTGATCAAGACAATTGTAATGAGTGACACCTATCGGCAGTCATCAACCATCACGTCCGAGACTCGCAGTGCTGATCCTCGTAACACGCTGATGTCGCGGGGATCGCGATATCGGTTGAGTGCCGAAGTATTGCGAGATCAATCGTTGGCGGTCGCTGGTTTATTATCGCTTCGTCAAGGCGGCCCTGCAGTGATGCCACCGCAACCTGCGGGACTTTGGCGATCGACTTACAACGGATTGAAATGGGTCGATGCAGAAGACGAAGACAGGTTTCGACGAGCAGTTTACACTTATCTGAAACGCACAACACCCTATCCGTCACTGACAACGTTTGATGCCGGCAGTGGCGAAGTGTGTCAGGTTCGCCGCATTCGTACCAATACGCCGCTGCAAGCGCTAGTGACGATGAATGATCCGGTTTATCTAGAGTCAGCAGCGGCACTGGCCCAGCGAATGATCACTGAGGTAAACACCCCAGAATCACGTGCCGCGCGGGGTTTGCGGTTGGCGCTGATCCGTCCACTGCGCGACGGCGAAACCGCTCCGCTGGTCCGCTTGCAACGAGAAACGCAATTGGCTTTCGAAAGTGACCCGGAACAAGCCACTGCGTTGATCAAGTCGAGCCGCAGTGGCGCAGGCGAAATGCCCGCCTCAGAATTCGCTGCCTGGATCATTACCGCAAATGCGATTTTGAACTTGGACGAATTTTTGTCGCGGAATTAATAATTACACATCAGGCTAAATTACATCGACACAACCTTTTAAGCTGACTCATGAATCCACTTCTTCAGCTCACGCGACGACATTTTTTTCAAACCGGCGGTTTGGGATTCGGTGCACTTGCATTGAATTCCTTGATGATGCAAGACGGTTTGGCCAGCAATCCACTGGCTCCGAGATCACCGATGATTGCGCCGCGGGCGAAGCGCGTGATCTACTTGCACATGGCTGGGTCGCCCTCGCAACTTGAGTTGTTTGATGACAAACCTGAGCTGAAACGTTTGCATATGCAGGATGCGCCGCAGTCGTTTCTGGAAGGCAAGCGTTTCGCGTTCATTAAAGGTGTACCGAAAGTACTCGCGGGACAATTTGCGTTTCAGCAGCATGGCCAAAGCGGTCAAGTGCTCAGCGACTTGTTGCCGAATCTGGCGAAGGTCTGTGACAAGCTTTGCGTCATTCGCACCGTGAACACGGACCAGTTCAATCACGCTCCGGCCCAACTGTTTGTGCATACAGGGACGCCGCGGTTGGGAAATCCGTCGCTGGGAGCGTGGGTGACGTATGGCCTAGGCAGCGTCAACGAAAATCTGCCGGGATTCGTTGTTTTGCTTTCTGGCGGTAAAACGCCAGACGCTGGAAAATCGTTGTGGGGCTCTGGTTTCTTGCCTAGCGTGTATCAAGGCGTACAATGTCGCACGACCGGAGATCCGGTGTTGTACCTGAGCGACCCAGCGGGAATCAGTCGGCAACTGCGGCGACGGATGCTCGACACGGTCGCCAAGATGAACGAGGCCGAGTTCCAGCACAGTGGTGACGAGGAAACGATTTCTCGCATTGCACAGTATGAACTTGCGTTTCGAATGCAGACTGCGGTTCCGGAGGTGATGGATATCTCCAGGGAACCGCAACACATCTTGGACCTGTATGGTGCCAAGCCGGGATTCGTGTCACCGGCCGAAAGTGCGGACGATCCTCGTGTGCTTTACAAAGGAGATGACCCGACGTTTGCCAACAACTGTCTGCTCGCTCGGCGGTTGATCGAAAACGGCGTCCGCTTTGTCCAGCTTTACGACTGGGGATGGGACCACCATGGATCGTCGCTGGGAGAAAGTATCGATGAAACGCTGCCGATCAAATGCCAACAGACTGAACGATCGATCGCCGGTCTGTTGATTGATTTAGAGCAACGCGGAATGCTTGAAGATACTTTAGTGGTGTGGGGTGGCGAGTTTGGACGAACTCCGATGATGCAAAACAATGTCCGCACCGAATTGAAGCAAGGGTACATCGGTCGCGACCATCATCCTTACGCGTACACGATGTGGCTAGCAGGCGGCGGCATTCGCGACGGACTTTCTTACGGAGTCACGGACGAATTTGGATACTATCCCGTTGAGAACTCGGTCAACGTCCGCGACTTGCAAGCGACGATCTTGCATTTGGTTGGGCTGGATCCCTACCAGTTCAGCTATGCCTATCAAGGACTTGATAATCGTTTGATCGGTCCGACCGATGAAGGTCGGGTCTTAACGGATATTCTGGTGTAGGTTTTGGTCGATTGCGATTGCATCTGGTAAAGTTGCACAAGACCGGTATAGCTTGTTAGATTTAAGGTTTGTCGTTTCGGACTATATTCAAACCAAAGGCCTGTTAATGAGTCGCCTTCAGCACTGCGGCGCGTTCGAGACGTAGTATTCGCAGGCCGTCCAACGTGACGTCATGTGAATAGTGGCCAACCATCTCAACCAATGCGGAATGATCGATCGGTTTTGACAAATAATCGTCACAACCACCGCTTAAGCATCGTTCTCGATCCCCCTTCATCGCGTCGGCTGTCAAGGCGATAATTGGCCACTCTATTCCCGCAGAACGTAGTTGCGCAGTCGCTTGTAGTCCATCAACCTTCGGCATCTGCATGTCCATCACAATTAAATCAAACGGTTCCCCAGAGTTTCGAGCATGTAGCGCGGCCTGGACGGCCTGCTCGCCATTCTCTGCGGTAGATACAGTGGCCCCTGCTTTCTCCAGAAAGTGCTGACTGATGTGTCGAACATCGCGGCGATCATCGACCACGAGAACTCGACAAGCCAATTGACGTGTCTCGGTGGAAACCACCTGTTGCTCGGGAAGGTCTTCGCTCAAAATAGGCTGGATTAATTCAGTGGCGTCTACTATAGCTACTGGCAAATTCACTCGAAAGGTCGACCCGATTCCAAGTTCGCTCTCAGCAGTCAATTGACCGCCGAGCAATTTCGTGAGTCGTTCACTGATTGCCAAACCCAGTCCACTTCCGCCGTATCGGCGAGTCACCGAAGTATCACCTTGCGAGAATGGTTTAAATAGTCTCGCTTGTTGTTCTTCTGAAATCCCAATCCCTGTGTCGCTGACGGCAAACTCAATACTACCAATACCTTGATCCGATGTCCGTAGGGATGTAGATAAGACGACCGATCCGCTCTCAGTAAACTTTATAGCGTTGCCCAGCAGATTTATCAGCACTTGCCTCAGTCGAACCGCGTCGGTCGTGATCGTCGGCATGATAGGCGTTTCGAAGCGTGTTTCGAACAGCAGATTTTTTTCGCTTGCACGGACGAACATCAGCGAACGAATATCTGCGACAAGCTGCAGTAAATTGCATTCTTCGAAATCAATATCGAGCTTATTTGCTTCGATCCGCGACAGATCTAAAATGTCATTAATCAGCTCGAGCAGGTACCTACCGTTGCGCTTGATAATTAAGACGCAATTGCGATTGTCGGGGTCGTCCAAGTGCCCCAACAGGACGTCGGCATAACCAAGAATTGCCGCCATGGGGGTGCGGATTTCATGGCTCATATTGGCCAGAAACTCACTCTTGGATTGATTAGCAGCCAGTGCGGCACGTTCACTTTGAATCAGACGACGTTCCTGCATTTTCCGTTCAGTAATGTCTTGAAATATAGCGCTTACTGCGCTCACTGGTTCTTCTGTCCTCATCCCCGACAGCTCCAATGGAAAGTAGCTTGACAGCCAAATACGTTTTTCGCCGTGGGGCGCGGCAACTCCCACAATTTCAACATCGACCACCGGTTGCGCGGATTCAAAAATACTGGCGTAAATAGGAAGCAACTGATCGCAAATTCCCGGAAGCAAATCATCGACTCTTCTGCCAACGTGTTCTTCTTCGGAATGCCCACTGATTTGAGCGAATGTTTGATTCACGCGAAGGAAACGATAGTTTTGATCGACAAGCGACATGCCCACAGGCGCAGCTTCATAAATCAGTTCGAGTTCACGTTTCTGTTGCGCCAGTTCTTTTTGCGCGGCTCGCAAGTCAGTTTCCGTTTTTAGGCGTTCAGTGATTTCACGCTCCAAGCGTTCATTGTTCGCAGCTAACGTTGGCAGATGTATTGCCTTAGGTATCACTCCTGCGAGTGCAATTACCGTCGTCCATGAAATAATCGCGGTGACAAGCTTAACTAAACCCGAGACCCGATACAGGGGATGCCAAAAGATGACTGCTTCGACCAAGTGTACGGTTCCACACGCGAAGATAAAGGCGCCAAACAACCAAAACAATCTCGTGAATGGAAAGTCACTTCGCTTGCGGGCAAAGTAAACCAACACAGCTGGAATCGCAAAGTAGGCCGCAAAAATCGCGATGTCCGATCCGACATGTAACCAGCCGAGAAAATCAGACCAATTTCCACAGTACCAACGAGGCGGAAAATCAGAAGTGTCGAGTAATTTGACGAAGTAATCGTTCATTACGAGGAGCCTGTTAATCGCACTATCATCACCGGGTCGAACAATTTACATCGATCGGGCTTCTTGAAAAGCGTCACAACAGGCGACATCGAAATAAATGTGATGTGGCCTAATCCACTAGTCGGCGGACCGATCACATAATACTCTCCGACCCACGCCATGCTCAACTACTGGCCATGCTCAACCACTGGCCCGAGCAATCAAGTCCTGTGAGCACGAATCGTAAATGTGAGCCGCATCCAGGTAAAGCCAAAAATACCCGACACTTTGGTGGACGCCTGCGGTGTCTTCTGAGGCCACAAGCGTCTAGTTTGATTGACGTTTGACGGCTGAAATTTTGTGCGGTAGGTGTTGATTTGGATATCGGCGGTGGAGTTCATTGAAGCCCTTAAAGTCGAATCTGCGATGCTCTTCCATCGGAAAGGCTGGCAGCTACTGTTGATGGGTGAAAACCCGGTATCCGGATATTGGCGATGAGGGGCAAATCTAGTCGGAGGTACCGTCACAATAGCGTGACGCATCCAAGTGTGCGGTTTGAGCCACCCTGCACATGCCAGCGCATCTTTCCGCACACCCTCCACATTCACGGCAGTCAGTTGAATGCAGTCCTGTGTAGAAAAGCATGAATTAAGTCCTGTAGCAGAACTTTGACTGACTCTCCGCATTCAGGCACGGGGATTGCGTTTTGGAACGGCGTGTCGTGGCACGCTCAGAAAAGTGACGTTTTTAATCCAAGCCATCACAGGGCTAACGATCGCATAAACTCAATTCGAACTGATTTCGCAGCGATGGTCCAAGCCATGATGAATGCCTCGAACACTTCGGTGTAACGGATGGTTCGATCTGACTCGGCGACCTTGGGCGTCATGTTTTCGATTGACATAGCAAGCGAGCTTCTTGACACCGTCGAGTTGGATCGAGAGGAGTTCATTATCACTACTTATACGAAAGTGCAAGCTCAGACGTAGTTGATCTACCATCAATTTGATGCGGCCATCGACAGCATTTCACTTACGCCTGATGCCGTTGTAATAGCAATGATGCAGGTGTTGGAGATCGAGAAAGAAACTCGTAACCAGGGCGGACAATTCCTTGACGCCTTCGTTTGGTTACGCCCCACCTTAAACCAAGATGACCATCGTGTTTCGTTCATCCGTTGTCGTCGCTTACCTCGCCCTCTCATTTTTCTCATGCTGCGCCGTTGCTGATGATGTCACAATCCCATCGGGGGCAGTGAACGTCGTATTCATGGAGGCGTTTGTCCGTAGTGACCGGCAATCGGCTCGCGATGTTGAGAGTTATGTCGCTGACTTGCAGAAACGCACGCCGGGGCTAAGCGTCACTGTGCATGATGTCGTCAAAGACCGTCAACAGCTAGAGCGTCTCTACGAACTGAGCGAGAAGACTGGACGAGACAAGCCGAGCATTCCAGCGTTTCACTGTTGCAACCGCGTCTACTTTGGATTTGCCAGCGCGGCTGAGAGTGGACCTCTGATCGAGAACCTATTTACGGCGGACGTCTATGCGCGAGCAACGTGTCCACGATGTCGTGATGCCAAAAAGTTTCTCGCAACGTTGCAGTCGCGTTGGCCAGCGATTCGATTCCGCGTTCACGAGGTCGATGGCGACGCAATGGCTAGGTCCCGTTGGGAGGCATTGTGCAGGGCAGGCGGAGGCACTCCCGGGCTACCGACAATTGACTTTGCTGGTCACGTCATCATTGGATACCAAGGGGACAATGTTACGGGTAAGCAGATCGAAGAGCTGATCCAGCGCAGCAGCCGTAACCCCGCGACATTGCCACAGAAACCGCGCTCGACGGCGCTGCGATTTGTCGGCGGTCCACCGGAACTCGACGAACTTGAACTGCCCGAAGAAGCGAACGCCAGTGAGATCGGCAGCGCAAACATTGCCTCAACAAGTGATGAGCCGACAGAGCCAATCGACGGCATTGAATTGCCTTGGTTTGGCAAGCTTCGGGTCCATGACCTCGGGTTGCCGTTGTTTACCTTTCTGGTCGGCCTTGTTGATGGATTTAATCCCTGTGCGATGTGGGTTCTGGTTTTTCTGCTGTCGGTGCTAGTTAACATCAAAGACCGCAGAAAAATTGTTCTGATCGCAGGCACATTCGTGCTCGTCAGTGGTCTGGCGTATTACGCGTTCATGGCTGCGTGGTTGAACTTATTCCTGCTGATTGGTATCGCCCGGCCGGTCCAAATTCTCTTGGGCGTGGTGGCGTTGTTCATTGGGACAGTGAATGTCAAGGATTTCTTTGCGTTCAAGAAAGGTATCTCGCTATCGATACCGGAAAGCCAGAAGCCAGGACTTTATCGGCGAGTACGAAAGATCGTGGAGGCGAAGTACCTGAGCATCGCGATCGGCAGCGTGGTTACGTTGGCTATAATCGTGAACTTGGTTGAGTTGCTTTGTACTGCGGGTCTTCCGGCTCTCTACACGCAAATCTTGACACTGCAAGCGTTGCCCACTTGGCAGAACTACGCCTATCTGGCGTTGTACATTGGTGCGTACATGCTCGACGATTCGGTTTTGCTAACGATCGTGGTGGTAACGTTATCGCATCGCAAGCTGCAGGAGCGCGAGGGACGCTGGCTCAAGCTGCTCAGTGGCGTAGTTATCCTGTTGCTCGGCATCACGATGATCTTCTTCCCGTCGTGGCTAACTTAGAGCCAATGTTTGGGGATTCGCAGTCAAGGAAAACGGATTCTGCGGCTGACGATATTACGGTGACCATGGAGATTCAGTACAATTGACGCCCGGTATCATCGTAAAATCTATATCAGCGAAATATGCTGAGGCCGTTCATTGTGCTCAATCAACCGTTACTAACCGCTGCTGCCGCCACGATGCTGGTAGCTTCGTTGACATCCGCCGAAGAGTCGACGACATTCTTTCGCGGTTTGAACTTGAACGGGCCTGCTGTCACGATTGATGGAAACGTTTGGGAAGCCAGCGATTCAGTCAACTATATCTGTAAGGACAACGCCTTCGAACAGCAGTCGGTCGCACTCGTGCCATCTACCGATGCTGATCGAGCCAGAATGATTCGAAGCAGCCGTTGGGGTGGCAATCGCATTGAACTGACCAATGTGCCTAGCGGAACGTACCCGATCTACTTGTATGTCTGGGAGGATAACAACCCAGAAATATTTTCCATCCTGGTTAACGGTCAAGAAGTGGAGTCGCGGTTCAACAGTGGTGGCACTGGCCACTGGAAACGACTGGGTCCTTGGTACACTGATTCGGCAAAAGAAAGAATCGTCCTCACAAGCCAAGGTGGTGCGGCCAACTTTTCAGGTGTCGAAATCTATCGCGGTCATCACGAAGGAATCGTAGAACCGCCACTTGCACCGGAGAAACTCGCGTTCTTTGAGAACCGCATTCGGCCGCTGTTGATCGAGCACTGCTATGAGTGCCACAGCAGCACCAGTGACGATCTTCAGGCCGGTTTGCTTGTTGATTCACGACCGACCATGCGACGCGGAGGAGCCAGTGGGCCAGCCATTATACCGGGCGACGTCGAGCACAGTTTGCTGATCAAGGCCATCCACGCCGATGACGATTCACAGATGCCGCCTGACGAAAAGCTGACAGCGTCGGAAATTGCCGACTTGGAACACTGGGTGGCAAGCGGTGCGGCTGATCCACGGTCGGATGCGACACGCTATGTCCGCAAGAAGATCGATGTCGAGAAAGCTCGTCAGTTTTGGTCATTGCGTCCCATTGCCGATCCCGCTGTCCCTACTACAGTCGCCAACTCATCGTGGGCAAGCAACGAAATCGATTATTTCATTTTGCGAAAACTTGAAGAGCAAGGTTTGCAGCCAGTGGTGGACGCAGACGAACGGACGTTGATTCGCCGCGTGACATACGATCTGACGGGGCTGCCTCCGAGTCCAGAGGAAATTCACAACTTTCTCACGGATGACTCGCCAATGGCATTCGAGCGAGTGGTCGATCGATTGTTGGATTCACCGCAGTACGGCGAACGTTGGGGTCGTCATTGGATGGACTTGGTTCGCTACGCGGATACCGCAGGTGACAATTCCGATTACCCGATTCCGGCCGCGTATCTGTACCGCGACTACATCATTGATTCATTCAACGCTGATAAGCCCTACGACGAGTTCATTCGAGAACAAATTGCGGGTGATTTGCTGACGCCAGTCGATGATGCGGACCAAAACGAAAACACGATTGCAACTGGATACATCGCGATTTCCCGACGTTTTGGGTCCGTGACCGATCGCTATCCCCAACACCTGACGATTGAAGATTCACTGGACAATATCGGTCGCACGATGCTCGGCATGACGCTGACCTGTGCGCGGTGCCACGACCATAAGTTTGATCCGATCTCGCAAGAGGACTATTACGGGCTGTACGGAATCTTCCAAAGCTCTCGATATCCGTTCCCTGGAATCGAACTGGACAAGATACCCAAGGACTTTGTGCCACTAGTCGATGATGGAAAACCGAGCGAGACATTGGCTTACGCCATGGCGGATGCCCAGGCTTCGGATGCGGCGTTGCAAGTTCGCGGCGACCCAAAGCAAACAGCAGAAATCATTCCTCGCAAGTTTCCGGACGTGCTCGGAGGACAGATGCTCGCCCAGGCGGACGCTCACCACAGCGGACGCTTGCAGTTGGCAAGCTGGATCACGGCGACAGATAACCCGTTGACGGCACGAGTGATGATTAACCGAATTTGGCAGTTTCATTTTGGCAGCGGGCTGGTTAAAACGCCCAGCGACTTTGGTATTCGTGGTACGCCGCCCACACACCCTGAATTACTTGATTGGTTAGCATCGCGATTCATTGCCGATCAGTGGTCTATCAAGTCTATGCACCGGAGGATGCTTTTGTCGAGGACGTATCGGCTGAATTCCTTCGATTCCGAACCAGCGGAATCCGCGGCAACTCGTCGCGCAGCAGTGGACCCCAGCAACGATCTGCACTGGCGATTCAACCGTCGTCGTTTGGATGCGGAGTCGTTGCGAGACACCATGCTTGCCTTGAGTGGTGATTTGGACCCAGCGATGGGCCGTGAACCGCATCCCTTTCCACCGGCGGACAAGTGGGAGTACACACAGCACCATCCGTTTCGAGACAGCTACGAAACGAATCGACGTAGCGTGTACATGATGTCGGCACGACTAAATTCAAGACCATTTTTTACGACCTTTGACGGCGCTGATCGAAACGCAAGTACAGCTCAGCGAGATAGCAGCGTCACAACCGTCCAGTCGCTGTATCTGCTCAACGACGATTTTGTTTATCAGCAAACCCGCAGATTTGCTGAGCGAATATTAAGTGAGTCCGACAATGATGATGAACGGATTGATCTTGCTTTCGAATTGACAAGCGGACATGTTCCCCTTGATGACCAACGCTTGGCCACACGTCGTTGGCTGGCTCAAATCAATGCGGAACTTAGGCAGGAAGCTGGCGCCGATGAACCAAAGCAGCTTGCACTAGAGACATGGTCCGCTTTTGCGCGAGTGCTTTTTCGAGTGAACGAATTTCTGTACGTGGATTGAATCTGTATGTTTTCCCATGCCATTTCACGACGCAACACGATTCGCTCCTTAGTGGGCGGTTCAATCCTGTTTCCCGGCATCCTGAGCGAGTTGATGGCGGCGGAGCAACAATCGTCCGCCAGCTCCGCTGAACCGTTGGCAGCTAAACCGCCGCATTTTGCTGCGAAAGCTAAGCGTGTGATCCTGGTTTTTGCAACCGGTGGCGTTTCCCACATCGACACTTTCGATCCCAAGCCGACGACCAATGGCCGCGATGGCGAGGGCAAAGATAAGCTGATGGGATGTGTGTTCGGAACCAAGCCAGCGAGGCAAACCGGAACGGTTGTCAGTGATCTGTTTCCACAGATTCGTGACTCGATGCAAGATCTGTGCTTGATCCGCAGCATGAAGTCCGCGCACTTTGATCACACCGAGGCCGCCGTCGGGATGCACACCGGTTCGGCTACGTTCACGCGGCCGAGTATGGGATCATGGTTGAGCTACGGCTTGGGAACGGTCAATCAAGACTTGCCTTCGTTCATGGTGATCGCCCCGCACTTGCCGTATGGTGGGACCCAGGTATACGCCAGTGATTTCCTTCCGGCCTATCATCAAGGCACGCGAGTGATTCCCGGTCAGGAACCCATCGCTAACTTGACCCCCCGCACACCGCGTCGGTCGCTGCAGGAGTTGGAGTTGCAGCTTGCGGACATGCTCAATCAATCGCATTTGCAGTCACGCCGCGACGACACGCAGCTTGCCGCAAGGATTAAGAGTTACGAGACGGCGTTTAAGATGCAGGCGTCTGGACCCGAGGCTTTTGACTTCAGCCAAGAGGATGAGAAGACGTTGGAGATGTACGGTTTGCAATCGGGTGATACCAAAAGTTTTGCTTGGCAGTGTCTCGTTGCCCGTCGATTGGCCGAACGCGGCGTGAGGTTCATTGAACTGGTTGATAGTGGTTCGCGACCGAATTGGGATTCGCACGGAGATATGCAAGAGCACGTGCCGCTTGCTAAAGCTTCCGATCAGCCCATGGCGGCATTGATTCGTGATTTAAAGCAACGCGGCATGCTGGATGAGACGCTGATTGTGTGGGCGACAGAATTCGGACGGACGCCGACAAAGGAAGGCAAGGCTGGACGCGGCCATCATGGCGATTGTTTTTCGATCTGGTTAGCCGGTGGAGGCATCAAGCCGGGAACCGTGCACGGCGAGACCAATGATATTGGCCAAACCGCGGTTAGCGATAGTGTCGATGTGCATGATTTGCATGCTACGATTTTGCACTTGATGGGTATTGATCACACGCGATTAACGTATCGCCATGCTGGTCGCGACTACCGATTGACGGACGTGCATGGACGGATTCTTCATGAGATTTTGGCTTGACGATTTGCGGTGCGATGCAAAGTGATGCATTGTCACCGATCGTGACCTATTCTTTTCAGTTGCCGTGGCGAGTTTCCGTCAGCGGCTTTGTTGGCTAACGGTGCCGCAGTTGCGAATCGTTACAACAGTTACAACTGGAACCCAGGTCGCCAGGTCATTCGATCGCGATGCAGTTTTTAATCATCCTGATGGCACTCGCAGCAAGCATTTGGCTTGTTCCGCTTGCGCGCAGTGGCCGCGCCATTGCCTGGCCGACACTCGTACTGATTGTCGGCGTCGTGTTTGGCCCGGCTTTCTTCGCAATCGATGGGCCAATTCAACTTAGTTTCGAGCGGCTACTGTGGTTCGCAACGTTGGTATATGTAGGCGTCAACATTCGGCTTGGCCGTTTTCAATTGCCACGCTTTACACGAACCGATGGCGTTGTCACGCTCGTTACGCTGTGGCTTTTGGTAAGCTGCCTTCGTGGTGGCGAGGTACCCAACAGTGCTCCACCGATGGCTCGTTGGCTATTTTTCGTTGCGATGCCCGCTGGGATGTACTTCGCATGTCGCATTGTGCCCCTAAGTGCAATTGACGTTCGTTTTTTCTCTCGCGCGATCTTGGGCTTGAGCCTTTATCTTGCTGTCACCGCAGTTTTTGAAATCATGGGACTTCATTTGTTGGTGTTCCCTCGATTCATCGTTAATCCGGAAATCTGGGAGTTTTTCGGCCGAGGTCGTGGGCCGTTGTTGAATCCTTCGGGAAACGGTTTCATCATCACCATTGGACTTGTGTTGACAGCGATTGAATTCTTCCAGGCTAGTGGTCGAATGAAGGCAGGATTCGCGGTGTTGGGATTGGTCCTGATGATGGGCGTGTATGCCACGCTGACACGAAGTGTTTGGATGGGAGCTGGGGCGGCGCTAGCGATCGTTGCCCTGGTGTACGTGCCGAGGTGGGCTCGCGTTTTGGGATTAGCGGCATCCGTCCTGTTTGTCGGGGCAATGGCGTTGGGTTTGAAGGATGAATTGTTGCGCATGAAGCGAGACAAGCACTTAACCGCAGCAGACGCAGAAAAGTCGATTCAATTGCGTCCGTTGTTGGCAATCATTGCTTGGGAAATGATCAAAGATCGTCCCATCATTGGTCACGGATTTGGGCACTATCACGAGTTCGCGCCTCCGTATCACGAGATCCGCACCTACGAGGTGCCACTGGACCAAGCGAGACCGTACATGCAACATAACGTTGTCCTATCGCTATTGGTTGACTCGGGACTTGTTGGCGGAATGTTGATGGGAGCTTGCTTGTTGGTGTGGCTCAGCTTCGGATGGCAATTGGCGCGATCAGATGCTCGCGAGCGACACAAGCGAACGATGGGAATGATGATCCTCAGTTCGATCGTCGCGTACCTGGTCAACGGAATGTTCCAGGACATCAGTATTATCGAGATGTCCAACATGCTGTTGATGGCGATCGCTGGATTGACAGTCAACCTTTACGTTGCTTCAGCACGTCCAGAGTTATCCGGTCGCGAGATGTTGAGCATCGCGCCAACCAATGGGCTGACGAACAAACCGACTATTGGATCGGTTTTCCCAGTAATTCGATAGCTGCGGCGACCATGGTGACCACGCCAGTCCGCAACGACGGCTCAAAATCGGGATAGTACAGACCGCTGTGCAGTGACGGCGGTGGTACTCCCAACTTGCCGTAGCGGTCTAGCCGGTTTTGTTCCACACTTCCTAGTGAATACATCAGAATGGGAACACCCGCGATACCGTATTGGCTAAAGTCTTCACCGCCCATCGACGGTTCTGATATGCCGACACGCTCGGAACTGAGGGCCTTTTCAAATACTGGGCGTAAACGTGCTGCTAGCTCAGCATCATTTTTCAGCGACGGAGTCCCTTCGCTAAATACAACTTCGGGTTCTGGCGCGTTGTAGCTTTGCGCATTGGCGATCGCTTTGCGGCGAATTGCATCCAGCAATTGTTTACGGACAGTTTCACCGTAACTGCGGACAGTGAGCTGCAAATGACAATCGTCGCCGATGATGTTGTGTTTGAATCCGCCATGGATTGCCCCCACGGTGATCACTGCAGGATCAAGCGGTTTGACTTCACGACTGACGATCGTTTGCAGGGACATCACCAGTTCCGCTGCTTGCACGATCGGATCGACAGTAGTATGTGGTGCTGAACCATGCCCACCCCGGCCTTTCACCGTGATGTCGACACTGTCCACGTTCGCTTGCGCATATCCAGCCATCATGCGAATGTTGCCGGCCGGATAGTCATGCGACACGTGCAGAGCAACGGCGAAGTCAGGCTTTGGGAATCTCATGAACAGACCATCGTCGAGCATTGCCCGAGCGCCACTGCCGCGTTCTTCGGCGGGTTGCCCAATCAGCATCAACGTACCGGTCCAATCGTCCCGATGTTCGGCCATGTACCGCGCCACAGCAACAAAGTTTGTCATATGCAGGTCGTGGCCGCACGCGTGCATGACTCCGGATTTGCCACCACCAGGGATCTCGGCGACGACATCGGAGGCGAATGGAAGCGGTGTTTGCTCAGTCACCGGCAACGCGTCCAGATCCGTCCTCAACATCAATGTTGGACCATCACCGTTGCGAAGCAGACCGACCAAGCCGTGTCCACCAACGTTGGCGGTCACGTCATATCCCGCCGCACGCAGAATCTCGCCGATCGCCGCCGCCGTTTCCTTTTCCTCAAAGGACAATTCTGGATGCGAGTGCAACCATTTGTAGCTATCAAACAACGACGACAGGTTCTTATCGAGCCATGAGGACACCGAGTGCGATAGGCCGGTACTTGGCGTTTTCGCTGAACTCGAGTCTGTTTTTGCAGACCCGGTATCCTGAGGAATAGCGAAAGGTGCGAGCCACGACCCGACAATCGTGAGCACGAAGAGGTATTGTTTCATTGTTGCAGTCTTATAAATAGGGTTTTGCATCTAGTCCACTGGCTCAGTGGCATCGCTATCGATCCAACGTTGGAAGTCGTCCTCGCTCAGCACGCGCACTCCGAGTTTTTCAGCCTTCTCCAGTTTGCTTCCAGCCTTCTCGCCAGCGATCAAGTAGTTTGTATTCTTGCTGACGCTACCGGAGGCGCGGCCTCCGTGTTTCTCGATCAGCGATTCGATCTCATCTCGTGTGTAGTGCGACAGTGAGCCAGTCACCACAAACGTCTTGCCCTTCCATCTGTCGCTTCCATCGGCGGCGGTTGGGTCACTGGGTTCGCTCGTCAGCACACCCACCGATTCTAAATCATGCAATAGTTGGCTGCCGTAATCACTATGCAAGAACTCATGCAAGCTCTCGGCGATTCGGTCTCCGATCTCGTGGATTGATGACAAATCAGAATTCGTAGCGGCCAGGAGTTGTTTCAAGGTGGGATACTGGCGCGTGATCAACATCGCTACTCGCGGCCCCACATGTCGGATGGAAATCGATGCCAGCAATCGCGCCAGGCCGCGTGTTTTGCTGTCTTCGATGCCAGCGATCAGTGTTCTTGCGTTCTTGACGCCGATCTGGACCTCGCCAATTTGACCAGCCTTCAATTTTCGTTTTTTGGCCCAGGTCAAGTCGGCCAGATCGTCAACTTTCAAGCGGTACAAATCGGCATAACTTGAGACAAGGTTCCGCTGCAAAAGTACGTCGACCATTTCATCGCCCAGACCGTCAATGTCCATTCCCGTTCGGCTGCCGAAATAAATCAGTCGTTGGCGAAGTTGAGCGTTGCAGTTCGGATTGGGACAACGGATATACACTCCGCCTGCGTCTCGAACCACGGCGGCACCGCATTCGGGGCAGGTGGTTGGGAAATCGAACTTCGGCAGTTCGCTGTTGCGCAAGTGCTTTTCAACACGAACGACTTTAGGGATGATTTTTCCGGCTTTTTCCACAACCACGATGTCGCCGATGCGAACGTCAAGCCGCTGGATCTCGTCGGCGTTGTGCAACGACGCGCGTGAGACCGTTGTGTCGGCAATGTCCACCGGAGCCAAATGGGCGACAGGCGTAATCGTACCCGTTTTGCCGACCTGGACGCTGATGTCTTCCAGTCGAGTTGTCGCTTCGTAACGCTCGAACTTGTAGGCGATCAACCAACGCGGACTTTTGCTACGGATTCCAAGCTCCTTTCGCTGATCAAAGCTGTCAACTTTGAACACGATCCCGTCGACTTCGAACGGCAGGTCAGGCATCTGCTGTTCCAAGTCGGCGACCGCGGAGAGAGCTTCGTCGGCCGATTTGAACACTCGCACTTCGGGCGTAGGAAGAATTCCGAATGAATGGATCGCTTTTAAGAACGCCATGTGATCGGTGGCAACGACGTCATCAACTTCGCCGATACCGTGGCAGAAGAACCGCAAATTTCGCTGAGAGGCAATGGCGGGATCGAGCAACCGAATTGTCCCTGCAGTCACATTGCGGGTGTTCCTGTACGGTTCCTGCCCGGCTTTGACTTGCCGTTCGTTCAAGTCCGCGAGATCCGCGTTGGTCATGTAAACTTCGCCGCGAACTTCAAGCACCTTGGGGAAGTGCCCGGAAAGTTTCAACGGTAGGTCGCGGATCGTCTTTGCATTGTGAGTGATATCATCACCGACTTGCCCATTACCGCGCGTGAGAGCCTGGACAAGATGGCCGTTCTCGTAACGGATCGAAGCCGCGACTCCGTCGATCTTGAACTCCATCACCCAATGAATCGGAGCGTTGTCGAGCAATTTGGCTGTACGATCAAAGTACGCTGCCAACTCCTGGCGACTGTACGTGTTGTCAATCGAAAGCATCGGAACGCGATGAGCGACTTGCTTCAGATCATCAACCGGAGCGTCACCTAGACGTTGGGTGGGCGAATCGCTGTGACGAAACTTCGGATGCAGTTGTTCCAAATCGACAAGTTCACGCAGTAACCGGTCGTACTCCAGGTCAGAAATCTCTGGCTTGGCCTCGATGTAATACAACTGATCATGTCGGCGGATAGATTCGCACAGCTCGTCGATGCGTCCTTGGACATCATCGCCAGCAAACAAGTCGTTCTGTACGCGTTTCGCCATGACACCCCGTCCGTCGCCATGAAGTGAAAGAACCATGAAGTGAAAGTAAATCGTCGCCTGGCCACTGATCCAGACGGCAAACCATAGATTCAGAATGCAACCGAATGATTCCGAAATGTAGCCGCGAGGTCAGAGTATAGCGAAACAAAAAGCCGCCGAGGCGCTCGCAGGTAGGTTCCGTAGCGATGCAACGACATGCTAAACTACGGGCTGACTAGGGAACACCACATTCATATTACAGGAATCACCAGCGTGCTTGATTTGGCCGGAAAAGTCGTCGCGATTACAGGTGGCGGCACAGGAATCGGAGCTGGTATCGCTCGCGGGCTGGCACAGGCCGGATGCAAGGTCACGATCGGTGGTCGCCGAGTCGAACCGCTACAAGCACTAGCCGGCACAATCGTTAGCGAGCACCCCGTTCGCTGTCACGTGTTGGATGTTGCAGAGCCGGAAAGTGTGGCAACGTTTTTCGCCAATATCCGCGCGACTGACGGAGATGTGGACATTCTCGTCAACAGTGCTGGCGTAAACATCCAGAATCGCACGATGGAGGCCATGCTTCCAGAGGATTGGGAACGTGTGATGCGGATAAATGCCAGCGGCTCGTATTACTGCATCCACGAAGTCTTGCCCGCGATGCGTGCGCGACGCGATGGGTTGGTGATCAACATCTCGTCGGTTGCCGGCAAGCGAGCGATCTCGCTCGGAGGCATTGTGTATTGTGCGAGCAAATTCGCGATGACGGCGCTGGGTACCGCGATTTCGAACGAAGTGCGTGGCGAAGGCGTGCGAGTAACCAACGTGTACCCTGGTGAAGTGAACACGCCGATTCTCGACAATCGTCCGGTGAAGGTCACTGACGAGCACAAAGCGTCGATCCTTCAACCCGAAGATATTGCTTCAGTAATCGTAACCATCTGCCGGCTGCCGCCGCGGGCACATGTACCCGAAATTGTGATTAAGCCGACCAAACAAGAATGGGTATAGCGAGTGTCGGACAAGCTCCCCAAGTCCAAACGCGATTCGCGTCGACGCGCTGACGCGATCGAGCAAACGTTTGACGCGCCAGAGGACGCTGCTGTGGAAGCGGCAATCGATGGCGAGGGTTTCTCGCTCGATGATTTAGGGGCCGCGTATGCTCAAGCACTCGCCGAGCATGATCCAGAGGCCTTTGCGAACCGTGTCGTCGATCCGTCATCCTCGCAAGCAAGCGCAGCCGAGTCGGGCGATCTTGCTGACGAATTCGCGGCCAGTAATGATTCCGATCCTGCAGACAACTATGTGTCACCGATCGCGATTATCGAAGCCGCGTTGTTCGTCGGACATCCTGACAACCAACCGCTCAGCGAAATGCGATTGGCGTCGTTAATGCGAGATGTAACGCCCGACGAAGTCGTGGAATTGATCGATCAATTGAATGATTCCTACCGCCAGCATCGACAGGCGCTGCGTGTGATCCGCGAAGACAACGGATACCGGATGACCATTGCGCCCGAAGTGGAAACTGTTCGCCGTTCGTTCTTGGGCAAGGTACGTGAGGCAAGACTGAATCAATCGGCTGTCGAGGTTTTGGCACTGGTTGCCTACCAGCCAGGAATCACTAGCCAGAAAGTCCAAGACCAACGCGGGCGAGAAAGCGCTTCGCTGCTGAACCAACTGGTGCGACGTCGATTGCTGGAGATTCGTCGGTTGCCAGCAGACGATAGCCCTAAAGTTGTCCCTAGATATTTTCCGACTGAGCGATTTCTATACTTATTTGGTTTAGAATCTCTCGAGGATTTGCCACACGTTGAAGAAGCTACACAAGAGTAACGTAAGAGAGAATCGAGATGTCCAGCACCGCCCGCATGTTCTTGTTTTCTTCGCTGTGGTTGCTCACGGCAATCAACATTCCTTGGTCGCATGCGATTGAGCCAGAGTCGTTTGATGTCGTCGTGTATGGCGGCACGTCGGCAGCGATCACGACGGCGATTCAAGCAAACAAAATGGGCAAGACGGTTGTCGTGGTATCACCCGATAAACATCTTGGTGGATTGACCAGTGGCGGACTGGGATGGACCGACACCGGCAACAAAGCAGTCATCGGTGGGTTGTCTCGCGAGTTCTATCATCGCGTTTGGAAGGAGTACCAGCAGCCAGAGACGTGGCGATGGCAAACTGTTCAGTCATACGGAAACAAAGGCCAAGGCAACGCAGCGATCGATGGTGACTTGCGCACGATGTGGGTGTTTGAGCCACACGTCGCCGAAAAAGTGTTCGATGATTGGGTCAAGGAAGCAGGCATCCGTATCGATCGCGACCAGTGGCTAGATCGTGAACACGGAGTCAAAGTGGTGGACGGAACCATTCAGTCGATCGCAACGCTCGCGGGTAAGATTTACCACGGTCGCATGTTCATCGACGCCACCTACGAAGGCGACTTGATGGCTGCGGCGGGTGTGAGTTACCACGTTGGTCGTGAATCCAACGCGACGTATGGCGAACAACACAATGGTGTCCAGACTGGAGTTCTACATCATTCGCACCACTTTGATGTGCTGCCACGCCGCGTCGATCCCTACGTCGTACCTGGCGATCCCACCAGCGGCGTTATTGCCTGTGTCAGTCCGGATCCACCGGGAGAATTCGGGGCTGGAGATAACAAGGTCCAGGCCTACTGTTTCCGCATGTGCCTGAGCAATCATCCCGAGAATCGCGTGCCGTTTGCAAAACCCGAAGGCTATGACCCCAAGCACTACGAGTTGATGGCACGTATTTTTGACGCTGGTTGGGAAGGCGTGTTTAACAAGTTCGACCTGATACCGAACCACAAGACCGACACCAACAATCATGGGCCGATGAGCAGCGACAATATTGGCTTCAACTATGACTATCCCGAAGCCAGTTATGAACGTCGACGCGAAATCATCGCTCAACACGAATTGTACCAGCGAGGTTGGTTGTACTTTATTGCCACCGATCCGCGAGTGCCGAAAGCGATTGCCGAGCAACTGAACTCTTGGGGACTTGCGGCGGACGAGTTCGTGGACAACGACCATTGGCCTCACCAACTTTACATTCGTGAGGCTCGTCGAATGATCGGCGATTTTGTTATGACTGAAAATCACTTGCTCAAAACAATCCCCACGCCGAACCCTGTCGGAATGGGATCCTATACGATCGATTCGCACAATGTCCAACGTTACATTACCCCCGAAGGTTACGTACAGAACGAAGGTGACATTGCGGTCCCGGTCAGTCCCTACTTGATTTCGTACGGTTCATTGGTGCCGAAAGAAAAGGAATGCAAGAATTTGCTCGTCCCCGTCTGTGTCGGCAGTTCGCACATTGCGTACGGTTCGATTCGCATGGAACCAGTGTTCATGATTTTGGGGCAATCCGCAGCCACCGCAGCCGCCTTGGCAATCGATGGTAACTGCAGTGTTCAGCAAGTTCCGCATGACAAACTGCAACAGCGATTGCTGGCTGACGGACAAGTGTTAACAGCTCCAGCAACCGCGGCCAGTCACCGCGGACGTGGCATCGATCCCAGTGAGTTGGAGGGAGTGGTCGTTGATAATGAAAACGCGAAAAGGTCCGCTGGATGGACAGCGAGCACTGCGTCAGCTCGCTGGGTCGGTTTGAATTACATGCATGACAGCGACGCGCGCACTGGCAACTGCGAAGCCACGTTCACTGCCGTACTTCCCAAGGACGGTATGTACGAAGTGCGATTGGCGTATCCACCGAACAATAACCGAGCGAGCCAAGTCCCCGTCACGGTGCGACACGCTAATGGTGAAACGACTGTGAAGATTAGTCAACGCACCATGCCGCCGATCGACGACATGATGATTTCACTGGGAACGTTTCGTTTTGAAAACGGAAAACCAAGTGAAGTGCATATCGTTAATCTGAACACGGACGGGCACGTAGTTATCGATGCGGTCCAGTGGTTACCGCAGTGAATCTGTATGATCCCACCTAAAGAAGTGAATGAACATGAAACGGTTAACGGGTATTCTGGTGCTACTCGCCTTGTTCTCAAGTTGTACGATCGCGGCGGACCTGCCGCCAAATTTTCAGAAACTTGCGATTGGTGATTCGGCGCCTGATTTCAAATTGCCGGGTATCGATGGATGCGATTGGAGCCTGAGTGACTTTGACGGGGCCGAAGTGCTGATTGTTTACTTCACTTCGAATCACTGTCCGGTGTGTCATGCGCAGGACCCGCGACTACTGGCACTGCTGGAGGAAGTCGCCGGTCGTAGCGTCAAGATCGTGGCGATTAACCCCAATTCAGGCGACGGCCTTCGACTGGACGAACTCGGCTATTCGAAGTATGACGACAGCTTTGAGCACATGAAGTTGTACGCCAAGGATGAAGGGTTCACTTTTCCATATTTGTACGATGGTGAGACCCAATCAGTCGCCAAAAAATATGGATGTCTGGCGACGCCACACGTTTTCGTTTTCGACTCCAAGCGAACACTTCGTTATCAGGGTTGGCTTGATGATTCGCGGTTCCCCGATCCGGCCACTGTCAAGCGTCATGATGCCCGTGGTGCCATTCTGGCGATTCTCGATGGTCGGCCAGTCGGCGTTTCAGAGACGAAGCCGTTTGGTTGCTCAACCAAGTGGCGGGAAAAGATATCGGCTGTGGCTCAGGACAACGAGAAGTGGGAAAGGGCCGAGGTAACGCTCGATAATATCGATGCGGCGGGAGTTGCCCAGCTCGTTAAGAATGGGACCCAAAAGTTTCGATTGTTCAACGTATGGTCAACGAGCTGCGTTCCTTGTATTGCCGAGTTTCCTGGATTGATCCATGTGTCGCGGAGGATGGGGTTGCGAAGCTTTGAGTTGATTACGATCAGCACGGATCTTCCCCAAGACCGTGACCGAGTGCTCAAGTTTCTTGATGACCAGCGAGCTGCATTGCCAGCGAAACTGAGGCCGACATTGCAGCAAGAGAACCGCAAGTCAAACAACTACCTGTACTCCGAAGCGAGTATGGATGCGCTGCTCCAAGCTTTGGACCCCGAGTGGGAAGGTCCGCAGCCGCATACGATCCTCGTTGCACCAGATGGAAAGATTGTTTTCCGTCACAATGGAAAAATCGATGCAGAGGAATTGCTCGCTGCGGTTCTGGAGCAAATGACGAACGCATACCAGCCTGTGAGCGCGCAGTGAGATACCGTGCAGCAGTCAAGGGACAGTCTGGAAATTGCTTCCGCACTTTTTGTTTAGCGATAGAACGCGAGCCCAATGCCGTCTAATTTGACGCCCATCGGGTTCGTTTGTTAGCGGCAGAGTGCAAGCCCTCCCGTATTTCGCGGTGTTTTTTCAATGCTGAACCGGACGACTTGTAGCCTGTTGATTTATTCGTTTTTCCCGTAGCCGAAGGCGAGGTATCACGCGTCAAAGTCACAACAAAGGTATCAGGTGTTGTTTGCGAGTGTCGATGAGAAGTTTGCTGCGGCGATCTGGGTTTTTCCAAAAGGCGGGATAACTGATAGATCACCAGTTGCCTCGTCGCCAGCAGATTCATCGGTTCGACACCGGCCGTGATTTGTAAAGGCAATCAGTCTTGAGAAACCAAATAGGAGAAACTAGAAGTAGTCATGCAAGCCCAATGAGACAGCAGAAGACAAATGGGTCAAAACTCTTTCGACAAAGAAGCTGCCCAATTTGTTGCTACACCAATCGTTTTTTGCGTCAATTCTGTTCGAGTTGGAGACGTACCCGGGTGCCAGCTGCCGTACAATAATAGCAACTCGAATCAACTAGTTCGCGGAATTATGCTGAGAAGTTTCTCATGTTGATACCAGACGAGGTTGTTGCCAACTTGATTTCTGTCAGGTCGTTTTCACGTAAAAATCGACGAACGACACTGTCGACGCGAACGCGTTCCAGGCGGCAGCGAACGAGGTTGCAAATCGAATCACTTGAACAGCGGCGACTATTGGCAACACTAGTTGTCACTTCAATTGCTGACTCGGGTGTGGGGAGTTTGCGACAAGCAATCATCGATTCCAATGCGAGCATCGGCATTGTTGACTCGATTGAATTTAACATCGCTGGACCTGGACCGCATACGATCGCGCCAGCAACTCCGTTACCAGCGATTGTCGATCGCGTCATCATCAATGGCTTCACTCAAGCGGACACGATTGAGAACAATAACTCCGTAGGTCAAGCAATCAATGCTGTTTTGCAGATCGAGCTTGCGGGCGATTTGGCGGGGCCAAATGCAAACGGCCTGCGGCTGGCGGCCGGTTCACAGGGGAGTGAGATTCGAGGGCTTGCGATCAACCGGTTTAGCGGTGCTGGTATATTAGTTGAGTCATCCGGAAACAAAGTCGCCGCCAACTTCATCGGCACGAACATCACAGGAACTTCCTCGCTTGCAAATGGCCCAGGCGTTCAAATCACCGCATCGAACAATACGATCGGTGGACTCTTGCCCGCAGATCGTAATGTCATTTCGGGAAACGTTACCGGAATCACATTGCTGCAAGCGAATGACAACGCAATCGCAGGAAACCTGATCGGTACCGATGTTACGGGCAACTCGCGATTGGCGAACAGCACTGGCATTCAGCTTGTTGGTGCCAGCAACAATCTAATCGGTGGCAACTCCACTGCTGCCCGAAACATTATCTCGGGCAACGATTCGATCGGGATTGAGTTTCTCAACAGTTCGTCCGGTGGCTCACTACTGCCGCCAACCAACAATCGCGTTCAGGGCAACTACATCGGATTAAATGTCGGCGGCACGGCGGCGCTCCCAGGACAACATCTTGGAGGAGGCGTGATACTCGGCGGTATCGAAAATCTGCTCGGTGGATCGTTGCCGGGTCAAGGCAACGTCATCGCAGGCAATCAATCAAATGGTGTTCGTGTCGCAAATCGCAATACCGTGCAAGGCAACCTCATCGGCACCGCAGCCGATGGAGTTGTCGCAGTACCCAACAGTGACAACGGCGTCCAATTGTTGGGTTCGATGAATGCGATCATTGGTGGAAGCACTCCCGCAGCAGGCAACGTGATTGCAGGCAACACCGCCGCCGGAATCGAAGTGATCAATGACATCGGCTCGTTCATCGAACACAACCGTATCGGCATTGGGTTAGACAGCAGCAGCATCGGCAACGGTGCCGCTGGGATCGAAGTTCTCGCGATTGACAGTACCAACTTGCAACTCACCGTTCGCAGCAACACCATCGCTCACAACCTCGACGATGGAGTGCGCGTCAGCGCTGCGAATGAGATTGCTCACACGGGTGTCCATTTGATCGCCAATTCCATTTTTGCTAACGCCGGACTGGGTATCGATTTGGGAGATGACGGTGCAACGTTCAACGATGTTGACGACGCCGATGATGCTGACCAAGGTGCCAACGGACTGCAAAATTATCCGGTCATCACGTCAGCTACTTCCGCTGCGACGACACAAATCGAGGGCACGCTGCATAGCTCTCCCCTGTCCAATTTCCGCATCGAGTTCTTCGCCAACCGGCAACGAAAACTCGAGTTTGTGGGGAACCAGGAACAGGAACTTGACCTCGCGGGCCGGTTCAGCGAAGGTGAGTTGTTCCTCGGTTCGATCGAGGTCTCGACCGATGCTGCGGGTATGGCCAGTTTTTCCGCGAGTGGTCTAACTGCCATCAACACAACTACGCCGTTTATCACGGCGACAGCAACCGACATTACTCTTGAAGCAGGCCAACCGCGCGGCAACACATCGGAGTTCTCCGCTGTGTTTCCGCTTGGCGGTTTGACGACGACGGTGACCTCGACCGCCGATCAAGGCTTGGGAACACTGCGAGAGGCGATCTTCAACGCGAACTTGAATCCGGAACTTCGCGAACGGATCGAGTTCGAAATTCCGGCAAACGATCCACGACATCTTTACTACCGCAACGATGGTCTTGCCGGTCAAGTCTCAACCACACAGATCTCGGTGACGATAGCTACCGATGACAGCACGATCGCCGACATTGACCCTGATTGGCCGCACAGTTGGTTCAGCATTCAACTTGAATCGGATCTGCCTGCCGTAACTGATCCAGTCATCATTGATGGCTACACGCAAACGGGAAGTGTGCAAAACACGCTCGTTGCGCCGGCCGGTTTGGACAGCATCATCAAGATTGAAATCGACGGCAGCCAATCGGACACTGCCGCCTTGCGTTTGGCCGGCCTGGGCGTGTCAACGGTCTCTGGACTGGCGATCAATCGCTCGCCCGGCCACGGAATCGAATCCAACGCCGGTGGAGGCGACCAAGTCTATGGAAATTACATCGGCACCGACGTTTCGGGGACTCTTGATCTGGGCAATGGTCGTAGTGGGATTGCGCTGCGAAGTCAGGTGATGGAAATCGGCGGTGCCGAACCGGCACAGCGGAATTTGATCTCTGGCAATGCTGAGAATGGCATCTTTGTTGATCGTTCGATCGGTACCAACATCTTTGGCAATTTGATCGGCAGCGACCGTTCGGCACAACGCAATCTTGGCAACGATTTCGACGGCATCCAAATCGACTACGCCTACTTGATCACCATCGGAGGCGACGTAACTGGGCAAGCGAATCTGATCGCCGGCAATGCTCGCACAGGAATTCGGTACAACCCATTCACTTCGACACAGCCACAGGGCAGTGATGCTGAAGGAGAAGGTACTTCGAGCGAAATCGATCGGCTCAAAATGTCAATTGCCGAGAAGCAGGACCTGGAAAGGCGTATCAAAATTGTAATATTCACATTTGGGGTAATTCCTCAGGTAATCTTAGGCGAGCTGCTTGAAGATTTAGAAAACTGCCTAGACGAATCAGAACGTGAGTTACGAAGGCTTAATTCAGAAGGCAACAATCACTCTGGCAATTCACATGGCGGAGGCGGATCATCCGCACCAAGCGGTTTAGCGTCCGGCGAAGCCAACCTATCCCAGGGCCTGGCCATCGATCTTGGAAACGACGGAGTCACTCCCAACGATGACGACAAGTTGCTGGAAGGCTCCAACGGACTGCAAAACTATCCGGTCTTGTCGTCAGCAACGAGCGACAACGGTGCGACAACCGTCGCAGGGACACTCAACAGCCACGTCAGCCAAACGTTTCGGATCGACTTTTACGCAAGTCGCGTATTGCACGTTTCAGGCCATGGACCCGGTGAACAACCGCTCGGGTTTACCCTCGTAACGACCGATGAAAATGGCAACGCCAGCTTTTCGTTCACACCTGCCGTCGCTGTTCCTGATGGTCGCTTCATCACCTCGCTGGCAACCTTACTACTCGATCTCGACGACGACCTACAAACACCGCTGGACCTCATTCATACTTCTGAGTTCTCTGCGGGAATCATTGTCGGTTCCGGTGCGCAGCAGTTGGATTTCGGCGATGCTCCCGATCGATATCCAGTGTCCCTGGCGCAAGATGGTGCGCGACATTCGATTGGGACATTGTTCCTTGGAGCAAGCGTCGATGACGAAGTCGACGGCGATCCAAGCGCTGCGGCAGATTCCGATGGTGGGGACGATGGTGTGACGCTCATCGCTAGCCTTTTCAAGGTGACGGGTGCTGCATCCAATTCCAGCTTTCAAATCGTCGCCTCGCAATCCGGTAAACTCGACGGCTGGATCGACTTCAATGCCGATGGGGATTGGACGGATACTGGCGAACAAGTCTTTACCGGCGTCAACGTGGCGGTTGGTGCCAATGTCCTCAATTTTGCAGTCCCCACCTCAGCAACGGTCGGCAACACGTTTGCACGATTCCGGCTCAGTACCGCTGGATCGCTCGCGCCCACGGGCGCCGCAGCCGATGGGGAAGTCGAAGATTATCTGTATACGATTGTCGACGGAGATAGCAGTGCCGGCGTCACGATCACGATTGTCGATGGCTCCCTGCGGTTGACACTGGATGACGACGAAAATGTTGTTCGTAGCGGCGCAACAGAATTGTTCCGAGCCCTCGCCGAGAACATCGAGTTGCTCCAAGTTAACGGAACAGCCACCGATGACACGATCTCAATCGATTTCGCAAGTGGATTTACAGTCCCAGCGAATGGATTACAAATCGACGGCGGCGCTGGAACCAATACGCTCACGATCGAAGGGGCAGGCGAGTTGGACTTTACTGATCCTAAAAACTCGCTGCGAAATTTAGGTGCAATCGTCTTGCCAACCACCGCAATCAATACCATCAAAATTGATCGCAATGCAGTCAATCAATTGTCACCGTCGACGAAGTCGCTGCGAATTTCGTCAGGTCTGAACGACACCATCGACGTGGTAGATCGAGAAAACTGGCGATTGGTTGCTCCCAAGATGGAAGGATCAAGCTTTGTGCTCAGTGCGCAGAACCAACTTGGCGATAGCGAAATGATTGAAGTCGCCGGTGGTCGTCCCTTCAGGAATTTCTTGCAAGTAGGAGATGTCAACAACAGCGGTACCGTGACAGCGGGTGACGCACTCGAAATCATTTTCGAATTAAATCGACGCTTCGTCTCCAATACGGACGGAGATTTGGTAGATCCAACGAGCCTGTCGCCTTGGCCAGGGTTCTACCAAGACGTCAATGGTGATGGACGAGTGACAGCGGCCGATGCATTGGCCGTAATCAACATTCTGTTCCTGCAATCAATGAATAGCGGAGAAGGCGAAGCGTCTGTCCCAGCATCGTTGCTGTCCGTCGAGAAAGACTTTGTGACAACGTCGAAAGACTATGAACCGCAAATCCCCGAAACGCGTACCCACAGCAAACAGATTACCGTGGCTGCCTCAGTCCAAACGATCGCTGCAAATCAACGAGTCAACATTGATGAAATTATGCAACTGTGGGACGACACGGAAGAGTCGGAATCCGATTTGGATATGCTATTTTGGCCATAACGTCCTACCAACATTACCAGATGATTGCCCACAACGCGATCGCAAGTAGGAGGGCAACTTTGTCAGCGATGCCATTTTCTTCAAACGTTTGAATAATTAAAGAGCGATCAAGTAAATCGCCATTCGGCAGAGAATTCACTGGATTCATATCACGGCCGCTGGGCGAGCAAGGTAATTACTTCATCGATCGCCGATGGCTGTGATGCGGTGAGTTTGTCCTCTGAAGTTAAGATTTGCACTAGTGCGGCGTCTGTAACTTGCAACGTGTCGCGATAGGAACCGTGCATCGTTCCCCGCAAGTTCACAGCCGGGGTTGGCGGTGGTTCCGAAACTATCGGCGTGGCTGTTTGCTTTGGAGATGATTCAATCAGCGGCAATGCAATTGCGGTGGTCGCGGAGTTGACGGCGCGGACATCTGCTCGTTCGCTCTGCGGAATTTCGCGTCGAGTCATTTCGCCTTCACCGCCCGCGCTTTGCATCAAGGGAGTTGTGGGGAACACGATACTGCGGCCAAAGTTGGCGGCGAAACCGGAGAAGTCTTGAACGTTCACTGCGCCGCTGGCGTTCATGTCGACGTAAGCTGGGGCAGGTGGCGAGGCTTGCGCGAACCAGTAGGCAAACGTGGAGAAATCTTGAATGTTCACTCCGCCGCTGCCGTTCCAGTCACCCTTCAACACGAAGAACTTATTGGTTGCGTCGCCGGTCATCGTAAACGTCTCACCGCCAGTGATGTCGGCCAACAACTGCAACTGATAGACGCCGTCGGGAAGTTGATTGGCATCTAAAGTGATGCGCAGTTGTTGACCGTTACTGCTCAGCGAAAGTTGATCGTCTCGCAGAGCGACGACCATATCGGCATCCATGGATGCGTCAACACCAAGGTTCGTCAGCACGATGTCGGAGGCAACGGGGTTGGTGATTGACCGACCGAGATCGATAACGATTTCTCGCAGGTCGCTGCGCTGTCGTATCCAGGCCGTCGGTTGTTGTCCGCTAGCTAAGTCATCTGGATCAGCCATTCCGCCGGGCCCCGTTGGTGAGATGGTTATCACCGGATCGCCGCCGGTTCCACTGTCACCGACAACGACTCCGGCGGAAAATTCGGAAATTTCAAAAGGCTCCAGCGGCGTTGTTGGATCATCGTCGAAGTCGAGCAGTCGCGTGGCGGTTGCGGTAATGTACTGGCCGGTGGGAACGGCCGTCGGCGAGCTGAATGTGAATGGTGACGAATTTCCTGTAGCGTCTGTCGTGACGTTCACGAAGCCTAGGTATCGCTCGCCGGCGCGGAAGTCGGGGCCGACAGTGTTGGAGTAGAACTCAATGCGAAAATCGGAGCTGTTTAAACTGTTGAGAGTACCAGATACGGTTGTCGTGCTCGAACCAGTCACCGGGTTAAGTATCGGGAAATTCTGAAAACCGTTGGGTGCATCACTGGCAGCCAAGTTGTCGTCGTCATTTGCCGTTACGCCGTCACCACCTAAGTCGATACCGAGGCCCATGGGTCCAAGTTCGCCTTCAGGTTCAGTGGTACCACCTTGCACGTTCATGGCCCTCTGGCCACTGGGTGCGGTGACGCCGAGTCCGTATAAACCGTTAGGACGAATGCCACGCCCGATGATGTTGTCGTTTAACAATTCTTTAAAGCAATCAGCCGCCAGTTCGTATAGATCAATCGATGATTCCAATTCCGCATTGAACTCGTTAACTGCATCGCTAAATTTCTGCTTCAGCACAGCGTTATTGGGGTCGGCATCTAGGTTTATTTCAGCAATACGAGCGGCATCGTATGCCTTTTGTGCGATTTCAATTTGCTTGTCACTCGAACTTTGTTCTTTCGCACATGCTTTCAACCGTTCGGCGATTTCCTTCTCTGTGAATTCTCCTTCGGCTTGCGACGTGCGAGCGACTGTGGTGTTGACTGGTTTGGTCACGGTAATGCCATCCACAACGTTTGAATGCGTGACGTTGCCACTCGCATCGGTCTCGCCGATAGTGATCAGTGAAGCATTGTCGATCACGATGCCGCGGAAGGAGTTGGATAGCGATTGCGATCCAGAGCGATCGGTTCCAATTAGGTTTCCCAGGATTCTGTGACCACCACCAATGCGGACACTGACTCCGCTTACGTTTCCGGAAATCAGGTTGCGATCTTCAGTCGCAATTCCGCCGATCGTCGATCCGGTTTCTTGGTCCAGCAACACTCCGGAAAAGCTATTGCCCAAATCCAACGTGCCGGAGATATCGGTACCGATGAAGTTGCCGGCAATCGTATTGCCGCCGACCGAACTCATGTGAATCCCGTTGAGTTCCCAACGATTGATTGCCAAGCCGGCGATGTCTGACAAAATGGATGTTTCAGATACAACGACACGCAGTCCGCTGGTGCGGCCAGCGTTCTCGCCGCTGAGCTCAATCTTTAGCACGGTGTTGAGAGCTTCGGGTGCTGGCAAGGTGTTCGCACTGGCACCGGGTTGCGAGTAGCCGTCGATGCGAACCGTGTCGACGATCTCCGGTAAAGCTCGTGTGGGTTGCAGACTGAACCAACTGTGCGGCCAATCAGGATCGATCGCATTCGCGCCGTCTTTGGGAATCTCAGCATCGGTGTTCGCGGTCGTCGTCATGACCATGTCATGTGATACCTGCCCAGCCACGCCGTCGTCCTGGTAATAGAAGTGTCGCGGATCATCGGGGGGAATCGCAAAGGTGATCGTCTTGGGCAGCGTCGCCAGATTGGAAACGATGATCGCCTCGCGCAAGGTTCCTAAACCGGTATCGTCGGTGTTTGTAACGATGACGCTTGCACCGCCCAGAGGTTTGACGGGCGAGAACTCCGAGGTGCTGTTCAGCGGTCCTGTGCCGGGATCAGTGATGTCCGTCGCTGTGGCGGTCACAAACGGTTGGTCGGCAGTAACCATTGTCAAACCGTCGTCAGCGGTTGTCACGGTGAACGCGGCGTTTCCATCCGCGTCCGTGGTGACATCCTTGAAGCCGATGTATTTCTGACCCTCGCCGTAGGCTGGATGCTGGATACTTCGCGAACTGTTGGCGAAGAACTCGACGCGAAAAACTGAGTTGGGCGTGCTTTGCAACGACCCCGTAATCTGAGTGCCTGGATTCAAGTCGGTCACAGACGAGAGGATCGGATGATTTTGCAGTCCATTGGCGCCGGTGTCCTGGTCCGGTGGATCGGATGCTGGAGGAAAGTCGTTCGGTGTGACTGAGTCAACGCCCAGGTCGATACCAATGTCTGTGCTGGAGAAGATTGAATTGCGATTGATAAGCGTTCCTTGGGCGGCGTTGACCCTGATGCCAACGAAGTTGAACGCCAGGGTGTTCTCGACAATTCGATCGCGGCCGGCCGCTTCGACACCTACCGAATTCCCCAGCGGTTGTGTCCCTGTTACATCCGTGCCGATAAAGTTGTTCTGAATCAGAGCGCTGGGTGCAGCACCAATACCGCTTCCCGATGACGTTTCCACACCGCGGACGTTTCCGGAAATTAGGTTAGCGGCGAGCGGATCGGCGCCGCCCACGACGGTGCCGCCGCTGCTGCCCATGTTGATCCCACGAGGATTGGCTAATGCCTTGGTGCCCGACCGATCTGTGCCGATGAAGTTGCCTTCAATGCGATCGCCTCCTTGAGAAAAAATCCCAGCGACCATGAACGTTGGACCCGCGTTGCCTGAGATCAGATTTCTCGCTGCCGCGGTTGTGCCGCCGATGACGTCTTCACCTGGCGATATCGCTGTCACTGCGTCATAGAACGATGCACCTGCTGTTGGTGGTGCGAACGCCCTCGTACCGGAAATGTCTGGGCCAATGAAGTTGCCGGCGATCACGTTACCACTGCTGGTTGCACCGAGTACGATTTTTGGTCCTTGCGTTCGGTTGATCGCCAGTCCCAGGATGGTGTTGCCGCTGGTCGTGGCCTGCAAGATTCCTTGCGGCAGCGCGCCTGCTTTCTCGCCGCTGAGTTCGATACGCAGCACCGTGTTGAGGCCGAGCATTGAGGTTACGAGATTCGTATTCGGGGTCGCATCGTCATTGGTTGCGCTCGTGGCACTGCCTTGTGTGTAGCCATCAACGATCACGACGTCGGATAGCGGCGGCAACTCTGACAGCGGCGCAATGGAAAACCAGCTATGGGGCCAGTCGGGATCGATGTTCGTGACCGCCGCGTCGCTGGTGGCCGTCGTGGGTGAGACATTGGAGAGCGAGACCTCTCCGGCAACTCCGTCGTCAGCGTAATAAACGTGTCCCGGATCTGACACCGGAATGTTGAACTCGATGCGATCCACACCGACCCGTGCGTTGGCCGCAGTGATCGCCTCTCGCAGACTGCCTGGGCCCGCGTCGGCGGTGTTGGTGACCGTGAAGACCTGGGGCGCGAACGGTGCAGAGAATTCGGATGTGCTGTTGGCGATATTGAATGACGAGATGTTCGTTAGGATCGTTGCCGTCGCTGTGACAACCGATTGGCCTGTAGGCAACGGATCGACGATCGCAGTGAAAGTAGCGATGCCCGTTGCACCGACGCGGACCTCTACTTCGCCGAGAAACGTTTGTCCTTCGCCGAATCCACTCTCATCGGCAGTCGCATTGGCGAAAAACTGTAACTTCAAATCCGCAGGGTTTGACGAACTACTGACGACTCCTCGGATCTCCGTTGTGTCGCCCATATTCGTGACGGAGGTAATGATCGGGAAGTCCTGTCCGGCGTTAGGATCACGCAGCTCGGCGGTGTCTTGTGGAAAGTCGGGACCATTATCCCCCAAGTCAATCCCCAGCCCATCGTTGGCGAAGATCGAGTTCGACAAGATCGCGTTACCATAGGAACGGAAATCCTGGGTGCTGGTGACCGCTACACCATCGCCCCCGTTGTAGGCGATGACATTACCTTCGGCCGCTGTGCCGCCGATGGTGCTGCCGGAATCGATGATCAGCACGCCGGTAGTGCCATTTCCCAGGCGAGCGCCCGCTGGATTTGTCCCGATCGAGTTCCCCTGCACAACGTTGGAACTACTGCTGACAATTACAACTCCGGTCAGTCCGTTGCCGCCAATCACGTTCCCCGCGCCAGTCTCTGCGCCGCCGATCGTGGTGTTGGCTCCGTTGAAGATAACGACACCGTCACGAACATTGCCGAGTTCGACCTCCCCGGTAACATCGACGCCGAAAAGATTGCCCTGAATGACGGTGCTCGCGGAGTTTTCGATCAACAAGCCAGCCATCGCGTTGCCTGAGATGACGTTCCCTGCGCCGATGGTCGTGCCGCCAATTATATTGCCGGTTCCTGACTGCAGAACGTACACACCATGCCGTCCGTTGGCCAGCGCTGCCGTACCGTCAATGTTTGTTCCAATGAAGTTGCCCTGAACGATGTTGCCTGCGGTCGCGGCGCCAAATGTGACCAGACCATCGTTCGTGTTGCCCGAGAGCAGATTCCCTGCGTCTATCGCCGTTCCACCGATCGTATTATCGGCAGCGTTGACAAACCCAACCGCACCGATATTCGGCACGGCTGCAGTGCCAGACGCGTTGGTACCCATCAAGTTGCCTTGCACAATGTTGCCTGTGGCAGTTGCACCCTCCAGAACCAAGCCTCCGCCGCTGGTATTTCCGGAGAGCAGATTCCGATCCGTGGCTGACGTTCCGCCAATGGTATTGTTCGCTCCAAGCACGTGGACGCCGACTCCGTTGGCTGCGCTCGCAGTGCCCTCTGCATTGGTGCCTACGAAATTTCCGACGATGAAATTGCCGTCCGATTCGACGCGGATGCCGTCGCGACTGAATTGCCCAATAACCAGACCTCGGATCGTGCTGCCGCCGGACCCCGTCACCAATCGTAACCCGTCTGCAGCAGCTCCCGCGCCGACTCCACTGAGCACAATTTTCATCACCGAATTCAGCCCCAGCCGTGACTCGACAGAATTCGTATTGCTGACCGCATCATCGCTGGAAACCGAAGGCGTGCCGCGACCTTGCGTCGTCCCGTCGATCGTCACGACGTCGCTGATCGGCGGCAGCGGTGTCGCCAGCGAAATCGTATGTGGTCCGGTGCCACCGATATTGAACTCAATCGCATCCGGTACACCGACACTTGCGTTAGCATCCAAGATCGCCTGCCGCAAACTACCGGCGCCGGCGTCGTCCGTATTTATGACGGTGAAAGTTGCCAACAGCAAACGTTTTTCGAGCGTTTCAAATTGTAGTCGTGCGTGTCGTTTCCGCGAGCGACTTCCGCGACGAATCCGCTGGTTGCGAAACATAACTATTCTCTTTCAGCAAGCGCATGAGGGTGCAATGTTTTGAAGTCATCCATGCCATAAGTTGTCGTTCCACCATCGATCAAGTCCGCCAGTACGATCAACTCACTGTTCTGTAATTGCAAATCACCATCGATCACGTCACCGTTACTCGAAAACGTCAGCGAGCGCTGGTCGCGGAAAACTTCACTGACAAAACCGGGTCGGCCCGTCACGACGTCCATGGTCGACAGTCGCCCATCGGTTGCCACACCGGCGACCGTACGACCATCGAGACTGAAGCAGACACCATGCATCACGGCTGAGGACGGTCGCAGCTCATACAGCGGCTTGCCATCGGTGTCCCAGAGCCTCAACGCACCGTCGCCACCGCCGGATACTAAGCGTTTACCATCGCGACTCCAGTTCACCGACATAACGCTCAAGGCATGTCCGGCTAGCGCGCGAACGGGTTGCAGTCGTTCATCCCAAATCCGCACCTGTGCATCCGCTGCTGAACCGCAAGCCAATAGCGGCAACGTCGGATGCCAAGCGAGCGTGAAAACAAGCGATTGCAGCTTCCGTTCAGCAAGCATCTCGCCTGTGAGGCTCCAATGTCGGATACGGCCATCAAAGTCGCCAGTCGTGATTTGTGTCCCATCCGGTGTCCAGGCGACGGAAGCAATTTTGCTCTCGTTTTCAAGGATATCCTTGCTTTCGCCGCTCGCTGACCATAGCCGCAGTTTCTTGCCCAGACAGTAGGCAAGCTGGTTATCAACCGGGTTCCAAGCTATCGGGTTGGCACCTTCGAACACTGTTTCAGTGGCTTGAGCGATATCCCAAACGTGAACTTTTCGGTCCCAACCACTGGATGCCAGCAGAGAGCCGTCGTTGCTGAATGCTAACGCATACACCGGAGCAGTGTGTTGAGCGACAACGCCGATGTGAGTTCCAAGCTTATCAAATAGCCGCACACAAAGATCATCGCCAGCGATCGCTATCTTCCCGTCAGCGGACCAAGCCACGGCGCGAAGCGGTGGATTGACGCCGCGAATGTCCAGAGGCGACGTGTTCTTGAGGTCACGCACGTGGATCGCTGGCTCACTCGTTGCGGCTGCCAATCGCTGGCCGTCGTGCGTCCACTGGACGTCGGTGATTCGACCCGAGTGCGTTTTCTCAGTCGAAATCTGCTTTCCCAAACGGTCCCAGATCCGTATACCGCCGTCTTCGCTCGCCGAAGCCAAGAGTCCCTGCTTGTTCCAAGCGAGCGAATGCACCCAACCGCTATGACCAATGAACCTATCCACGGGCTTACCGCCTCGGTCCCATAATCGTATGCCGCCGTTGATGGTTCCCGTTGTCAAGATCGTGCCGTCGGACGTCCAAGCCACCGTCAATACGGCCGAGTCGTTGATGTCACCAATGTCAGCGACCAAATCACCGACATTACTCCAGATCTTGGCCGTCCCGTCCCAACTGGATGTTGCCAACAGCTCGCCGTCGTCGGTCCAATCTAGCTCGGTAACTGTATTTGTATGCGCTCGAATGACCGCGAGTTGCTGACCGGCTAAATTCCAAATTCGCACCGTGCTTTCTTCACCACTGCCGCCCGTGGCGATTCGCTGATTATCAGGATGAAAAGCGACGCTGTGAATCCAACTTGAGTGCCCCTTCAAGGTTGGGCCTGGCAAACCATTGGGCCTCCAAATTCTTGCTCGTCCATCTTGACCGCCGCTTACAATCCACTCCCCATCACGACTCCAATCCAGTGCCAGAACACCGCCCGTGTGAGCTGCAATCAGGTTGATCAGTTTACCGCCTGTGGGATCGTAGATTCGTATCTGTCCGGTTGCGGTTCCGCAAGCGACGCGATCGCCCAGCGGACTCCAGGCGACGCAATGCACATCACCGCGGGGTGCGATCGTTTCGAGCTGCCAACGTCTCACACCGGAGATCGATTTTGGTTGCGGAATGATCCCTGGAAGGATCCCACCCTCCAAGTCAGCGGCAATTGACAATCGTATGTCATCACCCAAATCGTCAGTCTCGATGGGCAACGTTTTCGCGATCGCTTTCTCTACCGAGACTTCCGTCTTCGTAGGAAGGTCATCATCGATTTTGATTGTGACCAAGGCGTCTTTCGTTTGCACCGTGATGATCACCACTGACCAAACGAGTAATCCGAGGATCACCATACCAAGACCGACAAATGCTAGCCTTCGTGGGCCGAACAGGCTAGCCTTTGGAAACGTCGTGCTACTAGAACCGATTTTGCCAGAGCTTCGTTCGTCGCGGATTGATTCATCCGTGCGTTGCTTGACGACGTCGGCGATTACCGGGGCGTCGGGTTGACGTTCCAATAAGGACAGTGCCTCCACCAGGTGGCTGGCGGACTGATACCGTCGCGCGGGATCCTTTTCCAATAACTTTTCAATAATCATCGCCAGTCGAGACGGCGCGTTCTGGTTCAGTTCGAGCACTCGTCGATGTGGCTCGTTGGCCAAAGCCAGTAGCGTCGCAGTGGGTGTGCGACCGGACCAGGGACGGTCTCCCGTACAGGCCTGAAACATCACACACCCCAAACTGAACAAGTCCGATCGCTCGTCGATTTTTTCGCCGCGCGCTTGCTCGGGAGCCATGTACGCTGGCGTGCCAGCGACGATACCAGTTCCGGTCAAGTCGACTTCTTGGTCAACAGCCCTCACCAAGCCAAAATCGAGCAACTTCACGCGGTAGCCACCGCCGCTGATCGATTCCCACCATATGTTCCCAGGCTTGATGTCGCGATGAATCAAACCCTGGCGATGAGCTGCGGCCAATCCCAACGCGGCCTGCTTCCCAAGTTGAATTACTTCTTTGGTGGAAAAACGGACATCGCGATGCATTTTTGATTCGACTGTTTCGCCTTTCAGAATCGGCATGGCGAAGTACGGGATCGAACGATCTTGGCCCACTTGATGAATGGTCACGATATGATCGTCTTCGAGGGCTGCCATCGCGCGGGCCTCGCGTAAGAATCGCTCCTTTGCATCGGCAGTTGTCGCCAGCGCCGGCTGCATCACCTTCAACGCCACTTCGCGGCCCAATTGCTCATCGGCAGCGGCCAAAACAAATCCCATTCCGCCGGATCCTAATACGCGACGTACTAAAAATGGCCCCAACATTCCCAATGCATCATCGCGATCCGTCGGCATCAGCATACGGAGTACCTGTTCCGTATCATCCTTCGCGACGGACGCAAACTTTGTCGGTCGCAACAGCCGCAACGTTTCCATCAAAGCCGCAACGGATGGCACTTCTTCGTCAGAGAATAACTCCGGTGCAGATTGGTGTAGTGCAGTGACCACCGGATCATTGATATCAAGGTGGCGGAAAACGTTAGTGCATTGTGGGCAATTTGCCAGATGCTGAACAACTGTTTCCGATATCGCGGTCTCGTCGTCGCCGGTTAATAATGCATGTAGAGCGTTGTTGGAGAGACATTCGCTGGTTTCTTCAGTCATGTTTTAATTGCCAGTCGCGCAGCGGTGATTAAGAAAGTTCACACACTTAACAATCTTTATGCGCGCCGAGTGTGAAACCTTACAGGCTCATTCGAATAACTCTGCCAATTCTCGGCGCAGTCGTTTCAAGACACGACATTTGGCGACATAGACGGCGCCCTCGCTGATTCCCAGTTCACGCCCAACTTCTGCAGCACTGCGGCCCGAGACCACATGCTCCCAACAAGCTTGCCAAGTCGTCGGCGAGAATTCCTCACGCATCAATTGCAAGGCGCGCCGCGCGAGCTGCTGACGATACTCCGCCTCTTCTAACAGTTCGTCGCCTTGGCTGCCGTCCATTTGCTGCTCAATCGCATAAACGTCGACCTGTTTATTTTTCCAACGGTCGCGACGCCTCAGCTCGTGCAATTTATTGACCGTTACCGTACGCAGCCACGCGTGAAAACTTCGCCCCGGCTGGTACTCAAAATCTCGCATTTTTCGCGACAAGAGAACAAAGACTTCCTGCACTAAATCCCGCGCGTCATCGGGTTGCAGCCCTGCTCGCCTACCAATTCCGTACACCAACGGCGTGAACAAATGCACAAAGCGATCCCAAGCGTCTCCCGAATCGGAGAAGCGTAGTCTTGCCAGCAAGCTGCCAGGTGTCGTGTCCATTGCTGCTGAATGTTACGGTGGGAGTCAGGAAAAGACCAAAACTTTAGGTGACGTCCGCTACCGAAAAAAACATTCTTCACGTTAGGTCCCCAGACGACAACGAATTCAGTATACCAACTCGTTGGTCGACTCGATCCTAACTGCAGCGTATCAATCGCAATGGAAGCACAACCGAGAACGGCTCACCAGTGAGTCAGCACCGATGGTTTTCAACGAGCCAGATATATGCTACTCGTTCTCCGTCGGTTACTGGCGACGACGAATACATTGGATTATCTATTGGTCGGTCGACGCGATGCAGAACAAATTCTCAGCGGTTCGGATGAAGAACTGTCCCTGCGAAACTGCCATTGATGCCAAGCACTTTTCATCGAGGGAGTTGCGAGCGATCTCGTCATACCTTTCTCCTGGACGAAGCACAATGGTCATGCCTTCCTCCGAGAGAATATAGATCCTGCCATCCGCATAGACCGGTGACGCAGAATGTGCGCCGTCGAGTCGTTTCAGCCACACAATGTCGCCGCTGGCTGCTTCGATGCAGTGCAAGATGTTGTCGCGGGAGATTGAATACAAATAAGGCATCACATACAAGTACGACGGCAATGCGGGAACGCCTTTCGTCTGCTCCCACGCGATGTGCGTCTCAGTCACGTCTCCCACGCCTCCAGGCCGAATCGCGCGTATGGTCGGTTCTTCGAAACCAGATGAAGTGAAAATCAGTCCTTCGCCCAACACGGGAGATGGCGTTACGCCTTCGCCCTGGCTGTAGATCGACCAAATTCTTTCGCCAGTCTTCACATCATGACCTTGGACTCGATCGCCCCCGGCTGAGACAACTTGGTTGCCGTTGTCAATGAGTATCGGCGTTACGTGTCCGACACGGGACGATCCACGGGAGCCCCTCCAGTTGACCTGCCCGTTAGCTGTATGCACCGACAGCACCACCGCATTCTCCCAAGGAATTTTCCAGCCGACTTGTTGTTCTTCCACACTGCTGCCGTCGAATGGCATGATCAGCTGTTCGCCCACAAGCAAGGGCGAAGCGCCCAACCCATGCAGACTGTGAAACTCAATATCCGTATTCTTCCAAACCACTTCGCCTTGAAAGTTGACGGCCACAATCGTCCCATCGGACCAGACCGCATAGACCTTCGTGCCGTCAGTAACGGGAGTCGGCGTCGCGTACGAGTTTTGAGCACGCTTGGCCCTCAATTCTTGATGATGAACGTCGACGTTCCATTGAATGTCGCCACTCTTGCGATCAACGCAAATCATACGACACACTTTCCCCTCATCAGTCGTCGTCGTCACGAACACGCGATCGCCATAAACAATCGGCGATGACCAAGCATTACCAGGTATGGGCGTTTTCCAAACCACATTATCCATCGATGACCACTGAACCGGCAAATTCGTCTCGGTCGAGGTGCCCTGGCCATTGGGCCCGCGAAACCGCGTCCAATCCTCGGCTCGGATCGGCACGATCGCAGCGATCGCAATCAAGAAGTACAACGACGAGCAGGGTCCAATCAATCGCATTTACGTAAACCTTCGGGTCGGCGAGTTAGTGTCACGTTCAAGATACAGGTTTCAATCACTGTCCAACAACTCTCTAAGGTGTTTTGGATTAAACAAAGGACTAGGGCATCTCTACCAGAACCGGTTCAATCGTTTTCCCATCCAGAATGACGAACATTTTTTTTTCGTTGCGCGTTATGTGGAGCCAAACGCCGTTCAGGCCAACTAGGTCGCTCGTGCGGACGACCGGCGATGGGGTCGTTGTACCGATGGTTAGCGCAACCGGAACCTGATCCCAAACTATGATCAGCGTGGCAACTACCACGGCTTCCAAATTGGGTGAACCGGGTGAACGAGCCACTAAGTGAAAAAGAACCCTACGCAGATAGCTGGAGTATCAAGCGTAGCAGTCCATTTGGCGACGAGACGTGGGTCAAATCAACAGCACGTTAGCTTGATCTTGAATCAACAGGTTTCTAACGGGGCCGCAAACCAGATTGGTGGTATCGCTTATTCGCGATCCAGCCGGGAAATTACGACAACTTTGAACAGGGTGGATGATGGGGCTCGAACCCACGACTTTCGGAACCACAATCCGACGCTCTAACCAACTGAGCTACACCCACCGGGATACCGCCAGAAATCTTTGTACGATTCGGCGAATGTCGATAACTTAATCTTTGCTGCTGGTGCGGTCAATCCACGACCAATCGACATCCAATCTTTCAGACGGGACTTAGCTCTCGATCGGAATCGATAAGCCATACCAATCGATGACGCTACGGCAGCTGTTTTGTCCAGCGATGCCCGCGTTCAACGGATTTCATGCCAACCAAGGCGAGCTGCTCTTGGAGCTTGTTGCCAGCATCGTCCAATGCCGTCTGGACCTCGAACACGCGACGGTTGGCCAGGGATTGAATCAGACTGGAAATGAGAAAGCCTTCCTCGCTGGTCAGCTCGCCACGGACTTGAATCGGCCCCAGGTCCAAAATCGCTTCGGCACAACTCATCACTTGAGCTTCTGGGTCGCTGGTCCATAAATCGACAGTCGCCAATTCTTTGCCACTGCGATGATCAATCAAGCTGTAGCGTTCAATGTCCAAGTGTGCCATTGCTGAAGCAGTGCGAGAGTCGGTGGGAGTTTCGATTCTCCGCTCGATTCGCGTGGTACGACGGTACTGCATCCACTCGCGATTGACTGCAGGTCGATATGTACTGGTTTCCGCGACAAGTCGTTGGATCGTGCGGCCGGTGGAGTAGCCTTGCCGCGACAGCAAAGACGATGTTCTCGTATCGGTCGTGGAGACGCCAATTCCGTGGCCCAGAGGAGCAAGGCCTGCGTACCCACAGTGGGAATCGCGCAGAGGACCGATCTCAATGGTTTGGCAGCCTGAGGAAAAAATCTTTGCCTCGGCTTGACGAAGCAGCGCATCACAAAGTTGGAGCCCCTCGGCGGCGAAGCAGATTGCCGGAACGACCGCAGCCCCCGTGGTGGTGTCGGGAATCATATGGCACCAAGCGACCGTCGCGTTGTTGCGGCGGGCGATGAGCAAGTCATTCGCTTGAAAGAACGTTCTCGCAAACACCGCTTGCTCAATCATCGCAACGCTCACCGGCGGCGGTTGAGTAACAGTCGCCCAGTGTCGGATCCAAATGTCAGCGATGTCGGGCAAATCGGCGTTACGGAAAGGTCGGATCTCGTCCACCAATTTTCCACGTCCGTCCTAAAGAAAATAGCTGGCCCATTGCTGCTGGGCCTTCCAGTTTAGATGGCATCATGCCATATCTTGATGAGTCCCAACAGTCGCCACGTGCTACTCTAGGCCATCTTGGCACAGCGATTTCCCGTTAACGCCCCACTACGGCAAATCATGCTCCAACAGTCTGCTTCACTTGAGCCCGACCGGCGATTTCGTCAGGGCGGATACCTGTTTCTAGCATCACTGTTGATGTTTTTTTTGAGCACCATTTTGCTTTATGGAATCTACGCCTATTGGCGGCGAGATGATCCTCAGAGCCGTGTGCCGCTGCCAGCTAGCTTTCTGGTCAGTACGGCATGTTTGATAGCGATCAGCGGCTTGGTTCACGCAGCGACGCGAACGATACGGCGAGAGAAACGCAAAATCACCAGCACGCTACTGATCGTCAGCGCACTGATTGCCAACGTTTTCGTCGCTGTGCAATTTGTATCGATGAGCACAATGCTCAACGGGCCGGCGCTCTACGGCGGCACCGGCAAAGGCGTTGCCGCAATGGTGGTTGTGCTCGCGTTCCTGCATGCCGCACACGTCGCCGGAGGAATTCTGGCGTTGTGTTTGGTTTCAGTGCGCTCACTGCTGGGACGATATGACCACGAGCGACACTGGCCAGTCAATTTCGCGGCCTTGTATTGGCACTTTTTGGATATTGTCTGGCTGTGCATGCTGGTTGCGTTTTGGTGCACAACCGGCGGTTTTAATGGTTGAGACTACTCGCGCATGCTCGGTTCGTAAGGAATATCTTCGATCAGGTCCATCGGCCGAGGTGCGACATGAAGACCTGCATCTCGGAACAACCCATCGATGGCTTCCTGAGCTTGATTGACGATACTCTCGCGAGTTTGCCCCTTGTAGCGCTTGGAACTGGCCGAGGGACTGATCGGGCCTTTAAAACCCGACGTCGATAGGTGCTTAACAACGTCGACCAAGTTCAGCGTTCCGGTTTTCTCTGGCAATACTCGGTCGGCCGACGTAGCGTTTTCGGGCTCGACATCGTCAGCGATTGATCCCAGGCGAGCCGTCACGACTTCATCGCCTTTTAGGCCACGGATCTGGTCGAGAGTACCGCCACCGATGATCCAATCGACAGTGTCAACGTTGAATCCAACGTTCTTCGAAGGAACGGCTTTCACCAAGGCAAGAAAACTTTCCACGTCACGAATGAAGGGAAACTGCTTGCCATCGCTAAGTTCCTTTCCGGCTCGGAAGCCAACTCCGAGCTTGATAGACTTTGCTTCCAAAACTTCAGCGATTTGTGCTATTCGTCCACGCACAACCTCGAAAAACTCGTTAAACGGCAATCGATCCGTCGCCGCTGGAACACGGATGCTCGCACGACTGGACTTAAAATACTGAGCTAATTCGGCGACTGGATGCAACGTTGCCACTTGAGCTGTGAACGCTTGGTCATCAGCGTCTAAATTCACATCCACGTCGAAAGCACCAATTTTGATATCAGCGGCTTTCAGATACTTGCCCGCATCATCCGCGTCAGTTCGTCGTGAGCGGCGGAACATGTCATTCATGTCCACATCCATGCCGCGAAAACCGTAAGTTAGTGCCAATTCGATCAGTTCGCTTTGACGTCCGTTGATCCCCAACGCTTGGGGGGCAAAGTTTTTAAACATTGAATTTCCTGTGCATATTTCTGTGACTGACTTAGCGCAAACGCGGATGGGTGCTGTCAGCTGGGCCGAGAGTATCGCAGAATCGGGGCCTCCGAGCCAAGGGGCGTATTCCTCACATGAAGCAAATAACCAGACGTGAAAGTCAACTTGCCTGATTCGACCCTCGATTCAGCATCATCGGATAAGTCCGATGGCGGTGTTGGCACCGTAATTTTTTTGGGAACAGGCACCAGTGTCGGTGTGCCCGCGATTGGCTGTACATGCGACGTTTGCCAAAGCGTCGATCCACACAACAAACGACTGCGATGCTCCATTGTGATTCAGTGGCCTAACACAGCGTTTGGTGCCGTCAACGGATTGCCCGGTACTGGATTGCCCGGTACTGGACCTCGCAATATGACGCTCCTGGTCGACACGCCACCGGACCTGCGAACCCAGTTGCTGCGAGAGAATATACCGCTGGTGAACGCGGTGCTCTACACGCATGAGCATGCGGACCATTTGTTCGGCTTGGACGATTTGCGCCTGTTTCCGTTTCGACTTGGCGCCCCCGTCCCGTTGTATTGCCAGTCGCTGGTGGAACAGCGAATCCGAAAGTCATTCGACTACGCGTTCCACGATCGCGATGAAACGCATCCTGGAGCTCGACCCCGATTAGAATTTCGAACAATCGACACGGACCCATTTGACGTGCTGGGCATTCACGTCGTGCCTATCCCGATGCTCCATGGACCGCATTTCAATGTCCTCGGCTTTCGTTTTGGTGACTTTGCGTACTGTACCGACACAAACGGAATCCCGGATTCTTCGATGCAACGGCTGGCCGGAGTTCGCACGCTGGTGATTGGAGCGCTTCGCCACGAGCCTCACGCCACGCACTTTAATGTTGAGCAAGCGGTCGAAGTCGCCAAAGCACTTGCCCCAGAAACGACATACCTGACTCATATTTCGCACGATCTCGAATACGTGGCCACGAACCTAATGCTGCCACCGGGTGTGCATCTGAGTTACGATGGGCTCCGCGTCGAAGTTCGATTCGATAAGTTCGTGTAGCCTCCGCTTAATCTCCTCCATGGTTCCCCGTCCTCACTATGCCTGAAAAAACTCTGATCGAGCAGTACAACGCACGGCTCGGCATATGGTTGTTTTTGCTCTACCTATTGTTCTACGTCGGGTTTGTGTTGATCAACGCCTTTCGTGCCGATTGGATGGACGCTGTCGTTTTTGCCGGATTGAACCTTGCGGTTGTTTATGGATTCGCGTTGATCGTGGTCGCGATCGTAATGTCTTTCATTTATGGAGTGTGCTGTAAAGTTGAGCCGCGTGGTTCACAATCGCCGACCGATGATGCGACAACATCGGAGGCTCGGTCATGATTTACGAGCCTTCCGTTTCCGCAGTCCTTATCTTTCTGGCGTTCGTGGTTGCCGCTGTCGGATTGAGTTTCTATCTCGGTCGACGCACTAAATCGAGCGAGGCTTACTTTGCTGCTCACGGGCAAATCCCCTGGTTTGTTAACGGCATCGCCTTTGCCGGTGACTACCTTTCCGCAGCTAGCTTTCTTGGCATTTGCGGGATGATTGCGGCGTATGGCTACGATGGATTCTTGTATTCGATTGGCTATCTCGCCGGCTGGGTCGTCGCGTTATTTGTGATCGCCGAGCCGATGAAGCGTTTAGGACGATTTACATTCGCCGATGCGTTGGACGCCAAGTTTGATTCACGGGGTATCAAGGCGGCTGCGGGAATCAGCACGCTAGCGGTCAGCGTGTTTTATCTGATCCCGCAAATGGTTGGCGCCGGCGTGTTGATCCAGCCACTGTTGGGATTGCCGCATTGGGTCGGCGTCCTGATGGTGGGTGTCGTGGTGATCATTATCGTTGTCACCGCCGGAATGGTATCGACGACGTGGGTACAGTTCCTCAAGGGGTCACTGCTCGTTGTGTTCAGCACCGTCCTGGTCGTGATCGTCTTGGGACGTGGATTGAACACGGATGCCGAACCCCATAGCACCATCGGACCGATTGATTCGGCTTTGTTGCTCGGCGATTCGATCGACGAGCGTTTGGTGGTGGAGGCGACGGGTGAATGGTCGGCACATTCTGAGTTCGTGCGACTGAGATCTGAACCGGGACAAGGATTTGACTTGTACGTGGTCATACCCACTGAGGATGCGAACCAAGTCATTTTGCGGCGCGGGCAAACACTGACCAAGATCACCGGCGGTGCGACACTTGTAGATGGATTACCGCTTGGAAATGAGGCCGGCCAGCGACAACTCAGGGGCGTAGGAAGTGTGACCAAGCTTCCCGGCGGCGTCGCGTCAACTGGTCCCTTAGGTCCGATCGAATATCTCAGCACGCTTCGCCAGAGTGAAGTGCTGTTGTGGTCCAAACAAGCAATCAATGAAGCGGACGGATCGACGACGACAGTTTTTTACCCCAAACCAACCGATGGTTCGCAAATCATGCGTCCAGGCGAGCACCCGACGTTCGCAGGAATTCGCAGTGGTGATCCTCTGGATCGGATCAACTTTCTCTCGTTGATGCTGGCCCTGTTCTGTGGTACCGCATCGCTTCCTCACATTCTCATTCGATACTACACCGTCAAGGATGCCGCAGCGGCACGAAAGAGCACCATCGTTGGGATCGCCAGCATTGGGTTCTTTTATGTGCTGACTCTTTATCTGGGACTGGGCGCGATGACCAGTGGCGCCCTTGACGTGACCGACTCCAACATGGCTGCGCCCCTGCTCGCACGAAGCATCAGTAGTCTTCTGTTTGCGATCATCTCAGCGATCGCATTCACGACGGTACTTGGTACCGTCAGCGGATTGATTCTTGCTAGTAGCGGTGCGGTGGCTCACGATCTAGTCGGTGGCTTTTTAGGTATCGAACTGACGGGAACCGCCCAGGTTCGACTAGCAAAAGTGGCCGCAGTCGTCGTGGGCCTGATAGCGATCGTGCTGGGGATCCTATTCAAGGAAATGAACGTTAGTTATCTCGTGGGCTGGGCGTTCAGCGTCGCGGCGAGCGCGAATTTACCTGCGCTGGTGATGCTGCTGTTTTGGAAACGGACGACAAGCCAAGGCATCATCGCTAGCGTGATTGTCGGTATGGTCAGTTCGCTGGGCTGGATCTTGCTGTCGGCGGATACCTACTCGAAGGTTTTTGGCTGGGATCCGGCAACAGCGATCGCACCGTTTAGCCAACCGGGAATTGTTACGATCCCGCTTGCCTTCGCGACACTTATTGTCGTGTCGTTGCTAACATCAGTCCGCCGCGACACGTAGCATCTTTAGTGTTTTTCCTGGCGAATCGATTTCGAATTTAAAGTTTTCCAAATAGCTCATGCCCAACAGAGGTTCGGCTCCAACGGCCGTTGCGTCCAACACGGCCGCGGCAACATTTTCCGCTTCAAACTCGCCAACACGGACGCGAGCAAGCGTGACCGAGCGCGCGCCGATGGTGCGTCCATCGGCCATGATCAGTTGCATCGGTTTTGCATCCGCAGGCACTTCGATTCCCAGTTCCGCAGCCGTTGTCGCAGGTAAACTGACCAACGTTGCACCGCTGTCGACAACCATTCGCGTCGTCTTGTTCCCGACACTGACATTGACGTAAAGCGACCCACCCTGGACATCGAGCGTGATGTTTTCGCTAAACACTTCCTGCTCTATTTTCGCAATGCGTTTATCCAGCGCCGCAAGGATATCTCCTGCCGTCGGTTCGGTGGGCGTTTCAAAATTCGCCGCCAACACGCGAAGACCGATTTTGACGGGATCTTCCTGCAATGATTTTGCCATCTGGTCATGCAACTCACGATAGCCTCGGCGGATAGCGAGTACGGTCTCGGCGTAAGCCGCTTCGGCTTTATTGAGCGCGTCGCGTTTTTCCGGCAGTTCTTTTTCTTTTATCCGATCTCGCTCGGAGATTCGCGCACGCGAAGCAGCGCGCGTGGCGTTGATTAGCCCCACGACGCGGTTGTGCGCCGTGACGTCATTGCCCGCCAATGTCGCCAATTGCAGGTTGTACTGGCCGTCCTGGGTGTTCAGCTGTTCCAATTCAACGCGAATTGCATCGACTCGGTCAGCCACCTTTTTCCAATCTTGGTAAACAAGCCGCAACTCGCGTCGATCACGCGTCAGACCGCTAATGGCTCGCGAAATATCAGCGGTATTGGTCGCCGTGATCGTTTTGCCGCTACGTCGCAAGCCAGCAGCATTCAAGATGCTTTCTGCCTTGGCGACTACCTCGTCGCTGTACCGTGCCGCGCTCGGTGGTTGATCGGCAGCAACCGCAACGACAGTGAAGCCCATCCAGACAGCGGTTGCAACCATCCATCGCAGCCCAAGAGGTTGACTCATCGCGTGCATCTTCTCAAATTCCTTGTGCTGAATAACAAGCCGCCGACCTATGCTTCGACGTCACAGAGTCCCGACAACCCCTGAAAGTTCCCGATAACCTAACTTTCAGGGGAAGCAAACGTTCATTTTGTTGCTTGCAGGTCGCACCATTGCCTACCGGTCGGTCTCTATCATACACTACCCGAACAAAGGAACAGTGCCGGAAATGGTTCTGCTCATCAACCTGACGGAAGCTCGCAATGTCACATGGTAAAGCGTCAGTAAAAAAGGGGGTGAAATCGTCATCGCTGGTTTGTCCCACATGCGGTAATCGTTATGCGTTCGAAGCATCCAAAACGCCACCGTTCTGTAGTGAGCGATGCCAGCTCATTGATCTTGGCCGCTGGCTCAACGAAGACATCTCGGTGCCTTACGAAAATGAACCCGATCCACAGATCGAAGATTTTCGTGAGTAACAAGTAATTTCGAGTTCATCTCGAGTTCAATGTTGAACTCATATTTAATTGTTGGTAGGTCGATTGGTAAAGGATCCATCTGATGAGTCTAGTTAAAGAATTCAAGGAATTTGCCCTCAAAGGCAACATGATCGACATGGCGATCGGGATTGTCATCGGTGGTGCCTTTGGCTCAGTCATCAAGTCCCTCGTGGACAACGTGTTGATGCCACCGATCGGCTATTTGACCGGCAAAGTGGATTTTGCAACGTTGTCGGCAAAGCTGCCCACCGATGGCGAACCGGTGGAAATCAAGTACGGGTTGTTTATCAACGCAATCATCAGTTTGCTCATTGTGGCGATGGCGCTGTTCGTGGTCGTCAAAATGATGAACCGAGTGCGGCAACAATTCGAAAAGGACGCCGAAACACCGTCTCCGACAACCAAGTCTTGTGGCGAGTGCATGATGGAAATTCCAATCATGGCGAAACGCTGTGGACATTGCACATCGCCCGTCGCATGACCGATAGTGGATCGAATCGATGAAGGTTCTCGTGCTGACCGGTGCTGGAGTCTCCGCAGAATCGGGGATTCCGACGTTTCGCGGCCCCGATGGACTGTGGGAAGGTTACGCACTGGAAGACGTGGCAACGCCAGCAGCCTTCCAACGCAATCCATCGCTAGTGCATCGCTTTTACAACGCGCGTCGCGAGAAATTGTTGTCGCCTGAGATCGCGCCCAACGCCGCTCATACGGCACTTGCCGAATTCGAACAGCAACATGATGACGATTTTTTGTTGGTGACGCAGAACATCGACGATTTGCACCAGCGAGCCGGCAGTCGTAACGTCCTGCCGATGCATGGTGAGTTGTTGAAAGTGCGATGTTTGGACAGCGGTGAAGTCTTCCCGTGGCATGGTGACATCGGCACCGACACTCCGCATCCGAAGAATCATCAGCGATTAGGTCGCCTGCGTCCTCACATCGTGTGGTTTGGAGAAGTTCCGTTCGGACTGGACCAAATCCAGGATGCCGCCAGTCAAGCGGACGTCTTTATCGCGATCGGTACCTCTGGCGTCGTTTATCCGGCAGCCGGAATTGTCCAGGCGACTCGATCGGATTGTCGTCGCATCGAGATTAACCTCGATGCGACTGCGACATCGCCAGCATTTGAGGAAACGATCCGCGGTCAAGCGACCATGGAAGTGCCCAAGTTGCTTCGTCGCTTACGCGATTCGTTCATAGAACTAGGCTCTTAGTAGGCAGGGCGAGTTGGCTTGCTGGCAACGTTGCTCTTGGGATTGAAGATCTTGCGAGTATGTTGCGGTTGGTAGCTGTGAGCGACTGACGAATTCTGGATCGCTTGGCCTTCTGCAATCGTGGGTTCTCCATGCGCGTGGTCCCCACGATATCGAATTGCTGAGTAATGGTCACCGCCACTGCACGACGCACAACCGCCGCCTCCGACTTCGTGGCCGCCCTCAAGTCCGCAGCCTGCTTCGGTGCCACAACCGCAACCGACGTCGGCACCACAGCCGACTTCACAGCCGCAACCGCCACCACCGCAGGAATCACAACCGCCGTCGCAACCGTCTTGCTTGTATCCCCATAAACTGGTGACACCACTGAACATTGGGCGGCAGCGACCGCAGGATTGTCCGTTGTAATTGCCGCAACAGTCGCACGGATCGCACTGGTCCGCAGGATGATTGATCCACGGATCGATGTACACTTCTCCGCAACCATTGCATGAGTCACAGGAGCCACATCCGCCTCCGAGTGGCGCGCAAGCCATTGGCCCGACACAGCCTGTGAAACTGGCCAGCGACGACAGGCAAAACACGAATACAACAACGCGCAGCGATTTCATTGGGTGGTCCTTCCCCGTAAGAAACATTCAACAGAATCGGTATCGTCGTTACAGACGGCAAACTTCACCTAATTTGCCGAAAGGCGATCGCCCGAAAAAAGTTAAAACGTAGAGCGGGTCTCTAGGCCCGCTAGAAAAATGCTGTGCCGGGACTGGAGTCCCAACCTACTGGGTCGGAAATTAGTTGCCGGTCACCTTATGCAGACAGGAATTCTGCCGCCACGGTGTCAGCGAACAAAATCCCTCGCTCAGAAAGTCGTAATCGTTGGCCATCGTCAAAAAGCAACTGTGACGCTACCATCCGCTGGATCACCGGTTCGCAGAGCGAGCGGATGTCGACACCGGTTTGCGTCAGCGTTTGCTGAGTATCAATACCGTCGATCAATCGCACGCCGAATGCGGCCAGCTCTCGGCCAAATTGTTCCTGCGAGATCGCTTCGGACTCCGCAACGAGGCTCAGATTGGCTTCGCTGCGTTTGAGATAAGTTGTCGTGCTGCGATGGTTCACTTCGCGACGACCGGCAACGAACCTTGCTGCGCCGGGACCGACGGCATACCAACTTTGTCCCCTCCAGTACGCCAGATTGTGTCGACAGCGAAAACCGGGCTGGGCGAAATTGCTGATCTCGTAATGGTCCATCGCTGACGCCTGGATCATTTCTCTCGCGGCTTCGTACATCTGTAATTCAATGTCTTCTCCTGCACCGTGAAGTAGGCCTTTTTCACGACGATTCCAGAAAGAAGTTCCCTTCTCGAAAGTCAGCATATACGTCGAAAGATGTTTGATCGGCAGCGAAAGCGCGGTGCCAAGATCTTCTCGCCAAACCCTAGCGTTTTCGCCGGGTGCCGCGAAGATTAAGTCGAGCGAGACATTGGGAACGAAGCTTGCCGCCAGCTCAATTGCGCGTGCCGCGTCCTCGCCACTGTGTCCTCGTTCGAGTGTTTGAAGCTTGGCTGAATTAAACGATTGGACTCCCAGGCTCAGACGGTTGACGCCGCTGTTCACCAGCACGGCCAACTTTTCAGGCGTGATATCTTCGGGGTTTGCTTCAACGGAGAATTCCGCAGCTTCGTCGAACTGTAATCGCTGTGTGAGGATTTGAATCAGTCGTTGCAGTTGAATGACTGTCAAATGCGTCGGAGTTCCACCACCGACAAACAGCGTCTCGATTCGAGGCAGCTCCAGCGATTGCAATTCGTGGTCGATTGCCGTCAAGACACGCTCAACAAGATCATCGCGGTTGGCCACGATGCTGAAATTACAATAGCCACAGCGATGTCGACAAAACGGAATGTGAACATACAGCGAGCGTGGAACTGGCGCCCACATCGGCGCCTGCGACAGTGAGTTCACAGCCACAATTTCAAACGTCCGCCAAGCATGTCTGGCAGTACTCGACTGACAAAGCGTTTGGCTTGAGCGGCATTGTAACGCGTGCTCAAATGGCCGCCGATGATTAACTCGTTTTCAAAGCGATGTTGCCGCTGGCGATAATCATCGACGTGCATGTGTCCATGTTTGTGAATTTTGTCCTTGCGATGCTCGGGTGCCAAAAACGTCATCTCTGTAATCAGGATTCGGCTCTTGTACATGTCGTCGTTCAAATCCAAGCCGGGTGGCGAAGTATCGCCCGTATAGGCAACAACTGGAACTCGCGTTTCCGTTGTGACGTCGGTACCACCCAGGCGCAGATCGCGGATTGCTTCGCCGGAAAGACCAATCAACTCTTCACGAAGTTTATTGCGTCGCTGGTACACGATGAAGCCAACGGACTCGATCGTATGTCGTGTGGGGGCAATCGCAACCACGTACTCTCGCCCCAGATCGATCTCGTCCCCGGGAAGCACCCCGATCAACTCGCAGGGCATCGCGCCACGATCCAGCCGACTGAACAACTGCAGCATTTTCCAGGCAGAGTCGACGGCTGAATCCGGCATATAGATCACCGGTGGATCCATTTTCATCATTCGTCGTCGTGAAACGTAAGCCGGAAGGGCCGCGATATGATCCAAGTGCGCGTGCGAGATGAACATTGTCGGTGTGCCCATGAAATCCCAGGGTTGGACGCCAACGTCGAACAACACCTTCAGTTCGTTGATCCGCCAACAGGTTTGCACAGCAGCGCGGGAGTAGCCTTCGATCGTCAGACCGTCATGGTGATGCGACAGCAGGGGAACGTTTTCGACCATGAACTCTTTCTTGAAGGCTTGCTCGACCGTAGGAGTCGCGAATTGAATCCGGCAATACATTTCTGTGCGGGGGCGTTGCTAACTTAGACCCAAACGTTCATTGGTAACAGTCTGGTGAAGTACTGTCCGGGTCGGACATCCGTCGGATTTGGTGCGGTAGGAGTGTAATCCGGTCACCAACGAAGCGTATCGCCAGTAGCGGCGAAACAGCATCAGCAGGGATACCGACGAAACCGTTTAGCGAGGCTGAATCGGCAAATTGCTCTGTGCAATTTGATCCGCACCGTAGTTGTCCACTTCATTGACGTCGAGATGTTCCGAGTAATGTTCTGTCCGAACAACATAGATATCGTCATGCTCGTCTTGCTCAATCGCTGCGCCATGATGGCGTGACAGCTCGAGAGTCGCCAAGAACCAGCCAATCAGCGATGACTTGTGCACACCCCCAGAAATAAGATCGATCAATGCCACTCGAGGTTCGGTCCGCAATCGGGCATGAATTCGCTGCATATAAATATGAATCGGGGTATCGTCGTAGATCACCTGGGATTGTGGTGGGCCGGCCGATTCACGCATGATTCGGCCAAACGCGCTGACCAAATCCCAGATTTCCAAATCGACAATCGGTTGGTCGCCTGGATCGATGCGTCGAGTCGGTAAGTCGTCAGCGAGCCGCTCGTGTCGTTGTTGCCATCGATTGCCCATTTCTTCCAAAATCGCAGCCGCATCACGTATCTCTTTGTACTGTAGCAACCGTTCGACGAGTTCCTCTTGCGGGTCTTGCAGGGTTTCTTCGTCGGATTCGTCGGCGATTCGTGGTAGCACGGCTTGGCTCTTGATCTCCACCAGGGTGCTGGCCAAATCGAGGAAGTCGCCTACATCGGTCAGATCCAATTCCTGCAGAATATCCAAGTATTCCAGGTATTGATCGACAATTTTTGCCAGTGACACATCCACCAATCGCACTTCCTGGCGACGAACCAAATACAACAACAGGTCGAGCGGACCACGGTAGGCGGGCAACTCGATGCGGAATCCCATGTCTTATTACCAAAGTGAGGGCTGAGCGGCGGAGGGTGTTGGGCTGATTCTCTATTCTGACATCACGACCGATCAAAAAGAACTGCAAATCCAGTCGGCCCTTGTTGCCGTGCCGTGCCAAAATTATCATGCCTCGCTCCGTTTTCTCGAGGTGCAACCGTTTTCCTACCCAAAACGCTTCAGCGATGACCCCTTTGCAATGACTCATTCCAACCAGCGACACGTTCTCTCGGCACTCGTCCAGAACGTTCCCGGCGTACTCGCGCATATTTCCGGCATGCTTGCTTCCCGCGGGTACAACATCGACTCACTTGCGGTCGGCGAGACCGAGACGCCAAAACTTTCGCGGATGACGTTCGTGGTCGTTGGCGATGATCGCGTTCTGGACCAGGCTCGCAAACAGCTCGAGAAAATTGTTACTGTGGTCAAGGTGGACGACATCAGTTCGCGAGATTTCGTCGAACGCGACCTGCTTTTGATGAAGGTCAAGGCTCCCGCGGGCCAGGCTCGAAGCGAAATCCGTGAGTTGGTCGATATTTTCCGCGGCAGAATCGTGGATGTCGGTCCAGAGGAAATCATGGTCGAAATGTGCGGTCGGGAAAACAAGGTTCAAGCGTTTATTGAACGCATGCGACCCTACGGCATCTCCGAGCTTTCTCGCACGGGACGGATCGCGATGGTTCGCAGTGCCAGTGGCCCATCCCTCGCCGTTGACGTCCAATCCGCCTGAGCTACTTTCGATTTGAACTTCCAGTCAGCTCCAATTCTCAAATCACTTCAACCCTTTCTTTCAACTACTGAATCCTTATGGCTGCCACGATCTACTACGACAATGACGCGGACCTCTCGCACCTCAAGGGCAAGACGATTGCGATCTTGGGCTACGGTTCTCAAGGACACGCACAAGCTCAAAATCTGCGTGACAGCGGCTGCAACGTCGTCATCGGTCAACGCCCCGGCTCGGCTAACTATGACCTGGCCGTCCAGCATGGCTTCAAGCCAATGTCAATTGAAGATGCGACCAAGTCCGCCGACGTCATTAACGTTCTGTTGCCCGACGAAGTCCAAGGCGACATTTATCGTGCATCGATCCAGCCGAACTTAAAGGCCGGAAACATTCTGATGTGTTCACACGGTTTCAATATCCACTTCGGGCAAATTGAGCCGCCCAAGGGCATCGACGCATTGCTCGTCGCGCCTAAAGGTCCAGGCCACTTGGTTCGAAGCGAGTTCGAAAAAGGTGGCGGCGTTCCCTCACTAATCGCTTTGGGCGAAGGCGCCAGTGAATCAACGAAGCAAATCGGTCTAGCCTATGCCAAGGGAATCGGTGGCACACGCGGTGGAGTAATCGAAACTACGTTCGCCGAAGAAACAGAAACGGACTTGTTTGGCGAGCAAGTCGTGCTTTGTGGTGGTGTCAGCGAGTTGGTGAAGGCAGGCTTTGAAACTCTCGTCGAAGCTGGCTATCAACCAGAAATGGCATATTTCGAGTGCATGCACGAATTGAAGTTGATCGTCGATCTGCTGTATCAAGGTGGCTTGAGTTACATGCGCTACAGCATCAGCAACACGGCAGAGTATGGTGATTATGTCAGCGGACCGCGGATTATCACTGCCGAAACCAAGTTGGAAATGAAACGAATCCTCGAGGAAATCCAACGTGGCGAATTCGCTCGAAAATGGATTTTGGAAAATAAGGCCGGTGCACCCTTCTTCAAAGCTACTCGCCGACGTGAACGTAACCACGGGGTCGAGCAAGTGGGTCGCGGACTGCGACGGATGATGAGCTGGATCAACGAAAAGGAAGTTTAATCGCTTTCATGTGTGTGCCATTGGTTATCGAAATCGCTCGACTGCATACGGTCTCAGTCGAGCGTTGGCATCATACAGAAATCATTATCTCGCAAACGGGATTTCTGTCGCTCGTCGAGGAACAACATGCGAGAAATTTTCGTCTGTGGCACGAAGAAGATAAGGCTCGCAATCCCCAGGCCACCGATGCTGTCATCGCCGGCGTTAAACGCAATATCGATTCGCTAAACCAACAGCGAAACGACCTCATCGAGCAACTTGACGACGCAATCTACCAAGCCATCGTGCAGAATGCGGTGCAGGTACACGAGGAGGCTCGACTGCACACCGAAACGCCTGGCAGCGTAATCGATCGCTTATCGATCATGGCGTTGAGGATCTATCATTACGAGGAACAATCGACTCGCGGCAATGTCGACAGCGATCATCATACCAAAGCCTCATCACGTCTAGCAGTGTGTCGTCAACAGCATACAGATTTGGCAGGATCGCTACAAAGATTGTTAGACGACCTATTCTCCGGACTCGCACGGCACAAGACGTATCGTCAGCTGAAAATGTACAACGACGCATCGCTCAATCCAGCAATTTACGGCTCCGTCGATTCGAACAAATAGCCTGCTCTTGTTTTCGTGCATCAATTCGTCAGTTGGCGGATAGCCTTGGGTGAAGCGTGGTTGCTTGAGCTACCCACCCGCATTGATGTGCAACGAACCACCCGCCATCGAGAGGAGGCCGGCTCGGCTAAAAATAGGGTGTGAAGAGCGTTAGCAGTACATTCATCAATTCGATGCGATGCGATACCCGATGATGCAACTGGCTCAAACAATGGGGAAGTCTTCGCTCGCTTCGGGGTGCAATGGACAAACTCGCCCCAATCTGACCTGATTGAATCGATCGCTACCAATCTTCACTTGACGATCTTAACGCAGTGACTAGCCTTAGGGGCTTCATTTTATGCCCGAGGTATATTTCTGTGCGCCCTCCCTCCCGAACACCCAAGCTGCAACTTCAAACGCCGCTGGAAGTAGCCATTTCGAGGATACTTCGGTACCGTTTTTGGTTGACTTTTTCGTTTCTGCTTGCCGTGGGTGCGGGAGTTGCGGTGGCGTTCCAGTTTGCTAGCTCTCGGTACACATATCAGGGGAAAATGCTGTACACGCCCAACCGGATTACGGAGCCATTTTACGTTTCTCCCGGTTTAGACAATCTTGTTTCAGCCATTGTTACGCCTGGTTTTTTGGAGCAGCTACATGCCGAAAACCATATTGAAGAAGACCTAACGCTGTTCCGCAAGAATCTGCGGTTCGAGTTTCTAGGTGATTCGACACTGGACGCGTTCTATACCAACAAGAACGAACAGAAAGCGGCCCGTGTCCTGCAACAGGCGATGGAACGTTTTGTTGAGACTGCAAAGAGATATCGCAACGACGCGATTTCCAAATTCGTCATTGATTTTAACGGTGAGATTGAAAAATTCACTATTGAACATCAATCAGCGTTGAAAGCCGTTGAAAGACTATTGAGCGCTCATGGTTTGGCTTCTGAAAAGTCGCTCGTGGCTGAGATCGACTCGGCGCGACGGTCACTCGGTGAAGTCGAAGATCGGCTAGAGGCTGCTAAAAACACATTCGATTTGAGCCGACTTCAGATCGAGAGCTTGCTCACCATGCGTGGCCAACTTCCTGTGTCGCCGACAGCAAAGTCCACAGCAAGTCGGCTGGCAAGTGAACCGATATCGGAGCCCTCGGATCAGTCCCAGAATGACGGACGTGTTGCTCAAGCATCCTTCCCCGGCCCCGATCCGACGCTAACGACCACGATGGATCTGCAGATGCGAACTTTGCTTGAAGATCGAATTGCGAGAGAAAAAGAGATCTCGATTTTCAATATTCAACTTGCTCAAAAGCGGAAAGACTACGAACGCGCGGTGAGTTTGCACCAACGGGAGTTGATTAGTGACTCGGCTCTGGATGAGGCCAAGGCGGAATTCGAAGTATTGCAAGCGAAACAAACTAAGCAAGTGAAGTCACTGGAAAGCCAGTTGGAGACCATCAATGGTCGGATCAAGGATCGAATTACCGGTTTCAACCCTAGCACGGGTATGGGAATTGTTCCCGACATGTTGATTGCAACGCAGCGAAATAACGAACAGCAAACGTTGGCACTGTTGCATGGAGCCGAGCAGGCGGCTGAAGCGAATATCGTCCACTTGCAACAGTCGCTCGATCAACGCTTGGTGAGCCTTGAGCAGTTAGTGGAAGCACAGAAAGAAGCTGAGCCTCTCTTGTCGAATCTTGGCGCGACGACAGCTGCGTTGGAACGGGCGCGACACAATGCAGAACGATTCGAACAGACCCAGCGATCCGAAGCAGAACAACTTGCGATCGTCGAAGACGCTACGTTGATGATCGATGGCATAGCGGATAATCGCTTCAAACTTTTCCTCGCTGCATTTGTGGGAACGTTGGGGTTGCTGCTTGCCCCCGTGTTCGCGATGGAGCTGTTGAGTGCCAATAGCAACTCTGCGGGGCAAACTCATCTGCAGGGACTGCCGATTCTTGCTAGACAGCTAAGCGAGAAAGCCAGTCGCCGAAATCCGGCCGAGGCGCGACAGTCCCTTCGTCGAGCCGCCGTCCGCATTGGTCACGTTTACGGTAGCGATCGAGGAGTCATTGCCATCGCATCGGACAACGTCTCGCGACGTGACGTAGGTCAGAAAAAAGCGGGCAAGAAATCGGAATCCGATGTTTTTGATCCGTTGGAGGCACTTGCAAGTCAATTTCGCGCTGATGGGGCAACGGTTAAAGTTACCAGTGCTGTGGAGCTACTTGCGGACGAGCTGGATGTGGCATCCTCACCCAAACGAGCGCTGGCCGAAGCGCGTAGCTCCAATGATATCGTTCTCGTCGCCGTTCCGTTGATGAATGACGGTTACGCTTTGGAGTCGATCGTAACGCACAGCGACGCAGTCGTAATTGCCGTGTCCGAGAGTTTGGCACAATCAACTAAACTACAGCCAATTGTTGCAGGTCTGTACCAGATCGGCACGCCGATTCTGGGATTTGTGGTGCGAGGTTAGCGAAAAGGTGTCCGTTAGCGAAAAGGTGTCCGGTACCTTTTTCCAGTTCGGTACCTTTTTCCATTTAGTACGCTTCCGACTGCCGCCAAGCAACTGCAATCGTTTTCGCTAAGATCTTGATGTCCAGCCACAAGGACCAACTGCGAATGTATTGGTGATCGAACTGGACGCGTCTTTCCATCTTCTCAATTGTCTCGGTTTCGCCGCGACATCCGTTGACTTGCGCCAGTCCAGTAATGCCTGGCTTAACTTTGTGACGTAGCATGTAACCGCGAATGAGATTGCGGTACTGTTCGTTGTGAGCGGTTGCATGAGGCCGAGGCCCGACCAACGACATGCTACCATCAAGCACATTGAATAGCTGAGGAAGTTCATCCAAGCTCGTTCGACGCAAAATTGAACCCAACGGTGTGATCCGCGAATCGCCACGACTTGCTTGCTTGATCTCGTTGCCGTCGTCGCATGCACGCATAGAGCGGAATTTCCAAACACGAATTTCTTTGCCATCCAAACCATACCGGCGCTGCCGAAAGAAAACGCTTCCCGGCGACGACAATCGCACCAGCAGCGCGATCACCATCATGGGTACAGCGAAGACGACAAGCGCCATGGTAGCTAGTACGACATCGGCGATGCGTTTGGCGATTCCGTCAACACCAAACAATGGATTTTCGAAAACACTTACCGCTGGTAAGCCACCCATGCTGATCCATCGTGCGTGCAGCAGTTCGAAGACAAAAAAGTCCGGCACAATGTAAACCGATGCCGTTGTGTTGCTAAGTTGATCCAGCAGGAATCGAATTCGTGATTCGGCTCTCATCGGCAGCGTAATGAGAACGGTTTCGACTTCGCCGCAACGTGCTCGGTGGACTAAATCTTGTAAGCTTCCTGCTAGATGCGATTCAGGACGATACATGCCGGGTGTGTCCGCGACCGAACTTCGCTCCTGTTTGCGGTCGTCGTAATATCCAACAAAGTGAAGCCCAAGTGATGGGCTTTCAGCAATATTCGCAGCCGTTTGCTTGCCAAGTTCATTCAGCCCAGCGATTGCGGCACGACGTATTCCGTAGCCGCGACGAAGCAAACCGAGTTGCACGATTCGCAAACACATCCGTCCCAGGCCAATCATCGCCGGCACGATCAACACCCAAGACAATATTACCATGCGAGAATAGTGCTCGCCTGTCCTAGTCGCAAACGCAATCAAGGCTAGTACGAGCACCGTTAGTGACCAAGTGGCAACAATGCTCACGATCTCATCGTTGGGTGAAGCAAAATCACTACGTCGCTGCAGCCCAGTCAACTGGGAAATTAAATGAAATGCGATAACGGCGAGCAAAGCCAATGCCAAGGCCGCCTCGTCTAAAGAGCCGCGTGAAAAATAGACGACTGTCACCAGCGAAGCCAGAATATTACAGGCATCCAGCAGCGGCTGGATAAACTCGTAAAGTCGTCGTGGTTGTGTGATCACGGTTCGGGTCAACATTGCGTAATCGGACAGCGTCAAATGGATAAACGAGTTTTGCTACGTAAACATCTGTTGCCGCAACCCTAGCTCGCAAATGAATCCCACCAATCCAACCCGAGGTCCAACGATGTCGCTTGGTGGGTTAGAGCACCGCAACTAATTCTGTCCACGCCGGTTTTAGCGATTGCAGCGATTGATTCCAGTCTGACATTTCCTGACGCTTCCAACTCCACCGTTGAGGAATACCGGTTTCGCAACTCGACAGCGGCAACCAAAACATCCAGCGAGAAGTTGTCCAACAAGATAATGTCCGGTGCGATTGGCAGCACCTGTTCCAATTGCTCAAGCGAATCAACTTCTACTTCGACAATCGAGGGTGCCGTCATATTCTCAACTTGGCATCCCCGCCACCGAATCGCCCGCTCTGCGGCGGCGGCGACCGATAACGGACCGGCCGCGTCACCACCTAGTGCAAGGTGGTTGTCCTTGATGAGGAAGCCGTCAAATAATCCGAGTCGATGATTGCATCCACCACCACAGCGAACGGCGTACTTCTCCAATCGCCGCCAGCCTGGCGTCGTCTTTCGTGTGTCATAAAGTCGCGCCTCGGTCCCTGTGATTGCCGAAACGTAAGCTGCCGTCAGGGTTGCGATGCCACACATTCGGCTAAGCAAATTCAGAATGACTCGCTCGCTGGTCAGCAGGTCACGCACATTCCCGCTCAAATTCGCTAGCACCGTTTGTGGCTCAATTCGCTGGCCATCTCGAACGAGCGTTTCGACACGCAAGTCGGCATCGAACTCCTCGATCACCCACGGCAAGACCGCCATACCGGCCGCAACACCACTTTGGCGGGAAACGATTTGGCAACCACCGGTTGACTCCGGTGCGATCAAGCACACCGTTGTCCAATCGATGGTTCGGTCCAAATCCTCAGCAATCGACAGTCGAACCAGTTGCTTGAGGTCGTGACGCATCTGGTCATCTGCGAGCACGGGAGAGTAATCTTTCATTTGCTAGCACTCAATCGCATGTTTTCTGTGAAAATCGTCTGAAACGACGCTCGTCTTTCTGGTATTGCCAGACGAGCGTTATATCATGTCGCGATGGATGGTCACGTAGAACCGAATCGCTTGCGTTCGCCCTACCGTCGCGAGGGCGTACAATATCTTCTCAATTCTTTAGCGATATTTGGCGTCGTTGCGTTTGCTATTCATCGCTGGAACAGCGGATTCGAAACTGATCCTACGTTAAATTTTCATCAACGGGGCTCAGGGTCAGCTGGGACGACGCGATTGTTGCGAGTTGATCTGAACACGGCCAGTGTGCATGAGTTGTCGCTCTTACCTGCGGTGGGGCCAATTCTAGCGAGGAGGATTATCGAGAATCGTGACCGATGGGGACACTTTCAATCGCTAGATGACCTTGGCCGCGTGCATGGAGTTGGAGAGAAGACGATCGCGGGACTTCGAGAATTCTGTGAGGTCCGTGGACCGTTTTCTACTCACTACAGTGACATGGAATCCGCTGCCGCCCCCCAGCTTGCATCTCAGCAGCAAGCCTTGGATGATAGTGAATGTCGCTAGATTGATGACTTGTCACGTGTGAACCATCTGGACCCGAATACGCCTCATGTATCAGAATTTTCTGCTTCCAATTGCACTCGCCGTGTTGGTAACAACTCTTCCTGTTCGCGCCGCAGAGCCCGTGCAAGCGGATTTGGTACTCAATCTTTGGCCGAACTTGCCTCCCGATTTTCGTCCCAACGATCAACCGGAATCCGATCGCAGCAGCACGAATGATCGTCCGGTTGCTGGCGAAAGCGTCATCCGACTGGGGAACGTGCAAACGCCACAACTGCACATTTATCTCGCTGCCAAAGAATCAGCAACGGATACCGCGGTGATGGTTTGTCCTGGGGGAGGCTATTCGATTCTTGCTTGGGATTTGGGGGGCACCGAAATTGCTAGTTGGCTCCAGAGCATCGGAGTTACCGCAGCCGTTGTGAAGTACCGCGTACCGACGCGAGAGGAAAGGAAGAATTGGTTGGCACCGGTCCAAGATATCCAGCGCGGGATCGAGTTGCTACGCAGCGGTGCGGTCTCTGATGTCACTGTATCTCACGTCGGCGTACTGGGCTTTTCCGCTGGCGGTAACGCATCGGCTCGCGTGGCGACCACGACACATAAGTTTTATTCCATTGAGGGCGATCAAGCGACAACTGCCCAGCAGCCTGCGGAACCTACGGACTCGAAATCATTCGAATCGGTACACGCTGACTTCGCGGTGTTGGTCTATCCGGCGTGGTTGGTCGATCCGAGTGATTCAGCAAAACTGGTCGAAGAACTTGTGGTGGATCAGCAAACGCCGCCAATGTTTTTCGCTCATGCGAGAAACGATCGAATCAGTTGCCTCAATAGCGTGACGATGTTCACTGAACTACAGAAGCGAGACATCCCCGCTGAACTGCACGTGTTCTCGGACGGTGGGCACGGTTTCGGATCGCGTCCTGTTGGGCTAGCACATGATGCATGGCCCAAGCTATGTGAGCATTGGCTTCGCGATCGTGGCTGGTTGAATCGGTGAATAACGAAGAGCCGTTGACGATTCACGAAGCACCGATACAGCATGACCAAGAGTGGGCGAATGCTTTGACGCACGGTATCGCCGCGTGCATGGGGACCATTGCCGGATTCTTCTTGGTAGCGATGGCCTGGTCGACTGATCGCGGCCTGGCGATAGCGTCTGCCGCGTACGCCGCGTCAGCGGTAAGTGTGTTCGTCTTCTCGACATTATCGCATTCGATATTTCGTCAACCGCTGCTCAATACCTTGAGAGCATGGGACCAAGCAACGATTTATCTGATGATCTCGGGAACGTACACGCCGATCGTTTATGCGTTCGCTCCTGACACGACTCGCACTTGGTTGTTAATAGCGATCTGGGTGGCCGCGGCCGCCGGCTTCATTAACAAAGTATTTATCAAGCATCGTGTCAACTCAATTGGCACGATCTCCTACTTGCTGTTGGGATGGTTGCCGGCTTTACCGTTGGCGGGCCATGTACCGCGTCCACTTGTGATTGCGATGGTCGCCGGTGGTGTCCTTTACACGATCGGCGTCGCATTCCTGATTAACGACCGCTGGTTTCGCTACGTCCATGCGATATGGCATCTTTTTGTCTTGCTCGCCGCTGCCTGTCACTTTTATGGGATCTGGTATTTCGTGGTCGCTGCTCGGCGGTGAATCGTTCACAGCCGTTTGATAGCGATGTTGCGAAAGCGCACTGGGTCTTTATGTCCGGCGAAGCCAAAGTGACCCTGAAGCAAACCCTTTCCTGGGTGTGCCAAACCATCCTTGAATTCGCTCACTTGGCTTAGGTCAGTCTCCAAGATCACGGTGCCATTGAGTTCGACTCGAATTGTTGAACCCTTGACGGTTACCTCTTGGTAGTTCCATTGGCCAGGGGAGCGTAAATAGCCTCGTTCTGCCGCAGCCATGCCGTACGCCGAGCCGTGAAATTGACGTGGGTCCAATTTGGTGTATTGCGGTGCGTCATTATCGAGCACCTGCAATTCAGTCATTCCGTCGTAGGCAGCACGCCCCTTGCCGGGATAGCGGATGGCCAATCCATTGTTGGCACCAGGAGGAACCAGGAATTCTAGCCGTACTACAAAATCTTGGTATTGCTGTTCGGTGAACAGCACTCCGCCTTTGCCTTCTCGACAAACGATCGCATTGTCGAAGACTTCGTAATTCTCGACGTCGCCCGACCAGCCAGTCAGATCGCGACCATTAAACACTTGCGTGAATCCCAACGCGGAATCGTCACCTCGCAGCAGTGCGTTTGCTTCATCGCCAGGGATCTCTCGCAGTAGGAGATTTCGCCAACGAATTTCGCCGCCGTGTGTTTGCAAGTGGATCGGACCGCGGGCAGGCAGTGGCTTGTTTCGATCCCAGAAGTTCTCCATGATCGCATTGTCGACAACGCGTTGATCGTTCAAGTAAACGGTGGTCCGGCTACCGACCTGCAGAATTCGGAACTTGTTCCACTTGCCGAAGGGACGATCGGCAAGGACCAACGGCAGCTGGCCTGGCGCGTCAGGTGAATTGTTAAACAAACCGCCCGATCCTTTATCGGCATTGCGGTTCCATTTCCCGCCTGCTTCGGTCGTATCCCAGATCTGAACTTGCGGTGTTCCTCGCAGATACACGCCGCTGTCTGCCAACGGAACCGTCTTGTATTCGACGTGAAATTCAATATCGCCGAACGACTCGTTCGTCGTCGCGTAGGGACCGTGTCCGTCATTGACCAACTCGTCATTTTCGATTGACCAATGCTTCGCAAAATCAGCTTGCTGGGATGCCATTGACTCGTCCCGTTTTTCCGTTCCCGCCTTGACAGTGGTGTGGGGGTTGTCACCATGCCAAGCACTTAGGTCGCCGTCAGCTAGCAGGTTACGAAAAGTCGCGGCATCGGGTGTTTCCGCCATGCCCTCACGTGCTGTAACAACACCGATGAAAAGAATGACAGCTATGAAACGCAAGATAAACATGTTGATTCACCAGAACAGGGAAACAGGCGGGGACTTAACGCACTTATCATAACTGCTACCGTGCCCATCGTGTTTCGTCAAAATCCAAGACGCGACTGTTAAGTGGACACAACGCGTTCCACCAAGTCCCTTCAGTGCATCACGCAAAAATGAAAGTGCCTGACCCACACGAAGAATCTTCCCACTGTGAAGAGTTGCTGCGTGCGTTCGCACAAATGAGCAATATCGGGCTTGCCAGCGTCAATGTCGCAACAGGTTTGTTGGTTATGGTGAACCCCGCGTTGTGTGAAATGCTGGGCTACGAAGAAAACGAGTTGGTCGGCCAACCATTCACACGATTCCATCATCCCGACGAGATCCCTAAGGTCCAAGCGGAATTCCTTGAAGCGGTCGCGACGCGACGTAAACTCAAAGCCGATTGTCGCCTCATTCGACGTGATGGCAATGAGATTGTCGCCCGATTCAATGTGGGCTTTGTCGCAAGCGATGATGGCGACGGGTTGATCACAATTGCGGCAGTCGAGGACATCACGCCCCAGCGATTGCGCGAGCAGGAGCTTCGCTACAGCGAAGAGAGACTGGCCGATGCGATGGCCATTGCTCGTATGGGAAACTGGAGCTGGGATGTGATCGAAAACGTAATCTGGTGGTCTCGGCCGGAGTACAAAATCTTTGCACTGGACCCAGACGAATTTACTCCTGAGTATGAGAAGTTTCTCAGTCTGTTGCACCCAGATGATCGAGCAAGTGTTGAGGCGCGGGTTGACGCCGTACGTCGAGGCCACAATGAATATGAGTACGATGCTCGAATCATTCGTCCCAGCGGCGAAGTACGTTGGATTCACACCATTGCCCGAGTTGAACGTGATTCCCAGGGTCGGTTTAGTCGGCTATTAGGGACCGATCAAGACATCACTCAAAGGAAGCTGGATGAAGAAAAACTTCACGACAGTGAACGACAACTGCAGCAACTTGCCGATGCAATGCCTCAAGTTGTTTGGATCGCCGACGCAATGGGAAGAATCGTTTACCACAATCGACGTGGCGACGAGATTTTCGGCGGAGAGAATTGCGTCAATCCAAGCTGGATGTTGCATCCGGAGGACGGATTGCGAACGAAAATTGAATGGGATCGATGCCATCGTGAACGCATCCCGTTCGAAGTTGAGTTGCGACTGAAAACCACATCCAATGAATATCGTTGGTACTTAATTCGTGGCGTTCCCGTGTTGGCAAACGACGGTTCAATTGAACGTTGGTATGGGGCTGCGACCGATATCCATCACTTGCGGGAAACAGAATCGCAGCTTCGTGAACAGCGAGAACAGTTTTGGCAAAGCCAAAAAATGGAAGCGATCGGTCGGCTGGCTGGAGGCGTAGCGCACGACTTCAACAATCTTTTGACCATCGTGTTGGGTGAATGTGAATTGCTGTTGTCGAACCCTCCCAAAGACAACGCGGCGCTGCATCGCTCGTTGGTTGCGATACGAGATGCCGGTAGCCGCGCTTCAGCACTGACAAAGCAATTGCTGACGTTTGGTCGGCGAGATCAATCTCCGCCGCAACGGATTGATTTAAATTCTGGAATCACCGCCGTGCGACACCTGCTGGATCGACTTGGCGGTGACGCTATCGTCCTAAAATACAGCTTGGCTAACGAAACGCCTTGGGTGCTTATTGATATCACGCACTTGGAGCAGATTCTTTTTAACTTGGTCAGCAACGCTGTTGATGCGATGCCCAATGGCGGCGTCGTCGAAATTCGAACTCGCGTTAATAATGCAACAACGATACGCAATGCACAGAAGTACCCAAGTGGTACGGCTTCGATAGCCGTAGTTGATTCTGGGGTCGGTGTCTCTGCCGAAGTGTGCGAAAAACTTTTCGAACCGTTCTTTACCACCAAAGAATTCGGTCGCGGCACGGGCCTAGGGCTAGCGGTTGTTCATGGGATCGCTGAGAGACTCGGCGGTGAAGTTACGTTCAGCTCAATCGAAAACAAAACGACGTTTACGGTGACCTTTCCGCTGGGGTAGCGATGATCGGCTTAGGTAGGTTCATTCCACCAGAATCGAAACGGTGACATTTGATCAGCCAAACAATCTGTTGCGTTCGGCGAGCGCCGCAAGTTCCGGAACTGAGTCGACACCCATTCGATCCAACACCGTGCGACGTCGCCGGTCGAGTGTTCGAGGACTAATGCATAGGGTCGTGGCGATCACCTTGTTTGGGGCACCGGTGATCATCTCCCGCATGACCTCGCGTTCCTCCTCGCTGAGTTCTCGAAAGTTCGCCTGAATCCGTCGCATTTTGACGCGATGTTCGCGATGCTCTTCAGATAACTCCAGAGCCCGAGCGATTGCCGCGATCAGCTCCTTCGCTTCAAAGGGCTTTTCTACGACTGTTACGACACCGCGCTGCATCAATCGAACTGCCGTTGGAACGTCAGCATGGCCGGTCAGGATCACGACGGGAATGCCACTTCCCATTTCGGCTAGACGGTCCAGCAGATCGACGCCGCCAAAATCCGGCATTCGCAAATCAGTAACGATGCAATCGACACTATCATCGACTGCCTGCAAAAGTTCCGCGATAGAACCAAACGCATGACAATCGTACCCTGCGGCACGAATCAAACGGCAGGATAGATCCAGTACAGCCGGTTCATCGTCAACGACATATACTTTGCGTTGACCTTCGGGCATCGGCAATTCTTAAATGGGTAGTTCAAAACTGATGACAAACGACAAAACAACTAGCGCATGTTCATCGATCGCAATGATTATAGACCGTCGTCAAGTCCATTTAACTTACAACCACATCGATAGTAAAAAGTTACGCTCGTGGAAGAAAATTGCGTAAAAAAGTAGCACTTTGTTGTAAAGCGAGTTTTCGTGACTCAAGCGTTGCTTCGTAGTACCGATCTTCTACTTCCACACACACCGGCCCGCAGTACTTCGCATCGGCAAGTGTCGAGAAAAATGCCCCCCAATCGATCTCGCCCAAGCCAGGCAGTTTCGGCGTGTGCCACAAATTGGGGTATGCCAAAACACCGAAGTCGTTCAAGCGGTGTCGATCGACTCGAACATCTTTCGCATGCACGTGAAATATTCGATCAGCGAATTCACGGATAGGCGTTAAATAATCCATCTGCATGAAACAAGGGTGCGATGGGTCGTAGTTGAGCCCAAAACGCTTGCTCGGGATGGAGTCGAACATTCGTCGCCAAACCGTGGGGCTGGAAGCTAAGTTTTTTCCGCCTGGCCACTCGTCAGCAGTGAACAGCATGGGACAGTTTTCGATTCCGATGTTTATCTCATGCTGTTCGGCACACTCGATCAGCGGTGTCCATGTGTCGACAAAACGCGGCCAGTTTTCGTCTACACTCTTTTTCCAATCGCGGCCAACAAACGTGTTGACCGTGTTCACGTCTAGAAGGCGTGCCGCTTTGATCACTTCTCGGAGATGGTTCACAGCAGTCTTTGACTCGTTCTCGTCGGGCGAGAGAGCATTGGGATAGTACCCCAGTGCACTGATGGAAACTCCGCTTGCGTCCACTATCGATCGGATCTCGCGAGCCCTACGGTCGTTCATTTCCACGACGTCGATGTGGGTTACACCGGCGTAGCGGCGATCCGCCTTACCCGGCGGCCAGCACATGACTTCGACACAGTCGTATTGCATTGATGCGGCAGTCTTCAGTGCGTCCTCCAGCGACATGTCAGGAACGATGGCAGTGACAAATCCAAGTTGCATCATGGGAGTGGCTCCAAAAAATCGTGGCGGTGACGAGTGCAGAAAATGGTGTGTGGTTGGGTGACAGGATTACCGCAACTCGCGGATAAAAATGTTGCGGAACTGTACTAGCGCCGGCGGGCTCGTCCACTTGCCGTCTCGCTGGCTTCCGTGATGCTGCAATGCAATGCGTCCCGACGCTGGTAACCCGGGAATGGTTACTCCAGGCATTACCGCATTGCCGTTAAGTACGACGCGAACGGTATTGTCGCGAACTGTGATCTCGAATCGATTCCACTGGCCCACGGGGTTATCTGCCTTCTCGATTGGAGTTGCTCCTGCTCGGGTTTCCGCGGGCATTGATGCGTCGCGACGAACTCCATACATCTCGCCCGAGCCGACTGGCCAGCACCAAATGTTGACTTGGTACTTGCTGGCCCCGCGTAGGTAGATCCCGGAATCTGAATCCGGCATCGTTAAGCGTTTCGGCTTACCGTCGTCCCCAAGTGCCTCGGTACCGTTTGGCAATAACTCGAACACGTTGGGGTTATCGAAAGGCGTTTCTTTGATTCGCCAGTCGATCACCAACTCAAAGTTCTTGAACTCTTTTTCGCTCCACAGATTCTTATCGACCTTCGCTTCACTCAAGGCGTCATAGTCAATGGATTCTCCCACGATTTGCCAGTGACCGCCGTCGCCTTCGGGAACGGTCCAACCGGTGAAGTCAATTCCATTAAACAGCGGTAAGAAGCCGTCGCTTTCCCGAGCGGTTTCATCTTCTGTCGGATTTGTCGATGGCAGTTCGGCAATTCGCAGGTTGCGAAAGTGACATTCGGCGCCCTCGGATTCGAGCATCAAGTAGCCTTTGCGTGGATTCGCATTTTTGGCGATCGTGACTTCCTTGCCGTTGACGCTAAGCGAAAGATTACCGTCATTGCCAGTCACACGATAATGATTCCATTGAGGCGATGGCTTGGTACGTTCTTCACTGGGGAAGCTGCGTTGTCCGTTGGGCGAGATGCGACCATCGACCGTGAGCTTGGCACCGTTGACGGCAAAGATATCGCCATGGGTTGAATACCATTCGTTCTTACCTTTTGCATTGAACGCAAGGTCAAGTACCTGGACTTCGATACCGCGCGAGTAGGGTGAGCCAATCGCAGGAAATCCGTCCGCCCAAACGAACAAACCTGAATTACCGCCGGGCTGCATGTGCCGCCATTCAAACTCCATGATGAAGTTCTCGTACATCTTGTCGGTTCGCAACGTGCCCGTCGGAGTGCCGCTAGTAACGAGCAATCCGTCCTCTACGGTGAACGTGTCGGCGGCGATATTGCATGGAACCCAACCTGACAAGTCCTTGCCGTTGAACATCGAAACGAATGCGGGTTCGGCGGCCGTACTCGTCACGCTTAGCGCAACGAGCAATGCGAGAAACAGCGACAGGGGCTTCATCGGTTAGGGATCCAGGCAGGGGAATCGTCGACACAGGAGCGACATTCTAACCTAACTAACGATCGCAGTTGAAACGTGGCATCGGCTTTTAGCCGACGTTGAGCACATCGTCTACTAAAAGCCAGCGTTACGTATTGTCCGCCAGTTGCAAAGTCCGCTAAATCGACTTGGCGATCTGCAGAATCTCATCAGCATCAAGCACGCGGTCATTGGACGTGAACAAAGATTGGATCGCCGCCCGATGCGTCTTCATCTTCAATCCGCCGACCCCGATCGCACCATAACCGATTGCACCGCTGGCCGAACCCTCGACCAATTTGGCCTTATCCATGACCGAGATCCCGCCCAATCCCGCTGGCGGGACCGCGTTTAAATCGATCGCGACTTTTAACGAGCCAGCTTCACGTAGTTGCTCGGTGGAAGCCAATTCGACGCCTGCTGCGCCACAGGCGATCACGATCTGGCAACCTGCAACGGCCTCGCAAGTAGTCGACGCGGAGTTCACTCCCAAGGGAACCAAGCGTGAGTTCTCAATCTGTGAAGCAATTTCATCACATGCTGACTTGGCACGTTCGAGCGATCGGCTGGACAACCGTACTTGGGCACCTTCACTGGCCAGCATGCGAGCAACGCGGCGACCAACCGGACCCGTACCGCCAAGCACAAGGGCCGTCGCGCCGGACAGTTCGACATGACGAGCAGCGCTGACGACCGCTGCGGCAGCAGTGGTGTTGCAGCCGTTGGCGTCCAGCATCACGCTGACTCGGACCGGGCCAAAAAAGGCACCGCGAACCGACTTCAGAATCTTTTCGGCTGCGCCAACGTCCGAACCACCAACGAAGATCGCTGTGCGTTTTAAGTCCTCACTGCCACGAGTGAACATTGCCCCATGTACCGTCGATACGACGGAAATGGGTTCGACATTGGCAAATGTCAGCAACTGATCCACTCCGGCATCGATAGCGACGATGGAGTCAAAAGAACTCGGATGTGCGTCGCTATCGAGTTGCAGCAGTATCGTTTTGGGCATGACCAAAGAGCCGATGGCTAGAAACCCTTAAACGGGTGAGCCGCGGAATCCTTTTGAGCGATCATATCGTCGACACTTGGCTTGTTACCCATCGCATTAGCAATTGCCATTTTGGTCGACGAGTAGTTGTAGTTGTAAATCTTTTCGTCATCTTCGGCGGCTGGGTGAATGAACACGCCGCAAACGATGACCAGATTCTCGGCTTGATCTTTGGGAATGACTCCCGCAGCAACGCTGTCGGCGACGGCCTTGGCAACCGCAGCTTGGGCCGGACCAAACATTTGCACAGCTTGTTTCATGCCTTTGATTGTGACCTTAGTAATCATCACGGTTGCTGGCTTAACAGCAACGTTGGGTGCCAAAACCGCGAGAAGATTCGTGTGACCTTCGCTTTGATTGGCTAGCGCGCTTGCGAAAGCATGCCCAACGGGCCCATTTTTGTCGCCGATCATCAGGTCGATGTGGGCGATTTCATTACCATCGCCATCCAATGCTTCACCAATGTAGAACTGCATCGCTAGAGAGCCTTTAACCAAAGAACTGTGTGTGAGTGTAACGTAACTGTGCCAAAAATTAGCAAACCGTGACCATGATGCAACCACCCGCAAATAATCTGCCCATCGAAGCAGGTTCGATCGTCCTTGCCGGGGCGTCGGTGCGAGCCGCCGCCCGGTCGGCCCGTCGAGCCGGTTTTCGGGTGACAGGTATCGATTTCTTCGGAGATTTGGACACTTTGCAGTCATGTGACAAGCACATCAACTTGACTGGAAACAGCTTTTCCCGCTCAATAAGCGAATCGCTCGCGGAACTGCCCCCTGGCACTCCCCTCTTTTTCGTGGGGGGGCTGGGCGCAACGGAAGCGGGTATCGGAACAGCGATCATTCCCTTGGACAATCTGCGAGTCGAATCGCTGTCACGTACAGCAAAGTCGGCACTCAAAAACCCGCTGACGTTCGCCGATCTTGCTGCCCAATGCGACCTCAGTGTCCCCGAATCGCTACCTGCGACTGTCGCACGACAATTCGAGCGGACTGCCAAGGCCGGACGGCATGCCATGTTCAGGCCATGGTTGGTCAAATGGCTCAGCTCAAGCGGCGGACTGGGAGTCGCCTGGCATCGCGCGGATTCGAACTTCCTCAACATACTCGCTAAAAGCGACGATTGGATTCTCCAACGCTGGACTCCCGGACGATCGGTTGGTGTTAGCTTCTTCGCTGATTCCACCGGCGTCCATAAGCTTGGCGCTTATCGATCATTGTTCACTCGACATGACTGCATGTCGTTTCTCTATGCTGGGTCTGTCGGACCGATCGCAATGTCCTCGTCGATAAGCGATCGGCTGACACGTTTCGCAGCGGAGATCGCCACGACCTACAACTTACGAGGTCTATTCAATATCGACGTGTTACTCCAATGCGACGAATGTGCGACGATTCTGGAGATCAACCCGCGATGGACGGCGGCATCGGAACTGGTGGAAATCCGGTTGACCCAGCTCGGCATTCTATCTCCAGGCGACTCGTTGCTGCGATGGCACGTACTGGCACATAGCACTCGTGATTACGTGTTGCCAGCCAGCACAATCGCCGCTGATAATCCCAAATCAGCATCCGCGTGTTTCAAACGAGTGATCTACGCCAATCGGTCAGGTCGTTTTGATATTGCGAATTTAGCGAAGGTTGCCAACACCGATTCGGTCGCTTTCGCCGACCTGCCGCCACCGAATCGAATCCACAGAGCCGGTGAGCCACTACTGACAGCAATTGCACTTTATGAACAAGCAACGGCTTCTCCACATTCATGGCGTCGAATGATTCGGGATGTGCAGAATCAAGTGCAGTGATTTAAACTGTGCTTTATCGACGGGCGCGTGGCAAGCGTTGGTGATCCCCGTGGTCTGGCGGACCGACTTGCGTTACCGCGTCATCCTTGCGCCGAGCGGGACGAGTTCGTTGAACCGATCGATTGGCTCTTTCATTGACCACGCGATGCCGCGGAGTAACAGAATGCGGAACAGTGGGTCGTCAAATGTCCAACTGTAATGTCCTGGGATGCTGACAAAGATTCGCCCTGCTGCTTTTTCATAAACCCACATTTGCGGCTGAGCGGCACCGTCTTCTCGACTGCTGGCAAGTAACGTCACATTTTGAGGATCACCGGTTAGCCGCCAGTAACTCTCGTCATAAAGTTGCAGCGGCTCCATATTTCGCAAGATGGGATGATCGGTACTGTGCAGATCCAAGCTCAGCGGTCCGTGACGAAAGCCGATACTGCCGCCACGCGATGCCATGCCGATTCGCTGTGAAAAATCAGCGACCCGATCGTCTCCGTTGACCGCCCAGTGGATGTAACTGGCGCCACCGCCACGAGCGAGGAACTGGTCCAATTTCTTAGCACGATCATCGTTCCAGGTTCCTTTCTGGAAAAAAACAAGGGAGTCCGCAGTCGTCAGTTGCTCGTCGCTGGGAAAGTCCCAAGCCAACGCAACAGTCACGTTCTCGGCTGCAGCCAGCAGTTGGCCCCATTGCAGTTGCCACGCCGGATAATCGTGCTCACCGGGGCCATGATCCTTCTTACCAGCAATCAAGACCATGTTCAGCGGTCGCGATGTATCGATTACCGTTGGCGCGCCTGCGAGTGCCGCCATCACCTCGGCTGCCGTTCGCAGCGGTGGCGCGGTCAGAGGTGAATCCAACGGCATATGCGGCGGCGGTGTCAACAGGAATGTCATCAAATCGCGAAGCTGTTCCGGCGTTAGCGCCTTGTCCAGTTCTTTCGGCATAATCGACGTGGTTGCGTTTTTCACGGTCTCGATCTCACTACGATCGAGCTGGGTCACGTTGCCTTTTTCATCCCCCAACAGCAGTCGCCCTTCGCGCGTCTGGACGACGCCTGTGAGAACTCGGCCGTCCTTGAGCAAGACGATCTGTCCCAAGTGATCGGGGTTTATCGAATAACTGGGATTCACAATATCGCGAAGTACTGACTGATAATCGCGGTGCACGAGGTTGCTCAAATCCGGACCGATGTTCAATCGATTGCCACCTGACGAATCACTCGTTGCATCCAGTGCATTCGATACACCGAGCGAATGACATTTGAAACAGCCCGCTGCTTGACTGTGAAAAACCCTTCGACCGCGTCCCCAGTTGCCACCTTCAAGCTCGGCGAGCTTTGCGCTATCAAGGGCCTGCATTTCATCTGGCGGAGTGTTCTGTACCCACGGCAAATAGAAACGATTCAGCGGCAGTGGTCGCGGTCGCTCGTCTTCATTCGTGTTGACAGAAACAGTAAGACGCGGTAGTGATTGATTCGGTTTCGACAATGAAAGTTTGACTGTCAATCCAACGTACTCGGTCGCATCACCCGACGTCGTCAACTGAATGAGTTGCGTATCATCGACTTGCGTGATCGACAAATTGCGCGAGTTATCGCTCGGTGCTTGAATCGATAGCGGAACATTCGATTTGAGTGTCAGCGTTACGTGCTCTGCGGGCCACTCGTAGTCGATGGTCGCACCGGGCTGGACCTTCGGGCGCAGGATGTGGTGCAAATCGAGTTGCGTCGAGAGCGTCAGTTCGCCTGGTTGCTGCATCAACGACCAGAACTCGTCATGCTCGGAGCTGCCTGCGGTCAACTGACTCGCCACATTCAAGTCCAAATGCGGCAGCCATCCCGTCCAGGATGGGCCCGAGTCATCAAGAGATTTCCATTCGGCTCCTACGCCCTGGAGTGCAAAGTCCACATCGATCGATGCGTCGACATTGGCTTGCTCATCCTGTGTACTTGTACTCGTTGTCGGGATCGTCACTGCATAATGCGAATTCAATTGCATGGCTGCGGTGCTGACAATCAGAGTTCGCAGGTCGTTCGTAATCGATACGCCGGCAACAGCAAGGCTGTGCCGTGCTGCTGCTAATTGCCTTTGCACGACCGCATACGGTGGAACTAAATTTTCGTAGCGATCAACCGCTCGAACGAATTCGCCAAACTCGACGTTGACGTTTGAACTCAACTCACGCAGTTTTGTTGGATCAAGTGATCGATCAAACGCGATGCGAATTTCATTCTTCGAGGCAGCCCAAGTCGCAACCGGTCGCGGAGCTTCGGCGTCGACCATTTGGATGCGAAACAGTTTACCGGTACCCGTTGGCCCAGTGCCCCAATCCGGCGGGCCGCTGTGACAGGCAACAACCAAATCACCGTTAGGCGCAACACATGCATCGACAGTCAACATCTGTAGTGCGGCAATCAACTGGGTTGCAGCCACATATCCGCTATCGCTGTGGACTAATTTCGTCCGCCACAATTTGCCTCGTGATTCGCCACATACAATCGCATCGCCCGTCCACCAATTGGGACCGAATACCGAACCGCCGTTAACGGGCTCGTTAAACACCATGCCGCAGGTACTCTGGTGTTGCGGTCCGTAGTCGAACGTGGACGGCTCGTCGATCACATTGGGGTTGTGTCGCGGGTGTCGTGGTGGAAAGCCAAAATGACGCCCGGGTTGGACGTGAAGCAGCTCGTCCAGCGGGTTGCCGTTGGGCAACCAGGTCGCTCCCTCTTGCTCGGTGCAAAACAAATCACCGGCGCGATTGAAGGCAAAGGCGATTGGAAAGCGAATCCCTGTACACACCGTTTCGCGGCGACTGAAATCCGGTGCAACTCGTTGTATCGTGCCGCGATCGCTGGCTAGATCGTATGCTGCGTTACCCGCTTCGTCCGTTTGATAGGCGTTGGCATAGTTGGCCGTGCCCAATCCGAATACGATCGATCCGTCCCGATCCATGGCAATTCCGACCGCATCCACATTTTGCGAAATCTCTTTCCAACCATCCGCGACGATCACTTCTTTGTCTGCCGAATCGTCGCCATCGACATCAACGATCAGTGAAACTTTGCCTTTACTCGGTACGAACACGCCACGACCTAATGTGTATCCAGGCGGTGTAGGTAACATTCCCAACGGCCCACGAAAATTGTTATCGTTCTTCCAAAAGATGTCCGCGTGGTCTTCCAATCCATCGCCATCTGTATCGCTGAGCAAGTTCACGTCGCCGTTGTAGCCAAGCGTCAGTAATCGACCGTCATCGCGAAATCGAACATTGTTCACGTTGGGCAATTCAATGGGCAGTTCACGAACCCGAAAGCCAGGGACCAGCAAATGGATGGGCGGAGGATTCGCAACCTTTACCAGCGGTTTGCCAGATTCAAGAGGCGACATGGTGGGCAACAACTCAGCAAGCTGTTTATGTTTACCTTGCAAGTATTCGCGGACAGCGCTGGTTTCTTCTGGTGACAACACGCGATCAAACAGTAGCGCCTCAGCGATATCGCCTCGCAATGCACCTCGGACGTGCTCGGCCTGGGGATCGTCGTTGAGAGCACGCGAGCCCACCGTCAATTCATCCAGAGTCAGCGTTTGGGGAGCAAAGGCTCGCGAACCACTTTCTTGGCCATCAACGGCGACACGAACGATGCGAGCTTCTGGATCGACGATGACCTCCATTGTGTGAAGTGTTCCAAACGGTGTTGACGCTTGATACAAATCCTGGGCTCCGCCAAAACCAATGCCCTCGACATTCAACACCTCTATCGCTCGCGTAAAGCCGGGACCAAGGTCAATGTTGAATCCCGATTGGTAATCGCGTTTTCCCGGTGCGCTACTGGCGAAGAAGCCGCGAAAGTCGCCTGCGTTGTCGTGTGCAGCAGCCACGATGAAAACAGTCACTGCAGGAGTCTTGCCCGCCACGTTGTCACAGCGGAGAAAGTCGTCTTGACCATCAAAACGAACGACCCAGGAGTTGCCCACTTGAACCAGTCGAGGTTGACGTTTCACTGTTGCCTGGATGCAATCACGATGATGTCCCGACGCATCCGGCCAGCGTTCCAGTCGCTCGCCTTCTTTTATCTGGTCGGATCCGGCTTGCTTGCGAGCCTGTTGTATCGCTTGTGCATCCAGCCACAGCACGACGCCATCGCGGACACTCAATCTTGCATCCGCCCAGACGGGGAACGGATGTTGTGCGAAAACCGACCCAGTTGCGATACAAAGAACAACCAGGACGGTGACGCGTAAAGCGTTCGTTGGGTTAAACATAATCAGTGATCAGTTTCGAGTAGTGTTTCGATGGCGGGACAGCATTCAATCGCTGATCGGCTGTTTCTCAGTATATCCTGCTCACCACTTCGCAATGTGCAGCAATTCGCGTTCGAACAGCCGTCAAAGCAGTCGGATTCCGAGCGGCAGGGAGTCGCCGAACACGGCGGCTTGTTCTTCGTAGCTCAGCTCGCCGACCTGTTCCAACAGAGCAATCGAGTGCTCCGGTGCAGCGATGGATCGTAGGTATAGCTCTGTGTCGGCGCGTGCCGTGTCGGAAATGTCACGGAAGCGATCACCCGTGCGTCGAGCGAGTTGCAGAACAGCAAGCTGCAATGCAGTATCTGGCGATGGAGTGCTGCGAAGTTGAGAGAGCCAGTCCTCAATGACCGCTGTCGGCACCACCGTATTGAGCGGACCATAAACCGGCGACCGACTTCCCAAGCGACCAACCGCCCACATTAATGGTCCTTGTAGCGAGACCATTTTCTTGCGACTGAGGTTTGCCAGCGCCGCCTCACCGAGCGTCTGTTTCTCAGCCACGGAAATTCGCTCCATAGAGGCAAGCATCCGCCAGATCTCTGCCAGTTCCGCGTTTTCGTTGCGTGACGATCTATCTTGCAATTGACTGACCAGCGGTGCGGCCAATTGCTGCTGCTGTCCACGTGTCAGGCCACCAGAAATTCGTCGCCAGAGAATCAAAGATTCGATGCGCGATTGAGCGGCTGGGAAGACGAGTTTCCCGTACACCGTCTTCCAGGTTTGCGATACTCGCCAATCGTCGACAGCGACACCGTAACCTGGACGTAAACAATAACTCAACAAGTTCAACCAACGTGCTTCGTGTTGTGGTGACTTGCGGCGTCCGGTTTGGTGATCGATTAGGAATTGCCAGATCTTTCTGAGTAGCGATGGCGGCCAAGCATCACGTTTTAGCCCTGCCGCATCTTGTAAAGCGGACACCAATTTGTTCGGTGTCATGTCGGCCGCCTCACCGAACACTTTCAATACCGCGACTTCGCATTGTTGAAGTGTATCGCTATCGATGATCCCGGCTGTTTCTCCGCTTGTGGTGTGAGCCTCGCGGTCGGTCTGCAGAGTGCTGCGAATATCAAATTCCAACTGCCATCGCTTTCCCGAATCGATGTCGACGCACCACATCGCCACCGTCCCGATCTCACTGAGTTCCGATTGAATGGTGACGCGGATCGATTTTGTTTCGCGTCGCTTTCCATCGCTCAGCGACGTACAAATAGGCGGCAAACGCGACGCTTCTCCTTGGTCAAGTTGTAACACTTCGCCGACACGATCAGCCAATCGAGTGCTACTGGCCCACAACGGGAACTGCACGGGCTGGCCCAATTGCAATAGCAGCGGATGCGACGAGGTCTCGAATCGTTCGCCCGGTTGAGCGTTGCCGGGAATCAAACAAATCACGCTAGTAGCTGTGTCGCCTCGCTCTTTGTCAGCGACCTGCATGTAATAGGAGCGGCCCAGGTTTGCGGCAATCCGCACGCCTTCGCCGCGACGAACCATGCCGTAGTACGTGGCGCCACGGGCAACCGCCAGATCAAGACGCTTGGCTTCCAATACTTGCGGTTGCCATTCTATTTCGTTGTCGTGTTTGAACCAACGCGACAACAACTCACCAATGCGTTTTCTGAGCGCCGGTGCTGCCATCACGCCGCCGTTGAACAACAGCCATTCTGGACGATCGTCGGACACACTGTCGTCGGCCGCTAAACCGCTGCGTCGATGTTCCGAAAGAAACGCCGCCAAGTGGCGCGTTACTGCAGGATCGGCGGCATAGGGCAATCCGAATTCGCGAAATCCGCTTTCACCGACCGACGGCCGATCGCTCAGCGCGACACTGGGAAAAAATCCCTCGACAAGTGCCGCGTCGATCTCTGCAGCCGACAGAGTGACTTGTTGAGAACCGCCAATCAGTTGCGACCCACGCGAGGGCAACGACAGCGTGTAACTTTCGGGGCGAGGTTGTGAGAGCATGGTCTCCTTCGCCAATCGGGACGCTTGGATCAACCGTTCCCATTGATCAGCGGCTAATGACGAAGCTCCCGATTCACCTAACAACTTCGCTTCGGCTAATTTCGCGACAGCCAAATCGAGATTGTCCCCACCAAGAATCAAATGCTGGCCCACGGCAACTCGATGGAATTGAACTTGGTCGCCCAGTTCGCCGGCGCGACTGACTCGAATCAGCGTCAGGTCCGTCGTGCCGCCGCCGATATCACAAACCAAAATCAGTTGTCCCGCTGCGACCCGCTCGTGCCACGCATTAGCGTGCGAGTCGATCCACGAATAAAACGCCGCTTGTGGTTCTTCGATCAAGAAGACGCGGTGCAAGCCCGCGCGTCGTGCAGCTTGTACCGTCAATTCACGAGCTATTTCGTCGAACGAAGCCGGTAATGTGATCACCACGTCTTGTTGATTCAACGGGTTTGTCGGATGAACATGGTCCCACGCGGCGCGAAAGTGCGCGAGGTACTTTGCCGCAGCATCCACGGGCGACATTCGCGAAACATCGGCGTCACCATGCCAGGGCAATAAGTCGGCACTGCGGTCAACACCGCCGTGCGACATCCAACTCTTCGCCGAAGCGATACGCCGTCCAGGATGCCGTAAACCAGCGTCGCGTGCATACACGCCGACACAGCTCTCGTCCGAGGCGTCTTGCCAAGGCAATTGCCATTTTCCAGCTGCTGCCTCCTGCGGTGTCAATTCGTAATGGAACGAAGGCAGCGTTTCGCGTTGTTCAAACTGTCCGATGTCCACCCATTGTGGCACGCGAAACATTTCGACGTGCCAAGGTGAGATATCCGTATCGACAAAACAAAGCGCTGAGTTCGTCGTCCCCAGGTCGATTCCGACGACGTATCTCGGTGCTTGGGTTTCATCGCTTTGTTGATCCAACATATATCAGGTTTAGAGCTTCGGACGCGTCGTCTTGGAGTAGCGATCAAAGTCTGTTTGAGTTGCCGTAGCATCCAACTCACCGTTTCTCAGGACTACGCGAAACGACAAGTCGAGAGTTTCGCCAGCTGGCAAAGTGTAGCCCTCCGTTCTTTCTCCACCGGTAAAGTGGAATTCGCCAAACGGATTTGCGGCGAATAATCCATAGGTGCGGACGTGCCAACGACACGGATAGTGGAAGCTGCTGGGATGATTGTGAATGGTCACTCCAACGATCGCGTCATCCACAGGGCCTGTGTAGTCAACCCAGGCGGATTTTTTCCCCCATGCTTCGGAGTCATGTTGGCCTTCGGCGTTTGTGATGATTCCGCCAAGTTTCGCATCAACTTTCATCGTACCGGCGACTCTCAGTCCAAACGAACCTTCTTTCGTATCGCCAAAATGCACCGGTCCATCGGTGGCCCGCAGTTGGAAGTCGCAATCGATGATGCGCAACTCGCCGTCAACATGGAAGGTAAACCGGCGCGCATCGCTGAGTTGACGCTTGCCATCGGGGCCGTTCCAGTCATTGCTGGTGGCAATCACCACGGCACCCGACTCCGGGTCGACTTTGGCTTCGCCGCCGGTTTGCACGATCTTGCCACATCCGTCGTCATCGATCCAGAAATCAATGTCATTGACCTCACCGTGCGTCAACCACATCGAACGGTGATGGTCGTGATCGCTCTTTTCGGTTTTGATCGCTGGCACGATGGGGAACCCACGCGTCACTTGTTGGCCGGCCGGGGCAACCAACGGGAACACGATCGGAGTGCCCTTGAAGTCTGCACGGTATCCCGCAAATAGTTCGTCACCGACGCGAATTTCCCAGCCCGCTGGCTCATCCGTTGGAGTAACCGACAACCTTTGAGTCTTAGTCGCGGTGGGCTGGGCACTTGCCAAGGGTGATAAAAACAGTACCCCGAACAAGGTAGCGGTTAGCCTGGGAGTCTGGCGGATCATGGAATTCTCTTGGGAAACGGATTCAGGGGTGGGGTTTTGCCGGCTGCGATGGGTTCAAATCGCGTTGCCGCACGTTCAAATTAACGTTGCAGATTGAAATCATACTCGCCTTGGCTGTGGTGGATCGACTACCATAGTGGAATCTTCCCGTTGCTGCTAATCGACTCCTAGCGCTTTGTCCAAATCGCTCGTCTCTGTCTTCTCGTCTTGAACTTCAAAATCCGGTACCTGGCATGCGTTTCGGCAAACTGTTTATCGCTCACGTTGGCTCAGTCGGTCTCGCCATTTTGATTCTGGGGTGTTTTGCCGCAACCGCTTCTGCGCAAAAGAATGCGTCGCAGAAAAACGCGGCCCAAAAGAATGCGGCACAGAAAAAAGGCGGCAAGAATGCCAAGCCAGCCCCCCCACCGAAGATCCGGCTTCCAGAGAGTGTTCGTTCGAAAGACCCAGTCGATATGGACGTCGCCAGCGTAATCGCCTCGCGCCGTGGAGAAGTGTCCGCCGCAGCCAGCAAGTTGGACGATCTGGTCGAAGCGATGTTGCTCAAACAGCGAGTCCAGCCGAATGAATTGGCCAGCGATGAAGTGTTCATGCGACGAGTTTACTTGGATGTCGCTGGACGTATTCCGACGCTTGCGGAGGCCGAACAGTTTCTGGACTCCAGTGATGCACAGAAGCGATCGACCTTGATTGACAAGTTGCTCAGTAGCCCCGATTACGTCAGCAACATATTCAACTTTTGGGCTGACACGCTGCGACTGGTCGACAATCCTCAGCCGAACATCATTGCGGAACCCTTTACGGCTTATATCAAAGACTCGATTCGTACCAATAAACAGTACGATCAATGGGTCTACGAGATGCTGACCGCTGACGGCAAGATGTGGGATAACCCAGCAGTCGGTTTCCAGCTTCGCGATGACGGCATGCCTTTGCCGTACATCGACAACACCGTGCGAGTCTTTCTGGGAACGCAAATCGGATGCGCCCAATGTCATGATCATCCGTTTGACCAGTGGAGCCAGTACCAGTTTTATGAACTCGCAGCATTCACGGCGGGTACACGCACACGAATGCAAAAGGGTGATCCAGGCTTTGAGAAAAAGAATCCATCGTCAGAGTTGATCAATGAAGCGAAAGGCAAGTACGACAAGGGCCGTGTACCCGGTGGCTTCCAGCGTATTGTCCGTGCCAACACATACATGGTAAGTGAGAAACCGACGGCGCTGCGATTGCCTCACGACTACGCCTACAGTGATGCTAAGCCCAAGGATGTTGTTAAACCCGCGGTGCTGTGGGGCGAGGTGCCGTCGTCGGCTCGCAATAAGACTCCGCGAGAACAGTTCGCCGCTTGGCTGACCAGCCCCGACAATCCGCAGTTCAGCAATATGGCGGTGAACCGAATTTGGAAGCGGTTGTTTGGCGTGGGACTGGTCGAACCGATTGACGATTTCCGCGACGAACATCCTTGTGCGAATGAACCCTTGATGGAATTTTTGGGCAAACAATTGATTGGCCAAGACTTCAACATGAAGGAGCTGATGCGAGTGATCCTTTACAGCAACACGTACCAGCGAGTTGCCTCGGATTATGACATTACCAGTGGCGAGAGTTACTACTTCCCTGGTCCTGTCGTTCGGCGAATGACTGCGGAACAAGTCTGGGATTCAATTTTGACTCTGGCGGTACACAACCCGTGGCCGTTTCAACGTCCGACCGCCGAGGAAATGAAACCAGCCATCGATATCGATTTCACCCGAGCGACGGTGGAGAGCGTCGAACAACTGACCGCGACTTATGATAAGACGTTCGCTGCCGGAGCGTACAAGCGATCGCTGAACCAACATGCGTATCAGGGCAACATTCTTTGCCGTGCGAGTGAACTTCCCAGTCCCGCGCCAGCAGAGCATTTCTTGAGGCAGTTTGGACAGGGTGACCGTGAAGTCATTAACGGTGCCCAGCAAGAAGCAACAGTGCCCCAAATCCTGGCAATGTTCAATGGCCCGATTACCCACGTGATGCTCGAAGCCGGTTCGGCAATCTATGACAATGTGACGGCGATTGAAAACACCAAAGATCGTGTTGAGGCAATTTTCCTGAGCGTGTTGTCTCGCCAGCCAACGGGCGAAGATCGACGTATCGCAGCGTCGGAATTGTCTCGCCAATCGATCGATGGTGTTGGTTACGGCAACATCATTTGGGGACTGCTCAATACCCGTGAATTCCTGTTTATCCAGTAAGTTTCGCTCACTCACTATTCCGCAAGCCTAGATTCCTTTTCAGTAAGTCAAGAATCCGATGAGTCGACCAGATTACACGACCGAAGATCGTCGCGAGTTCATGAAGAGTATCGCCAAGCAATGCTTGGGGATCTCCTTTACCAGTGGCATCGCCGGCGGCTTATTCGCCGGGCAAACTCTGGGTGCCGAAGCTACCGCAGCGGCAACCGGGAAAGCCAAGCACATCATTTATCTGTTTATGAACGGTGCGATGACGCATTTGGATACATTTGATCCCAAGGTTGGCGTCGAGGAAGCTGGCGAGACCAAACCAATTCAAACTCGCATTCCCGGTGTGCAATACGGTGACAGGTTTCCCAAACTGGCGTACTTGGCGGGTGCAATCGCCGTGGTGCGATCGTTGAGCACCGAGACCGGCGACCACGAAGGCGGCAAGTACTTGATGCGAACTTCGTACAAGAAACTCAACAGTATCCAACACCCGGCAATGGGCGGTTGGATGGTTTCAGAAAAGGGACGCATCAACCAAGAATTGCCCGGCAACTTTCTCATCGGCAGCGACAATCGTCACCCCGGCTGTGGATTCCTCGAACCATCGCTGTCGCCGGTGCCAATAGCGAATGCCAAGTCGGGTTTGCAGAATATCGAGTTGCCAAAGTATCTGGACGACCAATTGTTCAATCGACGCCTGCTGCTTGCAGGCCAGTTTGATAAAGGTTTCCAATCATCGCGCAAGAACCGTGAAGTTGAAGCGTACAACCAGCTCTATGTCGAAGCGAAACGATTGATGGGCAGCGAGCACTTGAAGGTGTTTAATATCGCTGAGGAACCAGACACCGTTCGCGAAGCTTATGGTGACAACCAGTTGGGTCAAGCTTGCTTGTTAGCTCGACGATTGGTCGAAAGTGGCGTGCGGTATGTGGAGATTAACTACGGTGGCTGGGACATGCACCAGGATCTGTACACGCGGCTGGATGAGAATGCGGCGGTTCTCGATGGAGCTTTGAGCAGCTTGTTGCGTGATCTGCACGCTAAGGGTCTCCTCAGCGAAACACTTGTGGTGCTGACGACTGAGTTCGGACGAACGCCGGAGATCAACGTCAACGTCGGGCGAGATCACCATCCAGGTGCGTTTTGCAGTCTGCTTGCCGGTGCGGGAATTCGTGGTGGTCAGGCTTATGGTGAGTCCGACAGCAAGGGCTTCTCAGTGGCCAAGGACCAAGTTTCGGTCAGCGATTTCAATAAGACGATTGCCGTTGCAGCAGGTCTACCGATCGACAAAGAAATTCACGCTCCCAATGGTCGTCCCTTCAAGATTGGCGGCGATGGAGACCCGGTGAAAGCGCTGCTGACTTAGACGTTCCCGCCAAGTTTGAGTTTGTATGATCGAGTCAGAAATGCAGCGACGGCGAGTTGAATTGCTTCCGTGACGCTGTCGAGATCGTCGTCTGCATTGACGATCACTGTTTCGCCGCCAGCATGGGCCAATTCACGCAGGAAGCCATGGCGGACTTGTTGCAAGTACTCAAGCCCTCGCGCTTCCATCCGATCCGCTGGACGGTCGAGTCGCTGCATGGCGGACTCCGCGGGCATGTCCATTAGAATCGTCAAGTCGGGACTCAGGCCATCGTTTGCCCAACGCCCCATCTGCCATAATTGCACTGGGCTGACAGTTGGCTGTTCACTGCCAACACTTTGATACACAACATTCGCCAAGAGAAAACGGTCGGAGATCACTGTCGTTCCAGTGGCCAGTGCCGGTCGAATCGTTGACTCGATCATCTCGCAACGACTGGCCATAAACAGCATCGCCTCGGTGCGACGGTGCAAGGTCAAGTCACTGTCGAGCAAAATCTCGCGTAGCCGTATCCCGATTGGCGTGCTGCCGGGATCACGTACACAAAGCGTCACCATCCCTTGGGAATTCAAGAAACTTTCCAAGCGTTTGATCTGAGTTGACTTACCCACACCATCGATTCCGTCCAGGGTTAATAACAAGCCTCGCTTGCTAGACATCACATCAAGATCCCGTCGGTGAAAAAGCGTCTCGATTGCTGAGGATATCGCCATGGTCATAATCAACGACGACCCAACTGCCGTCAGGCTGCTGCTCGAATCGGAGTGACAAGCGACGCAACACCCGTAAGTTACTGAATTGCCCTTTTCGGGCACTGACGGTCACGGTAGTCGATAACTCGACCTCGGCTTGAGGTGGAAGGGAGTCCTGGATCATAACGATGTGCCGAATCTTATTCACATCCGCTTGCGTGAATTCGTAATTGGCCAGTTCCGCCCTTGCGCGTGCAATCAACTCTGGTTGTTGATTGCCGATCACATGGATGGCGGCGTCGATATCATTTGCTTCGATTGCATCCGCCGTTGAGTAAATCAGATCACGGATTTGCTCTCGCTCGGTTTGCCAATAAGCAGCGATCACCCAGGCCAATGGAATCAACGCGGCAATTGCTAGTGTCGCTAATCCGACCGATCGTTTGCCGGTTTGCAACCATCCATAAAAACACGCTCCGACGAACACCGCCAGCATCAGTGAGACAACTAGCGGTTGTTCGGCGAGTAGCGTTTTGATCATGACTAGCGTTTCTTGGCGAACAATGGACCACCGTACAAGGCTGCATCACCGAGCAATTCCTCGATCCTTAGCAGTTGATTGTACTTTGCCATCCGGTCGCTGCGGCTGGCCGAACCTGTTTTAATTTGACCAGTCGACAACGCGACAGCCAAGTCGGCGATGGTCGAATCTTCGGTTTCGCCGCTACGGTGACTGGAGATACTGGAGTAACCGTTGCGATGCGCCAATTGGATCGCGTCGATGGTCTCGGTCAGTGTTCCGATCTGGTTGACCTTGATCAGAATACTGTTGGCGATGCCTTCGTTGATTCCACGCTGCAATCGTTCGACGTTGGTTACGAACAGGTCGTCACCGACGAGTTGGACTTTGTCGCCGAGCTTCTGCGTCAGCTTCTTCCACGTTTCCCAATCGTCCTCGTCACAGCCATCTTCGATGGAACAAATCGGATACTTACTGCACCATCCGGCCAAGAAATCGACCATCTCGTCGCCTGACATCGCTTGCTTATCGATCGTGTATTTCTTGGTCGACTTGTCGTAGAATTCGGTCGACGCAGCATCCAAGGCAATGAAGACTTGCTCGCCAGCTTTGTAGCCAGCCTTTTCGATAGCGATCATGATCACATCGAGAGCCTCTTGGTTGCTCTTCAAATCGGGAGCGAATCCGCCCTCGTCGCCCACAGCAGTGCTGTAGCCCTTGTCCGAAAGCACCTTCTTCAGATTGTGGAAAATCTCGGTTCCACAGCGGAGTGCATCGCTGAATCTGGTAAAGCCAAGTGGCATGACCATAAACTCTTGGACATCGACGGCGTTATCCGCATGCTGGCCACCATTGATGATGTTCATCATCGGTGCTGGCAGCAGCCGTGCTCCGGCGCCGCCGAGGTAGCGAAACAGGGGCTGTGCCGTGGAGATCGCAGCGGCGTGGGCCGTGGCCAGCGATACACCTAGAATCGCGTTGGCGCCCAAGTTTTTCTTGTTGGGGGTACCATCCAAGTCGATCATCGCTTTGTCGACTTCGTATTGGTCCGTCGCATCCATTCCTTGTAACGCATCCGAAATTTTTCCGTTGACGTTATTGATGGCTTTCAGGACGCCCTTGCCCATGTACATCGATTTGTCGCCGTCACGCAGCTCCCAAGCTTCGTGAGCACCTGTACTGGCCCCGCTCGGGACCGCTGCACGGCCGCTTGCTCCGTCACTTAGCACAACCTCGCACTCGATGGTTGGGTTACCGCGGCTATCCAGGATTTGCCTCGCGTGAATCGCTTCGATCAAAGTCATATAGAGTTCCTTCAAGAGTTAAGGGTGCGTTGTGCAGACGGGCGGTATTTTGTCCAATGCAGTTCGTTATGAATACCCACCGTCACTGAAACTTGTTGTTGGCCCAAGGAATCGCGAATTGTTCACCGGTTTAGTTGAAACATTGGCGTCGATTGTCGCCGTAACCCCAGAGGGAACGGGCCGACGATTTGCCGTCGCCGCGACCGCTTTGGAGCTGTCACCGCAGCTTGGCGACAGCATTGCAATCAATGGCTGTTGCCTAACCGTGGTCAAAATTATCGGCTCTGGCATGGGACAGTCCATTGAATTCGAGGCTGGGCAGGAGACATTGTCCAAAACGAATCTGGGACAGCTTGTCGTCGGCTCGTTGGTCAACCTCGAGCGATCGCTTCGCGTCGGCGATCGACTGGGCGGTCACTACGTCACCGGACATGTTGATTCCACGATTCGCTTGAGAGAGCGCCGCGACGATCCACCGTGGGCATTTTTGAGATTCGATTTGCCGGCTAACTTAGCCGGTCAGGTCGCTGACAAGGGAAGCGTTACCATAGACGGAGTCAGTTTGACGGTGGTGGACGCCGCAGCAGATTCGTTTTCCGTTGCCTTGATCCCCCACACACTCGATGTAACGACATTGGGACGACTCCAAGTTGGCGACCACGTAAATTTCGAGACCGATGTACTGGCGAAATACGTTCAACGTTCTTTGCAGTATGCTGGTACTTCGCCAATCCCCAACCTTGAATCATAAGCTCCTGTCTGTTGACTCTACCTGAATCCCACTCGCCGCAGCCGGAGCGGCAAACGGCAACGTATCTCTCCAAGCGACTGGCAGCGGAAGGTTTGCGTCCGGTAGCCAAGTTCGGCCAAAACTTTCTCATCGATCTGAATCTGATCGACCTGATCGTTCGCTCGGCTGAGTTGCGCCGTACGGATGTCGTGCTCGAGATTGGCACTGGCACAGGATCGCTCACGGGCCGTTTAGCGGATGCTGCCGGCGCCGTGCTGAGCGTCGAGATCGATGCGAACTTGCATCGGATGGCCAGCGATGAACTCGCTGGTCGAAGCAACGTTCGCTTGCTGCAGGGTGATGCGCTACGCAACAAGAATACGCTTCGCGACGACTTGATGGAATATCTCCTCGATGCGAAAAGTCGGCTCGGCAGCGAGTCAAGATTCTTGCTCGTAGCCAACTTGCCTTACAACGTAGCGACTCCGATCATTTGCAATCTGTTGCACACCTCCCTGCCGCCTGATGCAATGGTCGTCACGATTCAAAAAGAATTGGCTGAACGAATCATCGCTGCGCCAGCAACTAAGGATTACGGAGCACTGAGTATATGGATTCAATCTCAGTGCACAGCATCGATCGTACGCATATTGCCACCCACCGTCTTTTGGCCTCGTCCCAAAGTGCATTCAGCGATTTTGAGAATTGATCTACAGCATGAACGGCGCAGTGAACTTGGCGACTTGGACTACTTTCATAAAACCGTGCGGGCTTTGTTTTTTCATCGTCGAAAGTTCCTTCGCAGTGTCGTCGTAAGCGCTATGAAAGATCGTTTGCAAAAAACTCAAGTTGATGCAATTCTCGATCAACTCGGCCATGGGAACACAGCGCGGGCCGAAGAATTGTCGATTTGTCAAATTCGTGAACTAGTGCATCAACTGCATCAAGCCGAAGCGGTTGCGTAGTCGCCGATTCGAAGTGGGCCTGACTAAAAACAACAGTGACGTCTCCACCATGAACCGACTGAACGCAACAAAATCTTCGCTACGGCGAAAATTGCTTCAAGCGGAGAGGCAGTTAACGCTGGTCAGTCCCGTATTAGGTGATTGGATAGATACGGTCGGTAAATGCCGAATCGAGATTGACTGGCAGCGCAGCCCTTATGAAGCTCTGGTGCGTGCGATTGCTCATCAGCAATTGCATGGTAAGGCAGCGGCTAGTATCCTCGCGCGACTGATCGCTGCCTTCCCAGATCATGACTTTCCCGCCCCAGATTCGCTAGCGAACGCAAATGTCTCGCAGTTGCGGCAACTGGGGTTCTCTCAATCCAAGGCGATCGCCATTCAAGGCGTCGCTGCGGCGACGCTTCGCGGTGAGGTTCCTAATCGAACCGAAGCGGAGCGAATACAGGACGCGGATTTGATCACCCAGCTCTGTCAATTGCGAGGTGTCGGTCGCTGGACGGTCGAAATGTTATTGATTTTTACATTAGGTCGACTCGACGTGATGCCGGCTGATGACTTTGGAGTCCGAGCTGGTTTTGCAGCCATGTTCAACTTGAACGAGCTTCCGAATAGACGCGATATTGTTGAGCAAACCGAAACATGGAGCCCCCACCGAAGCATCGCAGCTTGGTATCTATGGCGACTGGCTGATCAACGCAAAGCGTCCCGTAGATAGGCTTGCGAATCAAGCAATCTTGCTGAAAGGGAGACACGCAAGTCGAAAGCGACGATGAATTCAATCTACCCACGTTGTCCACGGCTTAGTCTTCAAACGGGATATGTGAAATATTTTTTGGCGACCTGCTTTCACAAAAAGGCACAATAGTCGGTCGTGGATTGACCACCCGACTTTAGTTGTGGCGACTTTTTCGCATGACTTTGGTGCGAACTTAAGTTCAATCTCGGTCTAACCGCAACGCTTTTTGTCGCTTACGCTTCTTCGATCAAGTGACAGTACGAATCGTACCGACGCGCATCGACGCGTCCGTCGGCGACAGCGTGCTTCACGGCGCAACCGTCTTCGTTGATATGGAGGCAGTTAGGGTACCGACACTGGCTAACATAGGGTCGCAGGTCTGGCATCAGACCGGCGATTTCATTCGCGTCGATGTCCCACAATTGAAACTGGCGAATACCTGGAGTGTCAAACACTGCACCGCCGCGCGTCAGGGGAATCAACTTTGCCGCCGTCGTCGTATGTTTCCCTTTGTCGTTTTCACGGCTAACTGCCGATACCGCCAATCCCAAACCCGGTTGAATCGCGTTGAGCAAACTGCTCTTACCCACTCCGCTTTGACCTGCGAGCACTGTTTGTTTTCCATCCAAAATCGCCGACAGGTAATCGATATTTAGGCCCGTCGCAGCGCTAGCCATTATCGTACGATAACCAAGGGTCGCGTAAACACCAAGCAATTGTTGCAGGGTGATAGGATCAACCAAATCGACCTTATTGATCACAATGAACGGTCGCACGCCACATTGTTCAGCCGTTAACAGAAAGCGATCGATCAAGCCTGGTTTCAGTCCAGGCTCGGCTGCACTTGTAATCACCATGAGATAGTCAACATTGGCCACGATCACATGTCGGCGTCCTCGGCTATTGCGGCTAATAACACCGTGCCTCGGATCAATCTTTTCTATCATGCCATCTTGCGGAGACTCGGCACGAAATTGCACGCGGTCGCCGGCAACGACAACATGCCGCTGGTCCGTGCTTAAAGATTTCAGCACTCGGCGAACGGCACATTCGTAAGCGGTGCCATCGTCGGCGAGAACGCGGCTGCGCAATCCATGGACACTGATAACGCGGCCACTGATCAATCCGTCGTCGCTGACGTCTAAATCAACCAGCATCCCCGCCGCAGATTCCGGAGTCGCTTGCGAACCAATCACGGTTCGCTTTCGCGTCAACTCGCCTTTACCGCTGACTCGCTCTCCGTGTACCGCATCGGCAAGTTTGTCTTGGTCACCGGTAACGAATTCGCGAGTCAGGTCGCCCTTGCGAACCCGACCTTGGTGGCTTTTACGGAAATCAGCGCGATACTTGGAACCCTTCTTAGGCATCGTGTCCAATCACGGAACCTGGACTGTGCTCAGCAGCACTTTCCGGTGCAATGGTTTGTTCCGGCTTGCGTTTCCAATTGCGATCCGGGTTCGTTGCGTGTACCGACAGGCCGAGAATCTCTGTCAATTCGGACTCGCTGAGTTCTTCGCGTTCGAGTAGGGCGCGAGTGATTTTCTCCAATTCGCCTCGATGCTCACGCAATAATTGCTCGGCCTTTTGATCGGCTTCGAGCAGGATGCGAGCCACTTCTTCATCGATCAATTCCTGAGTATGTTCGCTGAATTGTCGCTGTTGATGAATTTCGCGACCGAGAAACGGGTCCTCGTCGCTGGTCTTGTAACTGACCGGTCCAATCTTGGCGGACATACCCCAGTGCGTGACCATTCGGCGCGCGATACTCGTCGCTCGCTCCAAGTCGTTCTCCGCTCCGACACATGTTTCGCTGTAGACAATTTTCTCAGCCGCGCGACCGCCCAACAACACGATCAACTGATGCTCCAGCTCTTGTTTGCTGATACTCAACCGGTCTTCGCTAGGAATGTACTGGGTCGCTCCAAGTGCCCGGCCACGCGGAATGATCGTGACTTTGTGAACGATGTGAGCACCATCCAAATGCCAGGCGGTCAAGGTGTGGCCGGCTTCGTGGTAAGCAGTCTTTTCCTTTTCGCTTTCCTGAAGAACTTCTTCACGCTTGGCACCCATCAAGATTTTGTCGCGAGCGTAATCGAAGTCATCCATCTCGACGACTTTCTTGTCGTTGCGAGCCGCCCACAGAGCCGCCTCGTTGACCATGTTGCGAATATCGGCACCGGTCAATCCGACGGTTCCAGCAGCAAGCCGCTTCAGGTCAACATCTTCACTGAGCGGAACATCGCGGACGTGGACTTTAAAAATCTCTTCGCGTCCCTTCATCGTTGGACGTCCAACAGTGATGTGGCGGTCGAAACGACCAGGACGCAACAGTGCTGGATCGAGTACATCTGGACGGTTAGTCGCCGCGACAACAATCACTGCTTGGCTGGGGCTGAATCCGTCCATTTCACCTAAAATTTGGTTTAGCGTTTGTTCACGCTCATCGTGACCGCCTCCCAAACCCGCACCACGCTGGCGGCCCACCGCATCAATTTCATCGATAAAAATGATTGCCGGACTATGCTCTTTCGCTGTCTTGAACAAGTCGCGTACGCGGCTGGCACCAACACCGACAAACATTTGAATGAACTCACTACCGTTGACGCTGAAGAACGGCACCTCAGCTTCGCCAGCGACAGCGCGGGCGAGCAACGTTTTTCCAGTTCCTGGCGGTCCGTTAAGCAACACGCCCTTGGGCACGCGGCCACCCAGCTTTTGAAACTTTTCTGGAGTCTTTAGGTAGTCGACGATTTCCTGCAGGTCAGCTTTAACGCCATCCAAGCCGGCGACATCGTTGAACGTGATAACTTGATCGTTGGCTTCGTAGCGTTTCGCTGGGCTCTTGCTAAATCCAGACAAGAAACCGCCGCCCATGATGTCGCTTCGCGTGCGTCGCAGCATCATGAACAGAAACACCAAAATGGCGATCGGCAGACCGAAGAACAATAGCGCGCTAATGATCTGCTGGGTGTTATCCGGGGCCAACACTTCGTAGGGTACGTCGTGTTTCTCCAGTTGTTCCTGCAGCCGCGCGATCGCACCGCTGTCGGACGTGTGGTTGAAAACAAACTCCTCCAGCAGTTTGACGGGTTTGCCGTCCTTGTCCGTGCCTGTAGATTTTGCTTCCTTGAGCATTGCCGCAGACGGCTCTGGGCGTACTTTGAAGGTGCCAAAAACGCGGCGTTCACCAATCCGCACGTACTCAACGTTATTCTTTACGAGCTGGTCCTGAAAGAAACTCGCAGGAATCTCGCTACGTTCGGTATCGCGATTGAAAAATAGCATCGCCACGAGAGCGGCGACGACGAGCGCGATTAAAACGGAATTGTTGCTGCGGCGACCTTTAGGCTCAGCCCCAGAGTTGGAATTCTCCTCTGGCCTATTATCCATCGAAAACCTTTCTTGGCGAAAACACTTCAGTTCGCCGGATCGGGAAGAAACTTCATTGTCCTTAAGCACGCCCCAGCGGAACGCGACGCAAGGATTGTACCGCAAGGTCCAGCAATTCCCATGCTACCTCTCATTACGTTCATTCACGACGCGTCCTAGCCCCATTCTGGACGAATAGCGTGCCCAGATTGTTCAGCGATCCTAAGATCGATACTCAGCGAGTCGCGGTCACAACGCCGAATTTGGGCGATTTGATCGGCGGTGTATCCATCGCGGAACAGTCGCCATGTCCAGTAAGCGTCCGAGGTCTTGGCAGGGTCGGATCGCACAATTTCTACAGGCAAATTACTCGATTCACCGGCCGAATCGCTGGAAATTTTTTGCTCGCTGTCGTTTTTGGCAGACGCCGCATGCTGAACGGAAGCTACGCTAGCCACATCGGCAGCCACCGATTTTCCTTCGCTGGGCTGCGAAAACTCGGTTTTGGGCGCGAGCTCTGAAGCGTCCAGCTCGTTCTCCAAATCGGCGTACTCGGAGATTAGCCGCAAAATGTCGTATCCGTATTGCTCAATCGCAGCCTCGCTGATCCCTGGAACCGCAGCGAGCTGTTCGGAATTCACGGGCCGCATTTGGGCGAGGGAGTCGATCGCGGAATTGCTCAGCACACGGTACGCCGGCATCCCCAATGCTGCGGACATCTTTCGCCGCCATCGCCGCAGCTTTTCACTTAATTCTTGGACCGTTCGATCTGGCGAGTCATTCAGCCCTTCCTGCGAACCAGCCAGAGGATTCGCACTCGCCCTATTCTTCTGAGCTGAAGCAATCGTAGTGCCGGTTGCCGCCCAATCCGTAGCCGCCCGGTCCGTAACCGCATCAGCAGTTGCTGCATCACGAGATACTGCGTCAGGAGTTGTTCCGGTTGACTCTAACCCGCGAACGGTTGCTACAAGTCTTTTCGCCAGCACGAATTTGATTTGCACTGATGACGGCAGCGGATCTTCGCTGCGCATGATCTGCTCGCCGACCGTGGTCAACTGAATCGTCGGTCGCTGCTGGCTCACTTCTCGCTGTTCGATCAGCCCGGCTTGGATCAAAGAGTCCAGCAAATTGACGACCTCCGATTGCCGCAATGCTGAAAGCATTCCATAAGTGCTCAGGCGATGTAGTTTCATCTGCATCAGTTTCTTGTTCTTGGACCCACACAGCATCTGTGCGACCAAGTTCTTGCCAAATCTGCCGTGCATTCGCTTCACACCACTGAGTGCTATTCGCACACCTCGGGTCAGCAAGTCGGTGTCGATCGGCGCACCGGATGGTAAAAGATTTTCGATTTCACTGGCCAGCCCCGCGATCCCAGCATTAGGTTGACAGCGATCGCAATTGCCGCAATCGCTGCTGTCTGGGTCGCCAAAGTACTTGAGGATCACTTGTTGGCGGCACGTCGATGTCCGGGCAAGCTTGATGACGGCTTCGAGCTTCTCGAATTCCGCTGCCTTTCGACGCTCCAGTTCATCAAAGTCAATGTCTAGTTTCTCGAACGGTATATCACGCTGGGTGATATGTAAGGCGCGGCCACGAAACGGAGGCACATAGTCGAACGATCGGAGCTTCGTTAGCTCGCGAAGGGTTCGTGTCAGTTGGTCTCGGTCAACATCCGCCAGTGTCGCTAAGCGATCCGGCCGCACAAAAACGTCTTCGCCGCGGCGCCGTCCAACGACCTTTTCGATCGCCGTCATCACTCGACGACGCAGCTTTGCTTCTTTGGGCAGAAAATCCAACAGCGTCGGCGCGTCCGAGTCGATACGGACCATCGCATGATTCGCATTGCTGTCCAACCGCCGCAGCACATTCGCCTTTGCTAATAACGTTTCCGAAGTCCCTACCGCTTCACTGCCGTCCTTGACCTTGATCGCATCCCGAACCTGCTCTAGGGTCAGCTCGATAGGGTCCTCCGGTCGCGATAATAAGAACTCGTAAACCTTGCGAACGGTTTCTTGCGAGGGGTAGCGACTCTCAATAAAAAATTCTTGTATATAGCGATCACTGTACGAGAACAGCAGCAAGCAATCGCTCATCTTGCCATCGCGTCCGGCACGACCCGCTTCCTGGTAATACGCTTCCAGGCTACCAGGCATGTTGTAGTGGATGACGAACCGAATATCGGCCTTGTCGATCCCCATTCCGAAGGCGTTGGTGGCAACGATCGAACAAATTTCGCCACCCATGAACGCTTCTTGAACGCGATGCCGTGCTGCGCCGTCCAACCCAGCGTGGTAAACGCCAAGCTGGCGTCCAGTCAACTGCGATAATCGCTCGGCAACTTCCTCGCATCGTTTTCGAGTGGCGGCATAGATGATCCCCGCACCGTTTTGAGTCTTGAGGTACTCCGTAATCTGAGTGTCTTTTTCTTGATCGCTTTTGCAGTGTGCAACGCGGAACCGCAGATTCGTTCTAGCAAAACCAGTAACAAATTCTTTCGGCGCCCTCAGTCCCAAAAGGTCGATAATATCCTGCCGAACCGTGGGCGTGGCCGTGGCCGTCAACGCGATCGTTTGCACATTGTTCAAGTACCGCTCGCGAAATCTTCCGAGCCGTGAATAATCGGGTCGAAAATCGTGCCCCCATTCGCTGACACAGTGCGCCTCATCGACGGCCAAGAGCGAAACATTGGCCTTGCCGACATACTCCAAGAAGCGACTGTTTCGCAGTCGCTCTGGGGCAACATAAATCAGATCTAATTTGCCCGCTGCCAACTCGTCCATCACCGACGTTTGTTCGGCAGCCGACAGACTGCTGTTGATCAGCCTCGCGGAAATTCCCAGCTTCTGCAGCGTGTCGACTTGGTCCTTCATCAAAGCGATCAGCGGCGAAACGACAATTGTGGTTCCCTCCCGCGCCAGACTGGGAAGCTGGTAGCACAGACTTTTTCCGCCGCCAGTTGGCATCACGCACATGACGTCGTCGCCACTCGCCAGGGCGCTGATGACCGCATCCTGGCCCGGTCGAAAACTTGCTAAACCGAATCTCTGCAACAACGCCAGTGGTTGTATTGCGTTATTCGGTTCGCCGACAAGGTTGGCCATGACGAGACAAGTCACCCGAGTTGCAGGGTATCCAAGGCAAAAATCCAGTTTCTGTGACAGCGATTATAGGCGGTCAGCTCCATTCTAGCGACCTGGATGTGAATGCGATCTGGATGCGAACGCAATTCACAAGGCAACTGGTTTGCCTATCTCTTTGCGGTCAGGCGAGTCAACGTAATCGCTCGCACATCCATGAGCGCCGCTTTTTGGATCTTGGTCGCTGTAATCGTCAGTGCCAGCTCGCCGCTTTCGTTGACATTTATCTTGCCCAAATGACGCCAGAGAAAGTTTTGGAAATGCCCCGTATCGAGGGTGTCAAAGCTCAGCGTCTCAATGACATCGTTGTTCTTGGCAATCGTCAACTTCGCTTCACTACCACCTTGTCCAGCACCGCAACCCTGCAAGACGCCGACATTGAATTCGCCAGGCTGGTCAAGCTGTAGCCGCCAGGTTGCCGAGTCAGCGAGATTCGTCCAATATCCAACGGTGTTCTTATGCATTTGAGGTTCATAACGCAACTTTTCCCCCCAAGTCGTCGCTTGGTATGCATGCAGCGTGAATGAACCGTCACCATCGGCGCGAATGGGATTCGTTTCGCTTTCCAACAACGGCGGCTCGGCAAACGTGATCTCAATCGACGTCGCTCCCACAGGTACCGACTTCCAGCGAACGCTCCACCGTTGCGGCTCCGATTGCAACTCAAGGGGTGATTTCGCCTGATCGTTCCAACTCACCGACTGAACTCTCGCAAAGACTCGCGGAAACTCCACCACATGCGCATCACTGCCGTCTCGCGGCGTGACGATCAGCATGTTCTCGCGTCGTTCCACCTCGCCGGTCTTGTCACTATGTATTGTCATCACCAAAGGCGTCGCTGGCGGAGCAGCAGTGAGTAGCGGCGACGTTGTTAGACACCAAGCACACACAAGACAGATACAAATTTTCGCTCGAAAGGTCAATGTTGAAATCATATGGAAAACTACAGCGAGATTCATCGTTGTTGAAGCAAATGTGGTTGAGGCGAGCTGCGGACAAGAAGTTGCCTGACACAGTATCCGAAGCGTTGATTACTAGCAGTTGCGTTGTCCACTAGCAGGGGAGCCATTTTTCGATCGAAGTCTCCTTTGGCAAAATACAATACGGCAACAAGCGGTATCGACACCACTGCTAAACGTAAGACGCCGATACGCCACGGGTTCTCCTGTCGCAAAATAGGCACTTCTGTCACCCAGCATAACAACGGGGCGAGCAGTATCGTGACCGCACTTATCGCGGACAGTCGACCAAAGAAGTGACCGACAAACAATAGGCTGAAAAGTGCGACCACGCCCATTTCCACAGCCATTCGCATGCCAGCGGTTGCCGATCCACCGCCGCAACGCGCACGCGGCAACATGGCGATCGTGGTACCAAATAATGTGGCAGCAATAGGCATCGCTGCGACGCCTCCCTTGATGTATCCCGCCATCATTACCGTCATTCCGCAACCTATCAACGCTAATCCTATAGCCAAAGAAGTGGAGGCACCGACCGCGCGACTAGCTAACGGTGACAGTGTTGCCCAAACAACGACTAGTAGAACGCTGGAAATGCCCAACGTTAGCAACAATCGGGATAACGTCCAGCCATCATCGGCGCCGCTGATATAAACCGAGCCGTGCAACAAGACTCGAGGAATCATCACCGCAAGCAGTATCCGCATCGTCTGGCGAACCGTCGTTGGCACCACTCCAGCGCTAGCGATGAGTTCCACCGCCAGCACGACTGGTAGAACGACAATGAACAACCGATCGAGGCCAGTGGCTGGTGGAAAAACGATCTGCCAATTCAACAGCCAACAACCTACGCCAACTCCGAAAACGAATGCCAAGGCACTTGCGATCTGGGTCGTGTATTCCCAGCCGCGTCCGAGCATAGCGATCACTAACACAACGATTGCGCTAATGATCGCTGAAGCGACGGTTGCTTGAAAATACAGCAGCGGATCCGGCATTCGCTATTTTCGCATGCCTTCACAATCGATCAGGATCTGCGCTTCGTCGCCGATTGGGCCAATGGCATTCTTGTCGAATCCGTAATCACTGCGTTTGACAGCAAGCTCGGTAGAAAAGGCAACTCGTTTAACGTCCTTGAACACGTGCTCGTTACCACCCTTCATGACCAAAGTGATCTCCTTCGTGGTTCCGTGCATCGTGAAATCGCCTGTCACTTCGTAACCACCTTCGATCGGCTTGACCTTGGTACTCTTGAATTGGATCGTTGGGAACTGTTTCGTATCAAAATAGTCAGGCTGGCGCAAGTGTTCATCACGAGCCGCGTTCGCTGTATCGACACTGTCCGCCTTAATCGTCAGCTCGAACGTTGACTTCTCAGGAGCCTCACGATCTAGTGAAAATTTTCCCGACACTTCATTGAAGCGGCCATGAATCCAACTGATGTCGAGATGTCGCGCTCGAAAGCTGACCGATGAGTGTACTAAGTCGTAGTCATACTCGTCGGCCGCCGAGCATTGATTGCCACGGCTGTGAATCGATAAACCGACAATAAGTGTTAAAGTCCAAAACGATAAAAACTGTCGCATGAGTTTGCTCCGGGTGACATGGTGAATGGTGAACTGTCTGGCAAGTATAGCAAGATGAAACGCGGCTCACTGTTGCGGCCCCCGCGTCACCGTCGGCTGCGGAGTCACCGTCGGCTGCTGGGTGACCGTTACTTGGGGAGCCCCGGTCGTTGTTTCCAGCGGGACCAGCAACTCGGAACGCTGTTTGGCAACCGCGTATTCCATCGTCGCTCGTCTCAAATCCGCTTCCCGCTCAGTGCGAACGAATTGATCATAGACATGACCCGGCAAGACGCGGGCAGATTCGGAAAGAAGTTCGGGGTCGTACGTAAGCCCCTTGTGTGACTGTGCCCGGGTGAACGACTCCAGCGGCACCTTGCGTCGAAGTAAGTCAGCTTCTACCTCACGCGTTCGTTCAACGGCGGTATCGCGAGCCAACCCCTTGGGGATTTTATTCTTTGCATTCCCAAACGGATCATAATCGTCATTGGCACCGCTCCACTTGTCCCACCAGCTCAGCCTACGGCCAAAGATGTTGGTCATAATCCGATCAACTCGCTCCAGCATATGTGCCGACACCGCGCGACTGCGTTTGAAAAGGGCCGTTGGAAATACGGGCGAGTCCCAGATAGTGCGCGACTGGCGAGCAATGTACTGAATACTGGCAAGCAGTTCGTATAGCAAGTCTAGCGGCACCGTGCCAGCCTCCATCTGTCGAAACGTTAATCCGTAATTCAGTGACCGCTCGGCAAGATAATTTAACTTTGGCAGCAATGGTCGCACCCCGGACGCCCCCCATGTACGACACGTCCTGGCAACGCGTTGCTCGTTATAAATGTCAACTAGAATGGAATCGATTAACTGGTGTCCGATTTGTTCGATTTCTGCTTCGGACAGTGGGCGATCAATATAGTTTTCACTAGCCCGTGGAAATACTCTTTCGCTAACCAAGCGAATGAAACGGTCAACTTTATCCTCAAACTTTAACGCCAAGAATATTCCATGTTTGTTTTCTTCGCTGTTGATAAAATCCTCATCGATTATGTCGATCGAATCGACTTCGTATAAAACGGCGGAACCTTTGCTGGAATCGAGAGTTCGTCGAGCTTCGAGGCGGCCCACTTGGCGTTTACGAAAGAATCCCCAGGACGTATCTGTGTCGCCAGTGTCATATCGATGGACGATCACCCAGCGATGTAGGGGGTCTGATTTTATCAACTTGCGTTGTAAGTTTTGAGCTTCCCGCTCCAACCATTTCGCATCCGGTTGAAACAGGATGGTTCGTCGATCAATCTGGAACTCATGGGCCTCGCCGAGTGCTGCATCGGCAAAGGTACTGATGTCCTTACTGGCACCACCCACAACTTCCCCCGACCGAGCGACGTACTTTGACCAGCGGCGAACTTGTTTCAAGAAATCACGCTGCGACTGTCGTTGATTCGGCGTACTTTGATCACTTATCGGTATTAGCGATGACTGCAGCAATTGCTCGCCACCGGTGCGAGAATCGCCGACGATGTAAAAGTTAATGTCATAGTCGGCAGCTGCCTTTAAGAACTGCGACTTGGCTAACTGCTCGAATGCTGTCGTCTTTCCCGCAGGCGTATGAAAGTAGTTGTTGGGTACAATTACCGTCATTCCTCGCCACTGCTGTAGTAACGTGCTTGGCGGCTCTTGGCTGACTCCCGTCGATTCGGGCGGTTGATCCAGTTGGCGAACGAAGTCGAGAAACCCATAGTAAGACACGTCCCAAACATCTAAGCCGCTGCCAAAATAGTCCGCCAACTGGGTCCATTTCTCGATCTGGTCCACATCCGTTTTTTGATTTGCGATCAGCAGAAAGCGTGAATTCTCGTCGCGTCGATACCTTTCGGAAATGCGGATCGTTTCCTGGCGATAATCGACGCAGCGATATTCCTTGTTCCTTGCACTTGATTTGGGACGTTGACACAGCAAATCAATTCCAAGCACTACATCTTGGTAGGCAACCACGTCGCTGTGGTAACGAACCCCAATGCGTGTCTCGATCCAATGCGTCTGGCCAGGTGCAAGATTGCGAACCGCCACTTGATACTCTTCGCGTAACAGATCATGCGGTTGGTCAGTATCATCATAGAATACGATTTGGTTCTCATCGAGGTTGCCGCCCAGTAACCGTCCTCCCGTGCGCAGAGAACGATACGTCAGCTTGTCGTCAAAAGTTTCACTACTGGTGTTGGTAATTCCCCAACGAACTCGTGTCGATTCACCTGGAGCGAGACTGTTGAGGGCGATGATGTCAGTTAATTCAACGGGAAACCGGGCCTCGATCGTTTCCACGCACTCGAAATTGCGGAACTGTCGATGAATGCCGCTTTCAAGAAACGCCAGCGGATTTATTGGATGCGACAAATGAAACGGCTGACGACGCGGATGATCGACGACTTCATCGCCAAGTCGAAATCCGAGGCCATCGTCGCTAAAGGTATATGATTCGCCTGGGGCCAATGACCGCGTCAGCACCATGTCGACTTGATCGACGAGCACCCAATCATCCGGCGCAAGCTTGATACGAATCTCATAACCTGGCGGCGTCGGCATACCTCCGATGTTACGAACGACAAGGTTGTCGATGCTGACAAGACTGTCGGGTTCTAAGACGGTGTACTCGCCAGCAATATCCAAGGAGACAAGCTCCAAGTCATATGGCGCCGCGTATTCACGCGAAGTGCCGTCGCGATGGTTGACAATGATTCGTAAACGACCCGGCGACCCTGGTTGTCCATCGCGAGCTTGATACAACGATGGCGATCCGGTTCGTCCGGGGCGGCCGGACGAACCGCCGGGATTGGAATGAAAAATCGTTCGCGATTGCCGCTTGCCTTGGGAATCGGTGTAGTGCTCCGTCTCGGTCCAGTGATAACTGCTGCCTCCGGGACCGCCCGAGCCGCCGTCGCCACCGATCCCGCCATCGCCCGCGAAACCGATATCGCCACCGCTCAGGCTGCCCTTTACCAGCATCAGCAAGCCTTGCGAGTCGTAAGCAACCACCAAGCTGATCTCGCCGCCATCGCCACCGCGTTCGCCGTCCGTCGGATTGCCGGCATCTCCACCATCGCCGCCGGGTCCTCCATCCGTGCCGTTGGAGAATCGGGTCGCGTCTCGACCGGGATAGCCGTGTCCGCCTGGTTGTCCGTTGCCGCCACGTCCACCGTCGCCACCCCGACCGCCCACAGCATAAATAAAAACGTAGCCGTCGTCGCAGATTCGTCGTTCGTCGCAAAACGGCTCGATCCGGTGACGATTCGGTATTAAATCTTCGGCCTCAATCCGAAGTGATGTAGCATTCGGCGAGCGCTCAGCATAGGTCAAGCGAACTCGTGCGGATGCTGCATCGGATCCTCTTTGCGCGTGTGTCGCGTCGCCCCCGCGTCGGCCGGCCTGTCCTGCATGGTTAGCACGCTCGAAATAGCTCTCGCCGTCGCGACCTCGTTGGCCGTCCGCTCCGCGCAGGTCCAATTCAAGCAAACGCTGCGTTTCACCTTCGGATACGAAACTGCCACCATCGCTCAAGTCGGGCAGTTCGCCAGTAAAGTCATTGAGTGGATCGCTCGGTTGGTCGTTGGGTATTTCTGCATTCATCGTTTGAGACTATCGCAAGCTCAGCCACATTACTTGCCCACCAAGAAGGCAATCAAGTCACGCAGCTCGGCAATCGACATCGATTCCTCCAATCCGGTCGGCATGATTGACTGTGCGAGTGGACTTTGCTCCTCGATATCCAACAACGGAACTTCAAAAATCATTCCATCAGCACCCTGATATCGTAAACTATTTCCGACTCCAGATCGGTCAAGCTTCAGCCCCGTCAGCACTTGCCCATTCACTGTGAGCACTTGCCAAGGAACATACAGCGGCCCGATTTCCTTGCTTGGCTGTAAGATCGATTCCAGCAGACGTTTGCTGGTCGTTGTACCGGATAATGTTGTCAAATCCGGTCCCGTTGTCGCTCCTCGTCCCGAATGAGCGTGGCAATTTACACACGTCGAGCGAAAGAAGACGCGGCGACCGGCCAGGGCATCACCGCCGTTGCCCACTAGCTTTTCCCACGCCTGGAGGTCCTCGTGGCGAGGGCGTTTCGAGTCTTCGTTGGTCCACGTTCGCTTTAGCACGCGACCTGCTTCTTGTCGGATGACCACAGGCGATTTTGGCAGAGCAGCCTGATTTAAAACTGCGGAAAACATTCCAGCGTTTCGTGCCATCGAGCCAATCGCGTCCGCGCGAGTTTGTTCGTCAAGCGAATCATCACCAGCCATTTCTGCCAGCATCGAAAACGCCGTATCGGAATCTCTTGCCGCAAGCAGTCGGATCACCTCGAATGCCAATTCACGATCGGTATCAGCACCAATCCACGAGCGGAGCAGCTTATCATCCGGATGTACAGTTTCCTGCGAAAGTTCTCTGATTGCCATTGCCCGCAAGCCTGCGGGTCGGTTGACGTCCGACGCAAATTCCACCAGCATTTTTTCGATGGCTGGATCGCGGGCGCTGCGCGACGCGGAACCAGTTTCTAAAAACACGATTGCAGCGATCGAAGCGGTGAAAAGTCGTGACGATACGCGGGGCCGATCAAGCAGCATTCGTATTTGTGTTAAGTGTTCCTTCGCATTGTTTTCGCTCGCCCATCGTATCGCAGCGAGCACGACATCCTCCGAGTCGTCATTGAGCCCCCATTCAATCCACGCTCGTCGCTGCTCGACCGTGACGGCCGCCGGAGCGGCTAACTCTTGCCACCGCCATGCAGTCAACAGACTGTATCGTTGCTCCGGTGCAATCAAGCGATGTTTGTCAACCGACGACAATTGTCCTGTGCGAACCAGCCCACCGATCGCAGCTTGCCGAACGAACGGGTCTTGACTTGCAAGCGCGGCCACTCGATCGCCAACGCTACTCTCTCTAATAAGTTTCAATGCGATTTCTTCTTCAGCCGTTCGTTGGGGCAGTTCCTCCACAGTCGTTTTCACAGTCGACTTTCGACTCATTCGCCACAACCGGCCCTTGCGATGTACCGGATAACTGCGATCGACCCAATCCGTAAAATAAACTGAACCATCCGGCGCCGCTGCCATTCCGACGGGACGAAAATTTGCATCGCCTTGTACCAGCGTTTCCAGTTGACTTGTCCACGAAGCACCCTGGGGCGCTAAGTGAAAACGCTCGATGCGATTATCTCCCCAACTGGTCACCCACAAGGAATCGCTCTGGCCGATCACAGCACAGGGAGCTTCGCCAGTACCGGCTGCCATACCTAGGGTCCCCGGAAGTTCACCGTTCCAGGCCAACAGTGGATGCGTTCCGGCACGACCAAAACGGAATTGAAATCCATAGTCCCCAGTCGGTACGACATGGAGCAAGCGACACGGTGGACTCGCGTCGGGGTCATTCCCTACCGTCCACAGCCGTTGTGCCGAATCGAAATAAACTCCAAACGGATTCCAGAACCCTGTCGCAAAGCGATCGAGATCCTTGCCATCAAGCGTGCACGAGAAAATGTTGCCACCTTCTCCGCTTCCGACCTGCTTGGAGGCGTCATTGGCGACGAGTTCGTACGGTTCGCCAAAATTTTCGCCTTGACCGACATACAATCGTGAATCCGGTCCGACCGCAATCCCCGCCAATCCGTTGTGCGGATAATCGGCAGCCGTCTTTAGGGTGAGCAACACCTCGCGTTCATCGGCGGAACCATCATCGTCGGAATCGCGAACACGAATGACTTCGCTACGCGATGCGATGGCGATCCATCCGTCATTTAACTTCGCGACTCCCATCGTTGCGCGTCCGCCCTCGTAGAACAGTCGCTGTCGATCGAGTTCGCCGTCACCGTCGGAGTCATCGAATCGATAAACGCGATCTACCTTCGGGCCATCATAATCGTCCGGTGGAAAGTGAGTGTGACATTCGACGACAAGCAATCGCCCCTCAGCATCAAAACAGATGTGAACTGGAGTAACCAAATCGGGTTCTGACGCAACGAGTTCGATCTGCCAGTCAGCGTCCAGGACCCGCGGCGGTTCAATCGCCGCTACGGGATTGAACGCAGACACTACAAAAAGGCAGGAATAAACCCAGCCTGCCGTCAACACTAAGCCCACTAATTTCGTCGCCGACCGACCCTCTCGCTCGTTCGCCATTTTCGTTCTACCTTGACTCTTCTGCAACCTGACAGTGAATAACATGTTTATTGAGGACGCGACGATGCGCCTTGTCGAAAACGTCATAAGGCCTAGTGTAACGCGCAGAGCGAAGAAAGGAGCTACCGCGAGAGAACTCGTGAGTTTAACTGCGGCGTGTCACCAGCGATTTTCTCCCGAAGTATGCCAATTACTGAATCAATCTGCGATTGAGTTCAACTGACAATCGCTTGACGTCGCCAGTCAGTTGCTCCAGCTGGGCTTCAGCCGCTGTGAAGTCACGTGACTCCCCGAGCTGCTCCAGTGACTGAGCCGCCTGGACAATTGCCGCTGCACCAAAATAGCCACTGGCTCCCTTAAGCGTATGCGCCGCGTGCTCTAATTCTACTGGGTCCGCCGCGTTGAGGGCATGGTGCATTTTGTCAACGAGTTGCCGTGATTCGTTCAAATAGACTTTCGCCAGTTCCCGAGCCATCGCTTCGCTACCACCGGTTTGTTTGAGCGTTATCTTCCAGTCAAGAAGCAAATCTTCCTCGCGGCCGGTGTTACGGGTTTCCGTTGACTGGAGCAAACCTATGGCCGTTGGGGCAGCAATGCATGTAGCAGGTGCACTGGCAACCACTCGTTGCAAATCTTTGGGATCAAATGGTTTGGAAATGTAGTCGTCCATTCCTCCAGCAAGAAACCGCTCTCGATCACCTTTCATGGCGTTTGCGGTCATTGCAACAATCATCTGATGACTGCCAGATTCCAACTCTTGTCGGCGAATAACCTCCGTCGCTTGCAGTCCATTCAATTCTGGCATTTGAATGTCCATCAAGATCAGATCAAATGTCTCGCGTTGTGCCGCCTCGACTGCTTCACGTCCATTCGAGGCAAGGACGACGCTGTGTCCCCATTTCTTTAAAAAACCCATGGCGACTCTTTGATTGACGACACCGTCTTCGGCCAAGAGAATGCGGCGAGGCGGTGGCGGTGCCAGGGCAGCCGTCGATTCACTCGCATGTTCGTCGGATTCCGAAACTTTGAGAACGTCAAGCACTGTATCCAGCAACTCCGATGCAATGATCGGTTTGGTCATGAACCGAGCGATTCCACATTCTCGCATTCGAGCCAGGTCGAGCCCAGAGACCGACGAAGACAACATCACGATCCTGCAAGCCGCTTGACCAACTCGACTTGATAACAGCTCGGCTACCTGCAGCCCATCCAGCTTCGGCATATGATAGTCGAGCAATATTAGCAAAAAAGGATCGCAGGAACTTTCAGCTTCGCTCGTCAGTTGGATCGCTTGCTCACCGTTGGACGCTAGCTCAACTCTCAGCTTCCAATGGGTCAGCAACTCTTGCAGTATCCGTCGATTGGTTGCATTGTCGTCCACGACAAGCACGCGCACACCGGCCAACAACGGGAGTGCGGCGGGGCGCCGTACTGTCTGGTCCGCCGCGACCCCGAGATTGACAAGAACGTGAAACGTTGTGCCCTGATTCGGTTCACTTTCCAGCCACACACGACCACCCATCATCTCTACCAATCGTGTGGAAATGGTCAGCCCCAACCCGGTTCCACCAAAGCGTCGGGTGGTAGACGTATCGGCTTGAGAAAAAGCTTCAAAGATTTGCTGTTGTTTGTCGAGAGGAATGCCGATTCCTGTGTCACGAACGGTTATATGCAAAACGATACCGCTTGTGGATTGGCTCTCGGGATTGACGTCGACAACAACCTCACCGGCAGGCGTGAACTTGATCGCGTTGCCGATAAAATTGATAATGATTTGGCGAAACCGTCCAGGATCTCCGACGAGCCGATTTGGAATGGATGGGTCGATTCGTGCGGCCAACTCCAGGTGGTTCTCAGCTGCCTTGAGCGTAAATAACTTCATCGCCTTGCCGACGCATTCCCGCAAATCGAATTCGATTTTCTCTAATTCCATTCGACCGGCTTCGATTTTTGAAAAGTCCAAGATGTCATTGAGAAGCCGCAACAATGAATCAGCGGACTGCTGTACCAGACCCAAAAACTCTCGTTGTTCCTGCTCCAGTTTGGTATCGGCCAGCAATGCGGTCATTCCAATGATGCCGTTCATTGGCGTGCGAATTTCATGACTCATGTTTGCCAGAAACTCACTCTTGGCTCGGTTGGCTGATTCCGCTTCGATTCTCGCATGCTGCAATTTGGCATCTGAGCTATTGAGCGACACGGCGCTCCACCAAATCATCGTGCTAAAGACGACGATATTCGTCAGCACAAAAAGTGATAGCCCCATTACCTGTCCAAACCAACCTTGTTGTTCTCCCCACCAGCGAAGCCAGCCGACCAACGCAGGAATCAAAATCGCCGAAGGCAGAAGGCGGCGAGCCATCACACCGCCGGCGCCGCAATCACTAATGGCGGACATCAGCCCATCAGTCGGACGCGCACAGAGAATCCCCAAACACAACACTGCAAAGCAGAACGCCGTATTGAGAGCCATCGGAATGTAGCTCTTGATTCCGATTAGGCTAACGCTGCTATATGCGTAACCAATGATCGCTAGAAGCGAAATGAGAGACGCCGCGAGCGTACAAATCTCGGATGGGCGAATGCGAAATCGCCATTTCAAATCCAAGAACAGCAACGCCAATCCGCAAAACAAAAATCCAAACGCCGTATTCGGAGCCATGCGATTCGGAATTGCGTATTCGTCCAACTTTTCGGTGAACAGCCATTGATCTGGACCATAATCAAAGTCCCACTCATATCCTACGATTCGAACAACAGCCATCACGATGACAGTGAACGACAGACCGCTGGCCACATGGCGAGTGACTTTCGCCATCGATTGATCAACACGCGACCCACGATTGGATAGCCATAACGCTGCACCGCATAGCATGAACCCGACTGCTGTTCCGCCGGGATTCATTGCAATTCTGCCCGGCAGAACCGATTTCAGCGGTTCGGAATTGATAGCCCAACCCATCAGGACAATCAGGGCCATGGCGACTACCAACACACTTGCGGCACGCGATATCCGTACGAACCGAACGATTAGACGAGGATCGTGGAACTCTCCCACACGACAACCTTATTCAACGAGGCACTGACATCCATCCTACCGTCTTAGCGAACTCCAAGTCACCTACCAACCTGATCGACCGTCAACTAAACGCGCTGGCCGATTCAACAAAGTGCAGGAAAACTGTTGAGTAAGACTTTTCTTGAGTCCACGCTACCGTTTGTATGTATCAGTGCCGTCTTCTCAATCCGACGTGACGGAAACGTAATTCCAATAGGCCCATTCGTTGTGCCAATCGTTGGCTCGATTTTCTATCGTCAGCTCGACTTTGGTGCCTTCAAACTTCGTTAAGTCGACTTCAACGTCTAACCACTCATCTTCACCCACCGTTTTGCTTCCGACGAGTTGGTCAACAAGCACTTGGTCAGAAACTAAAACTCGCAATTGCCAATCGCCGTGAGGATGATGGCTGACTCGCATTCTGAGTCGCGTTGACTTGTCTTTCGCTACGTCGAGTTCGCGAACCAAACGGCTGGGTGTTTGTGCGTCGAGAGGATGAGTCTGGACGGCGATCGCGTTACGAAATTTGTCATGACTGACGACTCCACCTTCTCCACAGTTGCGAACCGTGAACCCAGGAGCCACCTTTCCGATCCTGCTTTGCCACTGCGAACGTTGTTGCTCCTTTGACGGGCGATCCAAGTTGGTACCAACACTCCCCGACACGATGCGGCGGGCGACGAATTCCTGCAGAGACGGCACCTTGCCAGCAATCACAAGTGATAGTGCTTCACGAGGATGGCTAGACACCATGGGCTCGATTCCAAACCAAATCATCCGAGGCAAGTTGTTGTCATCGATGTCTTCGGCATGGGAAACCAAGCCTCTCAGAATCGGCCATCGATCGGCAAACGGTAGTCGCTGCACGGCTGACGCTAAATACAATCTGACGATCGGCGAAGGGTCGCTCGTGGACATCGTCACAAATCTTTGCAGTACATCACGGTCGACCACACCATGTTCAGCGCCGCTGGCGTCCTGAAACGCATTCAATTCGCTTGTATCACACAAAAACTGTATTGCCCAAGCTCGGACATAGGGATCATCGTGAGCCAGAAGCGTCAGGAGTCGATCGCGAGTCAGTCCGCCGGTAACGTTCGTCGCCCACAAGGCACGAAGCCGTTTGGGCGAAGTCGTAACCGATTGAAACATCTCGTCCAAAAGCGATTGAACTCGAGTTTGATCTAATTTGCCGGTCGCTGCGCGCTGTTGCAGTATCGTTCTCGCATGTCGCACGTACCAATCATTGTCATGCGTTTGTAGTTTGACCAATTCTTCGTCTGGCATCGTGTCCAAGTTAAGTGCAGCTTTCGCTGGCACATTTTCGGGCATGATGCGATAGACTCGACCACTGTTGGGAAAGTTTACAGCGTTGCCACAAACGTCTGTATCATGCCAATCCAGAATGTACACGCCGCCGTCGGGTCCAATTTCGACACTGAAGCCGACCCAAGCCAGATCATTGGTCGGCATGAAGTCAGCGCCATGTTGACCAATAAAGCTCGAACCGTTTGGAACCATGATGTCCGTTAGTACCGCATGTTCGTGGATATTGCACATGAACAGTTGATTGCGATACTGTTTGGGAAACACGTCTGCCAAGTAAAAACGAGCCCCTCCGTGTGCTGAAAGGTGCGAGTGATCTCGGATCGTTTTGATATCGTCATAAATGTGTGGATTCACATGCGGCAGACTCTGCTTGTGATACACCCCGCCTTGAACCACGTGGAACAAGTGGGGAATGACGCAGCACGTCGCCATCGCTTGACCGTGGTCGTCGAAGTCAAATCCCCAGGGGTTAGACAAACCGCGAGCAAAGATTTCAAACGACTTGCGCGTCGGATGATATCGCCAGATACCGCCATCGATAAATTGTCGCTTGGCGTCATCGTCGCCGATCTGTCCGACATTCGATTGGGTGAATACGCCGTGACAGCCATACAAACAACCATCCGGCCCCCAAATGAAACTGTTAAGTGTTTCATGCCGATCGTTGATGCCCCAACCGTCTAGCAACGGTTGCGGTGGTCCATCGGGTACATCGTCGCCGTCAGCATCTGGGATGAAACTCAAGTGCGGCGGTGAACCGACAAATACACCTCCAAAGCCACAAGCCAAACCGGACGTAAAGGTTAGCTTATCGGTGAAAGTTTTCTTACTATCAAAAACACCGTCGCCGTTACTGTCTTCCAAAATCTGAATGCGACTGACGTGGTCATCCGTATGCTCTCGCCGAGTTCGATAGTTGAAGTTCTCGGCGATCCAAATTCGCCCAAGATGGTCAAAACAGAAAGCGATGGGTTCAGCAATATCCGGCTCCGCCGCAAAAACGGACACCTCAAAGCCCGAGGGAATAGCCATTTTGGCAACGGCTTCCTTAGGATCCAGAAACGGAGCATCGCTGGTTCGATGTTGCTGTTTAGGCAGTGTATTGCGTAAGTCCTCGGCGTTGACCAACCCATATCCGCTGCCGATAAGGGATTCAACGGCAACAAGCGCCGTGAATAGAAGTAGTCGACAGTTGAGAGTCACTTTGCGGTCTCCACTTGAGTGGTTGTTCTTAGGTATTTGATCAAATCAATGACCTCCTCGGGTTTCATTTGATCCAATTGTCCGTCGGGCATCATGGATTTGGGTGACACGCGTCGAGTTTCAATATCATCCTTGGCGACAACGACTCTTGGCTGTTCGGCCGTTTTCAGGACGACGCGAACCGCATCTTCTTCCGCCAAAACTCCGCTGATTAATCGTCCATTTACCGTGAGGATTTGGACCATTTTGTAGGCATCGGGAACATCGTAGCTGGGATCGACACTATTGAGCAAAATGTAATCCAAGTTAGCGCGATTGGAACCGGTCAAGTCGGGACCAACGTTGCCACCTTCGCCATAGAGTTGATGACAAACGGCACAGGTTTTATTGAACACGGCGCGACCCCGCGAAGCATCTGCGATCGCGATCGCTTCGGGTGTGATCATCGATTTATATTTAGCGATCAACTGTTCTCGGTCCGCAGCGATCTGTTGAACCTCGCCAAACGCTTTGGTAAACCGAGCCCCGAGAACCAAGCTGAGTGAACGTGCAACGTGAGCGGGAATGTCTTCACGTGATACGCGGGCTTGCTCTAACGCCGCCAATAACGCCTCGGCATAGTTTTCTCGCGTGGCAAGCGTTTCGATCGCAGCTGAACGCAGTGTAGGGCTGAACTTTTGGTAACGATCCAATAGTACCTGAGGAGCTGAATCTCTCGCGACAATGGCATATCCGCGAATGGCATCAAGGGCAAGCGATGGCTCGTCCAACAACGACTCCAACAAGTCAGCCGCCTCTTCGTTCTGCTGGTCCAACAAAGAATACAGTGCCGTGCGACGTTTGCTTTCGTCAGCAGCGCGGTCCTTCAATAAAGAAATCGCTCGCTGAGTTGCTTCGCGATCACCGAAGAGCTGGGACAGATTCAGTGACAATTGCCGCACGCGTTCATTTTTGCTGCTCGCTAATCGTTCGCTCAGTTCACTCCAACCTGGCGGCGACGTCACGTTCCGACGCCCCTCTAGGCCACTCAACATGCCACGCATCAAAGCGGCACAAACGTCTGGATTGTCCAACTCCGCGTTAATCGTCTCGACAACCAGGCTCAGCGATTCCGAATCATCGATCGCGCTGGCTTTGTTGAACATTTGAACGCCTAGAAGCGTTAACAGACAAGCAACTGAAAAAGTTGCGATACTTTGAGGACAATTTGAAACACAGAAAACATCCAAAATACGCTTCATGGGCCGATTCTCGTTCCTTTGTCTCGCTGATCGTCGAGAGTTAAAGTAGGCGGCAGGGATGCGAAAGACCTATCTCTCGTTACCTCGCCAAGTGGTTATGAACCAAGTGATTATGAAATCGTACACGAATGTGCGGACCGACGCACATCTCTAGGACGTTGAATCTTGATAGGCTCGACAGCACCGTGACTGTTTAGTCAGTCAGTTGAGTGCTATTCGGTTTCTCTGCTTTTCGCATTTTCCTTCGTTCGTCGCGAATACGTGCCCGTTCCTCTTCACGATTCCCTGGGGGCTTTAATTGAGCCTTGTTTCCATCGAATCGCTTCGCACCACCTTTGATGGGATCAGCCATTTCGAGAAGCCATTGGTCATGCAGCGTTACCAACTTGGCCAGCTTCTCGGGCATCTTCGCGGCAAGATCGTGAGCCTCGGAAATGTCTTGACTCAGATCGAACAAAGCGATGCGTCCTTTCTCAGCAACAATTTTCCAATCGCCGCTACGGACGGCCCACCAACTTTCGTTGCCGCCAGCGCACCAGAAAAGATCACGAGGCGCGGGCTTGATGTCGCGGCGAAGTACCGGCAAAAGATTGATACCATCCAGCGGCTTATCGTCCGGCGGCGCAATGCCCGCGGCAGCCAGTGACATCGGAAGAATATCGAGCGAACTGACTACCGCCTGAGTTTCCCCTGGCGTTAGTTGGCTCGGCCAACAGACAAGGAACGGCACGCGAATGCCGCCTTCGTAATCTTGGTGCTTGCCGCCACGTAACGGCGAATTGTCGGCGGACTGGGCCAGCGGTCCGCCATTGTCGCTGATAAGAAACAGCAACGTGTTTTCCCATTCGCCTTCTCGCTTTAATGTTGCGACGAGATTGCCGATCGCGTCGTCCATCCGTTTGCCCATCGCCAGTAGTGTATTTCGATCCGAATTTCCAGTATTGAATTTTGCAATCTCGTCGGCAGGTGCTTGCAGCGGAGCATGGACGGCATTGAACGCTAAATAAAGAAAGAAGGGCTTACTCTTGTTGCGCTCAACAAACGACACCGCTTCTTCGCCCAGTCGATCCGTTAAATATCCGCTCTCTTGAACAGGATCTGTGCCACGATAGATTGGATCGTCCGGGTCGTTGAGTTGGAAATAGTCGTGGGCACCTCGACCGAGAAAGCCAAAGACTTCGTCAAAACCTCGCAGCGCCGGACTCCATTCGGGTGTCGGCCCCAAATGCCACTTTCCAAGCTGGCACGTTGCATAACCAGCCTGTGAAAGAAACTGGGGGAAGATCTTCTCGTTCTTCGGTAACCCAGAACCTGCTTCACCACCTGTGTACAGTCCCAAACGTTGTTGATATCGGCCCGTCATCAGGCCAGCGCGCGTCGGCGAACAAACGTGGCCACTGACATAGCCCTGTCGACAGATAACGCTTTCCTTGGCCAGCGCAGCCAAATGCGGAGTTTCGATCTCTTGCGGATGCTGGGGGGTGAATCGCACATCAGCGTAGCCAAGATCGTCGGCCACAATGAGCACAATATTCGGTACGTCGGCGTTGGCCACGAAGCCACATGCAATAACAAGATGGAGAGCACAAGCAAGAATGATTGGTCTGTTCATAAGAGTTACAATGCGTGGCAACATTGGAGAGGAACACGATGCAGTTGAACGAGTCTGTCTTGCCGTCACCGGTTGTCCGTGTGCCCGATTATAACGCGAAGCGGAGCCGTCTGATGAATCAGAAATTATGTTTGTTACCGTTGCTTGCGGTACTCATGCTTCAATGGGCGATCGCAAACGGCGACGAGTTAGAAGTTCCCCCTGTAACCGCTGGCGAACCAGCAGCGGGAGTTCGGGTTCGACAGGTTCTCGACTCGTTCCGCGAAACACAGATTCATCACGTTTTGTACCTGCCGACCGACTGGAAGGCTGGTGAAAAGTATCCCGTGATCGTCGAGTACGCTGGCAATCGATACCAATCGAGTTTGGGAACCGTTGAAGGGTGCTCGCTCGGCTATGGCTTGTCCGGAGGTGTAGGCGTAATTTGGGTTTGCTTGCCCTTTGTGGATCTTGCCCAAGGTCAAAACTCGCCAACGTGGTGGGGTGACGTGCAAGCGACAGTCGACTATTGCCTTGTCGCGGTCGGTAAGATTTGTGAACAGTACGGCGGGAATCGGGATCAAGTCTTTATTGCCGGATTCTCTCGTGGATCAATTGCCTGCAACTACATTGGCCTCAATAACGACGAAATCAGCAAACTGTGGCGAGGCTTCATTTGCCATAGCCACTATGACGGCGTTCGAATTTGGCCGTACCCGGCAAGTGATCGCGATTCTGCGGCCAAACGACTGGCGCGACTTGGCACTCGACCGCAGTTTATCTGCCAAGAAAATAGCACGGTGGCGACCCAGGAATATCTGGCACAGGTAGCACCGAACGGCCGATTTACATTTGTACCCATTTCGGGAATCGCGCACACCGATACCTGGGTGCTCAACGACCTGCCAGCCCGGACCGAATTACGTGAATGGTTTCGTCAAACGTTGGTAAGACCGTAAGCATCCAGAGCATATGCGCAGAATTTAGATTTCCAGCAGTTGGCTCCAACAACAACCAACTCAGCAAGTCAACGGCATCGCAGCGATGCCAAAGGAAACGAGACTCGCGTTCGCCAGGGCCACGTCGCCGGCAGAAATGGGCACAGCGTCGTTTTTTGTGTGCCATGGCGCTTCAAGGTTAATCCAGTAGTGGCTTCGGGATCAATTTGGTGAACCACAGCAGTGGTGAACCACACTCCAGGCAACTCGAAAACTGTTTCGGCGATAGCGAAAACCGCAGATTCATGTCAGAGGCGACGGTGGGATTCGAACCCACGAATAAAGGATTTGCAATCCTTCGCCTTAGCCGCTTGGCCACGTCGCCTTGTGATTGCAGGGAACTTAGGGAAAAAAACCGGGACAGTCAAGGTCGGCGAACTGATTTCCGTTCCTTGCCGAATGATCCACGGATGCCGTTAGTATCGGCGACGTAGGGCCATAGCTTGAGACTGAATCGAAACGGAAGCCCCATCTAGTACGTTCCTGCTTGTCGACGCTCGACGCCTGACAGCATTTGCAACAACGCCGCACGCAATTCTCGCACTTTCAGAGGCAGCGACAGTAGTTTTCGGTTCGCCCCCCGTACTGCTTTGCCGATAATTTGATGTTGTCGCTGGTCCGCCATCAAAATGGAAGGGGTCGCGCGGGTGTGTTCGTTCGTTGCAAACTGGTTGAACGCTTCCACGGCCAACGTTCCCAATTCTGCAGCACCGAAAATCACGCAATCGGCGGGGAAATCCTCGTCGGGAACGAATCGTGCCAACGCTCGATTGGGGTCTGAAATCACCAAAACCCTGTACCCACGTGACTTCAATCGGTCGCGAACGGCGTTTTGTAAGGACGCCTTAGATTCGACTAGCATCACCACGTAACCCTCCCCTTCATTCGTCGGCAGGTCATCGTCATCATGGTGATCATCAGAGGTTGACGCTGTTATCGAACCGTCGGCGCTGCGAACACCGGTTTTTCCCTGTTTAAGCAGTTCAATAGACTTCTTGATATCCGCTTGGAGTGCGGCAGCGGATTGGTACCGTTTTTCGGGGTCCATTTCCATCGCTTTGAGCACGATATGATTAGCAACAGGCGGCAGGTCAGGCACCAGCTCGTGCAGCGGATGAATTTCCGAGAACCGCGAAATATTCAATCGTGCCAGACGGTCGCGAGTCTCAGTAAGTGCCGGTCGCCCAGCGAGCATGTGGTAAAGCATATTGCCAGCGAAGTAAACATCGCTGCGCGGATCGTCTTTCCGAACGCCGGTGCCCCTTTCCAACGCAGCATAATCGATCGCCCGGGCATTGGGACAGTCCGCGATTTTTTCCGGATTTGCTCGATCGGTGAGAGCCGCCAAGCCAAAGTCCACTAACTTCGCTTTGCCATCAGAACTCACCAGTACGTTAGACAACTTCAAGTCGCGATGCGAGATACCCAAAGTTGACGCGTAGGCAAGTCCGGACGCAACTTCGTACATCAGCTTTAACGCCAAATCTGCTGGCAACTGTCCACGAATCCGCACTAGCTCTCTCAGTGTTTGGCCCTCAACAAATTCCAGAACCAAGAACGGGTTTCTCATATCGGGGACCACATCGAAAATACTGACGATGTTGGGGTGACGAAGCTTCAAACCCATCCGGCCTTCACGCAAAAACTGCTCAAGTTCTTTTGCTTCATCGCGAAACCGCTTTCGCAGCACCTTCACCGCAAAAACTTCACCGCCCAAACAGGCGCGATAAACTCGCGCAAACGTACCGGCCCCGATCAGATAGAGAACTTTGTAGTCACCATAAAAGTACCCAGTTCGGTCGCCCTTGAGGATTTTTTCTGTTTGTAACGTCGTTACCAGACCACGTTTTTGCATGACCTCAATGACTCCCGCTAAGTCATTGGGATCGTTGGGATTGCTATGCGATAGCGACCTAGCGATGTACTCGCCGCCGGATAGTTCGCCCATCGCGGCCTCAACATCACGTCGTTCGGCTAGTCCCAAATCAACGATTCGCTGAGCAAATTGCTCGCTCGACAGTTCAGTCATGGATACGGTCAGTCCTAGCTGGAATGCAAATGAATACGCCTCGGAAGAGCGGGTCCGCAGGCACTATTCTACACAGGGGATTCCTTCTGATACACCAAAGAAAAAAGGGAAGCATGCTGAACATGCTTCCCTATTGACGATCGCATCGATCTCAACGGCATTTAAGCCGCTCGAACTTACTATTTCATCAGCCGCTCAAGTGCGGCAAGTGCGGCACGAGCTTCGTCAACGCTGCCGACGGCTTCGACCATGCTTTTTGCCTTAAGCAACGCATCGATTGAAACGTTTCCAGCGCCACTCGACGATGCAGGACGTCCCAGCTTGGCACCTGCGGGACGACCGAGTTTCTTGCTCGTGGTCGGTTTAGAGCTCGATTTGGTAGCGCCCGCGGGACGTCCGCGTTTGCCGACCTTTTTCTTTTTCGACGTTGAGCGAATCGTGCTCACAAAAGCGGGCGTGACCTTGATCCCTTGGGCCGTCAATGCGTCCGAGACTTCCATTGGCTTGGCCTTGGGATTGGCAGCATAGTAATCGCGAATTGCTTGCGACTTGTTGGGACCAGCAGACTTCTTAGCCATTTTTTTACCTTCAACACCGACACTCATCGGCATTCCCTGGGGACATTAAATAAACGTTCTTCTGCTCACAGCAGATGTCGTCACCGTCAAATTTACAGTAAATTTCGACGGCATGAAGCTTAGTACGATAAGACAACATATTATGCTGTCAATTGCATCGCTGGGAGATTTTCAACAATTTAAATAAAATACTCCTCTACATACGATCAACCACTTCGATACCCAGAAGTGAAAGCCCCAATTTCAGAACACGACCGCTGAGCACGACAAATGCCAAGCGAGATCGACGGGACGCTTCAGAATCGGCCTTCAGGACGGGGCAATTCTCATTAAAAACTGCATAGGTTTTGGCGGTTTCGTACAAGTAGTCAACTAGCGAGCTAGGTGCATGATCTTGAACCACCGACAACAGAGATTCTTCCAGACGCAATAAACATAACGCAAGCTGCCGTTCTTCCGGTTCGCATACTGCGATCCCTAACGACACGATTTGCTGGGCTATTTCAGATTCCTCTATCCCACTTTTTCGCAAGATGCTTTGCGTTCGTGCATACTGGTACTGGACGTATGCTGACGTATTGCCATCTAATGCCACCATTTTATCGAGGCTGAATCGATAATCACTGGTACGGTGATGAGCTAAATCCGCATATTTGATAGCACCGATGCCAACTTTCTCTGCGACCGTGTTTTGTTCGGCATCATCCATTGGCGGCGAGATACGAGCTAACCGATCTTGATCACAAACTACTTCCCGCGCTCGCGTCACGGCATCATCGAGCAATCCTTCCAGACCGATAAGCGAGCCGCTTCGAGTCTTCATGGGGCGGCCATCCTCACCCAAAACCGTGCCGAAATTGACGTGTACCAAACAGACTTCGTTTAAACCCATTGCCTTGGCCACAGCGAACAATTTTTCAAAATGCTCGCTTTGACGAGTATCGACGACATAAAGAATTTGGTCCGCATGAAAGTGCTGCAGTCGATATCGAAGTGTCGCCAAGTCGGTTGTGGCATACAAATACGCCCCATCTTGCTTACGAATGATCATGGGTGATTCAAAAGCGTCTAAAAAGACACATATCGCACCATCACTTTCGCGAGCCAATTGGCGTTTCTGTAAATCTTCAACCACACCAGCAAGCAGCGGATGGTAGAAGCTCTCACCGAGCGTGTTATCAAATGACACATTCAACCGTCGGTAAACTCGTTCAATTTCGTCTTTACAGTGTGGCAAAAACTGTTCCCACAGTTGCAAATTATCTTCGTCACCAGCGTGTAGCTTGGCTGTTTCTCGCAAAACCGCAGCATTGATCCCCAAATGCGACTTTGCTTTTGTCATCAAATCAGCATCTGCTTGCACGGCGTCAATCTTCTGCTGAGTTTCAAACACAGCCGCTTCGCTTACTTCAATTTTTTTCTCCAGTCCCGCAATCATTTTGCGTTGCTTTTTAAGTGATTTGTCGTCCATTCCATCCAAAGCCAGGGTCGCCGCAGCAAGTTCCTGCCGCAAAGCTTCGACCGTTTGCTTTTGTTGGGGCAATGAGTCCAGGGACTTTTCATACTCCATTAACCGATGTACCAAGCGATACAGTTTCGCGAGTTCCGCCACGGGGGCTGAGGCGACCGTGTCGGGATCACCAAAGTGCTTGAAACCGTATATGATAATTCCAAACTGCGTTCCCCAGTCTCCGAGATGATTGTCGGTAACGCAGTCATGACCAAGAAACCGCAACGTTTTGGTTAGCGAATCACCAATCACCGTGCTGCGAATGTGCCCCACATGCATGGGCTTAGCAACGTTGGGACCAGAAAAGTCGATAACGATTCGCAGCGGTTTCTCTACTTTGGAAACCAAGCAGCGGGCGTCGGCAAACATCTCGGCGATTTGTTCAGCAAGATACGAATTCTTCATTCGCAGATTGATAAACCCAGGCCCGGCGATCTCTGGAGCATCACACAGATCGTCAATCTGTAGATCGCGAATGATTCGGTCGGCGATTTCTCGAGGGTTGGACGAAATCGCATCGGTGACTTTGGCCAGTGGCATCGCGCAGTTCGCTTGAAAGTCACCAAACCGAGCGTCCGTGGTCGCCCGAATCATTTGTGCGAAAACGAGCGGTTGGTCTGTGATATTGCGGAGCGCATCGGCAAACCGCCCCTGAATTAATTGAGTCAGTTGCATCGCGTTGAATAGTTCACTGGGGGTTAGGCGTCAGCCCGAGAGATTCCAAAGGGATAACTTCACCGTCAGCCCAAAGCGATTCCAAATCATAGAACTCGCGAGTCTCGTCATCGAAAAGGTGAACAACGACACTGCCATAGTCGAGTACGATCCAGCGGCTTTCTTCATAGCCTTCGATCCCACGGCGTCGGTCGCCGAGTTCCTTTTGCAAGACGTCATCGATCTCTTCGCTGATAGCGTGCAGTTGCCGCCGACTGGTTCCGGTTGCCAAAACGAAGAAATCAAACTCCGCCGACTGTTTGCAGACATCCAATACGACGACATTTTGCCCCTTATTTTCGATCGCCACACGTGCGGCAGCGGCAGCAAGCGTACGCCCCGCCTCGATACCATGAGGCCGAATAGCGCGACTTTCCGAGACCATCGGATCTACGACCATCGGATCTACGACCATCGGATCCAGCGCCGCCGGTTCACTTTGATGATCATCGTCGTTTCTTGTAAGGTCGTCATGAGGGACATCGGCATGTTGCATTGTTTCGGAATCAGCGTCAGAAAACTTGTCTGATGTAGGGTTGTGTTCATTCATAGCGGAATTCTAATGTTTTTTCCAGTTTTGTCACGCACCAAAAATATCAACTGATTGACACTCTTTTTCCCATAAGGATCGTGATCATGACAGAATTCCTCGAAGTTGGTTCGAAAGCGCCCGCGTTCTCGCTGCTCGACGATGCTGGCAACAGGGTGAAACTCAGTGACCTGAAAGAGCAGATTGTGGTGCTTTATTTTTATCCCCGCGATGATACACCAGGATGTACAAAGGAGGCCTGTGCCTTTCGTGACTGCTACAGTGAATTACAAAAGCTTGGTGCGGTAGTCTTGGGAATCAGCGGAGATTCAGCGGACAGCCATGTGAAGTTTCGCGACAAATACAGCCTGCCGTTCAGGTTATTGGTTGACCAGGACCATGCCGTCGCCGAAAAGTATGGAGTGTGGCGTGAAAAGAATATGTACGGCAAGAAGTCGATGGGTATCCAACGATCGACCTACATGATCGACGGACGCGGCAAAGTCCATACCGTGTGGAAGCGAGTGAAGGTCGACGGGCACGATGAACAGGTAGTAAAAGCAGTGCGTGAACTCGCTGCGACTTAGTCCATTACGAATTGGATGATGGTACCGATGTAGCGGGCTGCCAGCGACTTTGCGGTGGTGAGGCTGACGGCAGCCGGCCTCCGGTGACCAAGGCAAAAAACGTGGGACAGCAGCGACTGAGCACAAAGGCAGCGCTGTACGTGCCCACGATTACCAGGGGCGTGACCAGCCAAGCGGATGTGTCGTGTTCCAAGAATCGAGCGGCAACTCGTTGTATGAATGCCCGAAGCGGAAACTCATGAACGAGGTACACGAAGAAAGATGCGCCTGAGATTTGCAATAGCATTGGATGCCGTAATCGCCAAGAGATCATGAAAACAGCGATACAACCAAGCAAGATGGAAGCTTGATGAACCAGCAAATCGGCGATCGAGTATTGAGTCGCATACCAGATGTCAAAGTCGGCTCTTAAGGTGATTCGCCACGCAATCAACGCAAACCATGTTGCCGTGACCGCGATCAAAATCGGCGTTGACGCTTTGCCACAACGTTCGATGGAATTCGCATGGTCCACAGCCAGGCAGCCTATGGCAAAGAATAAAAGAGTCTCGCAATGTAGAAGATGCCAACCCGCCACGATTGGCGTGAATTGCCAGTTCATCGCCCAGGCTCCACCGACAGCGAACAGCAGGATCGTCCTATAGGTGGTGCGACTGCATAGCCAACGAATCATCGGAGCGATGGTTATCAAAACCAACAAATCTCGTAGGAACCACAGCTGTTCCGCTGGCGGGCGCAGCAGCCATGTAGCCAGGAATTGTCCCATCGTGAGTTCGACGGGATCGTCTTCTAGTCGCCGCACAAGTATCCAACTTGCCAACGCAATCGAACCGACAATAAAGAATGGAATCCAAACGGTTCGAGTTCGTTGCTTCAGTTTTTTGCAGTAGCTCGCTAGCGACCCGTCATCACTGCGGAAGTAAAAAAAGCCGGCGGCGAAGGCGAATAGTGGGACGGCAACGCGAGCTATGCCTCCCAGCAAAAACTCTTGGGCAAGCTGGTTTCCAGTTGCCTGTAGCGGGCTGATCGTCTCTGGTGCATCGGATTTGTAATGGATTGCGACCACGAGAACCGTCGCCAGTAGGGCCACGATTTGGAAGGATTGCTTGGCTTCAGTGGAAAGGTCGTGGCGCATTGCTCCGTAGCCGGTTGTAACGTTTCAATCAACTGAGCGGGTTGTGACAATCTCGCGGACCAGATCGTTTAAATACTGGTCCAGCGTCGTCCAAAGTTACGTCACAAGATAAAGTTAGGAAGCGAATTTACGTGAGAATTATTGCTGATCGCTGTTAACGTCCTCGGCTAAGGGCTACGGATTTCGTCGAGGATTGTCGTTTGCTTCTTCTCGCATCATGACAGTGAGATGAGGGATGGGAATCTCGATTCCGAGTTTATCAAAGCGATTTTTTATCCGTCTGAGCAATTCGCGTTTGACTTCCCACTGTTTGAGCGGCCGCGTTTTGATTAGCAACTTGATCAACACAGCGAAATCAGCGAATTCGTCCACGCCAAGTATCTCCGGTTCGCCGAGTACCATTGGACCAAACCGTTCGTCGTCACGGATTTCGATCAATAGGTCTTTTAATACTTCCATGACTCGATCCACGTTCTCTTTGTAAGCAACTCCAATGTCGAGTACGACGCGCGACCAACCGTGGGTGAGGTTACTGACCTGAGTCACATTGCCGTGCGGGATAAAATGCACGACTCCTTCCAAGTCACGAAGCACCGTCATTCGCATCGTGATGTTTTCCACGACTCCGGTACTGTCTCCGATGCGGATAATATTGCCAACGCTGTATTGGTTCTCTACGAGGATCATGAAGCCGGTAAAGTAGTCTTTGATTAAATTCTGGGCGCCAAAGGCAATCGCCATTCCGATGACTGCGGCGCCTCCGACCAAGACCGTCACGTCGACACCGAGTTGCTGAAGTAGCGCCAGAGAGGCCAGAACGACGACAAACGTTTGTGTCGCACTTTGAAAGACACGCCGAAGAGTCTCGGCTCGCTCTTCTCGCTCAGTTTTGCTGCCTCGACGACTGCGGCGGACCAATTCAGCCACTATCCGACGACCGATAAAGCGTGTTACTGCGATCGCGATGCTGGCCAACAACAGGATTGCCACGACAACCGGGCCGCGCCTGATGGTCCAGCGGTAGATGTTGCGAGGAGCAATCGGGCTTTCGAGGAACCAGATTTGGCCTGACAGCGTCCGCAATTCGGCAGATAATTCGTCAGCCCGAACGGCGACCTGTTTTCTCGTTCGTTCCGTCTCGGTGATTTGCTGCTGAAGTTGTTCAGAGCGGTTGATTGCGGTGGACAAAGCTTCGCGAGAATTCTGTTGCCGTTGCTCAAGCTTGGCGATTGCGGAAGCCACGGTTTCGCCCGTTTCCGTTGTTGCCTGCAAATCGTTTGACGCACGCAAACGTTCCAATGGGTCGGACAGCAACTGTAATGACTCTCGCTCATTGGTGACCAGCGCTTCCGTATTTTTCAGCTCTGTTTGCAGGGTACTGAGGTTCTCGTCACGAAGTTCGAGTTCTACACGTAGCGATTCGAGCTGCGCCCGCTTGGATTCGACTTCATGTCGCAGTGAAATGAGAGCCGGATCTTCAGAGGCAAAGTCCGTTAACTCCAGAGGCAGTTCTTCTGTAGTAGGCGGTTCCGGATTATCGACGGCTGCAAGAACGGGCTCAGGCGATTTCACGTTCCCTGGCAGCGGCAACATGGGCGCTGCAGGGGGCGTTGATTCAGGGTTTGAGGCCGTGTCAACGTCGCTGGAGTCGCTTGCGGCTGGGCTCATCACCGATTCCGCCGCGGCCACCGCTACGTCCCCATTGGTTTGAGGTGCTGTAGGCGTCGAGATTTGCTCGAGCAATTGCGACTTTAGATCGATGCGTTGCTTTAACGTCGTCAGTTGCTGTCGCAAAGTCTGGCGACGCTGGATCGTTAGATCAAACTGCTGTTTGGCCTCATCCCGCAGGAGCTTTGCTTGTGTGAGGGCATTTGGATCTTGAGGTGTCTCCCGCTGGAGAGTTTCGACTTTCTCATCAGTAACGTCAAAGCGATTGGAATCAGCTTCGTAGTCTGTCTCAGCCTTTACCAACGCCAGTTCAAGTTCGGCTAGCCGCGTTTGATCCTTCACTAGCTCGGCACGAGTGTCACGAATGCGATCGGCGTCCGAACTCAGGAGCGAATCTACCGATTCCTCTTGTGCCAACACGAACGTGGACACTGTGGTGAACAAGAGAGCGACGAAAATGAAAATAATGCGATTCATACCAACAAAAAAAGAGAACTGGATGCAAATGCAGTACCAGTTCCCTCACTGTAATTGCCGGCTTCAGTCGCGTCGGCGAATAAAATCGACGGTGATCAAGCGCTGGTCGCAACTTCAGCGTCTGTGGATTCGATTTCGTCGTCAGCAAGATCGCTTGCGTTATTGGAGTCACTAAAATGTGCCGAGACGACTTGCTTTTCCACAAGTTCGCCCTTGTCGCCGATGTTCTTTTCAGCAGCATTCTTGTAATCAACAACATCCCAAACCAAGCCCGCACTGCGGAGTAAACGAATGGCTTGCCAGGTGATATCGAACTCCCACCACTTGTGACCGTGCTTGGCCATTCGCGGATATGCATGGTGATTGTTGTGCCATCCTTCGCCGTAAGCGACGATTGCGACGAACCAATTATTGCGGCTGTCGTCGGTGGTTTCGTAATTCTTGTAACCCCACATGTGCGAGGCGCTGTTGACCATCCATGTCGCATGCAGCACGCCCACGAGACGGACGAACATGCCCCAAATGACGAGGGATGCCGCCATGTAGGCACCATTTTCTGGGCCACCGAGCCAATATCCGATTCCTGCCAGGGCAAACATGACAGCGATATGGATTGGCAAGAATAGGATGTCCATCACTCGCATGCCACGTTCTTTAAACAAATCAGGCACCCATCGCTTCAGGTACGCGGTGCGGTCGCCGTTGTGGCTGTGATAGGCCAACCAAAACACGTGACTCCACCAGCCTCCGTCGTGCGGCGAATGGGGATCACCCTCGTGATCGCTAAACGCATGGTGCTTGCGGTGATCAGCTACCCAGTCCAAAGGCGAACCTTCGCCAGCGATCGTGCCAATGGTTGCGAAAACGTATCGCACCCAATTGTAGGTCTTCATTCCCGTGTGGGTAAGCAAACGGTGGTAGCCAAGGCAAATTCCCAAACTGCCGGTCATCCAGTGCAGCAGGAACATCGCTACCAAACCCTGCCAGGAAAAATAGAAGGGTGCGGCGAGTACAACCACGTGTGCTAATGCCAGCCAACCAATAGCCCACCAGGACAAGTTTTCTCGGCGAGCACGCTCGACGGTTGTTGGGGACGCGTGACGGCTGTTCTTCATCAGCGGTGCACGCTTCCTTTCATTTCGCTTCTTGGGCTTCTTGGTAACGGGACCTTCAAGCACAGATGCCATAACTTTTTTCCTGCGGGAGGGAGGTTTCCTGGGTAGGGCGGTCAACGCAGCGATTGACTGTTACTTTCCATAATTTAGGAAACCAACGAAACGGTAATGTCTCCGCAAGTGCCGAATTTGTAACAGCGATGTAAAAGTCCGCGGTTTTCACCGCTGAGAACCAGATCGGACCAGACTGAGCCGTCATTGAGTTCGAACTCTTCCCCAAAAGTTTCGCCGGAGGTAGCGAAAACCAGAAGTGGTACGACGTTACGGTGGACGCCCTCCCCAGACGAATTGGCCTATCACTCCCAGAGAGAGGGGCGTGATAGGTTACATGATTTTCGGCAGGGCAAAGTTGATGCTCCAACACCTCCCAAGAGAGACGCGTTACACCCAAAATTCAGGACAAAGAGCGAGTATCCCGTTCTGTCCGACCATAAAGGACGTGCGTGGAGACCTGTCCTAAACTTAAAGAACTCGAAATTTAAGTTGTAACCAGGTACTAGGACTTAAAACTCTCACGGTGGCGATTGGGAATCAATCCATTCCTGGAACCCACAGCTTACTTCCGCCACCGTTGCCTTGCGCCGGAGGTGGGTTGGGACTGTCAGGTGTCCATAGTCCGGAGGAAGCTGCGGGTGCCTTCGCTCCGCCGCCAGCCATCGCGGCGGGACCGGCGGGGCCTGTTCTCGGCGAACCATCGGGACGAATCAATCCGAATTGCATCAGCAACTGCTGCAAGCGAGCCATCGTTTCAGGATCGCTGCTGTGACGACTGGTGATCTGTTGAAACGCTCGCTGGAATCCTTCCCCGTCACCAATACTCAGTCGCAAGCCAATTTCACTAAGCAACAAATTGGCGTTGGAGAAGTTGTTTTCATCGGCGAAGACCTTGGCCTTTTCCAAGTACCCCAGTGCTAACTCCGCTTCTGTGGCGACATTGGCCAGGGACATGTAGGCAAGCATTTTGGCAGGACGCTGTTCTGCGGACAGTTCTGTATCAAGCAACCGCGTAGCCAAGTGGCGTATCGCAGGTGTGGCCGATACTTGTTGCGCTCGCTGCAGCAAGTAAATCAATGATTCCGCGTTCAGTCCTTCGGGGTCGATGCGATTCAAGTCCTCGTTGTCGACCGTTTCCACGTCATGCTCGGTCAGCTGCAGTTTCTCTTGAGGTGCGATACCGGAGAGTCGATGCAGTTCAGCAAGAATATCATCGCCGCGACTGGCGATCGCATCGTATTGCTGGAGGATACGAACGAGGGCCGTTCGTTCCAAGAGTTTGGAGTCGTCGTTTGCGGTTTCGACAAGCGACTGACCGCCGAGGATTCCCAATCGGAGGTTCGCAATCGCGCGGGGCATGCGATCACGCGTGATTTCCAACTGTAGTTTTTCAGCTTCGGCCGGTTTAGCTTGAAAGCGAACCATCGCGATCGCTGGTTGGACAGCAACAAGAAGCGGTAGAGCATCACCAGCGGTTTGAGTCAGCTCGATACTGCCGAGTGCAGTCGTGACTTGAGCTTTCACTTCATCAACGTCTCGCTCACGCACATCTTGAATTTCGATTCTCGCTGCACGATCAGTTTGGCGGCCGTAAATAAAGACCACACCGATCGCCTCGGGGATCTGGTCAGCCGGTGGCAGGGAGTCGGTACTGGGCTTTTCACGATCTAAGATCTGGAAACCGCCACGTGGAGCCACGTCATCCTCGTTCATCTTCATACCGGCGAGCATATCGGCGGGAAGCGAAACAAATCTCGACTGCGCGGTGAAAGCGATTTCCGTTTGATCGGCTGCTTCGATATCCGCCGTTAACTGCATCACGGGGACCGCCAACGAAGGCATCTCTGGCTCAGTCAAGGCCGCCATCGCTCGGTAGCGAACGCGATCCGCGAAATCGAGCGTCTCACACGCGGAAAGCTTCAGCAATAACTCGCTTTGGCTCGCCGCATCGCCACGCCAAATGGCGCACGTCAGCAATCCGGTCAAGATCGCTGGCTCGTTGGGCACCGTTCGGCGTAGTGAATCGAATTTCGATTGGGCCAGCATCACTTTATTGCTGCGAAGCAATCCCGCCGCTTCGTCATACCGTTCACCCCAGTCGGCATCTGCGGGTCTGGCGATCGCCTTGGGAACAGCCTTCAGGTACTGGCTGATCGTCGGTGCGGAATTCAGTTGCCGCAGTACCTGCATCGCGGTTTGGCCGCCCTCGTAGCCTTTGGCCATCAGCGCCAGCGTCGCGTAGACGCGCGCCGTCAAGAATTCACCGGCTTGTGCCAGAGAAAACGCCAACACTGACGCGACGTCCAAGACGAATGCATCGACATCACGCCCGCTTTCGGTGAGCGCTTCCAACAATGATTCGTTGGCTTCGTCGACGTTGCCACGGAACAAATCTGCCGCGGCACGTTGTGTCAATGCGAGAGGATTGCTGGGTTGCAAACGCGTGAATCGCTGGGCATTCTCGGCCAGTGATTCGTACTCTCGTAAATCCAACAACAAGCGTCCTCGAACCGCTAATGCCCAGGCCGCGTCGGGATGCTCGGCGAGGATTTTGGACAGCCGATCTAACGCGGGGACAACTTGCCCGCCCTCGACCATTTTCAAGACACGATCGAGTTCTCCGACCGAATCCTTGCATTTACAGAACTTGATTTTCTTGCCGCTGCCACAGGGGCATACGGAGTAGGTGTCGACTGTCATCTGTGGGGAGTGACCAGAATGTGGAGGAGCGGGGTGCTGAAATGGCAGCTTTTCCAAACGACGACTCTAACACGCCGGGCTGCAGCTCCCCAACCCCCAATCATCGCAAACTCCCCAACGGATGGCACTTCGGCAGTCGCATGGCAGCGTAGTTTAAGTAAACTGGGGCCTTCGCCGGGCCTTTCTTCCCGACCTTGATGCCCCGACGTCTTCCCGTCCCCCAGTCCACTTTGTGATTCACCAGGCTTCCATGTATTCCAACCAATTGCGTTTCTTGTTCGCCGGAATTTTGTTGACTTTCACGTGCTCGTCGTTAGCCCAGGAGGCCGCTGGCGATCCGCAAACAAAACCAGGGAAAGCGGGCGAACCGTCGGCCTCGGACCAGAAACCAGCTAGCGAAAAACCGACAACGCAACCGTCGGATCAGCCAACGAAATCAACTGAATCAAAATCTCAGCCAGAACAGCCTGCCGCAGAAAAAGCTGAAACAGTAAAGCCGGCGGAAGAAAAAAATGAGGAAAAAAATCCTCAGGCCCAAGCCGACGCCAAGGCTGACGAACCAAAGCCGGAGGATACGAAGCCTGCCGATGCAAAAGCGGCTGACGAGAAGCCGGCCGATGGGGCAGATAAGAAGGATGGAGCGAAGGGTGACGAACTGAAAAAGGATGGCTCGAAAAAGGACAATTCGAAAAAGGACGGAACTGAAAAAGAAATACCCAAAAAGCAGGAGCCTGTCGAGCCGGCCAAGTTGCCAAACATTGGTTCAACCGATACCTCCATGATCCCCGGCCAGCAATGGCGGGTACACGACCGCCGTCGACCCCAGCCGCGAGTCGTCACACCAGGAGAGTTGAGTACCTACGACAAGCCAGGTACGGCGCCCAGCGATGCGATTGTGCTATTTGACGGCACCGATCTGTCGCAATGGACGCATATCGGACCGGACGGACCAGATGATCTTCGTGAAGCACAGTGGAAAGTGGTTGATGGTGCAATCGAAGTTGTTCCGCGAACTGGGTACATGCAATCACTTGACTCATTCGGGAGCTGTCAGTTGCACATCGAATGGCGAACGCCGGAACAAGTGAGGGGAAACAGTCAAGGCCGCGGCAATAGCGGTATCAAGTTGATGGGAGTTTACGAAGTTCAGGTGCTGGACTCGTTCAACAACCGCACTTACGCCGACGGGCAAGCAGGTGCGATGTACGGCCAGTACCCACCGATGGTGAACGCGTCGCGCCAGCCAGGTCAATGGCAGGTTTATGACCTGATTTTTGAAGCACCAAAGTTCGATTTGGATGGCGAGTTACTTGAATCGGCCTATCTGACGTTGATTCACAACGGAATTTTGCTTCACCATCGTCGTCCGTTTCATGGACCCACCGGGCGAGATTTGAAGCCGTACAACTTTGAATCGCCGGCTGCGCCGATCGCGTTACAAGATCACGGTAACCCACTGCGCTATCGCAATATCTGGGTGCGTCCGCTGGATCTGTAGTCGCATCAATCGTATCGTCGGTTGTCCCTGAGCTGTAAAACTGACCTTGCAGCAACATGCTCTCTGTCGCCAGAATCGGCTGGACCTGAACCCTCCCGCCCGAATGAAGCTCCAGCATGCGAGACAACGAATTATTCGCGGCTGCGAACCCGTTTCGTGTGCCGCTGCAACCCGTGACGAGTCCTCATAAGACAGCGTTTTTCTCGGCACTAAAGTTTTGTGTCGTCATCGCTTGTGCGTTGGCAATTACGCTTGTGATCGCGTCGCAGAATCGACGGTACCTGCTGTATCGGTTAACCAACAACTTCGACAGTCTGGCGACGGAAGCCCAGTCTTTGCGATTGCTCGAGATCGCGGCGCTCGATGATTTGAGTTCACCGTTCTTGGTCAGCCAACTCGCTCACACCAATGAGGCTGTCGCGCGAGACAGCTTTGAACTGATCGGCGAAAACCTGAACCGTTGGTCGTCGCTTGATGACAACGCGTGTCGATTACGCCACGCAACGATCGTCGAATCGATTGATAGAATTTCGCATACGCTTCCTGTGGATCGCACGTTGTTTGCCACCAGTTTGCTGCGACAAACGATCATGGAGTTTGTCCAACATCAAGATGATGATTCGCGACGTCTGCACACGCTAGCTTGCGACGTGTTGGGTCGACTGTCCCTTTCAAACAGCAATCCACTTGATGGCTCTGTTTCTCCACAGCGATTGGTGGTTCGCTCACACCCGCTGGCAGTGGAGCCTCAGGCGACGTTGGACTCTTGGACTGATTGGCCGCCAAGGGAAACAGTCCCTGAACAAGAGGAATATTTGAGCCCAGCGCCGGTTGGCACAGCACCGTTGATCTATCGCTCGGGAGCCAAGGACACCTCGACGCTGTCGGTTGCCGAACCTTCAAGCGTGACATTGCTTCCAGTGGGCGACGCGCGACGCATTTTGGTTGCTGAAACTAAGACCAACATCCAGGCGGTTGCCTTGGCAATTGAGGACGAACAAGCGGGTAGGGAAATCGAAGATCCTCTTTCGACCTACAACATTCGCTCGGTGATCTATTGGCTGGCCAGTGATGATGCGGAACTGCGTCGACAAGCGGAACTGGAGTTGCTGCGCCGAGGACTGGACGCAACTCAGGTTTCAATCGCCAAGCAATTTTCGCTGGGAGACGTTGCCAGTCGATTGGAAACCATCGAGCGGATCGTACACGATCCCAATGTCGACCCGCGTCCTTGGTTGTTGTGGTTACTGGAGGACGAACATCGCGAAGTTCAATTGCGGGTCGTCAACATTCTGGCGACGATTCCTGATCCAGCGGTGCGTCAAAAACTTCGTGACCAACTCAACACAACAAGAGACACAGTGGTCGCCGCACGGATTCGTCGCGTGTTAGATTTGCGATAACTGGGTTGGCGACCACGTCACGGTTCACTCGGAGAGACCGCGACGGCTTCGCAGTCGCGCTACCATTGCTGCTCCGGCGACCAAGACGAGTAACGCGCTGAACGCAAAGTACCCCAGTACGGTTGGCCAATGGCCCACGTTGACGATCTCCGGTTCGGACGCTCGCGACAGGTTCTCATCCAGCGGCAAGGCAAACAGTGCTCCAAAGGGACTGGTGAATTGAAAATCGGCGATGCGATCGATCGCCGGCGAGGGGAAATCTAGCACCCTGGCTAATGCAATTGCTGCGGGCGGCACTACGTACAAAAACAGAAGCACCAAGTACGTGGTCATCAGCGCCATCGATGTTTTGCGTTGAAACAGCGAACACGTAAGGGCTACGACTGCATTGACAAGGCAAACCGTTGCGATGATAAGCAGCATGCCGACCACACTCATCCAGTTCGAATAAAACGTGGTATTTAGTAGCGCTGCCAAAAACAGTGGCCACACTAAAAATGCAGTCAATACGGCTGATACCCGGAAGCCAACGACGAACTTGCCGAGCAGAATTTGACTTGGTGTTAAAGTCGTCGTGAGCAATAAGTCCAGTGTCTCTCGCTCTCGCTCGCTCGTCATGCTGCCCGCTAAAAAAACTGGACCAACAAGCATGTTGAACACCACGACATAGACGCCAAACCAAGGTGATTGGTCGCTTCGCCAAAACAGGTAAACACCCATGAGTGGAATCGCCAAAAGCATGCTGATTTGGATGACCAATCTCAGCATTAACGTCCCTTGACTAAAGATCTCGCTGTGGATCTCTTTGTCATAAACGGGGTTGGCTCCATCCGGCATCAAAGATTGTTTTTTCGGCGGCGCGAACAATCGATCGGGAAACTGGTCCGGGTTAATGACCAATCCAATCGCTTCCTCGGACTCTTTTACCAAGTCGACGACTTCCTTGCCTTCGCTGCCGACATCGGGTGGATACAACAAGCGACCGGCAGCGTTGGCACACATCAGAATGACAGCCGACAAACCGATCGCTGGCCACACCATGAGCGCCAACTTTAGTCGCAACACACCATCGTATTCCAGTGCCTGCCATGTCAGGACCGCACCCAATACCAATGGCAGGATCACGAGATAGCTGACGACCAACGAATTGCTCGTGCGGCTGAAATAACTGCTGCAAAGCATGCCGATCGCGCCGAACAAGAGTACAGAGACCACCAGCCCCAAGTAGGCTGCCAAGACTTCGTAGATGCTGACGCCCCCCAACGGCAGGCACAGCACGATGATCGGCAACGAAGCGATGATCAAAATTGCCAAGTGCGTCAGTGAGGCGACCATTTTGCCGAGAATGATTGCCGCCGGTCGCAGCGGGCTGGCGAGCAGCATCTCGTACGTACGACGTTCCTTCTCGCCGGTGATTGCACCAGCGGCGAAGCTCGGTGCAATTAGCGACGCGATGATGTACTGTCCCAAGAAAAACAAATTCACAAGCTTGCGGGCTGAGGGCGGATTCGTTGTTAAATCCAGTCGAGCGTCGCTGGGCCAAGCAGCCAAAACGACGATCGCGAGCAGTACCTGGTACACCGCCAGTAGCATAAAGGCGCGATGCGTCCGCAGGTTGACCAACAGCTCTCGCTGCAACACTGGATTTTCAAAAACGTACATGAGGGAAACGTCGAACCTTCAATCGTTTTCCAGCGGCGTCTTGCTTTCGCGACCCGCGTGTTCGGCTACGTAAGTTGGTACAGCATAGCCGGGCAGACTCCTGCGCAGTGCAGCCACCAATCGTCGGCCCTGGGCCAGGGGCACTTCGAAATGCGCCGCTCCCTGCACCCGATCCAATTGGTGCAGGTAATAAGGTTGGATTCGGTGGTCCACCAGCACGCGGCTCAAATCCGCCAACGTTTCTTCACTGTCGTTCACGCCGCGAAGCAGCACGCTTTGGTTCAGAACCGGGATACCTCGATCAATGGCGCGTCCGAGTCGTCGCAACACTTCGTCGCATAACTCACGCGGATGATTCGCATGCACGACCAACCAGCAAGCAAATCGGCTGGATGCCATTCGCTCAATCAACGTGTCCGTGATTCGCTGGGGAATAACGATCGGCATTCGCGTGTGAATCCGCAACCGACGCAAGTGAGGTATCGACTCCAGATGTGTGAACAACTCGAACAGTATCTCATCGACGATCGTCAGTGGATCACCACCACTGAGCAATACCTCGTCAATCTCAGGATGATCGGCGATATAGGCGATCGCGGCGCTGAAGTCATTTGGTCGTGCTCCGGCTTGTTGATACGGGAACTCGCGTCGAAAACAATAGCGACAATGGACACCACAGGCGCCGGTGGTCACGATGAGCGCTCGCCCTGGGTACTTGTGCAGTAGTCCGCTCTCGGCCAATGCGGGGAGGTCACCGACAGCGTCGGCGACAAAACCGTCTGCGGACACTGTTTCGCGCGGTGAGGCCAGGACTTGCACGAGCAAGGGATCGGATTCGTCTCCAGGGCGGATTTTGCTCAAGTATTCCAGCGGAACAAAGGTCGGAAATGTTTCGGCAGCACGCGCCTCATCGTTTTCGGGCAAGCCAAGTTGACGCCTCAATTCGCTGACGCTGCGGATGGCTCGCTTCATCGCCAACTGCCAGTGTACAGGTGCTGGGAGTTGCACGTGAGCATCGCCATCTACAGGTAAATACTGTGTTTTATCTGTTTGGCTACCGGTCGGGACAAAAGCCCGATCTGGCGTTAGAATCTCGCTCAACGAAGCGGATGCATCGTCCCGAAGGGTTTTCATTTGCGATTTTTCGCCTCTTCGCGTTTTTACAGACCTGACTGACAACTGATTTCATCGACCCAAAATCAGCGGAGCTGAGCCAACATGGCCACTTACAACACCAGTGATTTTCGTAAGGGACTCAAAGTCCAAATTGATGGCGAACCCTACGTAATGACGGAAATGAACTTCGTCAAACCCGGCAAAGGGAACGCGTTATACAAATGCCGCCTCAAAAACCTCATCCGTGGTACCACGCTGGATCGTACCTACAAAGGGGGCGATTCGCTCGAAGCGGCGGATATTGAAAGCACCGAAGTGACGTTTCTCTTCCGCCAAGGCGAAGATTACGTGTTCATGCACACGCAAACTTTCGAACAGTACGAAGTCACCAGCGAAACGGCTGGTGATATCTGGAAGTATCTCAAGGACGGTATGCCGTGCTCAATGACGATTTACAACGGAAATCCAATCATTGTTGAACCGCCACAACAAGTCGAATTGCTCGTGACAGAAACGCCTCCAGGAACCAAGGGGGATACTGCAACCAACGTGACCAAACCAGCGACCGTTGAAACGGGTGCGGAGTTCCTCGTTCCCGGTTTTATTAAAAACGGTAATGTGATCAAAATCGACACTCGCAGCGGCGAATACGTCGAACGCGTTAGCAATTAGTGACTCAGCCTGTGGTGAATACACTCTTTCTGCCCGAGTTGCGCGAGATGCTCGCTGGGGCGAACCGCACCGAGCTGGAAGAGTTCTGTACCGCGCTGAACGCCGGTCGCACCGCCGAGTTCATGGAAGGGCTCGACGATGATGAGACGTGGGAGGTGCTACAGTTTGCCGATCCCACGCGACGAGCGGAGATTTTCGGGTATTTCCCCGAAGATCGCCAACTCTCGATGCTCGCGAAACACGAGCCCCAACAAGTTGCGGAACTTGTGGAGAAACTCGCGGCGGACGATCGTGTCGACTTGCTGCAGGAGTTGCACGATCATCGAGTGGCCGAAATCCTGCCGCTGTTGCCGTTGGCGGACCGCCGCAATATTCAACGCTTACGGTCTTACGAAGAGGGCACCGCAGGGGCGTTGATGACGACCGAAGTGGCGCAACTCGACCAATCGCTCACCGTGCGTCAAGCTTTGGACGAACTCAGCCGTCAAGCGGAAGAGCTGGAAACGATTTACTACCTGTACGTCGTTGATAAGGACAACTTGCTGCGAGGAATTGTTTCAACACGGCAACTGGTTTCTTCGCTCGGTAGGCCCTCGCGCACGCTCGGCGAGATGATGGAAACCGACGTTGTGACTGCCTTGGTCACCGAGGATCAAGAATCGGTCGCTGAAAAGGTCGAGCACTTCAACTTGTTAGCCATACCTGTCGTTGATTCTGGACGCCAGTTGCTGGGAATCATTACGCACGATGATGTGATCGACGTTGTCCGCGAGGAACTCACCGAAGACGCACACCGCATAGCTGCGGTGACGCCTCTGGACGAAGACTTTCTTCGTATCAATTTATTGACGCTGTCGTGGAAGCGTGGCATTTGGCTGACGATTCTTTTTTTCGCGGCGCTGCTCACCGCATTCGCCCTTCGTCACTACGAAGTTGAACTCAATCAATTCGCTTGGCTGGTTTGGTTCATTCCCTTGATCATCAGTTCGGGCGGCAATTCCGGAAGCCAATCCGCAACACTTGTCATTACGGCAATGACGTGCGGCGAGGTCCGATTCACTGACTGGAGGCGAGTCTTGATGCGTGAAGCAATCGTATCGCTGGTCCTTGGCGTGTGCTTGGCCGCCATTGGATATGCTGTGGCGATTTTTGTCGCTCCCACAAAAACCGATGCGCTCGTCATCCCAATAACACTCCTGAGCGTGATCATTTGCGGTTGTTTATGCGGCGCGGCATTGCCGATCGTCTTCAAACGAATCGGTCTGGACCCTGCACTAATGAGCAATCCTTTTGTCGCCGGAATTGTTGATATCCTGGGCATCGTGATCTATATCAACGTCGCACGGATGGTACTGGTGCACTAAGGACACTCAGTTACGGGTGGACGAGTTCCATTGCGACTGTGCTTCATTCGCAAGTTCCGTTTCGCCCAATTGTTGGTGCACGTGTACTAGCAACTCGAAGGCTGAGTCTCGCACCGACTTGCGTTCGGATGCTGTTGCCATGATCAGATACAGTTTCGCCGCTTCGTACTCCCGACTTTGAACAAGTAATGCGGCATACGGTAGAAACGCTCGTTCGTAGTCGCTTTTTTGAAACAGCAGCTCGTATTGTTGGATCGCTTCGTCGGTTTGTCCTAGCCGCGTTAGACAATCGGCCAGTACATGTCGACTCGCCGCATCGTCAGGTAACAGCAGCAACGCATCGCGAGCCCGTCGTTGGGCCTCTTCGAATTTTCCAGCCCAATGCAGCACCTTCGCTAAGTTTCGCAGTGCCACCCCATGATCACGAGGCACGATCGCTTGCCGAATTTCATCGTCTACCGCTTGAACCACCGCTTCATCGAGCGGTTGTCCGCGACAGATTCCCGACTCCAACATCGTCTGGATGATCCAAGTTGCCAAGCTGCGGTGCACATCGATCGTCGGATGCACGTGGTCCATAAAGTATTCGTCCCCCAGGCACTCATGACCGAAACGCCGGCGACAATCCTCACGCAACTTTTGTTCAAAAGGGACAAGAGGCACGTTGTGATCGCTGGTCACTCGCCGAACGATTTCACTAATACGTGACGTCGCTCGAAGCGGGCAGATATCGCGGTCGATCGCCATCGAAAACGCGCGTTGGGCTTCCTCGTAGTGCCCGAGTTCAAATAAGTCCCGGCCGTCGTCATAGTACAATTCGTCCGTCTTAAACGGAGAACAATCTTTCTCGTTCGACGCCGGTTCAATGAAAACAATCTGCGCCCCCGAGTGACGTGCGATCGCGATCATGCGGTTGAGATTGAACTCATAGTGCTTCAAGACACTTGCTTGCCATGCCTCATCGCGTGTGTAATCTTCGGGACCAGCGGTGTGATTCAATCGCTCATCGACTTCTGCCGACAAGGTATCCGCGGCTCTGGCTGACGTGCCGCTGAATCGCCCCACAATCCGCTCCAGCGCCGTATAAGCATGGGTCTTGCGTAGTGCCGACTCGATGTTCATCTTCCACTGCGGCGTTGTAAACATCTCGGCATACGTTCGCCGTTCCAGGAACTCGTTGTGTACCGAATACACGATGAATAGATCCGGCTCGAAGTTTGCGAGTTCCTCCATTACGGTCGCCACACGATAGCTCGCGTAACTGACGCCACCCGCATTGATCACCTCATAATTGGTCGTTGTATCAACGAAAGGCAGCAGTTTCCTCAGGTAGCCGCTATAGGAGGTTGCATCCGCGAACGGGCGTCCGTAGGTCGTCGAACCGCCGACGCAAAAAACTCGCCATGTGACCGGTTTTTTTGGGACGGCAAATTGCTGTCGGTTGAACCAGACCTCTTTTTCCGCCGCCGTCACCAACAAGCGATCACCGTTTTCCGTCACCGATTCCACAAACAGTGGCGCGTGGCTGGAGAATCCAACGTATGGGTCAGCCATGATGGCTGGACGAATTCCGCAAGCATACGCAAAGAGTTCTGCAAAAAGTCCCAGTGCGACAACCGTAACGATGCCGAAGAATAATTTCTTTCGCTTTGACAGAGCAACATATGTGCTGGTCGGCAACGGATCACTCAGCGAGTGGTTTGGCAAATTGACGATATTTTTAGCGTGGAGAAAATGGTCCACACACGAATCGTGTGACGAAAACGAACAGGGACCCGTTACTCACACAAGGATGCAATAGCGATGAGCGGACTCGAACCGCTGACCTAAGCCTTATGAAGACTCCGCTCTAACCAACTGAGCTACATCGCCGACTAATTTCCGATCGGGAGGGAAATATAGCGAATCCGTCGTGGAAATAAACAGGGGAAACGAGAATGCTCGTCGTCACCCGCGTCTCAACCCACTGGTACGCAGAAACTGCTCCGCAGGATTGCTAAAACCGAGTGGGCTGGCCAGCAGCCGGAGGAACCGCAGCTGTCGCTTGCGGCTCGTCCACCGGTGGACGGTAGGTGTCCCGCAATACTTTCCAGTTTGCTGGGGGTTTTTCGTCGATGAACGTTCTGAGGAACTGTGTGATTCCCGCCCCAACGCTGTTCCGCTTAACGTTATCAAATTGGTAGTGATCCCACTTGGGAGCAAGCTTGTCGTGAAAATTGGGGGCGAACATTCGCAGCATTCGCGGAGAAAACGTGGATGTGTCCAAGGCGATCTGGACCACTTTGTATTGAGCCCGATCAACTTGACGCTTGGGCCATGCTTCAAGCAGTACCGTGGCTTGATCGGGGGAGGCAACTTGGCGAACCCAGTAGCGTTCTTGGATCTGGCGTGCGTCGAGGTTGAACACGAAGGGTAGCGGACTATTGAAGATCTGCTGGCCCTGCATTTCTGGCGGCAATTGTTGAACACGACACTCCTGGGCACCGCGATCGAACTCAATCAATTCTTGGCCGTTGCAGACCCAGTGTTCGCCGAATTGCCCCGGTTCTTCTTCGTACGTTGGTTTCTCGTCCTTCATGCCTTTGTAAAACACCTTGCGGTCGACTCGAAACAGCCCCTTGTCCGGTGCCGCATAGCGAATGACGCCATCGCCCTTGGTGGCGTGAACACCGGCCGGTGCGGCGAAGGTATCGAAGTGCCAAACTTGGAATGTGCACTCCAGCGTTTTGGTCGCTTTACTTTGCTGCTCCCAAGCGGCCAGAATCTGTTGCAATTGAGCCAATGCAGCTGGCTCCAGTGGCGGAAACGGTTGCGTTGCCGTACCCGCATCCGCTTGCTGCTGGGCGGCGGCTGGCTGTACCGAAACGACGGACCCTGCCGACAGCAGTGATAGAACCAGGGCAACGGTGCCCAATGATCGATAGAAGCTTCGTGACCGATTCAGTCGCATCATCCGTGACGCCTACGTTGATAGGGAATTTGCGGAACATGAAAACGAACCATCCCTCCTTGGAATGCCCGATTCACGGCCGAGACTAACAATATTTCACAACGATGCGAAAGAGCGAAATTTGGCCCAGCGACTCGCCGACTCATTAACTCGCTCGCCGTGATTGTTCCGATTTCTCGCTCATGTCATGTCCACAGACCACCCGGTTTTCCCAGCTATATTAGCGTGCGAGTTCGCACGCTCGGCCGACAGTTTCGCACAGCAAGGTGGGTGTTTTTTCTTGCAGGGACGTCGATTGGCGTTTCATAAACTATTGTCAGGAAGAGGCTTGCGTAAATTTTCCGGCGAACATCTAGGCTGCTGGCCCAAAGCTTGCTGTCGGTAGAGCAAACGCTTGCTGAACGCAACGCTTAAGAATGGTGCTAACCGCTGCGATTGTGCACGCGGTACTGGAAACCCAGTGATTTTTGCAATTTCATCCAATATCCCGAACATCGAAAGCAGCCATGGTAATGGGCGCATACAACGAGTCTTCGAAGGCGACCACGCAGGCACTTGGTGAGGACGAGTGTGTCGAACTTTTGCTGGTCGATGATGAGGCGGACTTTCGAGACTCGGCAGCCGACTATTTTCGTCGTCGTGGACATCAGGTGACTGCGGTAGCGAGTGGACGAGCGGCGCTCGATGCGATCTCAAAGCGCCTGTATGACGTGGCGGTCATTGATGTTCACATGCCTGAGATGGACGGGGTGCAGTTGCTGACACGATTGCGGGAGCAGGGCGAGGATTTGCATGTGTTGATGCTTACCGGTGGGGCCACCGTAAGCACTGCAGTTGCCTCGATGAAGGCGGGTGCGGCAGATTACGTCAGCAAACCCATTCGCATGGCGGATTTGGAAGATTTGATTCGCAAAGCGGCGACGGCAACCCATTTGGAACGCGACAATGCGAGACTGAGAGTCGCTTTGAATCGGACTGCGCCTAAGAGTGAGATCTTGGGTAGCTCACCACAAATCGAGGAGGTCCGTAGGTTGATCGATCGGGTTGCGGGCAGCGACAAGCCGGTATTGATCGAAGGTGAAAGCGGAACGGGAAAAGAGTTAGTTGCTCGAGCTGTGCATGCCGGCAGTCCCATGGGGGACCGTCCTCTGGTGGTAATCAATTGTGCCGCGTTGCCGGAGCACTTGCTGGAGAGTGAACTTTTCGGACATGAGAAGGGAGCCTTTACCGGTGCGTCTCAAAGCAAAACAGGCTTGTTTGAAGTGGCCGATCGCGGTGCTTTGTTTATTGACGAGTTCGGAGAACTTGCTCCGTCACTGCAAGCGAAACTACTTCGCGTGATCGAAGACGGAGTGATTCGTCGCGTCGGAAGCGTCAAGGAGCGGCGAGTTAAGGTGCGATTGATAGCCGCCACGAATCGGGATCTTGAACACGAGATCGCTGAAGGCACCTTTCGCGAAGATCTTTACTATCGAATTAACGTATTGAAAATTTGGATTCCACCGCTACGAGAACGACGCGGTGATATCAAACAGTTGGCAGAGCATTTCGCGCCTGCTCCCTGGCAGTTTGGTGACGGTGTCTTGGAAGCGCTGCAGCGGTACGATTGGCCAGGCAATATTCGGCAACTATCCAATGCACTGGAGCGAGGCAAGTTGCTTTCTGGGGACGAGCATATTATCGAACTTGAAAATTTGCCTCGTGAAGTTCTACGCTGCACCGTTGCTGGCGACCATCACTCGGATACAGTTACGTCGGACGCGGTGGATTTGGAATCCATCAATCGTCGACACGTTGAAGAAACGCTGGCCAAAGTGAAAGGCAACAAAGCCGAGGCAGCGCGATTGTTGGGTATCCATCGCCGCTCGCTTTATCGGTTGCTGGAAAAGTACGCACATCGCTAAACATCGCTAAAATCGACATCACCCGCAACTTCTTGCTGTGTGGGGCTGAGTTTTCTTGCGATCGGTTCGTTCACCGGCTCACATACTCTCCGTGCGAAACCTAGGATTTCCGGAGGATTACGGCAAATCCGACTCTTCATGCGTCATGGCGTTTGTCCACTTTGGTGTGAGTCGATTGATGAAAGAACTTATCGAGAGTATTGAATCCAACGTTCGGGGGTACGCGCGTCTGTTTCCGGCCGTGTTTGAGTCTGCGGTCGGCTCGACGCTCACCGATACAGATGGTCGCGAGTATGTCGATTTTTTTTGCGGTGCCGGATCGCTGAATTATGGGCACAACCACGCCGCCGTTAAGCACGCGCTGCTGGACTACATCTCGCGTGACGGAATTCAACATTCGCTAGATATGATGACTTCAGCGAAGGTCAATTTTTTAGAAGCCTTTCAACACGTTATCCTACGTCCCCGCGATCTCGATTATCGAGTGCAGTTCACTGGCCCAACGGGCACCAACTCAGTCGAAGCGGCGGTCAAATTGGCTCGCAAGCAAACCCAGCGGTCGCACGTCGTGGCGTTTACAAACTGCTATCACGGACATTCCCTCGGCGCCTTGGCACTGACGGGGAACCGATACTATCACTGTGAGTCTTACGGTTCACACAACAATGTGACGCACTTACCGTATGACGGATATTTGCCAGGCTGTGACTCGGCGGATCTATTCGAAAAAATGCTCAACGACAGCAGCAGCGGCCTACCAATTCCGGCTGCAGTAATTTTGGAGACGATCCAAGGTGAAGGCGGTGTCAATGTAGCCAGCGATAAATGGTTGCGCCAAATCGCTTCGATTTGTTCCCAATACGACATTCGCTTGATTGTTGACGACATTCAAGTGGGTAACGGACGCAGTGGTAAGTTTTTCAGTTTCGAGCATGCGAAGATTCATCCCGATCTGGTGTGTTTGTCCAAGTCAATTGGTGGTGGGTTGCCGATGTCGTTGGTGTTGATTCGATCGGACCTGGATGTGTGGAAACCCGGCGAACACACCGGAACCTTTCGTGGCAACAATTTGGCTTTCGTCGCTGCTGCAGCGGTTCTTGAGCACTGGTCCGAGGCCTCGTTCGAGTCGCAAATCGCCCAGCGTGGTGAGATTGTCGAAAAGCGGCTCAGAGACTTAGCCTCGCGAGTTGCTGGAGATGTGTTTGCAGTTCGTGGACGTGGCTTGATTTGGGGAATGGACGTTCGCCGCGGTGATCTCGCTCGCAAGATCGTTGATCGTGCTTTTGCCGACGGATTGATGATCGAAGCGTGTGGAGCGGACGATCAAGTGCTGAAACTGATGCCCGCGCTGAACATCCCATTACTACTGCTTGATCGCGGTTTGTCGATTCTTGAAGAAGCAGTAACGATGGCGATGACGCCAGCAGCGATACCGTGGCTCGGGGTCGGTGCACCAATGGAGAGTTTCAGTGGAGGGGTTCACTCGTGAGCCTGACATGCGATTCTTGCTTGCCAAGAATAAATCTGGTTGACGTTGGATACCAAACGACGGACGTTGTCAGCACGTTTCATATTTGGAATGACCAAGTTGCCAAAACTCCAACCAACATCGCCGTCGTCAGTGGTGAGCAGCAGTGGACATACCAAGAATTGGAACGCTTGTGCGATTCCATTGCCCGCGCACTGAAAGCGGACGGTATTCGGGACTCGGATCGAGTTGGTTTGTGCATCGACCGGTCGGTTGAAGCGATCGCAGCAATGCTGGCGGTGTTCAAGCTGGGCGCGGTTTTTGTGCCACTGGACCCCGAGTATCCGATCGATCGATTGAGTTACATGATCAGTGATGCTGAAATCAAAACGATTATTGCAAACCAGAATTACCGGATCGAGTTTGCTGACCGTGTTGCCGCTGACGTGACAAGTCTCGTCCACTGGATCGATTGTGAATCGCTCTCGTGTGAAGACCTCACCCTCGGAAAGGAGTTGGACGCTTTTCCACTACGGCCCAGCGATTTGGCGTACATCATGTATACGTCTGGCTCGACCGGGAAACCGAAGGGTGTCCAAATTGACCATCGAGCGTTGACGACATACTGCGTCGCCGATATCGCGTGTTATCGATTAACAGCCACCGATCGCACGTTACAGTTTTCGACGCTTTGTTTTGATATCGCCATCGAAGAGATCTTTCCACCGCTGCTTACCGGTGGCTGCGTCGTCGTGCGTCCGCGTGAGCGAGCCAATGATCGCAACGAGTTGTTATCGATTACCAATGCGTTCGCTGTTACCGCAATTCATTTAGCCACGGCGTACTGGCATCAATGGGTCGACTTGATGGTAGCGACCGGGGCAAGAGTCCCCCAATCGTTACGATTGCTGATCGTGACCGGTGAGAAAGTTTCCGTTGAGCATTACCGTCGTTGGCAATCGCTGTGTGATCACGACGTATTGTGGTGCAATGCCTATGGCCCTACTGAAACGACCGTATCGGCGACCGTGTTCATTCCGGATGCATCGTTCGATGCGGTGAATATGCCGATCGGAAAGCCATTGCCTGGCTACGAAGCGTTTATTTTGGATGAGCAGTTGCAAGAGGTCGCCTGTGGAGAAACGGGGTATCTCTACATTGGCGGCCCTGCCTTAGCCGTTGGTTACTTGAATCGACCCGAGTTAACACAAGCAGCGTTCGTTACCGCAACGATCAGTAACCTGCCGCGTCGGTTGTATCGCACCGGCGATTTGGCTCGATGGCTGCCGGATGGCAATGTAGATTTCGCAGGTCGAGTCGATCATCAAATTAAGTTGGGTTCTTATCGCATCGAGCCAGGCGAGATTGAAGCAGCGATTGATACCGCGGAAAATGTGCAGGGATCACTAGTTGTCAGCGCGGAAATCGACGGTCGCAAATTTCTGGTTGCCTACGTTACTCACGGCGACAGCACTATCGATCTAAACATTATTGTGACGCACTTGCGTGGCCTGTTGCCGGTTTACATGATTCCGTCGAAGTACGTCTTGTTGGAATCGTTTCCGAAAACCATCAACGGAAAAATTGACCGTCGCGCCCTGCCCGCCGCCAGTAGTGGCGTGACGCCGCGAGAAACAAACTACGACCCACCGCGGACAGTTATGGAACGACGTCTGGCAGCGATTTGGCAGGACGTGCTTAATGTCCAGGAGATCGGTATTCACGACGACTTCTTTGCTTGTGGAGGCAGCTCGTTACTTGTCACTCAAGTCGTCACGCAACTGACGTTGCTGTTAAACATTGAGTTGCCGGTGCGTGATTTTTTTGCGAATCCAACGATTGCGACGGCCGCTGCGCATCTCGACCGGCTGTTAAGCGTTAAGCACGATGAACCCGGATGTGGTACGTCGGATGACAATGATACCAGGTTGGCTCGACAACGGTTGCCAATCGTCGAGCCCGCGTTTTTCGAGAGTGACGGTGAACGACTTTTTTCAGTGCATTATCGCCCTCGATCCAATTCACTCGCACGTGGAGTGGTGATCGCGCATTCGATTGGTCACGAATACACGCGGGGATACAGTAACCTGCAGCACTTAGCAAAGGAGTTGTGTGGTGCCGGATTTGACGTGATGCGATTCGATTATGCGGGAACCGGAAATTCATCCGGCGATTGCGGCACACTCTCGTCTCAATCGATGATGCAAAATCTTGTCGATGCTATCGAGAGATTGTGCCATCTCAGTGGCGTGGATCGCCTGTCAATCGTCGGTTTGCGGTTCGGTGCGACTGTTGCAGCTAACGTTTCTTCCGAGCGGATCGAGCGACTGATCCTGTGGGATCCGGTGGTGTGTGGCGAGCGATTCCTGCAGCTTGCCGAAGAATTTCATCGCAGTCAAATGTGCGGTCTAGCGAGATTCGGTGTCGACCGAGTTGCAACCATCGACCAGTGCTACGGTCACCGAATGAACCCTAACAAGCGAGCAAGTCTGGCGTCACTCAATCTGCACAATGCCGTGGAATCCTCCCACAATCGCCTCGTGGTTGTCACTCAGGAATCATTGGCTGCGGTCCATGAAACCGACTGGCTGGCGCAACAGACCGATGTCATACAAGTTGACGATTGTTTTCGCTGGGACGACGCTCGCTATACCGAAAGTGCGTTTTCTTCGCCAGCAAGTTTTCGAGTCATTAACGAGCGTTTACTGGCGGGTGCATCATAATGGATCAAGCAGTTGTCTTTGGAGATTATGAACATTTAGTTGGTGTCTTCGACAAGCCGTCGTCGTGCACTGTCCCGGATACTGCAGTGATGATGATTACTCCAGGAATGCTGCATCACGCCGGTCCCTTCCGGTTACACGTTGACCTTGCGAGATCGCTTTCCAGGCAAGCGATTGCTTCATTGCGGTTTGATCTTTCGGGAATCGGCGAAAGCCTCGGGGTGGGAGCGTCAGGTCAGTCGTTGCAGCGTGCTGCGAGTGAGATTCGGCAAGCAATTGACTACTTGGAACGTGAGCACGCGATCAACCAAGTGATCGTATTCGGTTTGTGCAGCGGTGCTGACGACGCTCTTTTTGCCACCACGCTCGACGATCGAATCGTCGGTTTGATTTCGTTGGATGGACTTGGTTATCGCACCCCTCGCTATTATTGGCATCGCTTGATCAATCACTACGCAGCTCGAATGGTGCGTCCCCGAGAGCTGAAGCGGATCGCCCATCGCATCCTCGATCGAGGCGAGTCGGTACCACGATCACTTCCAGTGGGAAGCGATGTCCGCGAATACCCTGTTCGTAACTTGGCGACTGAACAGCTCTCAATGTTGGCGGATCGCGGCGTACGAATGCACTTCATCTACACAGGAGGTGTCGCCGATTATTACAACCATGCCGAACAGTTCTTCCATATGTTTCCATCCCTAGTTGACCGGGCTGGTATTTCTACACGGTTCTTTGAGTCAATGGACCATACTGCGTTCTTATGTGAGGATCGAGAGCAGTTGGTGGATCACATTGTCGCGACGGTTGCCAGTGCGTTTACGGAGATTGAAGCAAACTCGTTAAGCTCTCGGTGAGCACCGCCAGCAGCGGTTGCAGGCGTCGAGCGTTTCTGCCGAAGGCTTGGCTGATTTCAAGTTCGATACCAGCGTACGATTCATCGACAAACATGCTTCGCAGAGACGTCGTAAGCCCGTCGCTAGTGCCCTCGTAGGGCGAATTGAAACGCAACCGTAGCGTCGGCGCTAGAGCAGCAACGTGATTTAGCCACTGGTCACAAAACGTTGTTTCGTGCGAGCGGCTGGGGTCGTAGAGCCAGCCAACATCAATCGAACGATGTTTCCTAGCGTACATTGGCGTAAAACTGTGAACCCCCACATGGATAACGTATTCACCGCGACTGACTCGCGTTTTGATTTCATCGACGACTGCTTCGCGATACGGGGAGTAATGTTCACGGATGATTTGCAACTTTTCCGCATCGTTTAACTTTGCGGTGAACTCGGAAAACAAGTGCTCGTGATCCAGTGATCGATTCAAATCAATCAACAGCCGTGATGTCGTTGACCTGAACAGCGGTGCACGCGTTGCCACAGCAAGCCGTTTTGCAATCTCGAGCGATCCTGGGTCGTAGCCGCGATGACTGGCGAGCGCCGCCTGAGCACGAGTGGTTGCGAAACGCTTGGCATAAGGTCGCGGAATCTTGTTGCCTCCGTGTTCGCACGAGAAAACCAAGCCGACGGACTTCATGGAACAAATGGCTCGCCGCGGCGCAGGCAATTGCTGATTTCGGCATAAACACAAACCAGGTCCGCTGGCGACGGGGCCTCGCCGGTTGCGCGAAAGATTCTTTTCGCCAAGGTGCCGTGTTGGAAAATGATGTCCAAAGGAGCAAATAGACCGTCGAGCATCGTGTCGTTTTGCCGCAATCTTTCGAGCAAGTTCTGCCACAGAATCGATGCACGGATCGGCTTGCTGGGAAATCCATATGCAGCCAGGATCGTGGGGTCCTCGATACGCGCCCGCCCGCCTTGTGAAATCGTTTCGTTCAAAACCGCCACAAGTTGTGCTGTTGGAACATCTTTTTGCCATTGCAGCGATTGCCAAGTTTCGGCAACGAGAGCGCGGACAACGGCAACGACACCAGCGGAGATAGCCACATCAGCCATGGGGCACTCTTGAACATCCATCAATCGAATTTCAATCGAGCCTCGATCAAAGCGAGCGATTGCACCACGCGCGTTGAGAAACTCGTGGCTAAGTATGCCGTCGGGATCATAAGGCAGAATATCGGCGAAAATACGTTCAAAGATTTCACGACGATAGGTTGCTTCATCGTAGATCGGCTCGGGAATCACATCGCCGGCAATCGAAGGGATTTGGCTGCAGTGTTCGCGGTAATGAATCAGCCGATTGTCATTGATTCCGTTTCGCTGCGAATCGACGATTGGCGAACTTGCCGCAAGCGCAGGCAACAGTGGCAAAACGAGCCGTACGGCTGCGTGTAACCTCGCAAATTCGTCGTCACCATTGAACGGCAGATTCAGGTGGACGCTCTGCACATTCGCCCATCCATGGCGGCGACAATTGAATACCCGATCGAATGCCTCGTAAATCTCATGGTTTTCATATGGCCAGAGTACAGTTTCCGTTGCCGGATTCATGCTCGGGTGCATGGCGGTGGGCAACAAAATCGCGGATTTCTCTTTCAGCGTCCGATCGATTCTCGCCAACGCTTTCTCAAACAACGGAGGCAAGATCCGCAGGTCCGAAACCGGCTCGGACGCCTTGAGTTCGACGACGTGAGCCACGAGTTCGTTGGACCAAGCAACCTTGCCATCGATATAGTCACTTGCACCAACATGACCTGTGACCTCCGCGAAAAGTTCTGGCACTATCGGGCGAATGGCGAGCGACTCGCGATCAACGACCATGTATTCAACTTCGACGCCGAACGCGTCGAACAATCCAAGTTTAGGTATCATTCTCAGGCGTCACTTTCTCTCATTTTCTTACGCTCGATTCGCCGCAGGAACATTTCCATGATACGGCGATACAGTTCGTCTCGCAGCACTTGGTCTTCGACGCCAGCGTCGAGGTTCGGATTGTCATTCACTTCGATGATTACAAATCGACCGTCCGATTCTTTCACGTCCACTCCATACAATCCGTTGCCGATCAGGGCAGCAGCTTTTTGGGCGACTGCGACCGCTTTTCGGGGTGCAGCCTCGACGGCCATGGTTTCAAATTTACCATAACGATCTTTAGGAGCTGCATCATGCGAAATGATTTGCCAGTGACCACGGGCCATGTGGTACTTGCAGGCGAACAGTGGTCGACCATCAAGGATCCCGATCCGCCAATCGAACGCAGTCGGTAAGTACTCTTGAGCAATAATCAGTTCGGATTGAGTAAAAAATGACTCCAAGTGGCTGTTGAGTTCGGCTTGATCTTTGACCTTCACGACGCCTTGCGAAAAGGCACCATCGGGTCGCTTGATGACAATTGGCCACCCCAACTCTTCACCGAGTCGATCGACACTGCCGCGATGCGCAACGATCGTTTTCGGCGCGGCAACGTTATGTCGATCAAGCAATTCAGCAAGATAGACTTTATTCGTGCAACGTGCGATCGACGTTGGATCGTCGATGACGACAAGGCCTTCGCGTTCAGCGCGACGAGCCATTCGGTAGGTATAGTGATTAACGGCCGTCGTTTGACGAATGAACAACGCGTCGAACTCCAGTAATCGACCGGCATCCTGGCGCGTGATCAATTGCGCTGCCAGGCCAACTGACGCCGCAACACGAATCATTTTTTCTAATGCCTTCGCGTCCGATGGCGCAAGTTCGTCCTCGTTCGGATCGTGCAGGATCGCAAGATCGTATCGCAGTGACGTTTTCTTTGGTCGAGAAACACTGCGCCCTTCGAAATGCTTCTTCGCGGATTCTGTCAAAAAGGGGACATGCTCCTGAGGAACCTCAGCAATCGGAATTGCTTCAGCCCGACGTAGACGCCACTTTTCTTGACTGCGTGCGAACTCGAATCGAAGCAGTGGGGCAGCGAACAAACTGTACAGCTCACGACTGAGCCGTTCGTACCGCTGGGCAAGGTTTCGCCCAAAATACACACTGAGAGTGAAACGATCGGTTTGCAGCGGATGCAAACTTTTGTCAATGATCTGCTGTAATTCTTCGGAAACCAGCTGTACCGCAGCTAATCCCTGCAGGTCTTGCAGAGTCGTCACGCCCGGCAGTGGACGATGACCGCGGGCTTCGGCCAAAAGTGAAACATAATATCCAAGACTTTGGTAGCGATACGAATTGGAAAGATTGTAAAGTTTGATCCCGCGTCGATTGCTCCATACGGGGTCGGTTAGATACTCGCGGGGATCGACGACTTCGACGCCATCGATTGCTTCGAGCCATCCATCTTGAGTCTCGGTCACGATGACCACGGCCATTTCACGAATCCTTCCTATCGGTTTGAGACACAGTTTGCTTGGGGCTGAGCACGAGCAAGTTCGCGTCGTAAGTGATGATTCCCAAATGAAGCGCCGCGGCAACACGCGTTAACGACGCTTCGTAGTAATGATCTGGCGCCATCGGGTTCGGCCACATCGGGTCGGCAATCCGCACACGGCGGCGTTCCTTGTCGTATCCAAACAGAACGACAAAATGTCCCACGGGCGAACCGGCAACATCGTCGGGTACCGCTGAGGGCCCACTGCCTTGTCGCAAGATCGGTCGCTCGCGCGGTTCGCGGTACAAATAGGTCGCACTCAAACCAGCGAGGATCGGCTTTCCAGCAAGCAAAAAACCGACGATCAGGGATTCACCCAATGGCTCCATCGCGATTTGGCCACCCAACTCGAGAAACTTCAAATACGCTTCGGTGGCGAATGCGACTTTCCAGTCAGGTTTATGTTCCAACTGTTCCCGTAATTTCAGCGACAGATCAACCGAAGCCAATCCTAGCGATCGCGGACGTGACGTTCCTTGGTCAAACCACGTGGGGTCAAATAACTGCAGGTTGTAGGTATAGATCGTTGCCTCGTATCCGCGAGCGAGGGCATGACAGGCTAAGTGAACAGCAAGCGTTCCGCCATCGGGAAGTTGCCCGATTTCGCTAATCATTTGGCTAAGCGATGCCTTGTCCTTCCAGTAGGTGTAGACAGCATGCAAACACGTTGGGCCACAGGTCGAATCATCCGGTTGGGCACGAATGCTTAGCTGCAGCAACGGGTTTCCGCTTTCGTCGACCTTGGCGGGGCGTTCGCTCGAACGATCAAGAGGTTCAGCGGTGATTTTGAAATCGACTCAGTAGTTTGCCAATAATTGCTGGGTCAGCGAAATGGATCGCAGCCATGCGTAGGTTGCCAACGTAAGTTGGTCGTAAGGAGGAAAAAAAATCAATGGGTTACCTTGCGTATTGTTTGTAAAATTTCGGTACGATGTCTGGGGAAGACGTCCGTCTCGCACTTTCCGTGAAAAAATGTCGCATCATGCTCAATGCCTTCCTGCTGCTGGCTATTGCCGCAACTCCACAATCGCAATCCTGGACGGTGGATGGGGTCACTCGAGAAGCATTGGTACAGTCGCCAACTGTAAAAACTGAACGACCGCCGGTGGTATTTGTCTTCCATGGTCACGGGGGACAAGCTCGAAACATGGCGAGAAAGGATTTTGCAAAACAGTGGCCAGAAGCGTTCTTTGTCTTTCCGCAGGGATTGTTGACCAGGAGCTATTACGACCCCGATGGCAAACGCACAGGTTGGCAGAACAACGTTTCCAACGATGGTGACCGCGATTTGAAGTTCTTTGACGTGATGCTGCAGAGTATGCTCGCTCGCGGGATTGACCCCAATCGTGTTTACGCAAGCGGACACAGCAACGGCGGTTACTTTTCGTATCTGCTGTGGGCTAAGCGACGCGAGCAACTGGCTGCGATTGCGTCCAGCGCCGGCGGAGGCCCCGAGGTCGCGAAATTGCAACCGTTACCAGCGATGCATTTGGCTGGCCGTGTTGACAGTGTTGTCCCGTTCGACTTACAGAGTCGAACAATGGATTCGATTCGCCGCGTGAACCGCTGTGGAGAGACAACGCAACCGCTCGACGGTATTGGCATCGAATATGAATCGAAACTGAATATCCCTGTTGTTACGTTCGTTCACGATGGTGGGCATGAATTTATTGATGACGCACCGCAGCGGATCGTGGCGTTTTTCAAACGACACACACGGCCCGAGGACGGGTATCCACAAGTCGATCCCCTACAGGAAGCCGGAAATAGCGATCGGTTTTCACAGTTCGATACCAACGGCGATGGCAAGATCGATACAGATGAGTTGCAACGCCCCTTTCTCTTTCGAGTACTGGACAAGGACGCCGATGGTGTGATCACGCGCGCTGAGGCAGGACACGCGCTGGGAAAGCTTTAGCTCACAATGCACGTTGAAAAGATCTTCGCTCCCAGTGATGAAGCCATTCGACGCGCCGCAGCGTTTCTGTCAAGCGGCGAATTGGTTGGAGTACCTACCGAAACAGTTTATGGACTGGCCGCTAACGCTTTGGACCCGACAGCGATCGCCAAAGTTTTTTCAGCTAAGGGACGCCCGAGCACCAATCCGTTAATTATTCATCTGGCAAGTATCGACTCGTTACCGCTTGTCACGTTCCAGCCGCTTCCGTCAGCCATTCAACAACAGGTTGACGCATTGTCGGACCTGTGGCCTGGGCCACTAACGCTCGTCCTGCCACGTTCTTCCTTGGTTTCGGATTTGGTTTCGGCTGGGCGAAAAACCGTCGCCGTTCGCGTTCCTGCTCACGAGGTCACCCAGCGGTTGCTGCGAGAGTGCGGCTTTCCACTTGCAGCTCCCAGTGCTAATCGATCGACTTACGTCAGCCCAACGACTGCAGCACATGTTGCCGAGGGCTTGGGCGAGCACGTTGCGATGATTCTTGATGGTGGGCCGTGCGGATGCGGGCTGGAGTCGACGATTGTGCTGCTCGAAGGCCGCTCGGCAACCATCCTTCGCCCTGGCGTGATCACTCGCGAGGAGTTGTCACATCGATTGCAGACCAAGGTTGATGTGTATCGAACAACGGAATCGAAAACCGCAATGCTCGCTCCCGGGATGATGCGAGAACATTACGCGCCTCGAACCCCACTCCGGTTGATTACTCAAATATTGCCCGAACAACTTTCAGAACGATGTGGTCGAATCGCGTTCGGTCCGATCAGTCCTGAAGAGCGATCGCCTTATCAATACACGGAAATTTTATCGCCAACACGAGATTTAAATGAAGTCGCCAAGAAGCTGTTTGCTGCCATTCGAGACTTCGATGGTCGCGGGCTGGAATTGATCGTCGTCGATGTATGTGAAAGCCAGGGAATTGGGCAAGCGATCATGGATCGATTGCTACGGGCAGCGGCGCGATAGGAATAAGTAGTGGCAACTTTCAGTCACCAACGCCTGGTACGTCGACTAAAAGTCGACGCCACTTCGAGGAGAGAGAGCCAGACCCGTTTTCCAGACTCGCAGTTGTTCGATAACCGAACCGGTAGGAAAGGCAGCTCCCGATGCAAGGAACTGGTTCTGTCGCGGAACTGCCCTTTAGCCTGCAAATGACTATACTGTCCGGTTCAGTCGCCCCCATCGTATTCGCTTGACGTTTGCACATGCCGAAATATACGGCTCAGTTTCTGTACCAGCTCCACCGTCGTTCTCGGCAGGCCCATTCAGCGCTGGAGCGACACCAGGCGGCCTTCTATCTGTGGGAGTTTGGGCTGAGAACGTTGGGTTGTGTCTCAATCGTCGAATACGCGAACGCAGGGATTCGGGATCCGAAACTTGAAGGCCCGCTAAAGAATCTCGCTCGACCGATGCTCGGCCAGTGGTGGGAACTTGTACGCGAAATGGTTCCAGTGTTGGCTGAACATGGGGATCCAGAGTTTCAGAAGATCCAGTCGATTCTGTTGGGACGCGCTCGTGACAATTTGTGGGACGTTATCAAACTTAACGTTGCGTTACAAAAGGTCCTGACAAAAAAGGATGATGTTGGGTCACAACAAACTGTCAGGCTGCGCGACTTGTTCGATCGGATGATCCAGTATCGCAATAACGAGTGGCACGGCTTTCTTGGAGGTCGTGATGCCGAGTTTTACGAGGATATGTCGGCAGTAATGCTTGCGGGCGTTTGGGAGCTGTGGCAAACGATTGACGTCCTTGCTGGCCGACAGCTAATCTTCATCGAAGACGTTCGACGTTTGCCCAGTGGCAGTCATCGCATCATTCAATGGGACCTTCGCGGCGAGCAAGCAGAGGTGCTACCACCACTGGATATCGTCACTAGCTCAACGGACTCGCTGCCTTATCCAGGACGGTTGTACTTGGTGCCCGGGACAACGTCAGCCGTCGAGACTGGCGCGGAAGACTGTCGCATTGATTCCTGGCGATTGCTTTACCCGCTGGCAATTTATGAAAAGGCACAGCAGGAGTTGTTTTTGTATGGCAAGGCCCATCGCCGCGCCGGACATGTTGGATATGTCGGTTGTACCAGTGGCGAGCACCCGCAAGACGTCAACGTTACGGACCGACGCGAACTGTTGCAGCGACTGTTGGGTCACGCAGTCCACGAAAGCGAGGTCAGTCAATGGACCGAAGCGAGTCGGGCTGTAGACCGAGAAGACGAACACTTGATTGTTCAAGAGGACGTACGACACTCGATCGGCGAATTTCAGTTGATTTCACGATTGGGACAAGGAGCATTTGGAACGGTATACCGTGCCTGGCAACCTGCGATGCGGCGCGAAGTTGCCGTGAAACGGCTGAGCCAACCTGGACGCAAAGAACAACGCGAACGATTCTCACGCGAGGTTCAAGCATTGGGCCGGGTCGATCACCGGCATCTCGTGAAAGTCTTTTACAGTGGAACCGACGGCGAGGATCTGTTCTACGCTATGGAGTTAATCGAAGGAGCGGACTTGGCAAGGGTATTGGAAGGCTTGTCAGGGTGTGAGCCTTCAAAGATCGATTCAGATGTTTGGCAGTCGGGCGTCTCCAAAGCCTGTGAATCAGCTCGCAGCGAAGAGGCGCCGCTGAGTTCGGGCAGTGACTTTGCAACCGATTCGCGGATGATTTCTCCCAACCGCGCACGGGCTCGTGGAACTGCAAAAAAGTTCGGCGATGGGCACGTTCGACATTCAGTTGAGCTGATCCGTGACATCGCCGACGCATTGTCGCACCTGCATGACGCAGACGTCTTGCATCGTGATATTAAGCCGGGAAATATCATGATCACGCCAGACGGCGATGCGATCTTGATGGACTTGGGGCTAGCTCAATTGGGCGACGCCGATACGTTGACACAGTCGCGCCAGTTTGTGGGGACGATTCGCTACAGCAGTCCTGAGCAAGCGTTTAACGCGCACCAGATCGATAAACGCAGTGATATTTACAGTTTGGGTGTTACCTGTTGGGAACTGTTGACTCTGCAACCGTTTCTCGGGATCACCGCCGCGCTACCAACGGACGAACAGTTCATCCGGATTCGCCGACAAGAGCCTGAGTCCGTTCGCAAATACAACCCGCATGTTCCCAGTGATCTGGCAAGGATCGTTTCTAAGTGCGTCGATAAAGACGAGACGCAACGGTATGGCTCGATGTCCGAGTTGGTCACGGACCTGAACCGTTGGCTCAACGGTGAACCCGTTTTGGCACTGGACCCTTCGATCGGTTATCTGCTAAGAAAATCGATGCGCAAGCATGCGAAGGCATACTCGGCTGCGGCGCTTGCGATGCTGCTCACGATCGGTTTGACCATTGCGGGCATTGTATTTCTGGACTTTGCGCGACGTGAGGCAGAGCGTTTGGCAAGGCAACTGAAGTCCGCAAACAGTGAACTGCATCAGACGCTTGACGTTCTGGAGAATACCGTACAGCAAAAAGAGCAACTGGCGTTCGACTTACAGAACAAGAACGCCGACATAGAAAAACGCAATGCAGATTTGGTCGAGCAAACGGCGCGGTTAAGACTGGCGAAGGGGGCACAGATGTACGACGCCGGACTGTATGTAGCGGGTTCTGACGGCATGGTTCGCGCGTGGAATATGCTTCCCTCGACCTCGCCGCTACGTCAATCAGCTTCGTTTCTTGCGTACGATCGAACAACGCGGCAACGCAACGTTCATAAACTATTTTCACACGGCGAAGTGTTCGTTGGTGCTGCGTTTGCGCAACAGGGTACGTTAGTCGTAACGGTTTCATTACACGGTACCATTCAAATTTGGGATGTTCGGACGGGGCTTCCGGTCGAGCAACCGCTGATTCACGACGCGACCATCACCACCATGGCGATGGCCCCCGACGGACGGCAGTTGGCAACAGTATCGAACACTAACGAAGTACGGTTTTGGGATATCCTGAGCCGACGCCCGATTGGAAAACTGAGTGCTAGTGAAAGTCGAATTCGTTGCATTACGTACGACGCCGAAAGTTCTGTTGTCGCAATCGGTAGCGATGATGGTCTGATTCAACGTTTTGATACTAACGTGTTGCGTCCCCTGGCCGAGCCCATCGATGCAGGCAACAGTGTTTGGTCTCTCGCTTTCAGCCCCGATGGCAAACGATTGCTATCTGGATTGTCATATCAGAATCCAGATCTAGGGTTGTTACGAGGAACAGCCCAGCTATGGGATTTGTCGACTGGTGCCGCGACCGGGCTCGCGATCGACCACAGTCGCCAAGTATCGGCTGTAGCGTTCAGTCCTGACGGCGACCAGTTTGCAACCGGTACGTATGAATGGATCGTCCGACTATGGGACGCGAATTCACAAACACCCGTGGGCGATCCAATCACAAGTGCCGGCATCATCGAGAACATAGATTTCAGTCGCGATGGGCGGCATATCGCAGCAACTGGAAATCACACTGCTGGAATCTGGAATCTTCAATCGAGGGAGGAAGCTGGTGAAAGGCTGGTTCATGATTTCGTAGTCAAGACGGTTTGTTTCAGTCCAGATGGGACTGAAGTACTGACAAGTTCTACGGACAAATCGGCGCGAATTTGGCCCGTTTTTTCTTCCGCGATGGTCAACACCCCTATTACTCACTTCAATTCCAGTTCCTTACAGGCGGCAGCATTTTCTCCAGATGGCTTACGGATTGCGACCGCTGCTACGGACGATACGGTACGGCTTTGGGATGCTTCGACTGGTTGTCCACTCGCCCAGCCGATGCAACACCAGTCCGATGTGACGAGTGTTGTCTTTAGTCCCGACGGTAAACAGATCATAAGCGGAAGTGTGGATCGTACAGTACGAACCTGGGACTCAATTACGGGGCGGTCTTTAGGCGAGCCGCTACTCCATGACAACCAAGTAAACGCCATCGCCTTCAGCCCTGATGGAGGTAAACTGGCGGTCGGTTGTGCGAAAAACACATTTGTGGTTTGGGACTACAACAAGCGACAAGTAATTGGTAAACCGATTTCCTACGGCAAACCAAATTCAAAAATCACAACGGTTGCCTTCAGTACCGACGGTTCGCGACTGTATACCGGTTCGACTGACAAATACGTGTACAAATGGGACTACGAACAAGGCAAATCCGAAGGCGACAGAATCGTGCTTCGAAGTTCGCTGACCTGTGTAGCGGTAAGCAGCGACGACCGTCGTATTGCCACCAGTTCATTCGACGGTGCCGTGAGATTCTGGGATGCCAAGACAGGACTTCCGATCGGTGAGCACCTCACTCACGACGCTCGTGTAAACTCGATTGCCTTCAGTCAAGACGGCAAGCGGATTGTGACCGGTTCTCGCGACGTGGCTAGGGTCTGGGATGTGGAAAGTGAGCTTCCTCTTGGCGTTCCTATTCGCCATAGCGGTTTTATAAATGCAGTCACTTTCAATTCGGATGGATCGCAAGTGCTTACTGCATCCGATCAGGGAGATGCACGCATCTGGGATGTTACCGTTCCAGTGCCAAATGACGAGTCGTTGAAGCATCTATTTTGGTATCACAATATGCTACATGTGCTCGATAATGGAGTTTCGATAGGAAGCGGTCAAGACAATTTTTCTAGTTTGAAAGTTCTGCTTGCGGACCAAGAGTGGATTGAAGCGACACAGCGAAAGCGAGAACTGCTATCGCAATCGGTCTTGGTCGATAACGCCACGAAGCGAGAACTCCAGGACGACTGGCAAGGAGCGCGGCGACAATGGCAGGACCTTGTTCATCTAGCGCCCGAACACCTGTTTTATCGATTGCAGCTGGCAAACGCATGCTCGCAACTTAGCGATTGGCCAGCGGCGACGAGGGAATTTGCGGCTGCTGCGGCGATGAGCAAGTCATCGTTCGAGTTGCGTTTCGATACCGCGCTTGTCCATTTAGCATCAGGCGACGTTAAGCAGTTCACCATGGAAACTGAATCCATGCTTCGCGACGCAATGCAGTCGGAAACGCCTGACGACTGGTTCAAGACAGTTCAATTGTGTTTCCTGGTCGAGCATTCCTCCGAGAACACCAAGCTTGCTCTGGAGCTAGCGATGCGATTGATTGAGTTTGACCCAGAATCCGATGACTATCAATTGATGCACGGGGCCAGCTTGGTACGCAACGGCCAGTATGCAAAAGCCCTTGGCGTGCTTTCCAAAACCGACACCCAATTAAGAATGGCACCCTATCAACAGGCCTTTGTCTTGATAGCTCATCGCATGCTCGATAACACCGAAACTGTTGATGCGTTGCAGCAAAAATGGCTCGACCTGCAAAGTGAAATGGATTCGATAAATCAACGTTGGCAGGCTCGCATTCGACGCGAGTGTTTACAACAACAGATTTTTCCCAGCGGCCTTTGAAACAAAGATCACAGCATTGGAAACCAACCATCACCCTGACGTCATCCAACGCGTCTTGCAACTACTGCGTCAATGGGGTTGGGATTCGGCGCCTCAACACATAAAACCTGACGCACATGACCGAGACGACCGTCTGGATCAACTTGTGTGTGAGTATTTTGAGGGATCGTTAAAGGCTGCCCGTGGTGAGTACACGCAAGCGATGCAACATTACTCCGAGTTGACGCACATTCCATCGCTGGCTGGGTGGGCGCATGTTGGACTGGCATTTGTTTGCACCCGGTCCCGTGATTTGCGTGCCGCTGAGGAACATCTGAGGCAGGCGGAGTTCTGCGCAGACTGTGACGATGTATTGCGTGCAACGCTGCTGTTGTTGCGAGGCACGTTGATGTTTCACGGCGGTAATGCAGCCCTTGCATTGGAACCGCTCGAAGCGTCTTTAACACTGTTCGGACCAGATCACTTCCGCCGCGGACATGCGCTCGACGCGTTGGGAATGTGGTACGCGGCGCACGACGATTTTCAATCCGCACTCGAGTTTCTGCGTCAAGCGATCGAGCATAAAACTGCATCGGGTGATGACACGGGGCTGGCCGTCACCCATGGACAACTGGGACGATTGTATCTTGACTGGGGACAGTACGACTTATCCGAACATCACTTTCGAGCTGATTTGGAAATCGCACGCCGAGTTGGTGATGCTCGCGGCGAAGCGCAGATGTACAACTTTCTCGGCAACGTCTCCTTTGCCAAACGCGACTTCGAATCCGCATCAGCCTACCTGGATCACAGTATCCACATGTCCTGTCAAGGAAAGTGGCGTGTCCTGGAGGCTTTCGCGCGAAAGGATCGTGCGTTGTGTCATCTTGCCGAAAACCAACTTGATTCTGCTGAAGTGCAACTACAACATTCATCGGAGATATTCCAGCAAACTGCGTTCGACGAAGGGTTGGCGCACGTTCAACGAGCGACGGGAATCCTGTTTCGAAAACGCGAGCATTGGCAGCAATCCGAAACAGCACTGCGGCAATCGATGCGTTGGTTCGAATCCGCCGGCGAGTTGACTCAACAAGTTTGCACACAAACCGAAATTGCGCGGACACTTGCCAGCAGCGGCACCCCGCGGCCATTGGTTCGAGATTCAATTATCGAGGCGCTCAAGCTAGCCGAAAATTCGCGACGACCGCACTTGGTTCAAGAAGTTGACGCGGAGCTGATGGCGATCGATCCGGACGCCGCTCGGCGACATATCTATCGTCGTGTTCGAGGCCAGAGAATCGATCAGGACTCGACCTCATTGATGAACGCCGAACTGGATCACGTGTCCGTCATGTTTTTTGACCTGCAGGGATTCACGGCATGGTCCCGGGTCACAGCGCCGGAGGTTGTGATGCTTTGTCTGAACCAAATGATGGCGGCATTCTTGGAACCAACCGCCCGTCATGAAGTCCAGGTCATCGAGTACATGGGCGATGGCTTTCTCGCTCTTACAAGAGGTCAATCGCATGCACAAAGATGCGTGCAAGTGGCGATCGAATTGCACAAGGCACTTAACGAATTCAACCGACCACGACGCATTTTGGGGTTGAGTGAATTCACTTGCCGAATTGGGATCAGTACCGGAGAGGTTGTCTTGGGAAATGTTGGCACCTTTGACAAAATTGATTTCCGCGCTGTCGGTACCACGGTTAATCTAGCGGCACGGCTTCAGAACGAAGCGGTACCTGGGATGCCGTGCATCGCGCAAGCAACACACGACGCAGTCAAGCAATTCTTCCAGTTCTCCAACTCGCGCCCGCGCAATGTGACCCTCAAGGGAATCGGTGAAGTCCAATGCTGGGACGTGCTGGTTGATTCGGACCAGCATCGTCATTGATTCAGCATGTCAGTCACTAAATCGAATTCCGCACTACGCCCACGGCGACACCAATGATGTCGGCACTCGGCAAATAGATGGGCTCCATTTGAGCATTCGCAGGTTGTAACCGGACGCGTCCTTGTTCAGGGAACCAGTACTTCAGTGTCGCCTCGCCTTCTGGCGTTTGGGCAACAACCATTTGACCGGTCTCTGCACTCTTTTGACGCTGGACGATCACGTAATCACCATCAGCGATATGGGCGTCGACCATCGAGTCGCCGCTGACTCGCAAAATAAATCGATCTTCCCCAAAGAACATTTCGCTGAAATCCACGCGATCGTTTTGTTCGAAAGCGAGAGTGGTAGGGCCGGCGGCGACTGTACCTGCCATCGGTAAACTGTGCCCGTTACGATCGGCCGCATGTGTCAGCTCGATCGCACGAGACTTATTGGGGCTACGGCGAATCAATCCCTTGCGCTCCAATGCACGCAAGTGACACATCACGCCGTTGGGACTTTTGATTCCAAACTGCTCGCCGATTTCGCGAACTGTTGGACCGTAACCACGATTATTTATCAGGGACCGAATCAGGTCGTAAACTTCTTGCTGACGCTCGGTCGTTTGCTGCGCAATTGCCATGGGAAGTGTCCGTATTCTGAGTAAGGCAGTAAATCACTTTGACGACGCTTAATTGTACAGAAAACTAAACACTCGTCCACAGTGATTTCGGGTGGTTGGCTCACATTTTGATCACTTTCATCAAACAGAGCACAATCACAACGATTCCAGCAGGATAGCACCACCATGCGAACCAGTGCAGACGGTCTTGGCGGCTCCAGACAATTAGCCACTTTAGGGCTGCGATTCCCACTAAAAAAGCGGTCAATGCGCCTGCCGCTAGCGCCAGTGGTGTGTTGGTTCCCATTGCGGTGACAGGGTCCTCGATGATGTCCTTCATTGTGAGGACGGTGGCACCTAAAATCGCGGGAATCGCCAATAAAAATGAAAATGTCACACTATCTTCATTTCGCAGTCCCAGCAGTCTGCCGCCGACAATTGTCGAACCACTGCGACTAATCCCAGGAAGAATTGCGACCGCTTGAAAGCAGCCAATGCCAAACGCTTGCCACCAAGTCAGTTCGCGATATGCCCCATCACGCGGTTTTAGCCGTCCCAGAATGACCAGTAGTGTGGCAGTCACAAGCAGCATGGCCCCAGCCAGCAACGGGCTTCGCATCAGCCATTCGAACTTGATTTTGATGGTCAAACCGATGACAACTGCGGGAAGAGTTCCGATCACGAGCAGCGGGATGACGCGTGCGTCGCTGCGCAACAATGCAAGAATGCGGCGCCAGTACACCACTAAGATGGAACCCAACGTGCCAGCATGTAGAATCACTTCCAGTGTCGGCGACTCACTCAGTTCGCCCAAGATCGCACCCAGAATGACTAGATGTCCGGATGAGCTAATTGGCAAAAATTCAGCAATCCCTTGGACAATTGCCAGGACAATAGTTACTAACACAATCAAACTTGGGGTCAGTCGTTCGGATCGAAGTCACACGTTATAACGGGCTCCAGTATTGTTCGGTTGAGCCCTAAAGGAAGTTTCAAGTTGCACACCACGGAAAATGAACACTCGTTGGCTTCGTCCCCGTTATCGGATCTGACGGATGAATCGTTTGCGGCACCGTCAACCGTTCCTGCGGCTACCTTATTTGGCGACGCATTGAATTTCGTCCGCGGATTTTTGATGGGTGCTGCCGACATTGTTCCCGGAGTCAGCGGTGGAACGGTGGCTCTAATTCTTGGCCACTACCAGCGGCTCGTAACGGCGATCAGCCACGTCGATCTGGAACTGCTGTCACTGGCAAAACAGCATCGATATCGCGAAGCCGCAAACCACATTGACTTGCGATTTCTAATTGCTCTGGGGGCCGGAATCGCAGTAGGTATCATTTCTCTGGCGGGGCTGATGCACTGGCTGTTGGAGCACCGCATGAGCGAGACGTTGGCTGTTTTCTTGGGCCTTGTACTTGCCAGTGTTTGGATTGTGCGTCGGTACGTCGATTATTGGAACGGCTTGCGAATTCTTGCGGCATCTGCGGGCGCCGTGATCGCCGTCGTGATTTGCCTGCTGCCGATGTCGGCTGGAAGCACAAGTTTGCCGTTCTTGTTCATCAGTGCTTCTGTAGCGATCTGTGCGATGATATTGCCAGGCATCAGCGGCGCGTTTGTCTTGCTATTGCTTGGTGTTTATCATCCGGTGACGGGATTGATCAAGGAGGCTGCCAAGGGAAATGTGACGTTGGAGTCAGCGACCCAAATCATCATCTTCGCAAGTGGGTGTGCGTTCGGATTGCTGGCGTTCTCGCGAGTATTGCGGTGGCTGCTGGAGCATTACAGCGGCACGACGATGGCGGCGCTGGTGGGATTGATGATCGGTTCGGTCGGCCGTCTGTGGCCGCTTCAAGCCGCTACACCAGATACCGCAAATCTGGAGTTTAAGTTTCGCCAGATGCAATACTTCACTCCTGCGACATGGACAGGAACGAACATTATTGTTCTTGCGGCGCTGGCAATCTCCGCCGGCATTGCGGTGATGATAATCGAGCGAGTAGCCGAAGGGTCAACGGGAAAGAGTACTTAAGTCAACACATCTCAAGAGCTCTCTGGCTTCCTGGCTGACCTTCACTTCCGCATAGGCATGGTTGTATCCGATACTCGATGCGATCGTGTCGATGGGAATCTGAACGAAGGAATCCGCAACCGGGTAATCGGCCTTGCCGGAGCAATTTTCCTTGCGTTCAACGTGGCCCCAACCGAAGAGATGCTGCTTGTCGCCTTGAAGATGACGGCGTGGCACGCGATCGCAATGGGAGTATTCTCACTTGTCGTCATGCACGCCTTCGTTTTCGTGGTGAAATTTCGCGGTCACAAGTCGGTACCGGATGAGTCGTCACAATAAAGTGTGTTTCTGCGATTCACTGTTCCAGGATACGCTATCGCGTTGCTGGTCAGCGTATTTTGTCTGTGGGTATTCGGTCGAAGTGAAGACACCGCGTTCGAGGAAACACTTTTGGCGACGACCGTGCTGGCGATGCCTGCGTCGATCGGAGCCTCATCGGCGAGGTTAATTCTGTGATGACATCCGACATAAAGTACGATTCTCAGTCCGCTCGCGACAACATTCCGATTATGGAATGGATCGTGGCGGCAATCGGTGGTCTGCTGGTCATCGCTTCTTTTGGTTTTTTAGTGTATCGAGCGGTCGTCGAACGCGAACCACCATCGTTTGAGTTCACTATCGAGAAGGTCGAACGACTGCGCCAGCAGTCGGCCGCAACGGTGTCCATTCGCAATAACGGTGGGCAACCTGTTGCAGACCTGCGTGTGCAAGCAATTGGTGGTCAGGAGCAGTCAACGGAGGTCGTCGTCGACTATGTCCCTGCCAAGTCGTCGCGGCGAGTCACGTTTGTTTTCGATAAATCAACTGTGGCTTCCGAGATCAAGTTCTTGGTCGACTCTTTTACGAAGCCTTAGCGTTATGACAGAACACAATGGAGAGCGGTCGCTCCACGGTAGCGTTCCAGATCAAAGCGACCTGGTACTGTTGGTCATCGACGTGATCAACGACTTGGAATTCGATGACGGCGAAAATCTCTTTCAGTTTGCACTGCCGATGGCAGAGCGACTCGCCGCGCTGCAAAATCGTTTTCGAATTGCAAGCTTGCCAGTCATCTATGCCAACGACAACTTTGGAAAGTGGAAATCCGACTTTCGCGTCCAAGTCGACCTTTGTCTGGAAGACGACGGGCGAGGCAAACCCATCGTTGAGTTATTGCAGCCTCATGACGAAGACTACTTCGTACTCAAGCCAAAACATTCGGCATTCTATGCAACAACCCTCGACGTATTGCTGGATCATTTGCGAGTCAAGCGATTAGTCATTACCGGGATCGCAACCGACATCTGTGTTTTGTTCAGCGCCAACGATGCTTACATGCGAGACTTCGACATCGCCATCCCATCCGATTGCGTCGCTGCGAACACGCAACAGCAAACTGATATTGCCTTGCAATTGATGCAGCGGGTGTTGAAGGCGGACACTCGTCCGTCGAGCAAAATGAAGGATACGATCCATTGACGCTCGACGAGTATGAACGCAAACGCGATTTCGACAAGAGTCCTGAACCTCGAGGAATGGAGCAGTGTGAGCGTGAGACCACGTTTTCAATTTCTCGAAATCGTTTGCGACAGCGCTCGCAAAGTCACATCCCAAGCTGTTCCTTGTAAACACGTCCAAGTCTCGTCGGCAGGGCAAGATCTTTGTCGACTTCCACCGTAACCGTCGCGGCTCGACCGCCATAGCGGCGTATTCTTTGCGAGCCCGGCCTGGTGCTCCAGTATCAACACCGATCACATGGGACGAACCACCATTGATCAATCCCTATGACTTCTTTTTGCGTTCGCTGCCCACTCAGTTGAGAACTTAGCGGAACGATCCGTGGACGGGATTGGAATCTGCTGACCAGCGAATCGGCGAATGATCCTTCGCCGACTTATGTCGTTTCATCATCTGCCGATTCATTAGCGTACATTCGCATCATCAAAGAAGCGGCGTTGCTGTGAATCATGATGGACAGTGCGATGGTGGTCAGAACGATTCCCGCTAGCCGATTCGCGGTCGGTTCATCCAGTCCATGACTAATTGCGTAGCTCAGATAGTAGAGCGACCCAATTCCGCGAATGCCGAAAACAGCGATCATACTTTGTTGGAAAAAGTGAATGTCCTTTCGGCCCAAAGCCACTAGAACCCCGATCGGACGGAACAGAAAGAACACGAGCATTGCTATCCACCAATCGCTCGCAATGGTCCAATAGGATGTCACGAGGCTGCCGACTAGGACGACGACAGCGACTTCCATGATATGGCCGAATTGATTATTTACTTCTGTGACTGTATGCATCAGCTTATCGGGTTTCTCGTCCTCGGATTGCTGCTCCGCATACAGACGCATCGCGGCGCCCGCCGCGAATACAGCAAGAAAGCCATAGGCATGGATGAACAGAGCGGCTCCGTAGCTCAGACCAATCAGCCCAAGAGTCAGCGCTTCTTCGCAGGCTGTGGGAGAGTTCGATTGCCGATTGATCCATACCTCGGCGCGGCTGACTAGATAGCCGCTCGCCCAGCCGACGCCAAGTCCCGCAGTTGTCGCCCACAGCAGATCAACTGTCACCCATCGCCATCCAAATTCGCCAAGCTCATGTTGCCCGAGTAGTCCTAGTCCGAGCATGATGAACGGAAAAGCCGCCCCGTCATTCAGACCAGCCTCGCCTGTCAGGGCGTATCGCAGACGATCGGTGTCATCGTGATGATTGACCTGAACCTCGCTCGCCAGCACCGGATCGGTTGGCGCGAGAACGGCTCCCAGCAAAATCGCAGCTCCCAAAGGCAGGTCCAGCAGGAACGTACCCAGCATAGCGACTCCTGCGATCGTGATGACCATTGTTACCGACGCCAGCGGAATGGGTGCCCTGACGTAGTGATGCCACTGCGGCTTGAGTTGCAGACCAGCACTGAGCAAACTGATCAGCACGGCGATTTCGGTCACCGACTCCACCACTTTGACATGCTTGATCAACTCGAAGTCAAGCAATCCTGTTCCCCACGGTCCGACTGCGGCACCAACCAGTAAGTAGATCGCGGGCATGGACACCGGCCATCGTCGCAACGGTCCCCGACCCAGCGCGGCTAGCAGAAAGATGCACGCCGCCAGAAGCGACCACGCGGTAACCGGTTCAACGCTCATCTTCACATCCCCATCTCAATACACTAGCTCCGAATATCGATCTGTCGCGTACGCAACAGTTTCATTGTCGCCGAGCGCCGGATACCTGGCGATCCGCATCCACAACAATCGAGCCTCCGGTTCACTTCCCGCTTCATCCAGCATCTCGGCAAGATTGAAAAGTGTATCCAGATTGTCGGGATCAAGATCGACCGCACGTCGGAGCGATTCGATTGCCAACGAACGTTCGTCGGTTTGATGCAGGCAAAGCCCTAGACTGTTCCACGCTGGTGCATAGGTCGGATTCTCTTTGACGCAGCGCCGATAATAGCTCACAGCCGTCTCGTAACGACCTTTATGAAAGTACATGTTGGCAGATTGAACAACGCCGCATCGTCGTCTCCAAATTGTTTTATCCAATGCAAGTATCCATCAATCGCCTCTTCATACCGATTATCTGATTCGGCACTGAACGCTCTGTCAAACAAGTCATCCGGGTCGGATGTTCTCGTAGTAGATCCTGCCAAAGATCCGTCCCGAACAGGATCTTTGGCAAAATCCACGACGCCAAGAATGGGAGATTCTTCATTGAAACGGAAATGCAACTGGCCGCCTGGATCGGCAATGTTGTCTCCATCATGGACAAGTAGCCGTTTCTCCAACGCAATGATGCTACCGTGCAAACCACGATGGTCAGGCAACCATCAACTAAGCACCAGAACCCAACGTCCGCAAATGCAAACGGGCGTTACCGATTCATTGGGAAATTTCATCACGAGAATCGGTTCATCGCTGCGTCAAATCTTCGGTCAAACTCGGCGAACAACTCCAGAGTTTCAGGACGGCCGAGCACACTTTGGACATGAGTGGCACCATCGTCGACTTTCGGTTCAGACTCAATCGTCTCTTCGGCGTTTCCGTTTTCTTTGATCAGACGCTGAGCGCTCGCCATCGCAGCCGATTTCCATCCATTGACGCTCGACAGTGCGTCGGACACTGTGGCTCGAACGACATGGAAATCCATACGAGCGAACGATTCGTCGAAAGCAGATCGCATCCGTGTCGACTGCTGCGAATTCAGAGTGAGCGAATCGCGACGAAGTTGTCGATCGAGAGTCCGTCCGAGCAATACCATCCGGGTAATCTCAAGTGGTACACCTCGAACCGAAGTCAAGATGGCGATCATTTTGCGAACGGGAAATAACAGCAACCTCAGCGGTGCCTTGACGATCATTGTGACACAACCGGTCAAGCAGCCATCACCAGAATCGTAGAAAGGTTTAAAATCGTCCAGCAGCTCGCTCTTGCCATGTGCCGCCAACGTGCGAGTAACCACGAACCGTCGACATTGGTTGCGGATGATGTCATCGACGAACGGAATAGGAACGAACCTCGCTGCCGATGAGACGATTCCGGCCATCACCCATTGATGCGTTAACCAATTAGGGTCATCGGTGTTGCTATCCATTGATAACTTCGCCGCCATTGGGATGCAGCACTTGGCCCGTCATGTACGATGCGTCTTCTGACGCGAGGAAGACGAAACAGCTAGCACATTCGTCAGGCTGCCCAGCGCGACCCATTGGCGAATCGCTACCGAACCGGCTCACTTTTTCCTTATCGAACGTCGCCGGGATCAGCGGCGTCCAAATGGGCCCAGGAGCGACCGCATTGACTCGTATTCCATCATTGACCAGATTTTGAGAAAGCGCGCGGGTGAATGAAACGATCGCGCCCTTGGTCGCGCAATAGTCCAATAATCCAGGACTGCCACGGTACGCGGTCACGGAGGTCGTATTGATGATCGAACTGCCGTCTTGTTTTTTTAGATGTGAAACTGCGGCGCGTGTTAGATAGAACATTGAAAAGACATTCGTGCTAAACGTCGCAATGAGTTGTTTGTCGGATATATCTTCAATGTTCTTCGTAGGATGCTGTTCGGCAGCGTTGTTGACCAACACATCCAATTGCCCGAACTTGTCGACCGTTTTAGTGACGGCGGATTTACAAAAAGCCGATTTTGAAACATCGCCCTTTATGAGCAGGCACGTCCGGCCTGCAGCTTCGACCAGCGACTTGGTTTCCTCAGCGTCCGCTTTCTCGCTTAGGTAGAGGACCGCCACATCGGCCCCTTCACGAGCAAACATGACTGCGACGGAACGTCCAATCCCACTGTCGCCGCCGGTGATCAAAGCAACTTTGCCAGCGAGTTTTTCGCTTCCCTTGTAATCGTCGCGAATGGTTCGGGGCTGCGGCACCATCTTGGTCTGCAAACCCGGTTGCTTGCTCTGCGACTGCGGTGGTCGCTGTTGCTTTGTTTCCGATTGCCCGCGTTGCTTCGATTTATTCAATGGTGAGCCTGCGATGCGACAATGTGGTGATGTTGGTAGGGCGAGCGATCAGGATGATGGACTCCTGACCCGTACAGTGCTCCAAGCCGCTGTCGACAAGCGTTTTAAGCAAACTCCATACCGTAAATTTCCTCGAATTTCGATGTCGGTATGACAAATGCTTGGGGGGGGATAATGTGGGTCTCTGCGCCTTTCACATCTAACGGTAACTAACCAGTCGAACAAGAATTTACTCGATGCCAATCCTCACCGATAATAGCGGCGAGAAGTCGACCGAAATCAAGACTGGGGTTGCCCCAACCAACGACGCGCCCGCTTAGAGCGATTCGAGCAAATGGTATCGACGGCATTTTTCTACTTCTGCTGATCGGCGGACTTGGCCACGCTCAGGTATTTCTGACGCCGGTTATCCTGGCATTCTTGCTGGCACTGGTGTTCAGTCCCGTCCGGCGACTACTTGAACGTACGGGAGTTCCATCCGGCTTGGCCGCTTCGGTTATTGTTCTCACCCTGGTCATCAGCATGGTCCTGGTCACTTACCTATTGGCCGGTCCGATTCTGGGCTGGGTAGAAGAAGCTCCTGCCATCGGAGCAAGACTGGAAACACGGAAAAGGGAGGCCCGCGAATCTTTAGGCAGCGACAAGGAAGGGCCATCGGTAGATGAAATTGTCGAAAACATTGAAGACGCGGCAATGCCCTCGGATGACGAGGGTGCAGTCGGCTTGGTAACATCGCATTTCATTTAATTTGCGTGGGTTTTCCATCAATTGTTTGAGTTATTGGCGGCAAGCACGTCTTTGACGGTAGTAAACGATTCCAGACCCGTCGCCAAATTCCGCTACGGTTC